>DASVCS010000099.1:0-57336 GCA_036381495.1 Longimicrobiales bacterium
CCAGCTCCCGCAGTTCGCTCACGCGCTCACCCCCCCGCGACCGCCGCCCCCCGCCGCCGCAGCACGCACACGATCTGATTCGCCCACAGCCCGGGGAAGAAGCGCCCCAGCAGCCGCGGGCTCACCGGCGTCCGCTGGGCCTCGACCCGGAGTACGTCGTAGCCGTAGTGGCGCGCCCAGTCGCGGAAGTCGCGGACCGTCCAGAAGCGCAGGTGCTCCTTCATGTGCAGCATGATGTTGGTGACCGGGAACCGGCCCAGCACGGCGAGCCGGATGCGGTGCAGCACGAACCCGGTGTTCGGGATGCTGATCAGGATCAGGCCGTCCGGCTTGCAGATCGAGCCGAGTGCGGCGAGGAACGCCTCGGCATCCCCGATGTGCTCGATGACCTCGAACGCGGTCACCACGTCGAACCGCTCGTCGGGCCGCTCGCCCGCGAGCAGGTCCATCCGCGCGGCGGGGATCCCCTTCGAGCGCGTGATCTCGACCGCCTCGCCCGACAGATCGATCCCGAAGACCGTCAGGCTCGGGTCGCGCTCCAGGGCGTACTTCAGGAACATCCCCGTCCCGCACCCGACGTCGACGACCGACGCGCCGCTCGGGATGTACTTCGCTCCGATGACGAACCGGTTCATCACCGGGTCGTAGCCGGCGCGCCGTCGCTCGATCCAGTAGGCGTCGTAGTCGGCGAAGTCGTTCAGCGGCATCGGCCGGGTGACGAAGCGCCACATGTTGAGCGCGGTCACGAAGCCGAGCTTTCGAAGGGTGCGGTAGACGTTGCGGCCGACCCAGCGCACGGCGGGGATCCGGCGGAGGTGGTCCGCAACGGCGACGCGACCGGTCGCGTCGATTGCGCCGGTCGCTGCCGAATCGGTGGCGGGTGGAACCGGGTGTGGATCCGACCCTATCGGCATAGCGCCTGCCCATCAATCCGCGGCGTGGAACACCAATCGGTCCGCCTTCAGCCGGGTCTGCGCGGCCTCGAGGACGCGGACCACGCGAAGCCCGTCCTCGGCATCGCTGCGCGGCGGGATCCCCGTCGCGACGGAGCGGAGGAACTCGCCGATCTCGAGCGCGAGCGGTTCGCGGCCCGTGATGCGCGGGATGACGATATCACCTTCCCGCAGCGCGAGCAACTCGCCGTAGCTGCCGTAGCTCGCGGCCTCCGTCGGCCGGCGGTCGACGCCCTTGTCGTAGATGCGGATCTTCTCCTGCGCCTGCATGTCGTCGAAGACGACCATCTTCTTCGAGCCGACGACGGTGAGCCGCCGCGCCTTGTGCGGATCGAGCCAGCTCACCTGGACGTGGGCGACGCGGCCGCTCGCGAAGCGCATGGTCATGAAGACGACGTCCTCGATCCCGGGCTGGAGGAACGCCTGTCCCGTCGCCTCGACCGTCTCCGGCTCCTCGCCCATCAGGTAGAGGACGACCGAGATGTCGTGCGGCGCCAGACTCCAGAGCGCGTTCTCGTCCGAACGCAGCTTCCCGAGATTGACCCGCTGGCTGTAGCAGTAGTAGACGTCGCCCAGCTCGCCGCGGTCGATCACGTCCTTGAGGTACTCGACCGCCGGGTGGTACTCGAGAAGGTGGCCGACCATGAGGATGCGGCCGGCCGCCTCCGCCGCGCGCGCCACGCGCTCCGCATCCGCGACGCTCAGCGCCAGCGGCTTCTCGACGAAGACGTGCTTGCCCGCCTCGAGCGCCGCGACCGCCATCTCGGCGTGCATCGGCGCCGGCGTGGCGAGGACGACGGCCTCGACCTCCGCGTCGGCGAGGACCTCGTCGTAGGCGTCCGTGACGCGAACGCCCGGGTACTCCGCCGCGATGCGGGTGCGCACCGGCTCCGCCGCATCGCAGCACACCCGCAGGTCGGAGAGCGCCGCGAAGTTGCGCACCAGGTTCTTCCCCCAGTAGCCGCACCCCACCACCGCCGTCCGCGTCCGCCGGTTCTCATTCATGCCGAGTCCCTCCTCCCTCTGCCCCTGCCTTGCCCCGCCCCGGGGCTAGGGCTGGCCCTCATAGAACGCCTCGATCGCCGCGGCCACCTCTTCGCGCTCGTCGGCCGTGAGTTCCGGAAACACCGGGATCGACACGACCTCGCGCGCGGCGCGTTCGCTCTCGGGGAACGCGCCTTCCGCGTATCCGAGGTACGCGAAACACGGCTGGAGGTGGAGCGGGACGGGGTAGTAGACCGCGTTGCCGATCCCGCTCGCGCGGAGATGGTCACGCAGGCCGTCCCGGTTGCGGGCCCGGAGCGTGTACTGGTTGAAGATCGACTCGTTGTGTTCCCGGACGCGCGGCCGCTCGATGCAGCCGCGGCGTTCGAGGTCGGCGAGGCGGTCGTTGTAGGCCGCGGCGTTGCGTCGCCGCGCCTCGCTCCACGCCGGCAGGTGCGGCAGCTTGGCCAGAAGGACCGCGGCCTGAAGCGCATCCAGTCGCGAGTTCGTGCCGACCTCTTCGTGGTGGTACATCTTGAGGCCGCCGTGCACGCGCAAGCGCCGCAGCCGCGCGGCGAGCGCGGCATCATCCGTCACGATCATCCCGCCATCGCCGAACGCACCCAGGTTCTTGGACGGAAAGAACGAGAACGCGGCGCACGTCCCGAGTCGCCCCGTGGCGTACCATTCATCGCCCACGCGCTGGCGCGCGCCGATCGCCTGGGCCGCATCTTCGATCAGCGGCAGCCCGTGCCGGTCCGCGATCTCGCGCAGCGGCGCCATCTCGGCCATCTGACCGAAGAGGTGGACCGGCACGATCGCGCGCGTCCGCGGCGTCACCGCCTGCTCGACGCGGTCGGGGTCGAGGTTGAACGACTCCGGCTCGATGTCGACGAAGACGGGGCGTCCGCCCGCGTTGTGGATCGCGCCCGCCGTCGCGAAGAAGGTGAACGGCGACGTGATCACCTCATCGCCGGGTTGCAGCTCGAGGGCCTTCAGCGGCAGGAGCAGCGCGTCGGTCCCCGAGGCCACGCCGACGGCGTGGTCGACGCCGAGGAACGCCGCCACGGCGGCTTCGAGTTCCTCGACCGGGCGCCCCAGGATGAACGCCTGGGCGTCGATCACCTCGTCGATGCGTGCGCGGATCTCGGACGAGATCGCCGCGAACTGTCGCTTCAGGTCCAGCAGCGGTACCGGCATGTTCCTCCGGATTCTGCGGCTCAGACGTGGGGCCGCGTGCCGTTCTGAACGGCCGGCACGCCCTGCCGGCCGTGTTCCTTTCCGTTGAGCAGCGGGAAGATCGTGGACAGCTCACCCACGATCCCGTCGACCGTCGCATCGACGTCGCGATCCGCCTGTTCGATGCGGCGCAGGATGGATTCGGCCGGGCCGCGCGCGCTCTCGACGAGCCGGACCTTCGCGATGGCCGTCGGCCGTGCGATCTCGTCGGGCGCGACCAGCTCTTCGTGCAGCTTCTCGCCCGGCCGGAGCCCGACGAAGGTGAGGCGCTTGCCGTTGCCGTTGACGGCGCCCGAGAGGCGGAGCAGGCGCATGGCCATGTCGACGATGCGTACGGGGTCGCCCATTTCGAGCATCGCGATCTGGCCGCGCAGTTCTTCGAGGAGCGAGGCCTGAAGCACGAGCTGGACGGCCTCCGGGATCGTCATGAAGTACCGCGTCGCATCGGGGTGCGTGACGGTCAGCGGCTTCCCGGCGGCGAGCTGTCGTTTGAAGATCGGGATCACGCTCCCGCTGCTGCCCAGGACGTTGCCGAAGCGGACGGCGCCGTAGACGGTCCCGGGATGACGGTCCTGGAGCTCGAGCATGGCGAGCTCGGCGAGCCGTTTGGTCGCGCCCATCGTGCTCGTCGGGCGGACGGCCTTGTCGGTGCTGATCAGGACGAACTTCTCCGCGCCGTGCCGGCCGGCGGCATCCGCCACGCGCCAGGTCCCGATCACGTTGTTGCGCACGGCCTCCCGGGGATTGCTCTCCATCATGGGGACGTGCTTGTAGGCGGCAGCGTGGAAGACCCTCGAGGGCGCGAACTCGTTGAAGGCGCGCTCGACGCTGCCGGCGTCGACCACGTCGCCGATGACGGGCACGAGGTCGAGGTCGGGGAAGCGTTCGCGCAGGTCGAGTTCGAGGTAGTACAGCTCGGTCTCGGCCTGGTCGAAAAGGATCAGGCGCCCGGGTCCGTGGAGCGCGATCTGGCGCGCGAGTTCGGAACCGATCGAGCCGGCGGCGCCGGTGATCAGGACGGCGCGGCCCCGCAGGTCAGCGGCCAGCTCGGGCAGTTCGAGGCGGATCGGCTCGCGGCCGAGCAGGTCTTCGATCCGGACCTCGCGGAGCAGGTCGACGCGCGCGCCGCCGGTGAGTACGCTGGCGATGCCGGGCAGCACCTTGAACGGCACGTCGGCGGCCTCGGCGATCTCGACGATGCGGCGCAGTTCGGCGGGCGATGCGGACGGGATCGCGATGATGATCTCCTCGGCGCCCTCCCTCGCGGCGGTCCGCGCGAGCTCGGCGGTGGTGCCGAAGACGGGCAGACCGTGGAGCCGCGTGCCGCGCTTGGCGGGGTCGTCATCGACGAAGCCGATCGGCCGGTATCCCGTCGGCACGCGCGCCATCTCGCGCGCGAGCTGATGTCCGGCCTCGCCCGCGCCGACGATCAGCACGCGCCGCGCGCTCCCGTTGAACCCCGCGCGCCGGTGCCGGATCTGCTCGAACGACGTGCGGTACGCGATCCACGCGCCGGCCGTCAGATACGTCGTCAGCACCCACTCGATCAGGACGACGGAGCGCGGGACCAGGGGCACGACCGGCGAGATGCGGGTCGCGACGAAGAAGATGACCGAGCCGGCGGCCGTCGCGATCGCGAGGCGCAGCACGTCGCGCGTGCCGATGAACCGCCAGCGTCCCGAACTGAGGCGGAACGCGCGTGCCAGCGCGATGCGGATCGCGAGCAGCGCCGGCAGGCTGGTGGCGAAGGCGACCGTGTACTCGCTCCGCCAATGCAGCTCGAAGCGCAGCAGGAACGCGATGGTGTAGCCCGCGACGGTCAGCGCGGCGTAGGCGGCGAGTGCGGCCCAGCCCCGATGACGGTCCAGCGCCGCGTAGACCCGTGCGGCGACCCGAGTCCATCGGCGCGCTTTCCCGGCGTCTGCCCCGGCACCATTGCCGCGATGATACGGCGCGCCGTTCGAAGACGGCTCGTGCTCCAGGGCCCGGTTCACCACAGGCTCGAGATTCGACGGCAGCTCGACATTCTCCGCCACCCCCCCGTTATGTTTCCGGCGATCTCCGCGCACGCGCAGATCTCACTCTTCCCAGCTTCGGCATCCCATGCGCCGCCCTATAGACACGGCGAGCGATCGGGCGGCCGCCGCACCGGTCGTGCCATCGCCGGTCCGGTGCGGCATCACACGCAGACCGCCGAGCGACGGGAGCCGGTTCCTGGTCGGTCTTGATCGATGGCAGACGCCCGGGGAGACCGCAACGGTGGACGGACGCCGGGGCCTGCGGCCGCGGCGCGTTCGTTGCGACGGGCCGGCGGGGATCCGCAGTCCGGGACGCCGGCCGACGGGCCGCGCCCCCGAGCCCCGGTGGGTCCACCAGCGCGACGCGATCATACAGGATTCCCGGAGGCGGGGCAAGGTCTCCGCGGCATGGGCGGCGACGCCCACACCCCGCGTCCGGAACGGACCCGCCATCGGTGCCGGCGGCATTCCCGCCTCGCGGATCAGCGGATCCACAAGCGCGCACCGACCTCGAGTCCCGTCTGGCGCCAGTCGCGCTCGCCGACCTCGATGCCTCCCGAGAGGAAGGCCTCGATCGAGGAGTGCGGGCGCCCCGCGATCGTGAGATGCGCCCCCCGGCTGTGGCCCTCGCGATCCGGCGCGAAGAGGTTCTCCGCGCCCCGGTCGCGCAGGAACGCACGCGCATCCACGCGGAGCCGGGCATCGAGCAGATCCGCCTCCAGGCGCGCCAACCATTCCGTGCCGTGGCCGCCCAGCGGGTGGCCGAGCGGCTGCCCATCCGCCGTCCAACCGCTGCGGAACGCCCAGTTCCGGTACCAGATGGTGTTGCCGCAGCAGGCGGGCGCAAAGCTCGTCCGTTCGATACGCAGCGACGCTTCGGGCCACCCCGGCAGGGCGGGGACCTCGACGGCCGCGAGAATCGCCGGGACGTCCTTCCACGCGCCCGCACTGTCGTCGAAGCCCCACTCGACGTAGAAGACGAGCGGGATCGCCTCGACGGGCGGGCGGTACCGCACGTCCACCGCCACCACCTGGTTGTCGTACTCGCCGTTCTCGCCCGAGTGCTTGCCGACCACCATGTACGCGAAGTTCTTCAGCGTGAACCCCGAATTGCCATCGCCGCCGAACATGATCGCGCGGCTCAGCCCGATCCCCAGCCGCGGATGCGGCGAGATCGCCAGGCGCGTGGTCCCGAACCACGGGCGCCGGATCCCGCCGCCCTCGTAGTCGATGCGCGCCAGCGTCGCGGTCAGCCGCAACGGTCCCAGGTAGCGGAACGGACCGGGGAGCCGTACCGGGTCGGTCAGATAGATGCCGCCGCCATCCACCGGCTCATGCGCGCGCAGCACGATCCCGCCGCTCGCGCCCGCGCCGAACCCGATCGCCCGGCGGCCGAACCAGACACCGACATCGCCCCACGTGGCCGTGACGTGCCCCTCGGCCAACGCGAGGCGGTCGTACGCCGTGCCGCCGTCCGCCGTGATCGAGCGCGACGTCGTCATCACCGTCGCCGCGACGTGCGGGCGCAGCGCGGCGCTGAGCTGGATGTCCGACGCCCGCACCGAGGCATCGGGGATCGGCGCCGGCGTCGTCCAGTCCGGGTCGGTCGGACGCATGCCCGTCCCCGTGCGGACCCGGCCGTCATGACGCTCGTAGCGCATGTGCACGGCGCCGCCCATCATCTGGAATCCGTCTTCGCGGGCGCGGTCGAGCGCCGCCACGGTCGCCGGGAACTCCTCGACGAAACGGTCGAGGTAGGCGAGGGCGAGCGGCGCGAACTCCGGCGCGCGGCGCGTCGCCTCGATCGCGGCCTTCTGGAACAGGGCGGCGAGCTCGCGGCGCGTGAGCAGCCGCTCACCCCACGGGAACCCCGGATCGGCCAGACCGAGGGCGTCCAGCCGCCGCGCCGCCCGGAGCGACCAGTGGTCCGGTCCGATGAACGGCGTGGCGAAGCGCGGCGGCTCCTGCGCGCGGACCGCGGCCGCCCCGCCCAGCCACACCAGCAGCCCCAGGGATGACATTCGCGCGAGCCGGCCGCACATACGGCCGCTACGCCGCCACCACGCCACCGCCCTTGCGGCACCCCCCGCAACCATGTACCCTTGCCGAAGATCCGCGCTTTCAGCCATCCCGAAGCAAGACCGGTTGCCGGACCGCCATCGTATGAAAAGCAATCTCGCTGTTGTCATGGCGCTCATGGGAATCCTCCTCCCCCTCGCCCCCGTGCGCGCGCAGGTCGTGCCGGATGCGGGTCCACGGCCCGCATCCGAGTGTCGGACGGCGCTGTATCTCGGGCGCCCCGACCTGACCGGGCCCGTCGCGGACCTCGCGCGCGTTTCCGAATTGATCGGCGCGGCACCCGTCCGGCCGCACCTGATTCGACGAGCCGCCGAAGCGATGGTCCTGCCCACCTGTGATGGTGGGGACGCCTTCCCCTGGCGCGACCGGTTCCGGCCCGAGCGCGACTCGGCCGACCTGCGCATCGACATCGTGCAGCCGCGCTGGTCGAACCACTTCAACAGCGCCTATCCGAACGACCGCAACAACGGCGCGCTCTGGGCGGGCCGCGGCCTCTCGACGTCCGTGGATGGCGGCGTGATCGTCCACTGGCGTCACGGCCCCGCCACGCTCTCGGCCGGACTCGCGCCGGCCATCATCTTCCAGGAAAACCACGATTTCCAGATCGTCACCGGCGCGACGCCGAGCGGTTACTCGCCGTTCGTCAACCCGTGGCATCCGCGGCGCATCGACTGGCCGCAGCGCTTCGGCGAGGATGCGTTCTGGGTGCTGGACCCCGGGCAGAGCTTCATCCGCGTGGATGCGTACCACGCGACGGTCGGCTTTTCGACGGAGAACCTGTGGTGGGGCCCCGCGCTGCGGAACCCGCTCCTCATGAGCAACACCGCGCCCGGCTTCCCGCACGTCTTCCTCGGCACCTCGAGTCCGCTCGAACTGCCGATCGGCACCGTCGAGGCTCGCGCGGTCTGGGGCCACCTCGCCGAATCCGACTACTTCGACCGGATCGCGTCCAACGACCGGCGGATGATCGCCGGCCTGGTCTTCGACTACGGCCCCCGCTGGCTCCCGGGCCTCTTCCTCGGCTTCGCCCGCGCGTTCCTCGCGAACATCCCGGCCGACGGGTTGTCGATTTCCGAATACGTGAGCCGACCCTACGGCAATCTCCGCAGCAACCCCGTGGGCGGCCGCAACCCGCTGGGCAACGACCAGATCCTCTCCGTCTTCGCGCGCTGGGCGCTCCCCGCCGCCGGCTTCGAGGCCTACGCCGAATGGGGCCGCGAGGACAACTGGGACGGCCTGGAAGACCTGATCATGGAGCCCGATCACAGCGAGGGGTACACGCTGGGGTTCCAGAAGATGCTCCCTGCCGGCGACCGCTGGATCCGCTTCTACGGCGAGTGGACGAACCTCGAAACGCCGCCCACCTACCGCACCGGCCGGGCCGGCGGCATCGCCTTCTACGTCCACCACCAGATCCGCCAGGGCTACACCCAGCGCGGCCAGCTCCTCGGCGCCTCGATCGGTCCGGGCTCGAGCGCCCAGTTCCTCGGCGCCGACCTCTACGACCGCTGGGGCCGCCTCGGCCTCTTCGTCGAGCGCATCCGCCACGACAACGACGCGTACTACAACACCTGGGCGTTCCGCTACGGCTACAAGGGACACGATGTCGAGCTGACCGGCGGGATCCACCACCTGTTCTTCGACGGCCCGTTCCGGATCGGGTGGGGCCTGGCCTACAGTCGCCGCTACAACCGGAACTTCCTCGCGTTGATGAGCCCCGCGCCGCGGATCGAGAACAACTGGACGTTCGACCTCGGCGTGGTGTGGCAGCCGTTCTGGCCGGAACGGACGACGGCGCGGGTCTCGGCGCCACGCGCGATCCACTGAGCGAAGCGCGGGCGCCATCAGCCGTCGGCCCTCCCCTGCATCGGCCCGTAGCGGCCGCGCAGGTGCGCCGCCGTGCCCGCAATCGCGCCGCGCGCCTGGCCGCGCAGCCGCTGGTACCGCTCGGTCCGCTCGGGCCAGCGCGAGGGCACCAGCAGCGACCGCATCCACGAGGCGAACACGCGCGCCGTCTCCTCCGCGACGGAGAGCGTCACGCGCGGCGTGCCGATCCCGAAGTTCTTCTGCCAGAACCGGTATCGATTGCGGGTCATGTAGAAGTAGTACGCCCTGCTCGGCACCGCGCTCTTGTCGTGGTGGACCAGCGCGTCGGGCGCCAGCACCGCCGACCAGCCGCGCCGCCGGACCCGGTGGCAGAAGTCGGTTTCCTCGTAGTACATGAAGTACGCCTCATCGAAGCCGCCCGCCGCTTGCGCCGCCGCGCTGCGGACGAGCAGACAGCAGCCATCGAGCCAGTCGACCGGATACGGCCGCGCGCGCTGGACCGTGCGCAGGCAAGGCGCCCGCACGGTGCGCCGGTCGATGATCCCGCCGGCGCCGAGAATACGCTCCGGCCGTTCCCGGTAAACGATGACGGGCCCGACCACGCCCGCGCCGGGATCCGCGCACATCGCGTCGACGAGCCGGGCGAGTGCATCGGGCTCCGGAATCACGTCCTGCGTCAGCAGCAGGCCGTACTCGAGGCCGCTGCGGCGCAGGTCTTCGAGGGCGACGTTCATGCCCCCCGCGTAGCCGCGATTCTCGCCGAGCGCGATCACGCGCTCGGTACCGACCATCTCTGCGAGCCGCGCCCGACTGCCGTCGGTCGACGCGTTGTCGATCACGATGGGGTCGGGCCGCACACCGGTCGAGCGGAGCACCGCATCGAGGCACGTCGCCCCGAGTGCGCCGCTGTTCCAGTTCAGAATATAGACGCGTAAACTCGCGTTAGGTCTCATTCAATGCTCGCCAGCGCCGCCTCGACAAGGCCGGCCGCAGCATCCCAGGAGAAGCGCGTCGCGACCTCGGTCCGCGCCGCGCTGCCGAGCCGTTCGCGCGTCTCGGGCTCGCGCAGCAGCCGGATCACGGCATCCGCGAAGGCCTCCGGCGCGTCGGCGACCAGCAGGTGCCGATCATCGACGAGGCCCAGCGGCGCGGCGCACATCGTGGTGGCCACGGCCGCCTTCCCCATGGCCAACGCTTCAAGCAGCCGGTTCTTGACACCCGCGCCGCTGATGAGGGGGCAGACGTACGCCGTCGCCGCCGCGAGGTACGGCCGCAGGTCGGGGACATCCGCATCGATCGCGATGCGCTCGTCGCGCGCGGCCGCCTCGCGGAGCGCCGGCGCGGGGTCGCGGCCGACCAGCCGCAGCCGGACGGCTCCGACCGCATCCGCCACGCGCGGCAGCACCCGCTCGATGAACCAGCGCGCGCCGACCGTCGAGTCGTACGTCCACAGATTGCCGGTGAAGACGAGTTCGGCGGGGCGCGGCGCGGCGGCGGCGGGGCGGAAGAATTCGGCGTCCACGCCGTTGGGGATCACGTGCAGCCGGCGCCGGCGCTCCGCCGGCCAGCGGCGCGCCGCCGCGCGCGCGTCCTCCGGCGCGACGAACGCCACCGCCCCGAGCCGCGAGAGGCGCTGCGCCTCGAGCCGCCGCCACATTGCCGCCTCGATGCGCCAGCGCAGTCGCTCGAGCGGGCGCGGCCACGGCGCGGTCCGTCGCTCGAGGACGAGCGACACCGCATCGGTCGGCACGAACAGCACGCGGCACGACCGTTCGAGCCGCTCCGCGACCCGGAGCAGCGCCGGCCCGATGACCACCACCGCGTCGTAGCGCCGGCCGGCCGCCTCGACGGCCGCGGCCAGCCGCCGTGCATCGACGCGCGCGAGCGCCGGCGGCACGCCCCCCAGCATCGAGAGCGCACGTCGGAGCCGCCCCCGCCGCACCACATCCACCCCCGGCCGCCCGACCCCCGCCGACCGGTAGTACGGCGCCCACGCCTCATCCCACGCCTCGAACGCGCACAGCAGGTCGACCGCGTGTCCGCGGCGCCGCAACGCGCGCGCCCAGTGATACGCGAGCACCGAGGTCCCGATGACCGGCGGGTCCGCGAAGTAGTCGACGATGATCAGGAGGCGCGCGGCGGCGCCGAAGGCGCCGCCAGGGCTAGGGCTGGGGCTAGGGTCGGTCGGAGCCGGCCGCGCGGCGTGGGAACCGCCCTCCGAGTTCGGACTGCCTTCCCCAGCCCCAGCCCCAGCCCTAGCCCTAGCCCTTCCCTCCATAGTACTCCGCGTGCGAGCCCGCGCTGTACGACCCGTAGTAGCGCTCCTTGCGCTGGTCGACATCGTTGAGCACGGCGCCGAGGACCGGCGCGCGCACGGCGGTGAGTTGATCGAGCGCGTAGCGGATCGCGCCGCGGTCGGTCACGCCGGCGCGCGCGACCACGACCACGCCATCGGCGTACGTCCCCAGGACGGCGGCATCCGTCACCAGCGTGAGCGGCGGCGCATCCAGGATCACGGCCTCGTAGCGCTCGGCGAGCGTGGCGAGCAGTTCCTGCATCTGGCGCGACCCCAGCAGCTCCGCGGGGTTGGGCGGCAGTGTCCCGGTCGGGAGGAAGTCGAGCGCGCCGCTCTCGCCCAGCTCGATCCGCTGGATCGCGTCCTCGACCGACGTCCGGCCCAGCAGCACGTTCGAGAGGCCCGGCTCCCGCGCCACGCCGAAGATGTCGTTCAGGAAGCCGCGCCGCATGTCCGCGTCCACCAGCAGGCATTGGACGCTCTGCTGCGCCAGTGTGATCGCGAGGTTGGACGCGCTCGTCGACTTGCCGTCCCCCGGCGTCGGACTGGTCAGGACCATGGTCCGCGGCGCACGCTCGATACGCGAGAACGTGATGTTCGTCCGCAGGCTGCGGTACGCCTCCGACACCGGGTTGCGCGGATCGCGCCCCGCAACCAGCCGCGGCCCGAGGCCGGCCGCGCCGCTGCCCGCACTGACACCGCGCCGCGCGCCTCCGTTCCCCACCGCTTCGCGGATCCGCGGGATCGAGCCGAGCACCGGGATCTCTTCGAGCAGTGCCTGGAGATCCTCGCGCGTGTGCACCGTCGTGTCCATGTTCTCGCGCGCGAACGCCGCGCCCAGCCCGAGGACCAGGCCGAGGACGACGGCCAGCCCCAGGCTCAGCATCTTCCGTGGCTTGATCGGCTCGAGCGGCAGCACCGCCGGCTCCACCACGCGCACGCTCGAATCATCCACCGACGCGGCGATCTGCGCCTCCTGGAGCCGCGTCTGGAGCATCGTGTAGATCTCCTGCAGGACCTCCGCCTCGCGCTTCCGCCGCAGGTAATCGATCTCGCGCGAGGGGATCAGACTCAGCTCATCCTCGAACCGCGCCAGGTTCGTGTTCAGCGATCGGACGTTGTTGGCCAGCCCCTCGAGGTACGTGACCGCGATCGACCGGAGCTGACGCTCGAGATCGTGGATCCGGCCCGTCAGCACCTGGACCTCCGGATCCTCCGGCGTCCGCCGGTTCAGCAGCTCCGCCCGCTCGTTCTCGACTTCGTTCATCGAACGAAACAGCTCGGAGACCGCGAAGTTGCTCAGCAGGCTCGGAAACGCGATCAGCCGGCGGTACGGCGACTGCCCCAGCGTATCCCCCGCCGCGAACGCGGAATCCACCTCCGCGAGCAGTGAGGCCAGCGCACCCCGCCGCGCATCCAGCAGGTCGCGCTCCGCCTGCATGTCGGCCAGCCGCTGCATCTGCGCCTCGGCCTCGAACTCGAACGAGACGATGTTGTTCTGCGAGCGGTACCGCCGCAGCTCTTCCTCCGCCGCCCGGAGCTGCCCGGACAACGTGTCGATCTGCTCTTCGATGAACGCGATGGTGCCCAGCGCATCGGTCCGCTTGACCGCGCGGCGCTGCCGGATGAAGAACGTCGCCATGGCGTTCGGCACGTCCCGCACCAGCTCCGGGTCCGTCCCCTGATAGGCGACGGTCACCAGGTCCGCCTCGCGGTCCGGACGACCCACCGCCAGCGCCTCGCGGAACGCCTTCAGCGCAGCGCGGAAGGTCTGGACGACCACCCGGATCTCCTCGTGCGCCGCGGCGCCGGGCGCGAGGCGTAGCACGACGCCATCCAGGCGCACGACCTCGCCGATCGCGTACGTGCCCAGCGGCGTATCGGCATCATCGCGCGTGACGGTGAAGCGGCCGTCGGCGCCGCGCCGGAACCGGTACTCCGCCTCCGGCGCGTTCCGCGAGGTCTCGATGTCGTCGAACAGTTCGCTCCTCAACACGCCGCGCGGCGCCGCGACCGAGAGCTGGAGGTCGAGCGAGTCGACGACCGCGGCGGCGAGCGGCCGGCGCCGCAGCACCTGGACCTCCGTCGCGATCTGGCTCCCGGACGAGAGGTCCTTGAGTGCGTCGAGAACCGGCAGGTTCGAGCGCTGCTCGTCGATCCGGATCCAGGCGACGGCATCGTAGACCGGCGCAACGAACCACAGGAACGCCGCCGTGGCGGCCACCAGCAGCGCCGGCACGCCGAAGGCGAGGAGGCGGTTGCGGAGGAGGAAGTTCCAGAACGCGTGCAGGTGGGTCTCTTCCGCCGGCCGGCCGTTCCTCAGGGCCGAGGGATTCGTTGCGGGCTTCAACACCTGATGTTCGCCGGAGTCTGCGCGGAAGCCGTCCGCGCCGTGCGTCGTGGCATGGTCATTTGCTGAGCTCGTGGCTGAGGTAGGTCGCGGCGAGGGTCGTGATCGACGAGATGATCACCGCGACGAGCCCCTGGTTCCGACTGATCCAGCTTCGTTCCGGGACGAAGAGCTGGTCGCCCGAGCGGATCGGCAGATCGCCGATGCGGGTCTGTTCGGTGATGTCGGCCACCAGGACCTCGCCGCCGCGCCGCAGCTCGATCTCGTCCTGCTTGCCGACGGGCGTCACGCCGCCCGCAAGCGCCAGGACATCGGCGATCGCCATCGTCGGGTCGACCGGATAGAGCCCCGGCAGCCGGACGGAACCCATGATGTTGACCCGGCGCAGGAAGACCACCTGGATCGACGGGTTGCGCAGATAGCGCCGGAACGCCTCGATGATCGCCGCCTCCAGCGAATCCGGCGGCACGCCCGTGGCCTTCCAGACGCCGATCTTCGGCAGGACCACGGTGCCATCGGCGGCGATCGGGAACTCGCCCGAGAGATCCTCTTCCCGCCAGATCCGGAGCTGGACGACGTCGCCGGGGCGGAGCGCCTCGAGCTGCTGCGCCGTCGCCGTGGCGGTCGTATCCGCGACCGTCGATTGCGCGGCCAGCGGCGGCGGCACGGCGGCGGCGAGCGCGAGGAACGGCGCGAGAATGGACGTTCGGATCGAGGGCATGGTCCCGCTCAGCGAAGTCTGGTGACGAGGATCGGGACCGGCGAGTAGTTGAACCCCGGGTTCCCCAACTGGCCCAGCTCGCCGGTCCCCCAGCAGTAGACGGCGTCGGTCGTGGCGCGCCCACAGGTGTGCGTGCCGCCCGTGCTCACCGAGCGGAACCGCAATGCACCGGCGGAGATCCTCTCGGGCCGTTCCGAGATCCGCTGCGGCGTCGCGAAGTTCAATGTGAGGCCGTTGCCGATCTGCCCGTAAATGCCGCGACCCCAACAGAATCCGACGCCGTCCGCCCCTACTCCGCAGGTGTAGTGCGGTCCCGCGGAAATCCATACGAGGCCCGCCCCGCCGTGCACCCGACCGGGCTCGAGCGTCCCCGCGTGCCGCGGCGGCTCGATGAACGTGTTGCCCAGCTCGCCCGCAGTGTTGCTCCCCCAGCAGTACGCCGCGCCATCGACCGCGATCGCGCAGGTGTGGGCGAAACCGGCGCTGATCATCACGAAATCGAGGTCGCCCGCAACGCGCGTCGGCTCCCACGCATCTTCGGTACCGCCGGTCCCGAGCTGGCCGAGGTGGTTCAGCCCCCAGCAGTACGCGACGCCATCGACGCTGACGCCGCACGTATGGGCGGCGCCGGCGCTCAACGAAATGAAGCGCAGCCCGCCCGCGACCGCGACCGGCTGGACCGCGCCCAGCGTCGTGCCGTTGCCGAGCTGGCCACTCCCGTTGTCGCCCCAGCAGTAGGCCGTGCCATCGGCCGCGATCGCGCAGGTGTGATTCTCCCCACTGGTGATGGCCTCGAAGTGCAGCCCGCCCGTGACAATGGTCGGCAGGCCGTACCCCACCGTGTTCCCGGTCCCGAGCTGGCCGGCCACGTTCCACCCCCAACAGTAGGCCGACCCATCCTCGGCCAGACCGCAGGTGTGGCTGCCGCCGGCACTGATCGCGGTGAAGTGGACGCCTCCGCCGACACGCACCGGCACGGGCGAGTCCTCCGTCCCGCCCGTCCCGAGCTCGCCGTAGGCGCCGCGGCCCCAGCAGAAGGCGCCGCCGTCGGTCCCGATCCCGCAGGTGTGGTCGCCGCCTGCACTCACTGCCGAGAAGAGCAGCGGCCGGTCCGCATCCGTGATCCCGTCGGCGCACCCCGCGGCCGCCGCGAGCGCGAACGCCACGAGGAGCCCGCGGGATCCGCCTCGCGCGGGATTCCAGTTCATCGGAACGCCCTCCGGATGCGGGACCAGAGGCCGCGATGCGGCCGCAGTGGGGGGACGGGCATCGGCACCTCGCCCTTGATGGCGCGCGCGGGGTTCAGTTCCGTGAGGAGGCGCGCCTGCTCCTCTCCGCCGATCTCGATGATGCGACGGCGGCACTCCCGCACCGCGACGCGGCCGCGCGCATGATAGTCGCTACACAGGTAGTCGGCCCAGCCGCGATCCAGGAGCGCCAGCGCGATGCGCCGGGCATCCGTGCCGTAGCGCCCCAGTACGGAGCCGACGTTGACCTGGAGGAACGCGCCCAGACGCCGCCACTCGCCAATGATCCCCAGCTCGGGATCCACGCCGCCGTACCGCTCGGGGTGCGCGATGATCGGCGTCCACCCCGCCAGCTTCATGGTCGGGATGATGCGCTCGGAGCGCGGCGGCACGGTCATGTACGGGAACTCGACCAGCACGAACGGGCCACCGGCCAGACGCAGGCGTGCGTCCGAGAAGTCCGGTTCGGGCGTGTCCAGCATGACTTCCGCGCCGCGGTGGATCTCGAGGTCCGGGAAGAGCGGCGCGACCTGCGACTCGAGCGTGGCCCAGCCGAGATCGATCTCGGCGAGGCGCGCTTCCAGCGCCGCCGGCTGGCGCGTCAGCGAAGCCTGCACGTGCGGCGTGGCGACCAGCGTGCGCACACCCGATTCGTGCATCGCCGCGAGGCCGCCGTGCGCCTCCTCGACCGTCTGCGCCCCGTCGTCGACGCCCGGCACCAGATGGTTGTGGAAATCGGCGATCGCCATCAGTCGCCCGTCTCCTGTTCCGCCTCGAGCCGCGCCCAGCCGGCGGCGCTCAGCGCGCCCGCGCAGAGGAACGCAATGTACTGCGTGAACGGAGCGTAGTAGTCGAACGCGTTGTCCGTCACCGCGATGATCGACCACGCCACGATCCCGGCGAATGCCGGGAGCGCGAACTCGCGCGCCTGCGCGTCCTGGACGCGGCCCGCCTGCAATGCGCCGGCGCACCATGCGAGCACCGCGATCGCGAACAGGACCGAACCGATGATGCCCGTGTCCACCAGCAGGCGCAGATACTCGTTGTGCACCACGCCCGCCCAGCCCGGGAGTGTCGCGAAGATGAGCGCCGTCGAAGAGCCCAGGCCGTGTCCGATCACCGGACTCGATGCGACGGAGCTGAAGATGACGCCCCACAGGACCAACCGTCCCTGCCAGTTGATCGATTGGATCAGCGTCATCGGGTCCGCGAGCAGCGAGAGCAGTTCCGCCGGGCCGGGAATGTAGCCGAGCGAACGTTCCAGCGCCACCGGCACGAGCGGCACCGCGAGCGCGGCCGCCACGACGCCCGCGCCGAGGACCGCGCGATAGTTGCGCGCGACCAGTGCACCGAACAATGCCACGCCGGCCAGGCCGGCCATGCCGGCCAGGAACGTGATGCGCGTGAGCGTCAGCACCAGCCAGATCCCGAACAGACCGCACAGCGCCAGGTAGCGGAGCTGCCCCCGCACGGTGTAGCGGGCGAACGAGATCAGGATCAGCATCAGTAGGTAGAACGAGAATGGGTTCTCGTGCAAGCCCATGCTCTGGACGCGGATCCGTCCGGCCGCATCCACGTCGTAGCCGCCGGCCATGACGTAGACCGGGTCGATCAGGACGGTGAGCACGATCCCCCCGATCAGTACCCAGTCGACCAGCCGTTCGAGCTGCCCGCGCTCGCGCACCACGCCGCGGATGGCCACGAACATGAGGAACGGGTAGGCGAGCTTGAAGAACAGCCGCAATCCGTCCACGACCGAGAGCGTGTAGACCAGCGTGGCCGCGGCGAAGACGAGGAAGACCACGTACCAGCGGCCGTGGCGGTCGAACGCGTAGTCGGCGAAGTCGCGGTGCACGAGCACGAGCGCCGAGAGGCCCGCGACGACTCCGATCAGCCGGATCCCGTTCATGTCCAGCCCGCCGAGCCCCGGGAAGAGCACGTTGAACCCGCCCGTCATGAACGAGAGGTCGTACGCACCCAGGGCCAACAGCGCGCCGAGCACGACGAGCGGCCTGAGCAGCAGCAGCACCAGGATCACTGCACCGCCGCCCGCGCCCATCGCCAGCCATGGCCGGTTGGCCAGCAGGAAGCCGAGGATCAGGCAGCCGGCCAGCATCCCCGCCAGCAACAGCGGCCGCCGGAGCCGCTCGAACGACAGCATCGGCGCCGCCGTCAGCGCCATCCCGCCCCCGTCCACCGGGACCGTAGCGTCGCGACCACGCGGTCGGCGGCGTGGCCATCCCACAACTCGGGCCGGCGACCGTTCGGCGGCGGCGCCTCGAGCGCCTCGAACGCCGCCTCGACGATGCGCGCCGGCGCCATCCCGACCAGCCGGTTCGTCCCCTGCGTCACCGTCACCGGCCGCTCCGTGTTCTCCCGCAGCGTCAGGCAGGGGATCCCCAGCACCGTGGTCTCTTCCTGGATCCCGCCCGAGTCCGTGAGGACCACGCGCGCGCCGGCCACGAGGCCGAGAAACTCGAGGTACCCCAGCGGCTCCATGAGCCGGAGCCCGCCCAGCGACGCGATCCGCGCTTCGAGGCCCGCCTCCGCCAGCCGCCGCCGCGTCCGCGGATGCACGGGGAAGAGCAACGGGATCCGCCGCTGCACCTCCGCGAGCGCATCGATCAATCCGCCGAGCACCTCCGGCGCATCCACGTTCGACGGCCGATGCAGCGTCACGACCCCGTACGCCCCCGCACGCTCGCCGACGCGGCCCGGCATGTCCAGCGCCTGCGCGCGCTCGCGGTGCCGCAGCAGTGTGTCGATCATCACGTTCCCCACGAAGTGCACCTTCTCCGGCGCGATCCCCTCCCGCCGCAGGTTCTCCTCCGCGGCGCGCTCCGTGGTGAAGAGGAAGTCCGAGACCGCGTCCGTCAACACGCGGTTCACCTCCTCCGGCATGCGTCGGTCGAAGCTCCGCAGCCCCGCCTCGACGTGCGCGATCGGGATCCCCAGCTTCGCGGCGACCAGCGCCGCGGCGAGCGTCGAGTTCACGTCCCCGACGACGACCACCAGATCCGGCCGCTCCTGCTCGAACAGCGCGTCCAGCCGCGTCATGATCTCCGCCGTCTGCCGCGCATGGCTCCCCGAGCCCACGCCGAGGTCGTGGTCCGGCTCAGGGATCTCGAGTTCGCGGAAGAACACCTCCGACAGCCGCTCGTCGTAGTGCTGCCCGGTGTGCACCAGCACCGGCTCGATCCCCGGCGCCGCCCGCAACGCCTGCATCAACGGCGCCATCTTCACCAGGTTCGGCCGGGTGCCCGCCACATTGAACACCTTCACACTGCCTCCAGCCCACCGCACGCCGCATCCAGCACCGCGATCAGGCGCTCGATGCAGCGGTCGTCCGTGTACGCGTCCAGGAAGCGCGCGCGTCCGGCGCGCCCCATCCGCTCGCGCAGCGCCGGCTCGCGCGCGAGTCGCCCGATCGCGTCCGCAAGGTGCGACGGATCGCGCGGCGGCACGAGGATCCCGCTGATCCCGTCGGCCACGGCATCCGGGATCGCGCCCATCGGCGTCGCAATGACCGGGAGCGCCGCCGCCATGGCCTCGAGGACCACGAGCGGCAACCCTTCGGCCTGGTAGCCCGGGAACACGAATATGTCGCTCTCCAGCCAGAGCGCGCGCTTCGCATCGCCCGCCACGACGCCGGGGAAGTCGACGACGTCCTCGAGACCGTGGGCGCGCACCCGCTCGACCGCCTCCTCGCGCTCCGCATCCGAGACCCAGCCGCCCGCCAGGATGAAGCGGACCGGCGGCTCGGCATCCCGGAGCCTTGCGGCCGCGTCCAGCAGGTCGAGGAAACCCTTGGGACGGAAGAGCGCGCCCAGGTACGTCACCGTCACGGCCCGCGCCTCCGCGCCCGCTCGGTCCCGGGCGCGGACGCCCTCCGGGAAGGGATCCGGCACGCCCGCCGGCGCGACGAGCACCCGCTCCGGCGGCACCAGCCCCGCATAGAGCGAGCGGAGCCCCTCGCCCAGGACCGCCGCCACGCTCAGCCACCGCGAGGTCCGGCGCACCCACCAGCGGACGGGGGCAATCGCACCCGTATAGAACTCGCGGAAATGACTGCCGTGCAGGTGCGTCACCACGCGGCACCCCGCCAGCCGCGCAATGGCCATCAGCACCGAATCGCGCAGGTACGCCCAGGCGTTCTGCGAGACCTCGATGTAGACGACATCGGGCCGGTGCCGCACCACGAGAGCCGCGAGCCGGCCGGCGTGTACGAGGGCGAGCCGGACGTTCGTCAGATCGAACCGGCCCATGTTCTCGAGCGAACGCCGGTCCGCCGTATCGAGATGGAGCACCGTGTAGGCCGCGCGCAATGCCGGCGAGCGGAGCAGCATCTCGGTGAAGACGGCCATCCCCTGCACCGGCGGCGGCGTCGGCCCGATGATCAGGACGCTGCGCTTCTTCACGCCGCCCGCCGTCTACCGTGCCGGCATCGCCGCGAGCCCGAGCGCGCCGCCGCGTCCGGGCACGCACTGCCGCTCGGTCCCGGCGGTGCGCGCCGCGCCGGCCGTCGGTCGCGGCCGACTCACGGCAGCCGCCACCCGCCGCGCCGAACGCGCTCGCCGTTACACCGCGAGCGCCGCGCTTCCATCACGGTCGAGGAACGTCTCCGCCCACAGCTCGAAGGTGAGGAACGCCCACACGCGCAATGCGTTGTCCTCTCGGCCGCTCCAGACGTCGCGGATGATCCGCCAGACCTCGGCCGGGTCGAGGACGCCGCGACGCCGCAACCGGTCCGGCGCGAGGACCTCCTCGATCAGCGGCCGCAGATCCCGCTGCACCCATGCGCGGACGGGCGCGCTGAACCCCGTCTTCGGCCGCGTGACGACGTCGCGCGGGAGATAGCGCGCGGCAACGCGCTTGAGCGCGTACTTCCGCGTCCGACCCCGCAGCTTCAGCGATGAGGGGAGCCCGGCCACCAGCTCGACCACCCGATGGTCCAGCAGCGGCACCCGCACCTCGACCGATGCCGCCATGCTCGCCCGGTCCGTGTACGTCAGGTTCAGGTTCGGCAGGAACGTCTTCAGGTCCAGGTAGCTCATCCGCATTACCGGGTCGGCGCCACGCGCCCGCGCCAGCGCGGCCCGATGGACGGCGAAAACGTCCGCCGCCGCAGCCGCGGGGCCGAGCAGCGCCGCGAGCTCGGCCGGCGTGTAGTACGAGACGTAGCCGAGATACCGCTCCTCGAACGGCAGCCCCGCGCTGCGCACGAACTTCTTCGCATTGCGCGCCAGCGTCATGAACGGCCCCGGCCGTGAGGCGGGCAGCCGCGCGACCGCAGGCTCGAGCACCCGCTGGCGCAGCGCGCGCGGCGCCAGCCGGTACCGCTCCGCGAGCAGCGCCGCGCGGTGGCGGCCGTACCCCGCGAACAACTCCTCGGCGCCCATCCCGGAGAGCATCACCGTCGCGTTCTCCCGCGCCGCCCGACAGATCAGGTAGGTCGAGAGCGCGGCCGGGTCCGCCACCGGGTCGTCCAGGTGCCACACCAGCCGCGGGAGCAGCTCCGCCGCGCGCGGCCGGAGCAGGATCTCGTGGTAGTCCAGGTCGCCGAAGTGGTCCCGCACCTTCCGCGCGTACGGCGCGTCCTGCACCTCGATCGCGTAGCGCGCATCCTCCGCCGTGCACTCGACCGTCCACGTCGTGATCCGCGGCACGCCCGCCTCGCGCATGAGCGCCACGATCAGCGACGAATCCACGCCACCGGAGAGGAACGCGCCCAGCGGGACGTCGCTCACCAGCCGGTCCGCGACGGCCGTGCGCAGCGAGGCGTCGAGCGCCTCGATCGCTTCCGCCTCGTCGACCGCACCCGCCGGCTCGAGCGGCACGTCCCAGTAGCGCCGCGTCTCGAGGTGGCCATCCCGGTATACGGCCACGCTGCCCGGCTCGAGCTGGCGGACCCCCGCGAACAGCGTCTCGGGTTCCGGAACCCAGAGGAAGTTGAAGAACTTCGCGGCCGCCGCCGGTTCGAGCCGCCGCTCCACTTCCGGCAGCGCCAGCAGCGCCTTCACCTCCGACGCGAACGCGAGCTGCGACGCCGTGCAGTGGTAGTAGAGCGGCTTGATCCCCAGCCGGTCCCGCGCCAGCACCAGTTGCCGGCGCCGCGCATCCCAGACCGCGAAGGCGAACATCCCGACCAGGCGTTCGACCGCGTCCACGCCCCACTCGCGGTAGGCGCCGAGCACGACCTCCGTGTCCGTGTCCGACCGGAACGCGTGGCCCTTCGCCTCGAGCGCGCGCCTCAACTCGCGAAAGTTGTAGACCTCGCCGTTGAAGACGATCCACGTCTCGCCGCGCGCATCGGACATCGGCTGATGGCCGCGCGCAGACAGGTCCAGGATCGACAAGCGACGGAACCCCAGCCATACCTCGGGGCCGGACGCACGAACCCGCGCAACGCCGGCGTCGTCGGGTCCGCGATGCGCCAGCCGCGCGACCGCCGCTCCGATGACCGGCTCCGCGTGAGCGCCGCCGACGCAACCGAAGATCCCGCACACTTGCCGGTCTACGTCGCCGGTTCCGGACCGCCGCTCCCGGAGCGGCCGACCGGCTCCGGCCGGCCCGTTTCGAGCGAACGCGCGGCTCGCAGCGTGGCGCGCGACGCATTCGCCAGCTCCGCCAGCGGGATCGGCGCCGGACCGCCCTGCCGCACGGCGCGGATGAACGCGCGCAGCTCCGCCTCGTGCCCCTTGTCCTGACGCCCCTTCCAGCGCTCGCGGCGGTGCGCCCGGAACTCGGCGGCGCGGAAGTCGTCGATCACGCCCGTCGCCCCGCCCGCGAACACCTCCACCCGCTCCTTGCCGGCGCGCACGTTCCCCTTCGCCGTATACAATACGCTCGCCAGTGAGCCATCGGCGCAACGCAGGGTGACCTGGACGTTGTCCCGCAGGACGGCCGCGGGATCCGCGCCCCCGAGCCCCATCGCCGTCACCTCGACCGCCGGCGAACCCGCCAGGAACAGCGCCAGATCAATGAAGTGGCAGCCCTCGCCGATCAGCCGGCCGCCGCCGGATTCCGCGTCGTGGACCCACGCGTCCGGCGGGATCCAGCCGGCGTTCACCCGGACGTGAACCACGCGGGCGCCCGGGGCGCGTGCCAACCGCTCGCGCAGGAACACGGTCGCCGGCGCGAAACGCCGGTTGAACCCGACGACGAGCGGGCCGCCGGCCGCGGCGGCGCGCAGCACCTCATCCAGCGAAGCCTCGTCCAGTGCGAGCGGTTTCTCGACGAAGACCGCCTTCCCTGCGCGCAACGCCTCCGCGGCCAGGCGCGCGTGCGAGCCGTGCCGCGTCGCGATGACCACCGCGTGGATCTCGGGATCCGCGAGCAACTCGTCCGCGGAGCCGGCGACGTACTCGAATCCGTGTTTCTCGGCGGCGTTCCGCGCAGTGATCCCGCTCGCGGTCGCAACGCCGCGCAGATCGACCTCGAGCCTCTTCAGAATCGGCACGAGCACGCCGGTCGCGAAGTTGCCCGCGCCGATCAGCCCCACGCCGAGCCGGGCTCCGCGCGGCGCCGCGCTCCGCGCAGGGCCGACGTCGATCCGCGCCCGCTCGGGCGCCGGCGCCTCCGGGTACGCCAGCACCACGCCGAGCGCGCGCTTCGCGTCCGGTCCCGTCAGCGTCGCGTACGCCTGCTCCGCGTCGGCAAAGGCGAACCGGTGCGTGATCACCGCATCCAGCGACAGGGCGCCGCACCCGACCAGGCGGAGGAATTCGGCCAGGTTGCGTCGCTCCGTCCAGCGGACGTAACCGACGGGGTAGTCGTGACCACCCTCCTCGTAGGCGGCGTCGTAGCGGCCCGGCCCGTACGAGCGCGAGAGACGGACTTCGAGTTCCTTCTCGTAATAGGGCGAGCGCGGCACGTGGATCGGGACCGCACCGACCACCACGACGCGGGCGCGGTCGCGCGCCAGTGCGCCGGCCAGCCGGATCGGATCCTCGCTCGACGTCGCGGCCGTGATGATCACCGCGTCGGCGCCCAAGCCACCCGTCGCGGTGTGGACGTGCCCGGCCACATCGTCGTGGCGCGCCACGGCGAGGGCGCCGTGACGCGCCGCGAGCGCGACCCGTTCCGCGTCGACGTCGATCCCGATCGGTCGCGCACCCGCCGCCTTCACGAGCTGGACCGTGAGCTGGCCGAGCAGCCCGAGCCCGATGACGGCCACACTCTCGCCCAGCCGCACATCCGCCTGACGCACGCCCTGGAGCGCGATCGCGCCGACCGTCGCGAACGCCGCCGACTCGGCCGCCACGCCGTCCGGCACCGGCACGACCAGGTGTTTCGGCACCCAGACCTGCTCGGCGTGATTCGCGTACCCCGCGCCCGCACACGCCACGAGCTGGCCGACTTCGAGGTCGTCCACGCCGGCGCCCACGGCCTCGACCACCCCGGCACAACTGTACCCCAGCGGTGTGAGCGCGGAGAGCCGGCTCCTTGCTTTGCGGTACGCGCTCGCCAGCCCTTCCCGCGCGGCCGTCTCGAGGACCTTGCGGACCTGGTCCGGACGCTCGCGCGCCTTGCCCAGCAACGACTTGCGGCCGAACTCGAGCTTCGTCCGCTCCGTCCCGATGCTGATCACCGAGAACCGCGTGCGGACCCGGACGCCGCCCGGCCGCACGACCGGCGCCGGCACATCGACCAGCCGGAGGACTCCGCTGTCCGGCTCCTGCACGAGTTGCTTCATCACCCTCCCCGTTCGCGCGCTCGCCCGTCGCGCGCGCCGCCTCGCTCGGCGATCACGCCGGCCGCGCAGGCCGCGCCGGATCCCCGGCCGGTCCCGTCGTGCGCGCCGGCACGCCACCGCCCGACGCGACGGGTACACCGGTGGCCGCCAACTCCGACAGCGCCCTCAGCATCCACGCCTGCACCCACCGCATGTAGGGCAGACGGTTCACCCGGCGTCGTGTCCGTAAATGGTAAAAGAAGCCCGCAGCGTCCCGCATCTCGTCGATGCACCAGTCCGCGAGGCGGCCGGCCGCACGTTCGCCGTCCGGCACCCGGTCGCGCAACGCGAGCAGCGCCAGGATCGCGTGCGCGACCGCATGCACGTCCACCGGGTACGGCCGCCCCGGATGGAATCCGACCGCAGGGCCGTCGAAGAAGGCGCGCCGCCAGTACGCAATGCCGCGCTCGAGCGCATCGTCGAACTCCGTCGTCTCGAGCGCGTCCGCGATGTCCCGCAGCGCCACCAGGATGTATCCCGTGTGAAAGCTGTCGACCCAACCATTGCGTGCGCCCACGCCGTACGGCCACGCGCCGTCCGGGCGCTGGGCACGTACCGTGAACCGCGCCGCGCGCATCGCATCGTCCGCCAGCTCCCCCGCCGCCGCGCCGCCGGCCGCGGCAAGCCGCGCCAGCAGCGATGCCGCCAGCAGACTCGCGTTGTGCACCGCGCGCCGGTCCACCGGCGTGTAGCTGAAGCAGAACGTGCCATCGCCGCCGGGGATCCGGTTCAGCCCCCGACGCAGGAACGTCCCGGCGCGCGCCGCAAGCGCCGCCGCCTCCGCGGAGCCGAGCGCCGCCGAAGCATCGAGGAGCGCGTGCCCGACGAACGCCGTCGCCACTGCCGAAGGCGTCCCGGCCGGCACGTAGGCGTCGCGGTTCGCCCACGGAAACGGGTAGCCCCATCCGATCCCTCCCGCCACCGTCGCCCCGTTCGCGCCCAGCCAGGCCATCAGCCCGCGCGCACTTTCGTAGAACCCCGCCTCCCCCGTCACCCGCGCCAGCCGCAGATGCGCGCCGAGCACCAGCCCCACCCCTTTCGCGTTGCGCACCGGCCGCACGCCGAGTAGCGGCCGCACCTGGAGGGGACTCCGCTTCCCGAACTGCGTCCACGCAACGCCGAGCCATCGACTCCCGAGGCACAGCCGCCGCACCAGCGGGCTCGAAAGCAGGTCGTGCGGGTCGTACCCCGCGTAGTCCCGCCCGCGCATCCAGGCGTCCAGCGCGAGCGCGGCATCGAGCCAGCGGCGGTGTGGCGCCGCTCCGGTCGCACCCACGCCTGCGCCCCTGTCGATACCCGTGCCCGGGCCGACATCTGTGCCGCCACCCGCGTCCGCGGCGTCCGCTCCCGTCCCCGGACGCCTCGTGATGCCGGCGCGCACGCCATCGCCCGCGTCCGGCACGCAGGCTTCGCGGCGCTCGGGTCCGCTCACGACGCCGCTCGTGCCATCACCGGCGCCCGCGCAGCCGCTCCGCCATCACTGCGGCGACGAACCACGGATTCGTCACCAGGTACCGACGTCCGTAGCGCAGCGGGTCCTGGGCGAGGCGGTAGAGCCATTCCAGGCCGTGGCCGCGCGCCCATGACGGCGCATCCCGTTTCAGCCCCGCGAGCACGTCGAAGCTGCCGCCGACGCCGAGTGCGACGGCCGTGCGGATCTCCGGCCACGCATCGGCGATCCAGTACTCCTGGAGGGGACTGCCCATGGCCACGAAGAGCAGATCCGGCCGCAGCACCGCGAGGCGCTCCCGGACCGCTCGGTCCGCCGCGGCATCCAGGTAGCCGTGCTGGTGTCCCGCGATCCGGAGCCTCGGCCGCTCGACGCGGAACCGTGCGACCATCGCGTCCACGACCGCCGGCCGCGCGCCGAGGAAGAACGCGGACCAGCCGCGCCGCTCCGCCTCCGCCAGGAGCCGCACCATGAGCGTGATCCCACCCACGTGGTGCAGTCCCGGCCGGCCCAGGCGTCGGGCCGCCCACACCATCGCCCATTCCGGGACGACCAGCTCGGATTCCTCGAGGATCGAACGGAGCCGAGCGTCCCGACGCGCGAGCCACGCCTTGTTCGCATTCGTCACCAGGATCCGGCAGCGGTCGCCCGCCTCGATCGCCCGCGCCACCCGCGCCACCGCGCCCTCCATCGTCACGCGATGGACCGGCAGACCCAGGATCCGGACCGGCGCCTCGCCGGACGTCACGAGACCGCACCCCGCCACCGCCTCTCCGCCCCCCCGGCGTGCGCGCGGGCGCGCCCCTCCGCCGCGCCCCATGATCCAGTCACCGCCCCGCCGGCCGACCCCGTAAACGTAAACGTTCCCGCTCCAGGCGGCGCAGCCGCCGCCCCCGTTCCCGGAAGTTCCCGTCCCCGCCCGTGCGCGTGCGGGTGCGCGTGCGCGGCCCGTCTCCCGTTCCCGGCCGATCCCATCGGCGCCGCAGGCGCCAATCCCGTAAACGTAAACGTTCCCGCTCCCGCTCCCGTTCCCGGCCGTTCCCATCCCGCTCCCACCACCGCCTCCGGCACCGCTCAATACGCCCCGCGCCCGCCGAGCACCACCGGGATGGTGCGCAGCAGGATCTTGAGGTCCAGCCAGAGCGACCACCGCCGGATGTACTCGAGGTCCAGCGCCGCCCACTCGGCGAAGTCGGCGATCTCGGAGCGCCCCTGCACCTGCCAGAGACACGTGATCCCCGGCGTGACCGCGAGCTTCGCCCACTGCCACGGCTCGAACGCCGCGAACTCTTCCGCCGAGGGCGGACGCGGGCCGACCAGACTCATGTCGCCCTTGAGCACGCTCCACAACTGCGGCAGCTCATCCAGGCTGTAACGCCGCAGCCACCGGCCCACGCGCGTCACCCGCGGGTCGTTGCGCATCTTGAAGACCGGCCCCGTCATCTCGTTCTCGGCGAGGAACCGCTCCTTCAACGCGTCCGCCTCGACGACCATCGTGCGGAACTTGTACCCGACGAACGGCCGCGCACGCCGGCCGAGCACGCGCCACGGGTAGAAGATCGGCCCTGGCGAGCCGATCGCGACCACCGCCGCGACCAGGACGAATACCGGCGCCAGCACGATCAGCCCCACCAGAGAGAGCACGATGTCCAGCCCACGCTTCACCCGCTGCTCGATCCGCCAACGGCGGCCGGTCGCCCGCGGCGGAAGCGCACCCTGCCAGTCGAACTCCGCTCGCACGCGCGCCACCACCTCGTGCACCGGCGACTCCGGCCTCGTACTCGCGCCACGCGCTCCACGGCGCGTCGCATTGATCGACGTAGAGTTCATATCCGATTCGTATGGTTTCCCGCCCCCTGCAACAGCAAAAACGCCCACCGGCCGCGGCAATCGCCGAGGGTGGGCGCTCGGGGGCGCGCTCACCGCGCCCGACCCGGCCGGCGTCTAGCGGTCGCCCGCAGGGGCACCGCGTCGTTCCACCGCCGTCGATTCCCACTTCATGCCGCGGCGCTGGATCCGTGGATGCGAGACGAGCAAATGCCACACGACCGCCTGGAACGACTCCGTGTGCGGCGTCACCGTCTCGGCGCTCACCTCCGGAACCACCACGCAGTGATCGGCGACCCGCGCGGTATAGCCGCCGTCCCGGCCCACGACTCCGAACACGCTCGCGCCGACCCGCCGCGCGAACGCCAGCGCCCGGACGATGTTCGGACTGATGCTCGGTTCAAGGCTCCCGCCACCCACCGAGAAGACGAACACGCCGTCCGCGGGACCGAGCCGGCTGCCGCGCAGGTACTCGACGAGCGTGGTCTCCCACCCCTCGTCGTTCACCCGCGCCGTCAGCTCCGCCACGTTGTCCGTCGGCGCGTACGCCTCGATCCCCGCGATCTTACGGAAATCGTTCACGGCGTGCGAAGCATTCGCCGCGCCCCCGCCGGCGCCGAGGAAGAACAGCCGGCCCCCTCGCTCGCGCAGCGCCACCAGTGCCTCCGCCATGGACTCGATGGCCGCCGGATCCAGGGCATCGAGGATTTGACGCGCCTCCGCCAGGTAGCGCGCGGCGTAGCCGGCGTCAGCCACCTGGCCGTCCCGCCGCGAGGATCAGCTCCGCCGCCTCGATCAGCGTGTCCGCCGCGTAATCCGCGCGGACGTCCGCGTTGTAGGCGCGACGCAGCAGCACGGTCCGACAGCCCGCCGCGCGGCCCGCCGCGATGTCCCTCCAACCGTCGCCGACCATGAACGAGGCCGGCAGATCGACCGCCCACGCGGCCGCGAGGTCCGTGATCATCCCATGTCTCGGCTTTCGACAGGCGCACCCATCATCATCGTCGTGGCGACAGATCCGCGCATCGTCGACGGGCAGCGCCGCGGCGAGCGTGCGCATCATCGTGTCGAGGTCCTCCGGCGCGAGGAGGCCGCGCGCCACATCCGGCTGGTTCGTGACGACGAAGAGCAGGTAACCCGCGTGGCGCAGGCGGTCCAGCGCGGCGGCGGCATCGGCGCAGAGGACGAACTCGGCGGGAGTCCGGGGCGAGCCGGGCCGTCCATCCCGGGGGACGACGCGGTTCAGAACGCCGTCGCGGTCCAGGAAGACCGCCGGCCTCACCTAGACCTCGACGATCCGGCCACTCCGTGCGGACCGGTACAATGCGTCGATCATCCGCATCGCCGCGAGCCCGTCCCCGACGCCGCCACACCGCAGCCGCCCCGTGGCCGTCGCCTGCACGAAATCGCGCCACTCCTCGTCCCAGGACCGGTCCGGTTCGGGGAACTCCTCCTCCTCGATGTCCGGCGCGCCCCCCTCGAGGCGGCGGCGGATGCGGATCAACCGCTCCGTGCCGTAACTGCCGCCCAACCCTTCCACCGCGAGCGAGCCGGTTTCGCCGTGGACCTCGAACGAGAAGAGGTTCCGCCACTGCGTCATGCTCACGTGGATCTGCGCGACGCCGCCCTCGCGGAACCGGAACATCGCGTGCGCGTTGTCCTCGAGCGGCGAGATCTGCCAGACCGCGGTCTGGAGGAAGGCGACGGCCTGCTCGGGCAGGCCGGCGACGGCGTGGATCAGGTCCACCAGGTGCACGCCCTGGTCGATCAGGTGGCCGCCGCCCGCCAGATCCGGATCCGCGCGCCACTCGCGCTCACTCCCCGGTCGGCCGCCGTGGCCGTAGCGGCCGCGCACCGCCACGACCCGCCCGATCTCGCCGGCCCGCACCGCCGCGAGCAACCGGTCCAGCCCCGGGTGGTAGCGGTGGTTGAACCCGATCTTGAGGAGCCGACCGCTGCCGTCCGCCGCCTGCGCGAGCGCCTGCGCTTCCGTGAGGTTGCGCCCCATCGGCTTCTCGAGCAGTACGTGCTTGCCCGCCGAGACCGCCGCGCACCCGATCTCCGCGAGATAGCCGTTCGGCGTCGCGACCACGACGGCATCCACGTCCCCACGGTCCACGGCATCCCGCCAGTCGGGGCACACATCACAGCCGTAGTCGTCTGCGAGCTGCTCCGCGCGCGCGGGGTCCGCATCGACCACCGCGGCAAGGCGGGTCTCCGGGTGCGCTGCGACGGCGGCGGCACGGCGGCGACCCATCAGTCCGCACCCGATCACGGCGACCCGCAACGCTACGCGCTCCGCCATCACTGCCACTCCATCCCGCGGTCCCTCGGCACGATCCGCCGGAGCGTGAACAGATCACCGCCGGCCAGTGCCTCGCTCCGCGCCGGCCACTCCCACCACGTGTCCCACGGCGCCGAGACCAGCTTGCCGGTGATGCCGCCCGCACGGTCGGAGAGGAGGAAGACGGCCGCGCGCGCCGCGAGCGTCGCCGGCACACCGCCGGCTTCCAGCTCCTCGCGCGTGCGCCGCAGGTAGTCCGCGCCGGCCGCCTCGCCCGCCGCCAGCGTCGCCTCGTGAATCCGCGTGGCCACGAAGCCGGGCGCCAGCGCGTTCACCGCGATCCCGTCCGCTTCCAGCTCCGCCGCGAGCGACTCCGCGAACCGCACCACGCCCACCTTCGCGCACGCATACGCCGTGTAGTTCGGGAACGCCGATGTCGCGCCGCCGCCCGACAACAACACCATGCGCCCGCCCCTGCCCCGCATCGCCTTCGCCACCTCGCGCGCGACCAGGAACGTGCCGAAGAGGTCGATCCGGATGGCCTCCCACCACGCCGCCGGCTCGACATCCACTGCACGACCGATCGGTCCGAGCACCGCCGCGGCGTGGATCAGCCCGTCGATCCGCCCGAGCCGCTCGGTCGCCGCATCGACCAGCGCCACGACGTCGCGCTCCCGCCCCACGTCCGCACACACCGCATACACGCGGCCCGCGCCGTACTCATCTTCCAGACGCGCGCGCGCCGCCTCGAGCGCTTCGGCACCGCGCGCCGCGATGACCACCCGCGCGCCCGCGGCCAGCGCCTCGGCCGCGCACGCATAGCCGATCCCCGCGCTCCCACCCGTCACCAGACAACCCCGCCCGGAGAGATCGACGCGCGCCATCTCGAGCCCGCGCATCCCCGGGTACACGCGCGTCCCGCCGCTCAACGGCCCGCCGCGACCGGCGGATGGAGCCGCACCGCCGGCGCGCTCGTCAGGTTCGCGATCACCTTCGAACCCTCGTGCTCGATGCCGTAGTGGAGCCGCGGCATCCCCTGCGATGCCATGAACTGCTCGAGCGCCCGATGATCCCGCGGCGCATAGAGCATCAGGAAACCGCCGCCGCCGGCACCCGCGATCTTCCCGCCCAGCACGCCGAACTCCGCTCGCACGTATTCGTAGAGACGGTCGACTTCCGCCAGCGAGACATCCCGCGACAGCCGCTTCTTCTGCGTCCAGTGCTCGTGCAGCAGCAGGCCCCAGGCATCGAAGTCCTCCTCCTCCACCGCCTCGAGGATGCGATGCCCCAGATCCCGGATCCGGTGCAACGCGTCCTCCACCTCATTGCCGGCGCCGCCCTCCGCCAGCGCCATCCGCTGCCGCCGCAACACCTGCTCCGCACGCCGGCGCACGCCCGTGTAGTACAGGTGCGTATTGGCGACGAAGGCATCGATCGAGCCGCTCGGCAACGCGACCACCCGGACCGCGACCGTGCCGTCCCGATCGATCTCCAGGACCGTGAGCCCGCCGTACGCCGCCATGTACTGGTCCTGCTTGCCGATCCCCTTTCCCAGCACCTCGAGTTCGATGTGACACGCCTCCTCGGCGAGCACCGAGAGCGGCACGTAATCGCGGCGGTAATGGTGCAGCGCCGTCAGGAGTCCCACGAGGTACGCACTCGACGAGCCGAGCCCCGTCCCATCCGGCAGGTCCGCCATCGACGAAACCTCGATCCGGCTCTCGATGCCGTGGAACCGCAATGCCTCCCGCGCCAGGTCGTGCTCGAGCTGCGAGACGTGGTCGACCACCTCGCTCCGGCTGTAGTGCAGGCGGATCTTGTCGTCCACGATCGGCGGGTTCAACATGAGGTACATGTACTTGTCCAGGCCCATCGCGAAGATGAACCCGCCGTGGCGCTCGTAATAGGACGGCAGATCGGTCCCGCCGCCGCCGAGCGTGATGCGGAACGGCGTGCGCGTGATGATCATCCGAGCGGCACTCCGCCCGCTTCGATCAACGCCTCCGCCACCGCGTACCGCTCCGGCGTATCCACCCCCAGACAGTAGGCATCGTCCTCCAGCACGTGACCGAAGAGTTTCCCGGCCTCGGCGAGGCCCGGGAGCACGTCCCGCCCGAAGTCCTGGTACCCGGCCGGGATGTATCCCAGAACTTCGTCCTCGAGCAGATAGGCGCCGGCGTTCACCAGCGCGCCTTCGCCGGCGCGCGCCGCGCCCCCCTCGCGGAACCCCGTGATGCGGCCACCGGCGCCCAGCACCGCGCGGCCGCCGGCGATCCCCGTATTCGCGTGGCGCGCCGGATCGAACAGCGCGACCGTCGCTGCCGCGCCGCGCTCGCGGTGCACCGCCACGAACCGGTCGAGATCGAAGCGCATCACGTTGTCCCCGTAGACCACCAGCCAGCTCCCGCCCCCCACGCTCGCCACATCGCGCCACGCGCCGGCCGTACCCCGGATCTCCGGCTCGTACACGTACCGGATCCGCAGACCGTAGCGCCCGCCATCGCCCAGCGCCGACCGCATCGCCTCGGCACCGTAGTGCAGGTTCACCCAGACCGAACGGACCCCCCACGACGCCAGCCACTCGAGGCTCCACTCGATCAGGCGCTTGCCCCTGAGCCGCATCAGCGGCTTCGGCGCGCCACCCGTGATCCCGGCGATACGCGTGCTCTTCCCCGCCGCGAGCACCAACACACCGAGCATCACCGCCGCGCCCCGATCGCGTCCTCGATCCCCGGCACGTGCTCCCGGATGTAGGCGATCGACCGACGCAAGCCCTCCGTCAACTCGATCCGCGGCGTCCAACCCAACGCCCGCGCCGCCGTGATGTCCGCACGCGTCTCCCGCGCCTCGCCCGGCAGGTCCGGCGCGTACTCCGGCTCGATGTCACTCCCCAGCAACGCCCGGATCTCCTCGAAGATCTCCCGCACCGAGTAGCTGATGCCGCTCCCCAGGTTGAAGACGCGGCCGTCCGTGCGCGGATCCGTCAGACACCGCAGGTGGAAGTCGTTCACATCATCCACGTAGATGAAGTCCCGACGTTTCTCGCCACTGCCGTAGATCGTCGGCCGCCGGCCGCTCAGGAGATGGAGGATGAAGGCGCTCATCACCGGTGGGATCGTGCGCCGGTAGTCCTGACGAGGGCCGTAGACACAGAAGTATCGCAGCGCCGTGAGGCGCAGACCGCGGAACCGCCCGAACGCCTCCGCAAAATGACGCGCGGCCATCTTGCTCGCCGCGTAGAAACTCTCGGGAGCCGCCTCCGTCTCCGGCGTCGGGAACACCTCCGTCCCCTCATAGACCGCCGATGACTCGGCATACACCACCTTCCCCACCCCCGCCCGCACCGCCGCGTCCAGCACGTTCGCGGTCCCGACCACGTTGACCGACGCCGTCTCGACCGGCGCCGCCTGGCAGTCCGAGATGCAGTTCTTCGCCGCCAGGTGGAACACCGCGTCCGCACCCCGGAAGCGCCGGTCCAGCTCCGGCGAGCGGATGTCCAGACGGTGAAACTCGACGCCCGCCGGAACCTGCTCGAGAACCCCCGCCGAGAGATCGTCCACGCCCACCACCCGGTACCCCTCGGCCAGCAACCGGTCCGCCAGGTTGCTCCCGATGAATCCCGCAACCCCCGTGATCACCACGGTCCGCCCACCACCGGCACGCGCATCGTGCGCCATCCGCCCGCTCACGCCGCCCGGTTCAGCGCCGTGTCACGCACGCGACCGCCCGCCCCGCCAGCATCCGCCCTAACCCCAGCCCCAGCCCTCTCAGATCTTGTACCCGGCCCGGACCGCATCGTCGTAGAACATCTGCACCGTCTCACGCGAGAATTCCGTCAGGTTCTTCCCGCGAAGCCGCAGCTTGGCCAGCAGCTCCGGCGTCAAGGCGACGATGTGGCAGCCGCAGTCCTCGGCCTGGTAGACGTTCAGCACCTCGCGTGGGCTGGCCCAGAGGACGCGCAGCGCGGGACGGGCGGCGCACAGCGAGACGGCCGCCCGCATCACGGGCGCCGGGTCGCGACCCGTGTCGGCGATCCGCCCCGCGAAGATCGAGACGATCGCCGGCGTGTCGTCTGCGACCGCATCCACCACGCTCCGGACCTGCTCGAGCGTGAGCACGGCCGTCACGTTCACCTTGATGCCGTCGCGGGAAAGTTCCCGTACGAGAGGCGCGGAGGACTCGCCGCGCGTGTTGCAGACGGGGATCTTCACGAAGATGTTGTCGCCCCACCCGGCGATCTCCCGTGCCTGGGCATCCATCTCGGCGAAGTCGTCGCCGACGACCTCGAACGAGATCGGCACGTTCGGGATCGCGGCGAGCACCTCGCGGGCGAAGGCGTGGTAATCCGGAATCCCCGCCTTGGCCATCAGCGTCGGATTCGTGGTGAACCCATCCACCTCGCCGCGCCGGTAGGCGGAGACCATCTCCTCGACGTTCGCGCCATCAGCGTAGATGGCGATTCGTAAACCGGTTCGATCGTTCAAGGCATCACCGTTGGGCTTCCCCGGAGCCGCGCTCAGTCTGCGGCCCCGAGCGGCTTCAGCAAGCGCGCATCGACATCGATCTCGAGCCCCTGCCCGATCGCCTCGATCCCCACGAGCACCCGCTTCCGTCCCCGGCGCTCGATCACGACGCCCTCGACATCCCGGAACGCGCCCTCGATCACCCGGACCCGTTGACCCTCCCGCAGCAACGGCCGTCGCTCCGGCTCGACACCGGTCGACGCCACGGCCGCCGCGAAACGCCGGATGTTCTCGATCTCTCGCTCCTGGATCGGTGTCGGATAGCCGTTCGCGCGCACGATCGTGCTCACCCCGGGCGTGGTCAACACGGCATGGACCTCCCGCAGGGTGAATCGGCCGAAAACATAACTCGGAAACAGCGGGAAATGAACCCGCTTCTTCCGATCCTTCCACTGCTGGAGTCGCGGGGCGAGCGGTAGGTAGCTGTCGACGCCGCGTCCACGCAGGAGCTCCTCGACCCGCTTCTCGTGGCGCGCCCGCGTGTAACAGGCGTACCAACGCGGCTCGTCGTAGAGGACGGCCGGTGGCCGGAGTACGTCGCCTGTCTCGAAGTTCGCCGGCATCGGCTTCCGCATCGCTGGCTCACGTGGCGTCTGGATACACCTTGGCCCCGTCAGTTACAGGGCTTCTCTGACCTAGCCCACGCCGGACGACCGGAATTGCGCTACTTCTTCAGTTGCTGCACGCCCGCGAGTACGGCCAGCAGCGCGAGCGCCATTCCGGACGCGCGGTTGATGAATCGGTCGAGGTCGAAGCCCCCGCCCGCCGGCTGGGTCGGCACGAGAATCGTGCTCCCCGGCCGGATCTCGGGCGTGCTCCGGAAAAACAGGAGCGTCCTGTCCACCGTCGCACGCTCGCCGTCCAGGTACGTCACCGTCGTGCGACCCGCATCCGCGCGATCGGTGTAGCCGCCGGCCCGCTCGATGTAGTAATCGAGGCCGCGACCCGGCTCATACAGTATCCTCGACTCGAACGCCACCGCTCCGGTCACGCGCACCGTCGGATCGAATTCCGGCACGTGTACGCTGTCTCCGGGCTGGAGCACGAGGTCCCACCGGCTCCCCGGCTCCCGCAGCGCGCGGGGCAGGTCCGTCGCGACAAGCGTGCCGCCCCGGAACAACTGGAGGCCCGGCGGATACGCCTCTTCGGTCAGTCCACCCGCCCGCTGGATGAGATGGGCCAGCCGCTCCTGACGCGTCTCCAGGATGTACGTCCCCGGCCAGACCACCTCGCCCGTGAGCCGGATCTCCGCCGGCAACTCGTAGCCGGGCGCCTTGCGGATGAAGACGCGGTCGCCCGGCCGGAGCACGAACTCGTCCGGCTCCGGCAGCCAGACAGGGACCATCGATGCATTACTGTCCGATGCCGCGCCACCGAAACCGAACGTCCGCTCCGTGCCATCACCGGCGATCGCGCCACCCAGCGGGACCCGATAGATCACCGCCGTCGTGTCCGATCGCTCCAACTGCGCGGGCAGACGCGCCACCTCCGCCTCGACGGCGTACGCGCCGGAGACGAAGCCGCCCGCCGCCAGGATCAGGTCCGCGATCGTCATCCCTTCCGCTAACGGATAGACCGCCGGTTCCTTGACGAAGCCATCGATCGAGACGAGCGCCGGGGTCCGTAGCCGCTCGCGGCTCAGGATCACCACCGAATCCTGGTCCGCCAGCACCACGTCGGCGACCTCCGGCCGCACCGAATCCGCCGGCAGCGGCACCCGGATGAGTCGCCGGCTCCCATCCGTCTCGTTCAGCCGGTAGATGTGTGCGCGAGGCGTGTACGCGCTCTCGGTCAGACCCTCCGCCTGCGCGATCAGGCTCCAGAGCGTGAGCCCTTCCGACCATTGGTACAGACCGGGCCGGCGGACATCCCCCGTCAGCACCACCCGGTGCCGGCGCTGTTTCGAGACCGCGAACACTCGCACCGCATCGCCATCCCTCAGCGGAAACGCCGCGGTCGTGTCCCCCAGGAACCGCGTGACATCCACGTCCACCAGCACCCGGTCCACGCCCGGCCGCCGCTCGGCCGGAGGCAGGATGCGGTCGATCTGGACCCGCTGCACCACCGCATCGGCCTCGAAGCCGCCCGCGAAGCCGATGGCGTCCCGGAGATCGTCGCCCTCTGCCAGCTCGTAGATCGCCGGACGATGCACCGCCCCCTCGACCCGCACCTGTGGCCCGGCCGGCGGGACGAAGATGATGTCGCCCTGCTCGAGACGCACGTCCGAGCGGCTGTCGCCGTAGAGGAGATAGTCGTAGAGGTCGATCGTCCGGAGGATCCGGCCGCCGCGCCGCACCACGATGTGGCGGAAGCTGCCGTCCTCCGTCGGACCGCCCGCGCGGTACAGCGCGTTCAACACCGTCGCGACCGAGCTGACCTGGTAGGCGCTGGGCCGCACGACGTCGCCGATCACGAAGACCTGATTCACCCCCAGGCGCCCCAGCGAGACCTGGAAGTGCGTCGTCGCATCCGGCCCGCGACGGACGCCGGAGTAGACCCGGCCGAGGCGGTCGTAGAGGTGGTCTTCGAGCTCCTTCAGCGTGAGCCCATTGACGGAGACCTGCCCCACATCCGGGATCAGGATGAAGCCCTCGCGGCTCACGGGGAGCGTGTAGAAGAGCTCGACGTCGCCCGTGAGCACGAGCGTCAATTCATCGCCGGGCCCCAGCCGGTAGTCCTCGCCGACGGGCCCCGCGAGGACCGGCTGGAACTGGGACGTCGCCCGCTCGAAGAGCGCGCGACCGAAGACCTCGAGCTCGTTGACTTCCGCTGAATCCGCGGGCACCGCTGCCGGCGCGGAAGGCGCTCGCACCGCGCCCGTCGGCTCCACCGCGATACCAATGGATGCCAGCGCGTTCAGCGTACCGGGCGATGCATCCCCGCGCGGCGGCTCGGCGCCGCCATCGATGACATCGAAGTACGGATCCACGATCGCGGGATCGTAGCCCTGCTCGGTGAGCCGGTCATGGGCCTCGTCCCGCGTGAGCCCCGACTGCCGGAGCCGCTCGACCACTTCCGCGTGCGACACGCCGGCCGGGCTCTGCGACATGCTCGCACCGGAGGCCTGGAGCAATCCGGAGTTCATCGTCGAGTCCGGCAGCCGCACGCCCCGGCGCAACGTGTCCTGCTGCGCGGAGAGCGGCGCGACCACGCCGGAACCGACGACCAGGAAGAGAACGATCAGGGCGGTATGGCGTCGCGTCATGGCTGAAGCAGGAATGACTCGATCGTCGCACGGAACACACCCGCGCACCACCGGACCGGCCGGCATCATCCGGGGATCGCCCGACCACGACTCACGCACACCGGCGCACCACACGCCCGATTGCCCGGTTCTTCGCGCGAACGTCACGGCACGGCTCGGTTGGCGCGGGAGGCCGGGACGACGTGGACCGGAATGGTCCGATCCGGCGGACTGGCAGGCGCACTCACAGGAAACACGCGGCACCGCCGCCCGAGGACCACGAGTCCGCCGGAGACGGCGCCGAACGCGCGCTATCAATACGCATTGCCACCCGGCGACGCAAGAGCGCACCGACGCGTCCTCCGCTCCGTCGCGGTCGCCCTCGCGCGCACGACGGGCGGCCGGCCGTGCCGCCCCCGGCGTGCACCCGGCAATGCCAGACGTTGGCCGCCGGAACGGCATCATCAGGCGCTGGCGATCGCGTACCGCACCGCCGCATCGCGCACGGCGCCGCCGCGGGATCCGCTCAGGCCGACGACGTGCGATGCCGGCAGCGCACGCGTCGCGTTGCGGGTGTCCACGACCAGTCGCCCGCGCGCCACCACCCGCTCGTAGTCCACGCAGCCGTGGTCCGTCGTGATCACGACGCACGCCGCCTTCTCGAGCTCGGCATCCGTCAGCGGCACGCTGCGCTTCGGCTCGCGGCCCTCCTGCGCGAGTTCCTCCACGAAGGGGTCGTGATAGACGACTTCCGCACCCTTCTCCTCGAGCAGCCGCATCACATCCAGCGCAGGACTCTCCCGCACATCGTCGATGTCCTTCTTGTACGCCACCCCCAGCAGAAGCACCCTCGAGCCGCGCACCGCACGACCGTGCCGATTCAGCGCGTCCTGAACCTTGTCCACCACGTAATGCGGCATCTCGCTGTTGATCTCGCCCGCCAGCTCGACCATCCGGGTCTTGTAATTCAGCGTCTTCATCTTCCACGCCAGGTAGTACGGGTCCAGAGGAATGCAGTGCCCACCGATCCCCGGACCCGGCGTGAACTTCATGAACCCGAACGGCTTCGTCGCCGCGGCCTCGATCACCTCCCAGACATCCACTCCCAGGCGGTCGCTCACCTGCGCCATCTCGTTCACCAGCGCGATGTTGACCGCCCGGAACGTGTTCTCGAGCAGCTTCGTCAGCTCCGCCGCTTCGGTGCTGCTGACCGGTACCACCCGCTCCATCACCCGGCCGTACAGCGCGACGCCCGCCTCGAGGCACGCAGGCGTGATCCCGCCGATCACCTTCGGCGTGTTCGCCGTCTGCCACTCGGTGTTCCCCGGATCCACCCGCTCCGGACTGAAACACAGCCAGAAGTCCTTGCCGACCTCCAGACCCCCGCTCTCGAGTTTCGGCAGCACCAGCTCCCTGGTCGTCCCCGGATACGTCGTGGACTCGAGCACGATCAGTTGGCCGCGCCGCAGCGTCCGCGCCACCGCCTCCGCCGCCGCCACCACGTAGCTGACATCCGGGTCCCGCGTCTTGCTCAGCGGCGTCGGCACACAGATCGAGATCGCATCGCACTCGCCCAGACGCCCCATCTCCGCCGTGGCCTCCAGGCGCCCGGCCGAGACCACCTCGGCCAGTCCGTCCGAACCCACATCCCGGATGTGCGAGATCCCTCGGTTCACCCCCCCGACCACCCGCTCCGCCACATCGAAGCCCAGGACGCGGAACCCCGCCCGCGCAAACTCTACGGCCAGCGGCAGGCCCACGTAACCCAACCCCACGACGCCGATGACCGCATCCTGCGACTCGATCCGTTCCGACAGCGGCGCAGTACCTGCCCCGTGATCCATAACGCCCGCCTCGCTGGAAGTTGAAGCCGCCATTCCCATCATGTCTGCCCCGATCCCGAACCGCCCCCCAAATGGTTCCGGAGCGCCGCCACCAATCCCGGTATCGTATGGTTTTCCGCCACGATCGCTACCGGCAACCCGTGCCGGCGCGCCGCCGCCGCCGTCACTGGACCAATCGCCGCGATGAGCGCGCCCCGCGGGTCTCCGCCCACGCCATCCACGAACGCCGCCACCGTCGATGCCGCCGTGAATGTGATCACATCCGCTCCGGCGCCAGCCAGCTCCCGGCGGAGGACCGCCGCACCCGCGGGATCCGGCACCGAGCGATAGGCCTCCACCCGCTCCACCCGCGCCCCACGCGCAGCCAGCCCCTCCGCCAACACCGGCCGGGCATCGGCCGCGAGCGGCAGCAGAATCCGCTGCCCCGCCAGCACCGGCCGCCCCCCGGTCGCCTCCCGCCCACCCGCCGCGGTCGACAATGCCTCCACTACAGCTTCGGCAACGTGCCGCTCCGGCATGACTGCCACACGTACGCCTCGATCCTCCACCGCCGCCGCCGTCGCCGGCCCCACACACGCGATGCCGACCCCTTCGAAGACCCGCGCGTCCCGGCCCACCTCCCGCAGCGCATCCCAGAAACCCTCCACACCGTTCACCGAAGTGAACACCACCCAGTCGTAACGCTCGACCTCCCGCGCCGCCCTCAGCAGCGGCGCGGGATCCGCAGGACCCACGCACCGGATCAGCGGCGCCAGGACCACCTCCGCCCCCAGCGCCTCCAGCGCCCCCGCAAAGCCTTCCGCCTGCGCCCGCGCTCGCGTCACCACCACCCGCCGCCCCTCCAGCGGACCGGAGCGCGCCGCACCACTCATCTCAAACTCGCTCCCGGCGCGCCACCCCCCACCTGCCGCTCCATCCCGCCCGAAAAAAGACCCGACACCCCCCGGTGCCGGGTCCCGAGCCGACCCACAACACGGAACCGATCCCTCGGTTCCCGCGCGGCCGCGCCCACTGCGCCACCGTGACGCCCGTGGCCGAGCCCACCGCCTACGGCGCCTTCCGGATCTTCCCGGCCGAAATACACCGGGTACACACCCGGACGCGCTTCCGCTCGCCCGTCGCCGTCACGATCCGTACCCGACGCAGATTCGGCAACCACCGCCGCCGCGTCCGGTTGTTCGCGTGACTCACGTTGTTGCCGAAGCTCGGCCCCTTTGCGCAGACATAACAAGTCCGAGCCATCGATTCCCCCTCGCTCCCGATCCGCGCTCCCGCCGGCACTCCGGCCGAAGCGACTCCTTCATCCAGTTCGTTATCTGCCCGGGCACACACCCCGCGCGCCCGCTCACCGATCCCGACGCCCCGGGCTCCGATCCTTCCACCGCACCCTACATCCGCCGCGCCGACCCCCCGATCGCCTCCGTCGCCTCGATGAACGTCGTCGCGAACTCCGCCTGCGCCCGCTGCCCCTCGTCCTGGATCGCGCCCTGCTGCTCCCACGCCGCGATCACCGAATCCGTCATCTCGACGACGCGCCCCGACACCGTGACACGGTCACCCCGCTGCACCGTCGTCCCCGACTGCACCAGCGCCGGACCCAGCTTCACCAGATACGGCGTCCGGTCCGGCAGTAACGTCCAGAAAGACTGCGAGCCCATCAGGCTCGTCACTTCGATCGAGTCCAGCCGCACGACCTGGCCGACGTACGTCGCCGCCCCCGCCGCCAGGTCCGCCAGCGTAATGGTCGCTGCCGCGGCCTTGTCCGTCATCTCTCCGCCCGACGACTCCTCCGCCGTCGGCGCCGAACTCCCGGTGCCGTTCACGCCCAGCCAAACGAGGAATCCGCCCACGACCACGACGGCGATGGTGATCCACAGCCAGTTCATCCGGCCCGCGGGTTTACGGACCTCGTTCGGCGTCTCGGTCATGAACAGCCCCTACTCGACGAGTTCGATGATCGCCATCTCGGCGGCGTCGCCTGGACGATGACCGAGATGCACCAGCCGGGTGTAGCCCCCGGGACGGTCCGCGAAACGCGGCCCGATCTCGTTGAACAACCTCGCGAGCGCATCGCCATCGTGGATCTTCCGTCGGACCAGACGCCGCGCGTGCAGATCGCCCCGCTTGGCCTTCGTGATCAACGGCTCCGCGAACCGCCGCAGCTCCTTCGCCTTGGCGACGGTCGTCTCGATCCGGTCGTGCAGGAACAGCGATGCCGCAAGGTTTCGCAGCATCAAGTTCCGGTGCTCCGCGGTGCGCGAAAAATGCCGCCCCTTCTTGCGGTGTCTCATCCCTGCTCCGGCTCCTCTTCTCCGGAATCCGCGTGCGCGGCGGACGCCTCCGCCGGTTCCGTCGCCTCGGCGTCCTCGGGTTCCGAACGCTCGACCAGGTACAGATCGCCGTCCTCGCCCGTTTCGAGCCGCATCCCGAAGTGCAGGTTGTGCTCCTTGAGGAAGTCCCGCATCTCCTCCAGCGACTTGATGCCGAAGTTCTCGATCCGCAGCATCTGGTCTTCCGTCCGCTGGACCAGATCGCCGAGCGTGATGATGTTCTCCTTCTTCAGCGAATTTACCGACCGCACCGACAATTCCGCCAACTCCTCGATCGGCCGGTGAAACAACTCCCGCAACGGCCGCGGCACCCGGACCGCGCCGGGGATCGGCGGCTCCGCCGTCCCGGATTCGCCGAACCGCAGCATGTACTCGAAGTGCTTCCGCGCCAGCTCCGCGGCGTAGGCCACCGCGTCCGTCGGCGAAACACTCCCGTTCGTCTCGACCAGCAACGTCAACCGGTCGAAGTCCGTGCGCTGCCCGACACGCGTCTCCTCCACCGAGAAGTTCGCCCGCAGAACCGGGTTGTAGATCGAATCCACCCGCACCAGATCCACCGGACTCCCCTTCGGGATCGGGTGCTGCTCCGCGGCGACGAATCCACGGCCGTGATTGACGTAGAGCACCATGTTCACCTCCTCATCCTCCTGGAGCGTGAACAGGTGATGGTCCGGGTTGATGATCCGGACCGGACCCGTCTTCTCGATCGCGCGCGCCGTCACCGGCCCCGCTCGCTCGACCCGCAGCTCGAGCGTCGCCTCCTCCGTGCCGGGCTCCAGCATCAGAACCAGCGTCTTCAGGTTCTGGATGACCTGGTGCACGTCCTCGACCACCCCCGTGATCGTCTGGTGCTCGTGCACCACCCCGCCCATGCGGAACGCCCACACCGCCGCGCCCCGAAGCGACGACAGCAGAATGCGCCGCATGCTGTTGCCCAGCGTCTGGCCGAAGCCCCGTTCGAGCGGCGCCATCACGAACTGCGCCGTCCGCCCGTCCTCCGAACGCCCCTCGACCTCGATGCGTTGCGGCAGTACCAACCCGGTGAGATCTAGCTCCACGGTCTACCTCCCCGGCTCCCGGCCGGTCGGTTCAAAGCCCCGTTTACTTCTTCGAGTACAGCTCCACAATGAGCTGCTCCTGCACCGCGAGCGGGATGTCCGCCCGGCCCGGCCGCTCCAACATCCGCCCGGTCCGCGTCGCCTCATCCAACGCCAGCCAGCGCACCGTCTCCGGCCGCGTCTTCGATGCCAGAGCCGCCTGAACCGGCAGGATGTCCTTCGAGGCCGCCCGGATCCGCACCGCATCCCCCGGCTTCACCTGATAGCTCGGAATGTCCACCACCCGGTCGTTCACCTCGACATGCCCGTGCTGCACCAGTTGCCGCGCCTGCGACCGACTCGATGCGAACCCCAGACGATAGACCACGTTGTCCAGCCGACTCTCCAGCAGAATCAGCAGGTTCTCCCCCGTCACACCTCCCCGGCGCGACGCACGCTCGAACAACCCCTTGAAATACCGCTCCGAAACGCCGTAGATCCGGCGCACCTTCTGCTTCTCGCGGAGCTGTTGCGCATAGTCCGATGCCTTGCGACGCCGCGCGTTCGCGATCCCGTGTTGCCCCGGAGCGTAGTTCCGACGCTCGATCGGACACTTCTCCGTGTAACACTTCGTCCCCTTCAGGAAGAGCTTCTGCCCCTCCCGGCGACACAGCTTGCAAACCGGCCCGGTATGACGCCCCATGTTCCCTTTCTTCTCCCGTCCCCGACTGTGCTCTTACGGCTTCATCCCGCCCGGACGAGAAGGCGGTTTACACCGATCTCGCGGACCGCGCCGCAGAAGCGCCGCGCCCGCCGGCCCACGGCGGACGGGCGCCGCCCGCGGCGCAACCCGCCACGCCCGACGCCCGAACCCCACGCCACCGGGCCTCGTGCCCGGCGGCCACGGACCACCTCAGACCCGCCGCTTCTTCGGCGGCCGACAACCGTTGTGCGGGATCGGCGTCACGTCCTTGATCGAACGCACTTGCAACCCCGCCGCCGCAAGCGCCTGGATCGCCGACTCCCGCCCGCTCCCCGGACCCTGGACCCGCACATGCACCCGGCGCACGCCCAGGTTCACCGCCTCACGACCACACTGCTCCGCCGCGACCGTCGCAGCGAACGGCGTCGACTTCTTCGAACCCTTGAACCCGGCCTTCCCCGCACTCCCCCACACCACCACGTTCCCCGCCATGTCCGTGATCGTCACCAGCGTGTTGTTGAACGTGGCCGTGATGTGGGCGATCCCCTCGGCATCCACCTGCTTGCGCGCGCGCTTCGGTCGCGCTCCCTTCTTCGGATTGGCCATCTGATTGCGCCCCGTTCGATCTTCTCGATCCCTTCACCCACGGCACCCACGGCCGCCGGAGTCCAACCTCGCACCGCTACTTCTTCGGCGGCTTCTTCTTCCCCGCGATCGCCCGCCGCGCACCCTTGTGCGTCCGCGCGTTCGTGTGCGTCCGCTGCCCGCGCACCGGCAAGCCGCGCCGGTGCCGCAGCCCCCGATAACACCCGATGTCCATGAGCCGCTTCACGTTCATGGACACCTCCGTCCGCAGCGCACCCTCCACCTTGAACTGATTCTCGATCACCCGCCGCAGCCGGTTCACCTCATCGTCCGACAGGTCGTGCACCCTCCGATTCGGGTCCACCCCCGTCGCACCCAGAATCTTCCGCGCCGTCGGCAGGCCGACCCCGTACAGATAGGTCAGCGCGATCTCGATCCGCTTGTTCCGCGGAAGGTCCACACCCGCAATTCGCGCCATCTCGCTACCCCTGCCGCTGCTTGTGCCGAGGATTCTTCTTGCAGATGACCCGCACCACGCCGGCGCGCTTGATCACCCGGCAATGTTCACAGATCGGCTTGACGCTGCTTCGAACCTTCATGACGGCCGCCTTGGTGGAAAATATCGAACAGCTTAGTAATATAGCTCCACGGCACCCGCCGATCAAGTGCAGGACACCCCGCCGCACACACGGCTCAAGGGAGCGTCAGGATCCGAGGACCGTCATCGAGCACCGCCACGGTGTGCTCGAAGTGCGCGCTCCGCTTCCGATCGGCCGTGACGACGGTCCAGCGGTCCTCGAGCGTGCGGACCTCGGGGCCGCCCTCGTTGACCATCGGCTCGATGGCAATGACGAGACCGGAGCGAAGGCGCAGCCCCTGGTGCGGACGGCCGAAGTTGGGGACCTGCGGCTCCTCGTGGGGCCCGCGACCGACGCCGTGGCCGACGAGGTCGCGGACGACGGTGTAGCCGGCGCGCTCGACCGAGCGTTGGATGGCGTGGCCGATGTCGCCGATGCGGTTGCCGGGAAGGGCGCGGGAGATCCCTTCATGAAGCGCGGCCTCGGTGACATCGAGCAGCCGGCGGGCCGCGGGATCGATCTCGCCGACCGCAAACGTGCGTGCGGCATCCGCGTACCATCCCTCGAGGCGGACGCCGACGTCGACGCTGACGATGTCGCCCTCTTTGAGGACGCGACGGGGGCTCGGGATCCCGTGGACCACTTCCTGGTTGACGGAGATGCAGGCGCTTGCCGGGAAGCCGTAGAGGCCTTTGAACGCCGGGATCGCGGGCGGGTGGTCGAGGATGAACGCCTCGGTGGCGCGGTCGAGGTCGGCCGTCGTCACGCCGGGCCGGATCCACTCGGGCACGTGCTCGAAGAGTCGTCCGATGATGGCGCCGGCTCGCGCGATCGCCTCGATCTCGGACGCGGTCTTGAGCGAGATCACGACTCGAGCAGCTTCGCGATGGAGTGCTGCACCTCGTCGACCGAGCGGTCGCCGGCGACGTGGTGGACGGGAACCCCGCTCTCGCCATAGAACGCGACGAGAGGCGCCGTCTGCTCGCGGTAGACTTCGAGCCGGCGGCGGACGGTCGCCGCGGTGTCGTCCGCGCGCTCGGTGAGTGCGCCGCCACAGACGTCGCAGACGCCGGGCGTCCGGGGCGGCTCGAAGTAGATGTTGTAGACCGCCTGGCAGCTCGGGCAGGCGCGGCGGCCACTGATCCGCTTGACGAGCACGTCGTCGGGGACGTCGATGACGATGACCGCGGTGAGCGGGCGGCCGAGTTGGTCGAGCAGCGAGTTCAGCGCCTCGGCCTGGCGCCGCGTCCGCGGGAAGCCGTCCAGGACGAAGCCGCGGGCCGCGGCCTCGCCACTGAGCGTCTCGCGAACCAGCCCGAGGATCACGTCGTCCGGGACCAGCTCGCCCGCATCCATGTATGCCTTCGCCTTCTGGCCCAGCGCCGTCCCTCGCCGGACCGCATCGCGCAGGAGGTCGCCGGTCGAGATGCGTGGAATCGAGTACCGCTCGGCGATACGGGCTCCCTGCGTGCCCTTGCCCGCACCGGGAGCCCCGAGGAGAATCAGGTTCATCACGGCCGCCCTCCCGCTTCTTCGATCCCCACCCGGCTCCGACATCGAAGCGCGGGGCACGGAGCGCGAGGGCTCCATTCGATCCCGATCCTCATCCCGATCCCCGATCCCGGTGCCGCAGACGGTGGCGGCACCTCACATGTAGCGCTGGCGGCCACGGAAGCGTACGCGGCCCTTCTTCATGAAGCCCTCGTAGTGCCGGAGCAGCAGGTGCTGCTGCATCTGCTGCACCGTGTCGAGCGCGACGCCCACCACGATCAGCAGCGAGGTGCCACCGAAGAAGAAGAGGTTCTCGATGTTGAACGCGTTGAAGATCCAGAACGGCAACAGTGCGATGAGCGTCAGGTAGACGGCGCCCGGGAGCGTCACCCGGACGAGCACGTGCTCGATGTACTCCGCGGTGCGCGCGCCGGGCTTCACGCCCGGAATGAAGCCGCCCTGCTTCTTCAGGTTCTCGGCGAGATCCAGTGGATTGAAGATGATCGCCGTGTAGAAGTACGTGAAGAACAGGATCAGCACGCCGTAGCTTCCGTAATACCACCAACTCCCGGGGCTCAGGGCGTCGCTGAGGCTCTGGAGCAGCGGGATCGGGCTGAACGCCGCGACCGTACCCGGCACGATGATGAGCGACTGGGCGAAGATGATCGGCATCACGCCGGCCGAGTTGATCCGCAGCGGGATGAAACTCTTCTGCCCTTCACGGATCCGCCCACGTCCCATGACCTTCCGCGGGATCTGGACCGGGATCTTCCTCGCGGCCATGGTCATGGCGACCACGCCGGCCACGACCCCGACCATGACGGCGCCCAACACGATCAGGCGGAGCGGCCCGATCACGCCCGTCGTGACCGCTTCCCACGTCCGCCCGAGCGCCGCGGGGAATCCCTCGATGATCGAGAAGAAGATCAGCAGCGATGCGCCGTTGCCGATCCCCCGCTCGGTGATTTGCTCGCCCAGCCACATCACGAACATCGCGCCCGCGGTCAGCACGAGCGACGTCGAGAGGAGAAACGCAATCCCCGGGTTCTGAACCGCGCCGATGCCCGGGTTCTGGAGGAAGACGGCGTAGCCCCACGCCTGGACCAAGGCCAGGGCGACCGTGGCGTAGCGGGTCCACTGGGTCAACTTCTTGCGGCCCTCTTCGCCCTCCTTCTGCATCTTCTCGATCGTCGGGAAGACCGCAGCGAGCAACTGGAAGACGATGCTCGCGGAGATGTAGGGCATGATCCCGAGCGAGAGCACCGTCGCGCGTGAGAGCGCACCGCCCACGAACATGTCGTAGACGCCGAACAGCGTGCCCTGGAGCTGGCCGAACTGCTCGCGGAGCACGCCGATGTCCACGCCGGGAGCGGTGATGTGCGCGCCGATCCGGTAGACGAACAACGCCAGGAGCGTGAAGAGGATCTTCTCCTTCAGCTCCGGGATGCGGAATAGATTCGGGATCGGGTTCGCCATCGGCTCAACCCTCCAGGAGCTCGATGCTGCCGCCTGCCGCCTCGATCTTCGCGCGCGCGCCCGCGCTCACCGCATGCGCCTGGACCGTCACACTCCGCCGCAGCTCGCCCTGACCCAGGAGCTTGACCGGCCGCCCGCTGCCGAGGTCCACCAGCCGATGAGCGCGCAGCACCTCGAGCGTGATCTCCGTCTCTTCGATCCGGTTCAGATCGCGGATGTTGACGATCTCGTACTCCTTCCGGAACGGGTTCTTGAAGCCCCGCTTCGGTACGCGCCGTTGGAGCGGCATCTGGCCGCCCTCGAACCATGCGGGGACCCGGCCGCCGGTGCGCGCCTTGTGCCCCTTGTGCCCCCGGCCGCTGGTCTTGCCCAGCCCCGAGCCGGGGCCGCGACCCACGCGCTTCGGAGACCGGTGCGCTCCATCCGGCCGACGCAGATTGCTCAGGTCCGTCATCTACTCCTCGCCTTCCGCCAGCTCCCGCACGCTCACCAGGTGCCGGACCTGGAAGATCATCCCACGGATCGCCGGATTGTCCGGCTGAACCACCGTCTGCTGGTGCCGCCGCAACCCGAGCGCACGCAGCGTCCGCCGATGTTGCGCCGGCCTCCCGATACCGCTTCGAATCTGCGTGATCTCCAGCCGCGACGGCGCGGCGGCCCTCGCCTTCCTAGGCACGGCGTACCCCCAACTCCTCGACGGTGATCCCTCGCTCCGCCGCCACCTGCTCGGCCGTCACCAGCGACTCGAGCCCGGCCAGCGTCGCCCGCGCTACGTTGATCGGATTGTTCGACCCCAGACTCTTGGTCAGAACGTCCGTGACGCCGGCCGCCTCGAGCACCGCACGGACCGGTCCGCCCGCGATCACGCCCGTCCCCGGCCGCGCCGGCTTGATCAGGACGCGCCCCGCGCCGTGTCGGCCCAGAACCTCGTGCGGCACGGTCCCGTCGATCAACGGCACCTCGACCATCGCGTGCCGCGCCTGCTCCAGACCCTTGCGGATCGCCTCGGCCACCTCATTGGCCTTCCCCAGCGCGATCCCGACCCGCCCGTTGCGGTCCCCCACCGCGACCAGTGCCGTGAACGAAAACCGCCGGCCACCCTTCACGACCTTGGCCACGCGGTTCACGAATACGACGTTCTCGACCAGATCCGATTCCGGCCGGCCACGCCGTCCGCCGCCACGTTGGTCTCTCGCCATCCAGCCCTTCTCCTTAGAACTCGAGTCCGCCCTCTCGGGCGCCTTCGGCGAACGCGGCCACGCGGCCATGGTACAGATAACCGCCGCGGTCGAACACCACCCGCACGATCCCCGCCGCCCGGGCTCGCTCGGCCAGGAGCCGGCCCGCGGCACGCCCGACCGCCGTCTTCCCCTGCTCCCCGTCCTCCCGGAACTCACGGAGTTCCGGCGCCCGCGTCGAAACACCCAGGAGCACGCGGCCCGCCACATCATCCACGATGTGACCCTCTATGTTCTTCAGGGAGCGATGCACCACCAGCCGCGGCCGCTCCGGCGTCCCGAAGACCTTCTTCCGCACCCGCCGGTGCCGCCGCAACCGCTGCTGTTCACGCTCCCGGGTCTTCATCTTTCTCGCCATCTTCCACGCTCCGACCCGGCTACTTTGCGCCCGCCTTGCCGGCCTTGCGCCGGACGTGTTCGCCCTCGTAACGGATCCCCTTCCCCTTGTACGGCTCCGGCGGCCGCACCGACCGGATCTCCGCCGCCACCTGGCCGACCTTCTGCTTGTCGATCCCTTCCACCACCACCGTGGTCGGGCTCGGCGTCGAGATCGTGATCCCGTCCGGCTCCGGATACTCGACCAGATGCGAGTAGCCGATGTTCAGCACCAGCATCTTGCCCCGCTTCTCCGCCCGGTAGCCGACGCCGACGATCTCCAGGGCCTTGCGGAACCCCTCCGACACGCCCGTCACCATGTTGGCGAGGAGCGCGCGCGTCAACCCATGGAACGCCCGGTGCGCACTGCTGTCCGACGGCCGCTCCACCGACACCTGCTCCGCTTCGACACGGATCCGCATGTCCGGCTGGAACTCCCGGACCAACTCGCCCTTCGGGCCCTTGACGCGCACCCGACTGCCATCCACCTGGACTTCGACCCCCTTCGGGATCGGAATGGGCTTCCTTCCAATTCGCGACATGGTTTCCCCGCCTACCAGACCACCGCCATGACCTCGCCACCCACGTTCGCCGCCCGCGCCTCCCGGTCCGACATCACACCCCGCGACGTCGAGACGATCGCGATCCCCAATCCGTTGCGCACCCGCGGCAACTCCTTCACCCCGGCGTACTGCCGCCGGCCGGGGCGCGACACACGCTGGAGATTCCGGATCACCGGACGGTCCTCGTAGTATCGCAGATACACCCGCAGGACGCCGTGACGGCCATCGTCCAGCACCTTGTAGTCCTGGATGAAGTGGTTCTCTTTCAGGATGCGCGCGACTTCCGTCTTGAGTCGCGACACCGGCATGTCCACGCGCCGCTGCCGAGCATGCCCGGCGTTGCGGATGCGCGTGAGCATGTCGGCGATGGGGTCCGTCATCATCTTGGTTCTTCTCCTATAGTATCCGGTTCACCCGCCGGACTTGTAGGAAGCGGATCGACGCCCGGGACCGCGCTGCCGCGCCCCGTGCCGGGGACCGGCTCCGCGCCCGTCCATCGATGCGCGACTCACCAGCTCGCCTTGCGCACGCCGGGGATCTCGCCGTTCAACGCCATCTCGCGGAAACAGATCCGGCAGATGCCGAACCTCCGCAGGAACGCGCGCGCGCGCCCGCACCGCACACAGCGGTTGTGCCGGCGCACCGGGAACTTCGGTGTCCGCCGCGCCTTCTCGATCAACGCCTTCCGTGCCATTGCTCTCTCCCCCGCGGCCGCCGCTCAGGCCGCCGATTCGGCGGTGCCGTCCGCCCGTACCACCACCGGCGTCTCGCCGCGGAACGGCATCCCCATGGCGCGCAGGAGCGCCAGTGCCTCGTCGTCCCGTTCCGCCGTGGTACAGATCACGATGTCCATGCCGTGGATCTTCTGGACGCGGTCGTAGTCGATCTCCGGAAAGATCATCTGCTCCTTGATCCCGAGCGTGTAGTTGCCCCGACCGTCGAACGACCGTGTCGGCAGCCCCCGGAAGTCACGGATCCGCGGAATCGCCACGTTCACGAGCCGATCGAAGAACTCGTACATCCGCTCCCGCCGCAGCGTCACCATCGTCCCGATCGGCATCCCCTGGCGGATCCCGAAGTTCGAGATCGCCTTGCGCGCCCGCGTGACCACGGGCTTCTGTCCGGTGATCCGCGTCAACTCTTCGACCGCCGCATCCAGGAGCTTCGGGTTCCGCGGCGCCTCGCCGACGCCCACGTTCACCACGATCTTGTCGAGCCGCGGCACCTGATGCAGGTTGACGTAACCGAACGCCTCCATCAGTTGGCCCCGGACGTTCTCTTCGTAGTGCTGCTGCAATCTCGGCTTCATGATCTGTCGCCCCGGCCGCCTACTGCCGCGGCTTCGGAATCGGGTTCCCACTCTTGACGGAGATGCGCTCCTTCGTCCCGTCCGGCTCGATCCGGTGCCGGACCCGCGTAGGCTCGCCCGTCGCCGGATCGATCAACATCACGTTCGACGCGTGGATCGGTGCCTCGAACGTGATGATCCCCCCTTCCGGGTTCTCCGCGCTCGGCCGCTGATGCCGCTTCCGCTGGTTCACGCCCTCGACCACCACGCGGTTCTCCTTCGGCAGGACACGCAGGACCGTACCCTCCACTCCCGCGAAGTTCCCGCGGATCACCTGGACGCGATCCCCGCGACGCACGTGCATCTTGACGCGCTTCGCACTCGCCTTTCGCCCGCGGCGACCGCCGCCCAACATCCGGCGCGCCATCTCAGATCACCTCCGGCGCCAACGACACGATTTTCATGAACCGCTTCTCACGCAATTCCCGCCCGACGGGACCGAAGATCCGCGTCGCGCGCGGCTCGCCCGCGTCGTTGATGATGACCGCCGCGTTGTCGTCGAAGCGGATGTAGGAACCATCCCGGCGCCGCATCTCCTTCGCGGTCCGGACCACCACCGCCTTCGCGACATCGCCCTTCTTCACCGTGCCATCCGGGAGCGCGTCCTTCACCGCGACGACGATGATGTCGCCCACCCGCGCGTACCGCCGCTTCGAACCCCCGAGCACGCGGATACACTTCGCCTGCTTCGCCCCCGAGTTGTCGGCGATGCGGACCATCGATTCTTGTTGGATCATCGTCGCCTCACTTCGCCCGCTCGACGACCTCGACGACGCGCCAGCGCTTCAGCTTCGACAGCGGTCGGGTCTCCATGATCCGCACGATGTCGCCCTGCCGGGCGGCATTCTCTTCGTCGTGCGCGTGGTACTTCTTCGTCCTGACGACCTGCTTCCCGTACAGCGGGTGCGCCATTCGCCGCGCCACGGCGACCACGACCGTCTTGTCCATACGGTCGCTCACCACCGTGCCGATCCGGACCTTGCGGCTGTTTCTCGCGTTCTCGCCCATCGAGCTACCCTTCTCCCCCCGCGAGGTGGCGCATGTGCAGGATCGTCTTCAGCCGCGCCAGGTCCCTGCGGAGCAGCTTCGGCAACGCCGGGTTCTCCAGCTCCTGCGTCGCAGCGCGGAATCGCAACCGGAACATCTCCTCGCGCACCTGCGAGATCCGCTCCCGGATCTCGTCGTCGGTCAACTCCCGGATCTCCGCCGGCTTCACCGCTCACCTCCCTCTGCGGCGCTCTCGCGCACGAGGAAACGGCACTTCACCGGCAGCTTCGCGGCGGCGAGCTCGAAAGCGCGCCGCGCGATCGGCTCGGCCACCCCCTCGAGCTCGAACATCACCCGCCCCGGCTTCACGACCGCCACCCACGATTCCGGGTTCCCCTTCCCCTTCCCCATCCGCGTCTCGGCCGGCTTCTTCGTGATCGGCTTGTCCGGAAAGATCCGGATCCACACCTTCCCGCCTCGCTTGATGTGACGGGTCATCGCCACACGCGCGGCCTCGATCTGCCGGTTCGTGATCCAACCCGGCTCGGTCGTTTGCAGCCCGTAGTCGCCGAACGCCACCGTGTTCCCACGCGTGGCCGTCCCCTTCATGCGACCCTTCTGCTGCTTCCTGTACTTGACTCGCTTCGGCGCTAACATCGCTCTCGCTCGTCTCTCCTCAGGCGCCCGTCGAGTACGTGCGCCCTCGCCGGTCCTCCACGATCTCGCCCTTGAAGATCCAGACCTTCACGCCAATCGTGCCGTACGTCGTCTTCGCCGTCGATTGCGCGTAATCGATGTCGGCCCGCAACGTGTGCAACGGGACGCGACCCTCGTGATACCCTTCCGAGCGCGCGATCTCCGCGCCGCCCAGCCGGCCGCTCGCCTGGATCTTGATCCCCTCCGCGCCGGCCCGCATGGCCGACTGCACCGCACGCTTCATCGCGCGCCGGAACGCGATGCGCTGCGTGAGCTGGTGAGCCACGTTGTCCGCCACCAGTTGCGCATCCAGCTCGGGCCGCTTGATCTCCTCGACGTTGATCGAGACCTCGCTCTTCGTCAGGTGGGCCAGCTCATCACGGAGCTTGTCCACCTCCGAGCCCTGCTTGCCGATCACCACGCCCGGCCGCGCCGTGTGGATCGTCACCACGATCTTCTGCGGCTTCCGGTCGATCTCGATCTCGGCGACCGACGCGTGCGCCATGCGCCGGTGCAGGTAGCGGCGGATCGTCTCGTCTTCCTGAAGCAGCGTGTGGAAGTTGCGCTCCGCGTACCAGCGCGATTTCCACGGCTTGCTGATCCCGAGGCGGAACCCTCGCGGATGCGTCTTCTGTCCCATTCCTTGCTCCTTGACCCTTGCCCTGCCCGCGCGGCGGACAGGGGCGCGGGAGGCGCCTGCGCGCCTAAGCCGACTTCTCCGTCCCCACCACGATGACCACGTGACTCGTGGGCCGACGGATCGGCGCCGCCCGACCCAGCGCCGCCGCACGCCACCGCTTCAGCCGCGGCCCCTCGTTGATGTACGCCTCCTTCACGATGAGGTCGTCCACATCCACGACCTCACCGGCCTCTTCCGCCTTCACCCTCGCGTTGGCCACCGCCGAGCGCAGCGTCTTGTCGATCGCCTCGGCCGCCCGCTTCTTCGAGTACTGGAGGATGCCGTACGCCTCGCCGACCCCACGCCCACGGATCAGGTCGATGACCAGCCGCATCTTGCGCGGGCTCTGGCGCACCTGTCTGGATACCGCCCGGGCTTCCATACGCTCGCCTATTTCGCCCTCGACCGCTTGTCGGCCAGCTTGCCGCCGTGCCCCCGGAACAGACGGGTGGGCGCGAATTCGCCCAGCTTGTGGCCGACCATGTTCTCCGTGATGTAGACCGGGATGAACTTGTTGCCGTTGTGCACCGCGAGCGTGTGCCCGATGAATTCCGGCGAGATCGTCGACGCGCGCGCCCACGTCTTGATGACGCGCTTCTCGCCCCGGTCGTTCATCTGCCGGATCCGCTCGAGCAGTCTCGGATCGATGTACGGGCCCTTCTTGATGGATCGTGCCATGCGCTCCCTTTACTCCGGTTCCGCGCTCGCTCTTCCGTCCGAAGCCCCGGCCGGTGACGCGGCGACCGACCGAATCCTCACCGCGTCGCCTTGCCGCGCTTCCGGCCGCGCACGATGTACTTGTTCGACTCCTTCTTGCGCTTCCGCGTCTTGACGCCTTCCGGCTTGCCCCACGGCGATGTCGGCGTGCGGCCGCCCGAGGCCTTCCCCTCGCCGCCACCCAGCGGATGGTCGACCGGATTCATCGCCACGCCCCGGACCTTCGGCCGCCGGCCGCGCCAACGGTTCGCGCCCGCCTTGCCGATCTTCCGGAGCTCGTGGTCCACGTTCCCCACCTGGCCGATGGTCGCACAGCACTCCTTGCGGACCATCCGGACCTCCGTCGAGGGGAGGCGCAGCGTCACGTAGTCGCCCTCCTTCGCCACGACCTGCGCACCCGCGCCGGCCGAGCGAACGATCTGGCCGCCCTTCTTGGGCTTCAACTCGATGTTGTGCACCACCGTCCCCAGCGGGACCTCGCCCAGCGGCATGGCGTTGCCGACCCGAACGTCCACGCCGGGACCGCTCACGACCGTGTCGCCCTGCGCCAGCCCCCGCGGGTGCAGGATATAGCGCTTCTCACCATCCGCGTAGTGAATGAGCGCGATGTTGGCCGACCGGTTCGGATCGTACTCGATCTCCGCCACGCGCCCGGGCACGCCGATCTTGTCGCGCTTGAAGTCGATGCGCCGGTAGAGCCGCTTGGCACCGCCCCCGCGACGCCGTGACGTGATGTGGCCGCTGTGGTTGCGCCCACCCGTCTTGCGCAGCGGCTCGAGCAACGAGCGCTCGGGCTCGGAGCGCGTGATCTCATCGAACGCGCTCACGGCCCTGAACCGCATGCCGGACGTCACCGGCTTGAACTTCTTGATCGGCATTTCGCCCTTCCCTCGTGCCGGCCCGCCGCCTCACCGCGCCGGGCCATGCCTCCACGCGGTACTCTAGATCCCCTCGTACACGTCGATCCGCTCGCCCTCGGCCAGCTTCACGACCGCCTTCTTGTACGCCGGCCGCCGCCCCACACTGCGACCGACACGACGCCACTTCCCCCGGTAGTTCGCCGTCCGCACAGCGATCACGCGGACGCCGAAGAGTTGCTCGACCGCCTGCCGGATCTCGATCTTGTTCGCATCCCGGGCGACGATGAACGTATAGGCCCCCAGGTCCTCTCCGATTCGCGTCGATTGCTCCGTCACGACCGGCCGGACGATCACCTCACGCGCGTCACGCATGCGCCACCTCCCCGGCGCGATCGAGCGCCGGCGCCTCGATCACCACCGTATCCGACCACAGGACGTCGTAGGCCGACTCCTGGCCGAACGGGCACACGCGCACCCCCGGAATGTTCCGTGCGGACAGGTAGACATACGGCTTGTGCCCGTCCGTGAGGACGAGCACGTTGCCGCGCGTGCCCACGCCCGCCAGGAACTCCGCCACGCGCTTGGTCCGCGGCGCATCCAGTTCGAACGGCTCGACCACGACCACCGCGCCATCCTGCGCGCGCGCATTGTAGGCCGAGCGACGGGCCAGCCGCCGGACTTTCCTCGGGACCTCCTGCCGGAAGTTCCGCTCCGGTCGGGGGCCGAAGACGTTGCCGCCGCCACGCCAGTGCGGAGCGCGAATCGACCCCTGGCGCGCGCGCCCCGTCCCCTTCTGCCGCCACGGCTTGCTGTTCCCGCCGGAGACCGCGCTGCGGGTCTTCGTCCCCGCCGTCCCCCGTCGCTGGTTCGCCAGATACGCCTTCACGACCTGCCACATGGCCGGTTCGTGGACGGTACCATCGAACAGCGCCTCGGGGAGCACGCGCTCCCCGCTCTCCTCACCCGCGGCCGTGAAGACCGGTGCCTTGTACATCGTCAGATCTCCCAGCTCGAACGCCCGTCTCAGGACGTCCGGATGAACACGAGACCGTTCCGGGCGCCGGGAACCGCCCCCCGCAGAAAGATCAGGTTCCGTTCCGCATCCACGCGAGCGACCACCAAATTGCGCTCCGTATGCTGCGTGTTGCCCATCTGTCCCGGCAGCTTCTTCCCCTTGATCACGCGGGACGGGTTCGTCCCCGGCCCCAGTGTCCCGGGATTCCGGGCCTTCGGATGGCCGTGCGAACCCGGGCGGCCGCCGAAGCCGTGACGCTTCATGACACCCTGGAACCCGCGCCCCTTGGTCGTCCCCGTGACCTTCACGCGCATCCCCGGCTCGAACTGCTCGACCGTCAACTGCTGGCCGACCTCATAGCTCTCCGGAGACTCGACCTCGAACTCGCATAGCATCCGCGGCGCGTAATCGAGGCCCGCCTTCTTCGCGTGCCCCAGTTCCGCTCGCGACGCGCGCCGCTCCTTCTTGGCGCCGAAACCCAACTGGATGGCAGCGTAGCCATCCACGTCCGGCGTCTTCACCTGCGTGACCGGACACGGACCCGCCTCGATGACCGTGACCGGCACCGCCGCACCCGACTCATCGAAGAGCTGGGTCATCCCCATCTTGCGCCCGATGATTCCCGCCATCGTCCGATCCGCCTAGTCCACCTTGATCTCGACATCCACGCCGGCCGGAAGATCCAGCTTCGTCAGCGCATCGATGGTCTGCGGCCGCGACTCCATGATGTCGATCACACGCTTGTGCGTCTTCAACTCGAACTGCTCGCGGCTCTTCTTGTCGATGTGCGGCGAGCGCAGCACCGTCCAGCGCTGGATCCGCGTCGGCAACGGGATCGGACCGCTCACGCGCGCACCCGTCTTCTCCGCCGTGCGCACGATGTCGGACGCCGTTTGATCGATCACCGCGTGATCGAACGCCTTCAGTCGGATCCGGATCTTCCCCGCCATGGCTACCCTCTACTGGAGGATCTCGGTGACGACGCCGGCGCCGACGGTGCGGCCGCCCTCGCGGATGGCGAAGCGCAGTTCCTGCTCCATGGCGATCGGCGTGATCAACTCGATCTCCATCTGCACGTTGTCGCCCGGCATCACCATC
>DASVCS010000100.1:0-2080 GCA_036381495.1 Longimicrobiales bacterium
CCTGTGCGTCGAGTGCGGCGAGCGCCTCGATCGCGGCGACCATGCTCATGGCGGACCGGAGATCGATCCCCGACTGGCCGGCCTGGCCGCGCTTCTCGACCGCGGCGATGCCGGCGAGGACGATCCCGAGCGCAACTGACCATCGCTCCGGGGCCGCGCATTTCGCATCCGGCGTCCGGCCGGGTATACTGCGGCGTCCCCGTCTGCATCGGTCAAGGAGATTCCGCGTGGGCGTTCCCAAGCGAAAGGTATCGAAGGCGCGCCAGGGTGAGCGCCGCGCGCATCTCGCCATGAGCGCCCCGCCGCTCGTCGAATGCGAGCACTGCCATGAGCTGCATCGTGCGCACCACGTGTGCCCGACCTGCGGCTGGTACAACGGCCGTGAGGCGGTCGCCATCGAGCCGGTCACGCCGACCGAAGGTCAGCGCTAACTGAGCATGCGCATCGCGGTCGACGCGATGGGAGGCGACCACGCCCCTCGCGAGATCGTCCGCGGAGCCATCGACTACGCCGCCACCTCCCCCGACCAGGTGATCCTGGTCGGTGACGTGCCGCGCCTCGAGCGCGAAATCGCAGCCTACGGCAAGGGCCGGCCCGGCAACCTCGATCTGGTCGACGCCCCCGAGGTGATCGAGATGGGCGAGCACCCGGCCACGGCGCTGCGCTCCAAGCGCAAGGCCTCCATCGTCGTCGCCACCGACCTGGTGCGGGACGGCGAAGCCGATGCCGTCGTCTCCGCCGGCTCGACGGGGGCCACCATGGCCGCCGCTGTCTTCCGCCTCGGCCGGATCGACGGCATCGACCGCCCGGCGCTGCCGGCGCACATGCTGACCGCCACCGGTCCGGTGATGCTGCTCGACGTCGGCGCCAACGTGGACTCCGACCCGGAGAACCTCGTCCAGTTCGCGGCCATGGGCGCGATCTTCGCCGAGCACGTCCTCCACGTCGGCAACCCGCGCATCGGGCTGCTCAACATCGGCGAGGAGCCCGAGAAGGGTGACGAGCTCGCGCGCCAGGCGCACGAGAAGCTGAGCAGCCTCGACCTGCACTTCGTCGGCAACGTGGAGGCGCACGACATGATCGCCCACCGCGCGGACGTGGTGGTCTGCGACGGGTTCGTGGGCAACGTGGTCATCAAGTTCTTCGAGGGCATCACCAGCTTCATCTTCCGGGCGCTGCGCGAGGACCTCCAGCAGGGGCCGATCGCGCCGCTGGCGCTGCTGGCGCTGAAGCCGGGATTCGACAAGATGAAGGCGCGTTTCGACTACGAGCGCTATGGCGGTGCGCCGCTGCTCGGGGTGAAGGGCGTGAGCATCGTCACCCACGGGCGCGCGAAGGCTCGCATGATCGAGAACGCCATCCGGGTCGGGTCGGAGGCCGCGCACGCGCGGATCCCCTCGCTCATCGAGCAGTGGACCCGCGAGCACCCCGCGCTGGCGCACCGCGGGGTCCGTTCGCGCCTCGCCGCGCGGCTCCACCGGGAACGCGCGTGAGTCCCGCGACCGCGCCCTCGCGCGCGCAGCACCGTGGCGGCCCCGGCCTGGTGGCCCGCCGGTTGGCCCTGCTGGCCCTGTTCGAGGACGAGTTCCGCCCCGGGCGGGCCGTGGAGGCCCTGGATCGGCTCGCGTCGGAGCGCGACGTATCCAAGGAGGTGCGGGCACACGCTCGATCCATCGTGGAGGGCGTGGCCGCGCACCGCCCGGAGCTGGACGCCCGAATCGCGGTGGAAGCCCCGCTCATCCCCGTCCCGGAGCTCGGTCGCGTGGAACGAACCATCCTCCGGAGCGCGCTGTACGAGGTGCTATACTCCGCCGCGACCCCGAGCGGGGAGCCGATGCACGACGCGGTGACCCTCGCCCGGATCTACGCCGGCGATGCCGCACGACGGCTCGTCAACGGCGTGCTAGGGAGCGTTTCCAGATCGGGTGGAGGAGCCTGAAATTCGTGACTGACGGGACCACGTACGAACGACTCAAGAAGATCATCGTCGAGCAGCTCGGCGTCGACGAGGAAGAGGTCACGCCTGAGGCCTCGTTCGTCGAGGACCTGAACGCCGACTCGCTGGACCTGGTCGAGCTCA
>DASVCS010000101.1:0-25193 GCA_036381495.1 Longimicrobiales bacterium
CTGACGTGGGGGCCGCGGCACGGCTACGACATCGCGCGCTGGATCCAGTTGGCGACGGACGACGTGCTCCAGGTAGGCGAGGGATCGCTGTATCCGGCGCTGCACCGGCTGGAGGAGCGGGGTTGGATCGAGGCGTCGTGGGGCGTCTCGGAGAACAATCGGCGGGCGAAGTACTACGAGCTGACGGCGGAGGGGGAGCGGCAGCTCAGGGCGGAGGCGGCGAGCTGGACGCGGTATGCGCGAGCGATCTTCGCGGCGCTGGAAGCGTCCGCACTGCCGGGCTGAGACGGGGACGTCATGGGCGCGCGCCGCAAGCCCTCGATCCGCGACCGCTACGCTCGTCTGGTTGGCCGCGATATCGTCCGGGAGGTGGACGAGGAGCTGGCGTTCCACCTCGAGTGTCGGACGGCGGAGTTGATCGCCCGGGGCGTGGCCCCCGAGCGAGCGCGCGAGCAGGCGCTGCGCCGTTTCGGGGACGTGGCGACGCCGCGTGCCGAGTGCATCGGCATCGGCAGGAGAAGGGAGCGCAGGATGATCCGAGCCGAGTACCTGTCCGAGTTGCGACACGACGTCGTCTTCACGCTCCGCGCGTTGCGGAAGCGGCCGGGCTTCGCGCTGGTCGCGGTGCTCACGCTGGCGCTGGGGATCGGCGCGAACAGCGCGATCTTCAGTGTGGTCAACGGGGTGCTGCTCGCGTCGCTGCCGTACGAGGCGCCGGCCGAGCTGGTGCGGATCCGGACGGCGTATCCGAACGGGAAGGCGTATCCGCTGTCGGCGCCGGACTTCGCGAGTCTGCGGGAGGAGGCGGGCGTCTTCGAGGACGTGGTCGCGTACAGCCCGTCGATGCTCACGTTGACGGGGCGGGGCGAGCCGAGGCAGGTGCGGGCGCTGGCGGTGAGCGACGGGTTCTTCCGGCTTCTGGGGGTCGCGCCTGTGGTGGGGCGCGCCTTCCACGTGGAGGAGCATCGGCCCGGCGGCGGTGGCGTCGTGATCCTCGACCACGGCTTCTGGCAGCGCGAGTTCGCGGGCGATCCGGCGGTGCTCGGCCGGACGCTGATCCTGGGTGGGGACCCGTTCGTCATCGTGGGCGTGCTGCCGCGGGGATTCAGCGATCCCGGGCGGTCGGAGCTGTACGTGCCGATCGTCCATGACGAGACGTTCAGCGCGACGACGGCGCGGGCGCGGCGCAGCGAGTGGCTGGGCGTGGTCGCCCGGATGAAGCCCGGCATCACCCCCGAGGAAGCCGACGCGGCGGTGCGGGCCGTGGGTTCACGGCTCCAGCAGGCGTTCCCCCAGACGAACGGTCCGCTCACGTTCTCCGCCACGCCGCTGCGGGAGATGCTCGTCGGGCAGGTGCAGACGCCGCTCCTCGTCCTGTTGGGTGCCGTGGGGCTCGTGCTCCTCATCGCCTGCGCGAACGTCGCGAACCTGCTCCTCTCCCGGGCGGCGGCGCGGGAGACGGAGCTGGCGGTGCGGGCGGCGCTGGGGGCGGGCCGGCGGCGGATCATCCGGCAGTTGCTCACCGAGTCCGCCGTTCTCGGGCTGCTCGGTGGCGTTGCGGGTCTGCTCCTGGCGTACGGCGGAACGCGGGCGCTCGTGGCGGCGCGCCCCGAAGGGATCCCGCGGCTGGACGAGGTGGGGATCGACGGCGTCGTCGTCGCCTTCACCTTTGCCATTTCGCTCCTGACCGCCGGCCTGTTCGGCGTGGTGCCGGCGCTCCAGGCGACGGCGGGCAGCGTGGTCGGGGCGCTCCGGGAGGGTGGCCGGGGTGCGCTCGGCGCCCGCTCGGGGAACCGGCTCCGGGGCGGGCTCATCATCGCCGAGGTCGCGCTGGCGGTGCTGCTGCTCGTCGGCGCGGGGCTGCTGATCCGCAGTTTCCTGCATCTCACGGCGGTGGACCCCGGTTTCCGCCCCGCGCACGCCATGGCGGTGCGGCTCTCGCTCCAGGGGCGGGCGTACGCGGAGCCGGATGCGCGTCGCAACTTCTTCAACGCGCTGATCGAGCGTCTCGAGGCGTTGCCCGGCGTTCTCGCCGTGGGCGGCGCGGACCGGCTGCCCATGCAGCGCGGCGCGAACATGTTCGGCCTGGACATCGAGGGGCGGCCGCCGGCGCCGGAGGGCGAGGTGCGGGAGATCCGCGCCGTGCGGGTGACGCCGGGCTATTTCGAGGCCATCGGGGTGCCGCTGCGGCGCGGGCGCATGATCACGCCGCGGGACCGCGGGGACGCGGTGCCGGTGCTCCTCATCAACGAGGCCACGGTCGAGCGCTGGTTCCCGGGTGAGGACCCGTTGGGGCAGCGGATCCTGCTGGCCGCGCCGAGCGAGATCGTGGGCGTCGTCGGCAATGTGCGTCAGGTCGAGCTCGGGCGGGAGGCCGAGCCGGAGATCTACATCCCCTACGCGCAGCGGCCCGGCGGCGCGCTTCAGATCGTCGTGCGGACGGCAGGAGATCCGCTGGAGCTGGCCGCCGCCGTGCGCCGGGAGGTCCACGCCCTGGACCCGAACCTGCCGGTCGAAGGGTTCACCCGGCTCGAGCAGGTCATCGCCGGTTCGGTGGCACGGCCCCGCTTCTACACCACGCTCCTCGGGATCTTCGCGGCCGTCGCGCTGGCGCTGGCGGCAGTGGGGATCTTCGGCGTCATGAGCTACGCCGTGGCGCAACGCAGGCGGGAGATCGGGATCCGCCTCGCGCTCGGCGCCCGGCCCGCGGAAGTCGTGGGGAGCGTCGTCGCCCGCGGACTCGCGCTGGCCGGCGCCGGCATCGCCGTCGGAACGCTGGCCGCACTCGGCCTCACCCGCGTCATGCGCAGCCAGCTCTACGGCGTGAGCGCCACCGACCCGCTGACATTCGCCGCCATGATCCTCTGCCTGGGCGCCGCGGCGGCCCTGGCGAGCTGGCTCCCCGCCCGGCGCGCGGCGCGGGTCGACCCCATGGTGGCGCTGCGGGACGATTAGAGCGCGGGCGCAACCGGCACGCGCCCGCGCCGAAGTTCTCGACCATCACCCGATTCCGGTACGACTCAGGAGGGATACATGAGTGTTTCGACGATGACGGCGGCCGGCCGGCCGGATCGCTCCGAGTACGCGGAGTACTACCACCGCTACGTGTCGCTCGTCCCCGATGGCAACGTCATCGACACCCTCGCGACGCAGTTCGCGGTAACCCGGCGCCTGCTCGAGACGGTCGCCCCGGAACGGGAGAGCTGGGCGTACGCGCCCGGAAAATGGTCGTTCCGCGAGGTGGTCGGGCACCTCGCGGACGTCGAGCGCGTCTTCGCCGGGCGGGTGCTGTGGATCGCGCGGGATCCGGACACGCCGCTCCCCTCGATGGAGCAGGATGCATGGGCGGCCAACAGCGCGGCGCGGGAGCGGCCGTTGCGGGATCTGTTGGACGAGTGGTCGGCCGCGCGCCAGGCCACGGTGGCGCTCGTGCGGGGTCTCGATGCCGAGGCGCTGGCGCGGACGGGGACCGCCTCCGGCGTGCGCTTCACCGTCCGCAGCATCCCCTGGATCATTGCGGGCCACGAACTGCACCACCGGCGGCTTCTGCGGGAACGCTACGGCCTGTCCGCGGACTCGTGAGCCGGAGCGCATCCGCGGCACCGCTTCGCAGTCGCGGCCGCACGACGGGCGGCCGGGCGACTCCGAACCCGGGGACGGCTAGAGCGGTTCGCGCGCGGGTTCGGAGCAGCGCGGCCGCTCGCCGCACTCGGTTCGCGGACACGTACGACTCCGAAGTGACGCGACAGCCGCCTAGCGCGGTTGCCGCATCACTTCGGATTCCCGCACTGGGGCCGCCAGCGCGTCGCGAGCGGCCGCGCGGCACCGCACCCGCGGAGGAAACGCCCTATCGCCCCGGTGCCGCCATGGCGGATGTGCCGCCCACCGCCGCGGGGACCGGCGTTTCGCCGCCCGCGGACCGGCCCGCGCGGGGCTGTTCCGCAATGGTGCGGGCCCGGTCCGCGATCGCGTTCGCGATCCGCTCCGCATCCCTGCCGACGCCGTGGATCATCCCCGATGACATGGCATAGAGGAAGTGCAGCCCGACGAAGTACAGCCCCGGTACGCCGGGGACGACCCCGTGCACGTGCACCGGCTGGTCGTTCTCATCGAGGGCGGGGAGGTCGATCCACGAGAAGTCGGCATCGAACCCCGTGCACCAGACCACGTTCGACACATCGAGGGTCCGGCCGTCCTCGAGCAGCGGGAGCCCGTCCCGCACGCCGCGGACCCTCGGGACGCGTTCGATCCCGGCTGCGGCGAGTTCGGCGCGCCTGACCCGGATCACGGGGCTGCCCCGGTCGATCATCATCGACCGCGCCTTCCGGCCGATCGCCGTGCGCACGGTCAGCACGCGGTGGAAGAGGACTCGGAGCACGAGCCGCACCAGGAGCAGCCGCGCCGCAACGCCGTCGATCCGGAACGGCAGGTGCCCCGTGTCCCGCCCCGCCAGCCATGTCGGGTGACCGCGCGCGGCTTCGAGCGCGATCTCGACCCCGGAATTCCCCGCGCCCACGATGAGCACTCCGCCATCCCGGAACTGGGAAGGGTTCCGGTACGCGCTGGAATGCAACTGGACGATGTCGTCGCGCAGTTCGGGCGCGAACGGAGGCACGCGCGGGCGCTGGTAGTTTCCCATTGCGACCACCACGTTCGCGGCCTCGAACCGCGACTCTCCGGCGGTCGCGATGAACCGGTCTCCGCGCCGGAAGAGTCGATCGACGCGCACACCCGTCCGGACCGGCAATGCGAAGCGCGCCGCGTACGCCTCGAGGTAATCGGCCATCTCGTCCTTCGTGGGGAACGAGTAGGCGGGAGCGGGGAAGGGCATTCCGGGGAGCGTGTCGTAGCGGGCGGGCGTGAACAGGTGGAGCGAGTCCCACCGTTCGCGCCACTGGTCGCCGATCCGCTCGTTGGCATCCACGATCAGGAACGGCCGGCTGCGCCGCGCCAGGTGGTAGCCGACCGCGAGGCCCGCCTGGCCGGCGCCGATGATGAGGGTCTCGACCCGTTCAGTCATGTTCGCGTTCTGCATCCGTCCACCTCCGGACTCGATCTCACGTCCGTTCACCCGCGTTCGCGCGTCGCGCCGCCGCGGAGGCGCCGGGTCGCACGGCCGTCGAGTCGTCGTTGCGCGGCGGACGTCCATGGTCGTGAGACCTCCGCGCGCTGCGTGGCGCCGCGGAAAGGGATGCGACCCGAAGCGCCTGTTCGAACGCTAACACGATGCGCCGCCCGCCGCATCGGACGAATGAACCAAATTCGTGCAACGGCGGATATGGGTGATTTTATGTAGAGGGCGAGGCCAGGCCGTGCTCGTACGCCCAGGCGGTCGCCGCGGACCGGGAGGGCAGCCGCAGCTTGCCGAGGATGTTGCTCACGTGGCGCGCCACGGTCTTCTCGCTGATGAAGAGCTCCGCCGCGATGGCGCGGTTCGTCTTCCCCGTGGCGACGAGGGCGAGCACCTGGCGCTCGCGCGGCGTCAAGCCGTGGGGGTGGTCGCCGGACTCGCCGCGGATCATGGCATCGACGCGGGCGCGGTCCGGGGCGGCGCCCAGCGCCTCGAAGGCGTCGCGGGCGGCCTCGAGCTCGAGCGACGCCGTGTCCTCGTCGCCGAGCGCGCGGCAGGCGGTTGCGACGAGGACGCGCACGCGGGCCGCCTCGTACGGCGCTTCGAGGTCCGTCCAGCCTTGCCACGCCTGTCGCAGCGCGACCAGCGCCGCCATGGCATCGCCGGCGGCGAGGTCGATCGCGCCACGTGCGTGGGCGACCATCGTACGCAGCACGTCGCTGCCGTAGCGCTCCGCGATCTGCTCGAGGTCGCGGCAGGCTTCCCGGGCCGCATCGACGTCATCCACCGCGAGCATGATCTCGATGTGGGCCGGCAGCAGCCGCGCCCGGTGGAGCGGATCCGCGGTCTCGCCCACGACCCGCCGGATCGCTGCGGCCGCAGCGTCCTTCTGGCCCTGTGCCAGGCGCAACAGGGCCAGACCCGGCTGCGGCTCCGACCCCCACCGGCGCGCCTGCCGATACGCCTCCTCCGCCGCGGCGAACTCGCCCAGCAGACGATGCGCCTCGCCCCGCTGGTAGAACGCCGCCCCGACGGCCTGCGGCTGGAACGCCTGCGAGAATCCGTCGCACGCCCGCTGTGCCTCGCCGAGTGCCTCCCGCCACTCGCCACGCAGCCGCATGACCTCGGCGCGGTTGACGCGGCAAGGGCCGGAGTAGGCGACCATGTCGGGCTGGCGCTCGCACCATTCCGCCAGTGCGGCGGTCCACTCCTGCGCGCGGCGCAAGGCGTAGATGGCGCGGCAGGCGGAAATGACGCTACAGTAGATCAGCCCGGTCACGTGGGGCGAGAGTTCGTCCGTGGCGACGGCGACCATGGCCTCATCGAGGAGCGCGAGGCCATCATCGACCCGCGCCTGGCGCAACAGCGCGATCCCCTGGATGAGTACGGCCAGGGCGCGCAGGTCCGGCTCGCGGAATCGCTCCGCGATCGCCGCGGCGTCGGCCGCGAGGGTGTACGCGGCCTCGTACTCGCCGGTGCCGAGGTGCCGGTACGCGGTGGGGAGCAGGAGGTAGCCGCGCTCGGCGCAGTCGTGGTCGGTGCCTTCGAGGAGTCGCGCGGCGCGGCGGAACCAGCCGGTCGCCGGGCCGGTCTCGCCGCGGTTCGCGAGCCGGAATCCGAGCCAGAACGCGCAGCGGGCGGCGCGCACGGGCGCGTCGGCGGCGAGGTGGGCGTGGTGCGCGCGCTCGAGCGCGTTCAGGAACGCATCCTCGCGCCCGGTCAGGTGCGCCGACATCGCGAGGCGCCAGAGGTCGTCCGTGTCCAGCGGGCGCGCCCGGTCTGCGACCGCGAGGGCCTCGTACGCCGCGTTCCACGCCCGTTCCTGGAAGGCGTCGCGGCCCTGCGCGAGTGCGGCGGATGGGTTCATCGCCGGTGTCACGTGCTCCGTTCGCTGGATGCCGGTTCGAGGAAATCGATGTAGCGGCGTGCCCACGAGTTTTTTCATACCCGGGGGTGGCGCGCCCGGTCCGCGAGGACGGCGATGGTGCGGACCCGGGGTCGAGGACCGTGCACGGGCGCGCCGGCCCTCAGCCGGCCGCGCCGCGCGTCGGCCGGCCTTCCGGCGGCGTGAGCGGCAGCCAGAGCGTGAACGTCGAGCCGCGGCCGACCTCGCTCTGGACGGTGATCTCGCCGCCCAGCAGGTGGGCGATGCGCCGGCTGATGGCGAGCCCGAGACCGGCGCCGCGCCCGGCACGGGGACGCAGGCGGGTGAACTCCTGGAAGAGGTGTCGTTGCTCCTCCTGGGAAAGGCCGGGGCCGGTGTCCACCACGGCGATGGTGATCCAGCGGCCGGGAGCGGGGGCGCGGCCATCCTCGGCCTCCGCCACGCGCACGGTCACGCCGCCCCGCTCGGTGTACTTGATGGCGTTCGCGACCAGATTACCGAGGATCTGGCGGATCCGGCCCCCATCGCTGCGCGTGACCGCCGGCGTGTCCGGGACCTCGATGGCGAATTCCAACCCCGCGGCCTCCGCCTGCGCGCGGTACTCCTCGGCCACATGGCGGACGGCCTCCCGCACGTCCGTCGGCACGGACTCGATCTCGAGCTGCCCGGCTTCCGCGCGCGCGAGCTCGAGCACATCATCGATCAGGTCGAGCGCCGAGCGGATCGAGCGGCGGCAGCGCTCGATGCTCTCCACCTGCTTCTCCGTGAGTTCACCGACGATCCCCGCTTCCAGGAGCTGGAGCTGCCCGTCGGCTGCGCCCAGCGGGTTCTTCAGGTCGTGGCTGAAGCCGCGCATGAGCCCCGCCCGGCTCTCCGTGATGCGTTCGAGCTCCTCCATCCGCTGTTCCGACTCCTCGAGCAGACTCACCTTGCGGAAGGCGAGCGCGGCGAGTTGCCCGAAGGTCTTCGCGCGTTCGAGCTCGTCCTCCGTGAACGAAACCTCCTCGGGCCAGCGGAGCAGGACGAGTGCACCGATCGTCTCCCCCGCCTGGACGAGCGGGACGATGACCACGGGACAGTGGGGGCAGGTACGCACGACGGAGAGCTGCGCGCCTTCGAACGTCGAGAGATTGCTGACCAGCTCAGGCTCGCCGCGCTCCATCGCACGCTGCGCGATGGACCCCGGAAACGGCACGCGCTCGCCCACCATCGGCGCCGGTGCGCCCGCGACGCCGACGACCTCGAGCTCCTGCCGCACGGCGTCGACGACTTCGACGAACGCGCCATCGGCAGCCGTCGCCGCAACGGCGCTCTCGGCGATCTGACGGATCGCATCCTCGACGGTCGTGGTCGCGGTCACCGCCGCCGTCGCCTGGCGCAGCGCCGTTTCCTCGCGGGCGTGGCGCTCGGCCTCGTGTCGCGCCGCGTCCGCCTCGCGAAAGAGGCGGGCGTTGTCCACCGCCAGCGCGGCGCGGCCGGCCAGGTCCACGGCTGCATCGAGATCGTGCCGATCGTATGGCCGGCGCGACGCGTCGGCGATGAACGTGAGCGCGCCGAGCGTCCGCCCCCGCGCGACGAGCGGCACGACGATCGCCGAGCGCGCGCCGAGCTTGTGGAGGGCGCCGAGGAATTCCGCTTCCCGACCCGCCTCCGTCTCCGCCCACGCCGCCGAGACGTCCGGGATCAGCTCCGCGATGCCCGTGCGCAGCACTTTCGGCATCGCCGCAGTCGCATCCGGGCCCCGCGGGTAGCGGCGCAGCACCTCTGCTCGCTCCGGCGCGCGCGCACCCCTGCTGGCGATCTCGACACGGCTGATCCGCCCGTTTTCGAGCAGATCCACGAGGCACCAGTCCGCCAGCATCGGGACCCCGAGGCGCGCAACCCTCCGCAACGTGTCCTCGTAGCCGAGCGATGACGCGAGCACGCGGCTCGCCTCGGAGAGGAAGCCGGACCACCGTGCGGCACGCTCCGCCTCCCCTCGCGCCAACCGCTCGCGGACCACGAGCCGCGCGACACTCTCCTTCAACCGTCCCACCAGGAAGACCATCACGACCAACGTCGCGCCGAAGACGATCACCCGTCGCAGCGTCGTCTCCGTGAACGCAAGGAACGTCCCGGGCAGCGCGAGCGCGGCCATGGTGTCCAGCAAGGCGATGGCGGCGCTCGCCAGCCCCGGGACGATCCCGCCGCGGAAGGCGGAGTAGACGACGAGGAGCGTCAGGATCGGCGCGGGGGTGGGCGCGTACAGCGGAGTCCGCGCCAACAGCTCGAGCGCGGCCGCCGCAACGAGCGTCAGGACCGGACCGCCGATCCGGTCCCAGCGGGTGACACGCGTGGAATCCGCTACGGATTCTGGTTCGGGCATGCGACCTCGGCGCGACCGGTCCTCGCCTCGCCCGGGGCGTGCGCGTCCCCTCGCGTGGGACGACATGCACGATTCCGCGCCGCTACGCTCCCCGTGAGCGGTCCGCACCGCATGCCCCGGCCCGACATGCCTCCGCGATGGGCAAGAGGCGTTCCCCGGGAGGACGGGTGCGGGCCCAGCGAGTGCGGTGCGCGGACGAGTCGCGCACCGCACCCGTTGCTTCCGCGGAGGCCCGCGAGCCGCCGCTCGCCGCTCTCTTGCGCCACATACGACGCGTCCATACGATCCTTTCGTAGGTCGGTCCGCGGCCCTGTCTCCATCGGTAACGACGCGCCCGTGGAGCCGCACGGGTTCTACGTCCTGCTCTCCGTTTCCGCTCTCGACGTTCACCTTCTCGACGACGATGATTCTACTGAGTGCGTTTCTCCTGGTATCCTCCACGTCGCTCATCGCCCCGGGGTGGTGGTTCTCGAAGCGTCGCGGAAACGAAAGCCCGTGGCTTCTCTTTCTGGGTTGGCCCGCGACGGCGTTGTGGTTTCTGGTAACATTCCTCGGCTACGGCGCTCAAAGCCTCGCCAATTTCATCGAGCTGCCGATCATAGCCGCCGTCGCCGTCGTTCTCGCGTACCTGAAGATCTTCGTCGCCGATCGACTCTGGCCCGATCGCGCGCGCAATTCCCGTATCGCCGTGGTCGTCGTGGCGGCGCTCTGCGTGGTCCTCAGAACGTTCATGCCCTCGTTGCCGGAATAGAGGGTAAAGGTTCGAGACCGATTCAACGGAGTGAGTTCATGCCCCGGAGAGGTCCAGGGATGTTCAAACCGCCCGAGACCCTCGACAGCGCACGACTCCGCCTGCGCCGCCCCCGGGCCGAAGACGCGAGCGCGATCTTCGGGGCGTGGACACAGGATCCGGACGTGACCCGCTATCTGGGGTGGTGAGGGGGATGGGGCGGTGGTGTTGGAGGCTCGATGGCGCGGGGAAGCGCTCGGCGAACAGCCGACGCCCGGCGTCGACTCGGAAGCGCTGGAACTCCGAGCGGCTTCCGAGTGATATCGGGCCGCTCGCCACGCCGTGGTGTTTCCGCGCAGGGCGTCGCACCGTATCCTGCCGGTAGTTCCCGCCCCTTGTGGCCGCTGTCACAGCCGTGGTCTCGACGCTTCGCCGCAGGCTTTCGACTCGGGACAAGCGACGGCTCGCGCGCAATGCGCGGCACTTCGCCGGATGGATGCGGCCGATCGTGGACCGTGTCACGGATGGAGTGCGCTGACCCCCTTCACCCCACCCCCTTCCGCCACACCCCCGGCGGCACGCCCACGTACCGCTTGAATGCGCGGTGGAACGCGACGTCCGAGTCGTAACCGACCCGGGCGGCGACCTGCGCGATGCTCAGCTCCGGCTGCCGCAGGAGGTTCTGCGCGAGCTGCATCCGCCAGCCGGTGAGATACCGCATGGGCGGCTCGCCGACCATGTCGGTGAAGCGCTGGCCGAGTGCGGAGCGGGACATGTAGGCGGCGCGGGCGAGGGAATCGACGGTCCACTTGCGCGCGGGCTGCTCGTGGAGGAGCCGGAGCGCGCGGCCGACCTCCGGGTGCCGCACGGCGGCGAGCCAGCCGGTATGTCCCTCTGGTAGGGGGCGCATGTACTGGCGCAGCATTTCCAGGTAGAGCAGCTCGACCAGCCGGGTCAGCATCGCGGGGCTGCCCGGCCGCCGCCCCTCCGCCTCTTCGATGGTGTAGCGCAGCATCGTCTCGAGCCAGCCGTCGTCGCCGAATCCTTCCGGGCCGCCCGGACCCGGTGTGGACTGGCGCGGCTCCGCGCCGCCGTCGCGTGGCTCGGACCGGCCGCCACGCGGCATCGGGCCGGCGAGGTCCGACTCTTGCGTCGAGGCGGCCGGCCGCGCCGCTTGCGCGGCAGTGTGGGCTGCCTGGCTCCCTCCGTGCCCGGACGGCCTGTCCCGGGTCCGCGCGGCTCGCGCGAGCGATCGGGCCGTCGGCCCGACGCCGTGCGCCTCCGCCGCGACCTCGCCCGGCTCCGAGATCAATACGCCGAGCCGCGGACACGCGATCAGCAGCATCGGCAGCGTGCCCATCAGGGGGTCGAAGCGCTGGTCCCAGTGCAGGTAGCCGCAGATGAAGCGCGCATCGGCGGCGCCGGATCCGTATTCGGCGACCGGAACGGCATCGCGGCTACAGGAGTCGAGGAGCACCCCGAGCGGCTTCGGCTCGAGGTCGAGCCGGCTGCTCACGGTATGGGCGTGGCCGTGCGGCAGCACGATCACCGTGCCGGCATCGATTTGGATCGGGGCGAAGCCGCCGACTTGAAGCCAGCAGCGACCCTCGACCAGGATGTGGAAGAGCGCCATGCAGTCGGGGCGGAGCCCGAGGGAAAGCGCCAGTTCGCGCGGCGGTGGCGACCGGAAGGCCCACGGCGCGGACAGCCGGGCGGTGAAGAAGACCGCGCCCGTCAGGCGAAGCACGCGCAGCACATCGGACAGGGGATCCATCGCTCGCCTCCGGTTGCCGTCTACCGTACAAGGCCGTGGCGTATCGGTCAACGATCCCGGCGTCCCGGTCATGGTCGGGCGCTCCGGCGCTCGCCAGCTTCGGAGGGACTCGACGACGTGCCGCCGGCAGGCGACCGGCGGCGCCCGCGGCGATCGCGCTCGGGGATGATGCGCCGGCGTTCACGCGCCGGTCCATCCCGCATGAGCCGCGGCAGCGTTCGAGAGGAGGCTGCGCGGGCGTCCGCGCTCCAGTGCGTCGCGCAGATGCCGCGGCCAAGCTCGCGGATGATTCCTACAACCCGGACCCCGGAGGTGCGACATGGAGTCACAGACGATCGATCGACAGGCGCCGGACACCGCATCGGAGGTGGACCCCGAACGCCTCGAAGCGTTCCTCCACCGCGCGGTGGGCGACATGGCCGCGACCGCGGCGTGCGCGCTGACGCTCACCGGCCACCGGCTGGGGCTCTTCCGCGCGATGGCGGGTGCGGGGCCCCTGACCTCCGAGGAACTCGCGGAGCGGACCGGGCTGCGCGAGCGCTACCTGCGCGAATGGCTGAACGCGCAGGCGGCGGGCGCCTACGTGACATACGACGCCGCGACCGGCCGCTACACGCTCCCGCCCGAGCAGGCGGCCGCGCTGGCCGATTCGGACTCGCCCGTCTTCGTCGCCGGCGGGTTCGACGTGCTGGCCGCGATCTGGGCGGCGACGGAGCGGATGGCCGAGGCGTTCCGCACGGGCGAGGGCGTCGGCTGGCACGAGCACGATGCACGCCTCTTCAACGGGACCGAGGCGTTCTTCCGGCCGGGGTACAAGGCGAACCTGGCGAGCGCGTGGATCCCGGCGCTGGAGGGCGTGGAGGAGAAGCTGCGGGCGGGCGCCAAGGTGGCGGACGTGGGGTGCGGCCACGGCGCCTCGACCATCATCATGGCGGAGGCGTTCCCGGCATCGATGTTCTACGGCTTCGACTACCACGGCCCTTCGATCGAGACGGCCGGTCGCAGGGCGAGCGACGCCGGCGTGGCGGACCGCGTCCGATTCGAGGTCGCGCCGGCCACCGCGTTTCCGGGCGCCGGCTACGACCTGATCTGCTTCTTCGACTGCTTCCACGACCTCGGCGACCCGGTCGGCGCGGCCGCCCACGCGCGCAAGGCGCTCGCGGCGGATGGCACGCTCATGCTCGTCGAGCCGATGGCCGGCGACCGCCCCGAGGAGAACCTGCACCCGCTCGGGCGGCTCTTCTACGCCGCGTCGACGTTCCTGTGCACGCCCAACTCGCTCTCCCAGGAGGTCGGCACCGCGCTCGGCGCGCAGGCGGGCGAGGCACGGCTGCGCGCGATCCTCGAGGAAGCCGGGTTCCGCCGCGTGCGTCGCGCGACCGAGACGCCGTTCAACCTGATCCTCGAAGCGCGTCCGTGATCGCGACGCAGAGGCGCGGAGAGGCGGATGCGCAGCGGATTCGCGGTCGCGAATGCGCTGCGCGCGCCGCGCGCCAGGGCATCGAGTTCTCGCCGATGCGCGACTCCATCGAGCGGGGCGTGCCGATCCGGCCGGAGGTCACCGTCGCATGAGCGCCGACACACTCGCGGTCGTACAGCGCTTCAACGAGGCCTTCAACCGTCACGACGTCGATGCGGTGATGGAGGCGATGACGCCCGACTGCGTCTTCGAGAACACGCGTCCGGCACCGGACGGCGAGCGCTTCGAGGGGGCGGAGGCGGTGCGCGCCTACTGGACGTCGTTCTTCCGCCGCTCGCCCCACGCGCGCTTCGAGGTCGAAGAGATGTTCGCCTGCGGCGACCGCTGCGTCGTGCGCTGGACCTACACCTGGATCCGGGAGGGGAAGCCCGGCCACGTCCGCGGCGTCGACATCTTCCGCGTGCGCGACGGCCGCGTGGCCGAAAAGCTCTCGTACGTGAAGGGGTGAAGTTACATCCCCGATCAAGAGGAGGCTACCAAGCCTAGATCGCATCGAACCGGCCACTTCGCGCCGCTCGGCGATGGCACCGCTCTGATCTGGAGCGACCGCCCGGGCGGCCCGGGCGGCTACGACCTCTACGTCAGCGCGCGGCTCTCGCCCACGGCAGCGACGCACGGGATGCCGTAGCGCGCAACACGTGCGCGGGCGCGGTGCGAATCCTGCACCGCGGCGGAACGGGCCGGCTCACGCGCGTAGCCGGGCTGTGTCGCTCAGCCGAGGTGGGACTCTTGCACACATCTCCGGACCGGAAGCCGCCGCCGGCCATCGAACACGCGGCTGCCGACCGCTGGCCGATGGTCGGTGTGGCCTTCCAGCTCTTCATCGACAACGTCCGGGACTACGCCATCTTCATGCTCGACCCCGACGGGCATATCGCGACGTGGAACAAGGGCGCCGAGCGGATCAAGGGGTACACGGCAGCGGAGATCCTGGGCAAGCACTTCTCGATCCTCTACACGGAGGCCGACCGCCGGCGCCACCACCCCGACGAGGTGCTCGCGATCGCGCGTCGGACCGGCCACCACCAGGAAGAGAACTGGCGCGTTCGGAAGGACGGCAGCCGCTTCTGGGCCAGTGTCGTGATCACCGCCGTGCGCGGCCGGAACGGCGAGCTCCTCGGCTTCGGCAAGGTCACGCGGGACCTGACGGAACGGAAGCGGCAGGAGGAACGCGAGCGCCACCTCCAGCGCGAGCGGACGGCACGCGCCGAGGCCGAAGCCGCCAACCGCGCGAAGAGCGAGTTCCTCACGGCAATGTCTCACGAGCTGCGGACGCCGCTGAACGCCGTCATGGGCTACGTGGACCTGCTGGACCACGGCGTCTACGGCCCGATCACCGGCGAGCAGGCCCAGAGCCTCGACCGCATCCGCAAGAGCAGCGAGTACCTGCTCCGCCTCATCAGCGGCGTGCTGAACCTGAGCCGCATCGAGGCGGGCCAGGTCGATTACGACATCCGGGACGTGCCGGTCAACGGGGCCATCGAGGCTGTCACGCCGCTCGTCGCACCCCAGTTCAGAGCCAAGCGCATCGCCTTCTCGGTCACCTCGTGTGCGCCCGGCATCGCCATGCGGACCGACTCAACGAGGCTACAGCAGATCCTGCTCAACCTGCTCAGCAACGCTCACAAGTTCACGCCGCGCGGCGGCCGGATCTCCGTCTTCTGCGAGTCCGACGAGATGCACGTCCGCATCCACGTCCGGGATACCGGCCCGGGGATCGCCCCCGAGCGCCTTGCCGCGATCTTCGAACCGTTCGTCCAGCTCGGTCGCGGCGGTGCGGATGAGACGCGCCAGCCGGGCGTCGGCCTCGGACTCGCCATCAGCCGCGACATCGCCCGCGCCATGCACGGCGACATCACCGTCGAGAGCGAGCCCGGCCGCGGCAGCACCTTCACGCTCCGCCTCCCCAGAAGCACGAACGAGTGAAGGGGAACTCGTGCGCGTGCCGCCCAACCTGGCCTTGCGCCTACCTCCGCACGCCGACCTCGTCCAGGTGGCGCAGCAGGTCGGCGGGGTCCTGGTACACCCGGTAGGCACCGGCGCGGATCAGCTCGTCCTCGCCGTAGCCGCCGGAGAGGAGCCCCACCGAGAGCACACGCGCGCGCTGCGCCGCGAGCAGGTCCCACACGCTGTCGCCCACGACCACCGCATCCGAGAGCGGCGTGCCGAGCAGGCGCGCGGCCGCCAGGAACAGATCCGGGTCGGGCTTCGCGTAGCGCACCAGGTCACGGGTGACGACCGGCACGTCGGGCCCCAGCCCCAGCATCTCCAGCGCCGGCCGCGCGCTCTCCATCCGCCCGCTCGTCGCGATCGCCCACGGCACGCCGGCCTCCGACAGATAGGCCAGCAACTCGCGCGCGCCCGGGAGCGGGCGCACCTGGTCCACCAGCCGGGCGTACGCCTCGGCGTGGATCTCCCGCACGCGGTCCGTCTGCTCCGGGGTCAGGACCCGACCGGTCTCGCGCAGCAGCGCGTTCACGAACAGGCCGCCGCTCATCCCGATGCGACGGTGGATCCGCCAGACCGAGAGCTGTATCCCCGACCGCTCGAGCGCCTCGCGCCACGCGAGGACGTGCTGGTACACACTGTCGACCAGCGTGCCATCCAGGTCGAACAGGAACGATGGCCCCGGCGTTTCGGGGCCGGCATCCGGGCGCACGGCGGCCTCGCCGGACCGGTCGCGGTCGGGTGTAGCGGACATGATTCTCCTCGGGTTCTCACAGGTCGTTTTCATCAAGTTAGCGGCAGGCCCGGCCCGCGATCAACGCCCCGGCCCCGGCCGGAGAGCCGATTCGAGGACGATGCCCGGGAACGGCGGGCCCGGGCAGGGGGCAACGCGTCGTGCGCCGGGCGGGCTCCGCGGCGCGCTGACGCGATGTTGCGCGCTCCTTGACACGGCGCCGCGCGCTTCCTACAATTTCTCCATTGAGAATCTATATGGAGAGCGAATGAGCGAGTCGTTGCCGGTACTCCGCGGGACGCTGGACCTCTTGGTCCTCAAGGCGCTGAGTTCGACGCCGATGCACGGCTTCGAGGTCACCTCGTGGCTGGAGGAGCGGAGCGGTGGTGCGCTGGGCCTCGAGGACTCCGCGATCTACCAGGCGCTCTACCGCATGGAGCGGCGCGGGTGGGTGGAGGCGGAGTGGGGCGTGACGGAGAACAACCGTCGAGCGCGGTACTACGGGGTGACCGCGGCGGGCCGGGCGCACCTCGAGGCGGAGACGGCGCGTCTGCTGCGGTACGCGGACGTGGTTGCGGGAATCCTGACGGCGGCGCCGGGCGCCGCCTGAGCGAAGGAGGACGCGTGATCCGGCCGGGCGTGCGTCGTCTCTTTCGGCTGTTGCTGCGGCGCCGGGATATCGTGGCGCAGGCGCTCGAGGAGGAGATCCGCCTGCACCTCGAGCGCCGGACGGAGCAGCTCGTGCGCGAAGGGTTGTCGCCGGAGGCTGCGCGGGCGGAGGCCGTCCGGCGTTTCGGCTCGGTCGAGGATGTGCGCCGTGCCGCCGCGGCGCGGGAACGGCGGAGGAGCGTGCGGGAAGGGCTGGATGCGATCGTGCGCGACGCGCGCTTCGCCGTGCGGACGCTCCGGAGGAACCCCGGCTTCGCCGCGGCCGCCATCCTCACGCTCGCGCTGGGGATCGGGGCCAATACGGTGATCTTCAGCGCCGTGAACGGGATCCTTCTGAGACCTCTTCCCTTCGCGGATCCCGGACGGCTCGTCAGTGTCTGGCCCGACCGGACGCATTCCAAGGGCGAGCTGCTGACCTTGCGGGAGCGGGCGCGCGTGCTGCGCGACGTCGCCGCCTATTCGGAGAACGACGAGTACACGCTGACCGGTGCCGGCGCGCCGGTGCGGTTGGTGGGAAGCCAGGTATCGGCCAACCTCTTCGATGTGCTGGGCGTACGCGCGGCGGTCGGGCGCACGCTGCTGCCGGGCGAGAGCCGGCCGGGGAGCGACGGCGTCGTCGTCCTGAGTCACGGGCTGTGGGTGGAGCGTTTCGGCGCGGATCCGGCGGTGGTCGGACGGGCGGTCGTCCTGGACGGCAGGAGTCGGACCGTCGTCGGCGTCATGCCGGCGGAGTTCCGGTTCCCGGTGCCGGGAACGGACGTGTGGGTGCCGCTCACGGTCGATGCCGCCGATGCGATCGACTTCTGGGGGATCGTCTTCCTGCGCCTCGTAGGCCGCCTCCGGCCGGGTGCCACTCCGGACCAGGCCGCGGCGGAAGTGCGCTCGGCCGTCCCGTCCATGCGCGAACGCATGCCCTGGCCGATGCCCGACGACTATGGCGCCGATGTGAGCGCGGTCTCGCTTCGCGAACGTCTGGTGGGCGATGTGCGCCCGGCGCTGCTCGTGCTGCTCGGCGCCGTCGGCTTCGTCCTCCTGATCGCCTGCGCGAACGTCGCCAGCCTGCTGCTCGCCCGTGCGTCCGGGCGCCAGGCCGAAATGTCGGTTCGGGTGGCGCTGGGGGCGGGCCGAGGCCGGCTGGTCCGTCAACTCCTGACCGAGAGCCTCATCCTCGCGATGGCGGGTGGAACGACCGGGATCCTGCTCGCGGCATGGGGCGTGTCGGCGCTGGCGACGCGCCTCCCCGCGGGCATCCCCCGGGCCGCCGAGGTCGGAATGCACGCCGACGTTCTCGGCTTCGCGCTGGCCACCACGCTGCTCACCAGTCTTCTCTTCGGGTTCCTGCCCGCGCTCCGGACCGCGCGGCCGGCCCGCGGAACGCCGCTTCGGGGCGGCGCGCACGGCTCGGGGCGCGCATCGGTTCACCGCCGCCTCATCGGCGCCCTCGTCGCGATCGAGATCGCCGCGGCGGTCGTCCTGGCGACGGGCGCGGGGCTCCTGATCCGCAGCATACGGCAGCTCCAGCGGGTGAACCCGGGCTTTCGTGCGGAGGGCGTGCTGACGGCGCAGGTGGCGCCGCCGGGATTCCGCTACGACAGCGAGACGAAGCAGCGGACATTCTACGCCGACCTGCTCGAGAGGGTGAACGCGCTCCCGGACGTGTCGTCCGTCGCCGCGGCGAACAACATCCCGTTCGACGAGGGCAATACCTACTTTCCCGTGGTCATTGAAGGACAGCCCCTGCCACGAGGGGCCGCGGCGCCGATCAGCGTGCGGTGGGTGGTCACGCCCGACTACTTCGCCACCATGGGAATTCCGCTGCGGCAGGGGCGTGCCTTCACGGCCGCCGATCGTCCCGATGCGCCGCCTGTGGTGGTCGTCAGCGAGACGTTCGCGCACCGCTTCTGGCCGGGCGGCGATGCGATCGGGAAACGCATCCGCGCGGCATCGGCCGACGCGTGGTGGACCATCGTGGGCGTCGTGGGCGATGTGCACCGGGACGACCTCACGAGCGACGTCGGACTCGCGGTCTACCGCCCGTACGCCCAGCACCCCGTCCGCGACATGACGCTCGTCATCCGGACCGACGCCGCGCCGCGCGCGCTCGCGGCCAATCTGCGCTCCCTGGTCGCGGCCGTGGACGAGGACACGCCCGTCGGCCGGATCCGGATGATGCGGCAGGTGGTCTCGGCATCCATGGCGCGGCCGCGCTTCACCACGCTGCTCCTCACGGCCTTCGCCGCGCTCGCGCTCATCCTCGGCGCAGTCGGCGTCTACGGCGTCATGAGCTACGCCGTGCACCAGGAGACGCGCGATATCGGCATCCGGATGGCGCTGGGCGCCCGAGCGCCCGACGTCCTGCGTTACGTACTGCGGCGCGGCGCCGTCCTCGCGGCGGCCGGCATCGCCGTCGGCCTCGCCGGCGCCTTCGCGGCAGCCCGGCTGCTCCGCGGCTTCCTCTTCGGCGTCGGCCCGGCCGATCCGGCCACCTTCGCCGCCGTGCCGATCGTCCTCGCCGTCGTGGCGCTCCTCGCGAGCTATCTCCCCGCCCGCCGCGCGACGAGGGTGGATCCGGCGGTGGTGTTGCGGGGGGAGTAGGGGAGGCGGCTCGAGGTCCGTCGGGGTCCGGCAGGTAGCTTTCGGCGTGGGGTCATCGGCGAGCGTGGTCTTGCCGCCCCCGAGCGCCCCTATCGCTTGCCTCCGCCCGGGCCGCGGCTTACGTTGCGAATCCGCCGGCGTCCCGCTCCGGTCGCCCCGCCCCCTACGCCGCCGATGGGATGGCCAGGGGCACCCCCACACCTCGGAGGTACGCATGCCGGCCTTGCGAAACGCCCTCGCGCTCGTTGCCGTCGCCGGTCTCGCGGTCGGGGGGTGTGCTGCGCGCTCGGCGGCGCCGTCGTCGGCGGCTTCCGCAGGCGATGAGGTGGTCGAGGTCTCGAACAACGCCTCGTTCGCGGTCGTGGTGAAGTACTACACGCGGGGAGGCGGCCCGCACCCGCTAGGGATGGTCCGGCCGCTGCGCCGGGAGGTCTTCGTCCTGCCGCGGGATGACGTCGGCTACATCCTCGTCGAGACCGAATCCGGCGAGCGCCTCCAGCGGAATCGGAAGCTGGTGCGGATTCGCCGGTACGAGGTCGACCCGGCTACGGGCGAGCGCGTCGGGCCGGTCCGAGTGATTCGGTAGCGTCGCTCCCGGTCATGTCGATGCTCGTGATGGCCTCCGCTCGATGTGCCGGCCGCCGTTGAAAACCTTGGCCCCGCCGCGATCGATGAGGAGGCCCCGTTCTGTATAGCGACGTTCAAGCCGTAACGATGCCCGGCGGTGCGGTCCTCCGCGTCGCCACCGGACCGCCGAGCCGTCCACTCCCCATCCACCGACCCGCACGGTCACGAATCATGCTCCGTGTTCTCCCGGTTCTCCCTGCCGTCGGCCTCCTTCTCGTGGCTTCACCCGCGCAGGCGCAACTCGCGCACGGTACCATGGACGTTCAGTGGAACGAAGGGGCGCCGGACTGCGCGACGAGCGCGCCGCCGCCGCTTCAGGTGCACGCCTACAATCCCCGGACGTTCATCCTGCGCGAGAGCCTGTGCGCCACCTTCGAGGCGCCGTTCATGTACCTGCTCGTGGGGTCGACGAAGGCGCTGCTGATCGATACCGGCGACCTCGCGGATCCCGATCGGGCACCGCTCGCCGGGACGGTCCTCGAGTTGCTGCCACGGCGTGGATCGGCCCGTCTCCCGCTCCTCGTGGTGCATACGCATCGCCACTTCGATCATCGGAGGGGCGATGCCCAGTTCGCCGACCTGCCGGGCGTCCAGGTCGTCGGCTATGACCTTGCCAGCATCCGGCGCTTCTACCACTTCACGGCGTGGCCGGACGGCCTGGGCCGGATCGATCTCGGCGATCGCATCGTGGACGTGATCCCGACGCCCGGCCACAACGAGACGGAAGTCTCGTTCTACGATCGCCGCACCGGACTCTTCTTCTCCGGCGACTTCCTCTCGCCGGCACGCCTTCTCGTCGATGATGCCGACGCCTACGCCGCCAGCGCCGCACGGGTCGCGGACTTTGTGCGGGACCGCCCCGTCCGCTTCGTCCTCGGCGGGCACATCGAGATGAACGCCGGCGGCGAGCTGTTCCCGTGGAAATCACAGTATCACCCCGACGAGCACGTCCTCCAGATGACGAAAGCGGACCTGCTCGCCCTGCCGGCGGCCATCAGTGACTTCAATGGCTTCTATACGAGGAGCGGCGGGTTCGTTCTCATGAACTCGATCCGGATCCTCATCGCGGAGGGGCTCGCGGCAGGACTGGCTCTGGCCGGGATCGTATTCGCGATCGTGTGGTACGTGCGGCGCCGCCGCCGCGCACCGGCACCGCGCGGCGGCGGCTCGTAGTTCGATGGCGGAGAGGCGGCGCGCGGCTCCGTCGCCTCCTTACGTCGAGCAGGGTTGCTCTCCCCGCTTTCTCGCTTTCTTGCCCGCCGCGCGGCGAGCGGCGTTCTCCGGGTGGCGGCGCGTCACGCTGGACCCGCCGCCCCGGCGGATCACCGGCGCGCCGCCGCTTGCAGCCGCGTCAGCCCTGGACGGTCAGCACCGCGTGCCGTTCGCGATCCGGGCCCTGTTCCGTGTTGCTCTCGATCTCGTATTCCCCGGCCCGGAGCGTCATGGTCAGCGCCCGCTTCTCGTTGGGCTGGAGGTTCTCCAGCTCGCCGTCCGGGCCGGGGCCGTCGATGTCCAGGTCGTAGGGGACGGAGGCGTTGTTCGTCACCTGGAACGTGACGCTGCCGGGGCGGACGGTGGCGGGCGAGATCTGGACGGCGTCTGCGGTGATGCGGACGGTCACGGTCTGCTCCTGGGCGGCGGTCGGGGCGGCGGGCGCGGGCTGCGGTGCCGGTGTCGCCGCGGGAGCGGTTTCTTCCCGGCGGACCTCCTCGCGTGGGGCAGGTTCGCAAGCGGCGAGGCCAAAGGCCAGGAGGGCGAGGACGGCGAGTCGCATGCGGGCGCTCGAGCCGTTGTGGGGTGGGTGGATCCGGTCCATGATCGTCCTCACGGTCGAGGGTTCCGATCCGGTTTCTCACCGGGATCGGGGTGCAAGAAGCGCACCCGCCTCCCCGTTCCCGTGCGGTGACGGGGCCGGTTCACGCGAACTCGATGTCAGTCCGTTCCGGCGCCGTGCGCCCAATCGATCCCGCCGCCGGCCGCCTTGGCGCGGTACATCGCGGTGTCCGCGGAGGAGAGCAGTGCATCGATGCTGCGCGTGCCGGCGGGCCCGAGGACGATACCGACGCTCGCGCCCAGTGCAAGGGCATCGCCCTCGACGACGAAGGGCGCGGCCAGCTCGTTGATGATGCGTTCGGCGACGAACCGCGCTGCCTCACGGCTGGTGTCGAGGACGAGCGCGACGAACTCATCGCCGCCGAAGCGGGCGAGGAGGTCTTCGGGGCGGACGCAGCGGCGGAGGCGGGTAGCGACCTCGCGCAGCACGGCATCGCCGACGTGGTGACCGCGGGTGTCGTTGACCTGTTTGAAGCGGTCGAGGTCGATGTAGAGGAGAGCGGCCGGGCCGCTGCGCTCACACGCGCGCGCGCGCAGCAGCGCGTCGGCATCCTGCTCGAAGCCGCGGCGGTTGAGCAGGCCCGTCAGCGGATCCTCGTACGCGACGGCCTCGATCTCGAGTTCGCGGCGTGTCTGCTCGGTCACGTCGACGAAGGTGACGGCGACGTCGTCCAGGATCGGGTTCGCGATCACGCTGAACCAGCGGGGTCCGTCCCCTTGGCTGCCGACCTGGATCCGTGTCGCTGCGGTGCCGCCGGTCTCGGCCACGCGGCGGAACAGGTCGAGCAGGACGGCAATGTGGGGCGGGTCGATCTCGGTGATGTGGCGTCCCTGGATCTCGACGTCGGGGCTCAGCTCGCGGCGCGCCGTGGGGTTGGCGAAGGTGCAGAGGAAGTCGCGGATGCGGCCGTTCTCGGCGTGGACCGGGCGCAGCCGCAGGATCCCGTTGGGCGAGTGTTCGACGATGCCGCGGAGCAGGGCCTCGCTCTCGCGTAGCGCCTCTTCGGCGCGCCGGCGCAGGGTCATCTCCCGTACGACGATGACGTGGCCGCGGACGCGGCCGCGCCGGTCCGCGATGTCCGAGATCTCGATCAGCAGATAGCGGCCGTCCGCGAGTTCCTCCTCCGTGCGCACCGGCCGGCGCGCCGCGATGATGGACGGTAGGCCGTACGCCGTCACGACGTCGTCGATGCGCCGGCCGACCGCCGCGGCCGGCTCGACGCCGAACAGCTCCCGAGTCCGCGAGTTGGCCGCCGCCACGCGGCCCTCGCGGTCGATCAGGAGCAGCGCTTCCGCCACCGCATCGAACGCGGTCCGCAGCACGATCGGATTGAACTGGAAGAGCCGGAAGCAGAAGAGACCCCAACTGAACACCGCCGCCGTGAACGCCAGTGCGATCGGCGTGGCTTGCACGTCCCTCGGGATGATCCCCACGGTGTAGACCACGTTCGCGATCGTGGGCACGAGCCCGCCGATCAGCAGGATCGCCGTCTGGATGCGGCGGAGCCGTGATGCGCGGATCAGCTCGACGGCCAGCAGCACGAGTCCGGCGGCGAGCAACCCGTAGTTGTACGGCGCGAAGACGTAGCGGAAGGCCGGTCCCCAGTCGGGGCGCGGCAGCGGCACGGTGTCGAGACGCAGGCGGCTCCACATCAATTCGTGCAGCGGGTTCGTCCAGATCAGCAGAACCGAGGCGGCCGGAATGACGAGGAGTCCGATGACGGTCCGCGGCCGCACGCGCGTGCCGGTCAGTCGCTCGATGAGGAAGACGAGGAACGCGGTGGGCAGCGCGGCCACGCCGATGTACTTGACATCGCGGATGAACAGGAATACGGCGCGATTCGAGACGAACGCCGTCTCGCCCGCCGCGCCGAGGAACCAGATGGCGACGCAGAACATCCCCGCACCCATGGCGACGGCCCCCTCCGGGTAGCGGTTGCGGAGGATGATTGCACCGAGTGCGATGTAAAGCGCTGCGAAGGCGAGAAACGCTTCGCTCCAGCCGGCGGGCGGCATTGCCCCTCACTGCGGAATTGGTTCCCTGAGAATGCCAATCTGGCATCGTTGCGCGCCGGCCGCCAGCTTTTTCGCGTCCGGCGTCGCTTTCCGGCGCCGAGCGGACGCGGATCCGGCCTCCGCCTGCGCCGCGGCCATCCGAACCGAACGGCGGGGCGCGACGCGGCGAGCAGCGCGGAGGCGCGCCGGTGCTCGGCACCGGAATCCGCCGCGGGCCTGGACATTCCGCGACTCCGCCCGTAAAGTCCACCGGTGATTCGGGAACGGTTCTTCGTGGCGAAAGCGCGGAGGTGTGGCATGCGAGCAGGTCGGACGGGGCCGTCGTTCCGCCGGGCGGCCAGAGCGATGGCCGAATGCGATGGGCTGCGGGAGTGGCGGGGGCGCGATGCGGCGCGGCCGAGTGGGGCGCGCATCCCGCCGCTGGCGTTCGTCGTCGCCCTCCTCGCCGCTGTCCCGGCCGTCGCGCAGCAGCCGCAGCCGTACCGCCCGGCGGCCCTCACGGCCGCCGACTACGCTCGCGCGGAGCGGTTCATGAGCTGGAACACGCGGCCGCTGGTCTTCGGCGCCTCCGTCCGCGCGACGTGGCTGCCGGACGGCGACTTCTGGTACGGCAACGCGACGCCGCGCGGGTTCGAGTTCGTCCGGGTCGATCCCGAAGAGCGGAGGAAGACGCCGGCGTTCGACCAGGCGGCGATCGCCGCGGCGCTCTCCGCCGCGTTGGACACGACGATCGATGCGTTCCACCTGCCGTTCTCGCGGTTCGAATACTCGGCGGATGGCGAGTCGATCTCGTTCCAGCTCCGGTCGGGCAACTGGCGCTGCCGCCTGGATGGCGGCCGGTGCACGGCGGAAGACGCCGGCGACCGACAGGCGTTGCGCAACGCCGTCGTCTCGCCCGATGGCCGGCTCGCGGCCTTCATCCGGGACTGGAACCTATGGGTCCGCGACCTCGAAACGGGGGAGGAGACGCAACTCACGACGGATGGCGTCGAAGATTTCGGCTACGCCACGAACAACGCCGGCTGGGTCCGCAGCGACCGCCCCGTCCTGCTCTGGTCGCCGGATTCCCGCAAGATCGCGACGTTCAAGCACGACTCGCGCGGCGTCGGGATGATGTACCTCGTCCACACGAGGGTGGGGCACCCCGAGCTCGAGGCGTGGAAGTACCCGCTCCCGGGCGACAGCGCCATCTTCATGATCCACCGCGTGATCATCGACCTGGACCGCCCGGCCGGCTCGCGCGTGATCCGGCTGCAAATGCCGCCCGACCCACACCGCTCGACGATCTGCGATCACGTGTACTGCCGGGGCACGTGGGCCGATGTCGAGTGGTTCCCGGACGGCTCGAAGCTCGCGTTCGTCTCGTCGTCCCGCGACCACAAGCGGGCCACGCTCCGGATCGCCGACGCCGAGACGGGCGCGGTCCGGACCGTCCTCGAGGAGACCGTGCCGACCTTCTTCGAGTCCG
>DASVCS010000102.1:0-4364 GCA_036381495.1 Longimicrobiales bacterium
AATCCGCGCACGGCGCCCGCCGGCCGCAGACCTTGCGAACGAAACGAGTGGTGAGAACCGAAGGAGGTCGACCATGAATAGAACGAAACCGTCGCTGTACTCGTGGACCCTGATCGCGGTGGTTGCCGCGCCGGGCGTCGCGGCGCCGCAGGACCCGGTCCCCGTGCCGGTGCCGCCCGTGCCGCCGGTGCCCCCGACCGCGGCCGTCGAGGCGATCCCTGCCGTGCCTGCGCTGCCGGACGTTGAAGCCGCACTGGCCGCGGCGGCCGCAATCCCATGGTCTGCAAGCGACCTGGCGGCGATCGCACCGGCCCTGGAAGCCGCCGGCGCCCGGCTCCAAGCGGTCGAGGCCGGGCGTATCGCCCCGGGACTCGCCGGACTGGCCGCCGAACTCGACGGCGTATCCGCCGCGATGGCCGCGCTCCCCGCGGCGCTCGCCGGCATCCCGACCGACCTCGCGGAAGCGCGGGCCGGGCTGGCACGGGCGAACGCCGCGCTGGCACGCGTCGATGCCGAGCGGTTCCGCGACGCCGTCCATACCTTGCCGCTCGGCGCCCACGGGCTCACCCAGGCGCCGGCACGACTCCCGGCCGCGGCCTGGGCGCCGCAGGATCCCGCCGACTCGCTTTACCGCGCGGCCCGCGAGGCGCTGAACGGCGGCGACTATGCGCGGGCCGCCGAGCTGTTCCACCGCCTCGTCGAGCAGTTCCCGCAGTCCGTCTACGCGCCCGATGCCCTCTACTGGGAGGCGTTCGCGCGCTCGCGGCGCGGCGGTGAGGATGAGCTGCGAAAAGCGCTCGAAGCGCTCGACCGGCAGCGCACCGCCTATCCGGATGCGCCCAGCCGCGCCGATGCCGACGTCCTCGCCACGCGGATCCGCGGCGAACTCGCGCGCCAGGGCGATGCCGAGGCGGCGGCCACGGTGACGAAGGCGGCGACGACGCCGGCCGCCGCCTGCACCGATGCCGATCAGGACGTCCGCGCCGCGGCGCTCAACGCGCTGCTCCAGATGGATGCCGACCGCGCGCTGCCGATCCTTCGCCAGGTCCTCGACCGCCGGGACGCGTGCTCGACGCCGCTGCGCAAGAAGGCGGTGTTCCTGGTCGCGCAGAAGGTCACGCCCGAGACCGAGGACCTGCTGCTCGACATCGCGCGGGAGGACCCGTCGATCGAGGTCCGCAAACAGGCCGTGTTCTGGCTCTCCGAGGTCTCGACCGAGCGCGCGGTCGCCGCGCTCGAACAGATCCTCAGCTCACCGGACGATGCGAAACTCGCCGAGGGCGCGCTCTTCGCGCTCTCCCAGCACCACAATCCTCGGGCCGGCGAGATCCTGCGCGCCTACGCGGAGCGCCAGGACGCTCCCGTCGACCTTCGCAAGAAGGCCATCTTCTGGATCGGCCAGCGCGGCGACCGCGACGACGCCGAGTTCCTGCGTGCACTGTACGGCCGCCTCGACCGGACGGCGCTCAAGGAGGGCACGCTCTTCGCGCTCTCGCAGATGCACGGCGTCGACAACGCCCGCTGGCTGCTCGATGTCGCACTGGACGAGAACGAGTCCGTCGAGATGCGCAAGAAGGCGCTGTTCTGGGCGAGCCAGGCGGGCACACCCATCCAGGATCTGCTGACGCTCTACGACCGGATTTCGAACCGTGAGCTGAAGGAGCACCTGATCTTCGTGTACGTGCAGCGCCACGAATCGGCGGCGATCGACAAGCTGATCGAGATCGCGCGCGGCGAGTCCGATCTCGAGCTCCGTAAGAAGGCGATCTTCTGGCTCGGCCAGTCCGACGATCCGCGCGCGGGCCAGGTGCTCATGGAGATCATCAACCATGACGACTAGCGTGGCCGTTCGCGGCTCCGAAATGAAATCCGGCCGCGGCGGGCGGCTGGCCTTCGTTCTGCTCGCCGCCTCGCTCGCGCTGCCGCCGGCGTCCGCCGCGCAGTCGCTCGCCTCGCGGATCGCCGCCGCCCCCGATGGCACCGTGCGCATGAGCTTCGCCGCCCGCCCGGGCGTCTGCGGTGACGGCCGCAACATCGTGACGCAGCGCAGGACGGCCGACTGGGAGAGCGACTGCGAGTCCGGCCCGGTTCGGGTCGTCCTGGCCGTGCGGGACGGGACCGTCACCCACGTGCGCACCTACGTCGGCGGGCGGTGGCGCCCCGGGGACGCCACGGTCACGGACCTGGGCACGGTGGCCGCGAGCGCCGCGGCCCACTACCTGGTCGGGCTCGCCGCGCACGCGGACGACGAGGTCGCCAAGAAGGCGATCCTGCCCGCCACACTCGCCGATAGCGCGGAGATCTGGCCGGAACTGCTCGACATCGCCCGCGACCGCTCTCGCCCCCGTGAGGCGCGGCGCGCCGCCGTCTTCTGGCTCGGCCAGGAGGCCGGCCGCGCCGTGGCCGGTCCGCTCGAGGCCCTTGCAACCGACCGCACGGACGATCAGCGCGTCCGCGAACACGCCGTCTTCGTGCTCTCGCAGCTCCCCGACGATGAGGGCATCCCCGCCCTCATCCGCCTCGCGCGGACCCATTCCGATCCGGAAATCCGCAAGACGGCCCTCTTCTGGCTCGCACAGTCCGAAGATCCACGCGCGCTCGCCGTCTTCGAGGAGATCCTGGTGAAGCACTGAGGCCGGCGGGGCGCCCTTCGGGCGCCCCTTGGTCTCGAGTCCCACCCACCATAGAATTCCCGTTCCTCCGTTCACGACGGGAATCGCGTCCTCGGACCGCCATCGGATGTTCGCCGTCGACCGTCTGCTCCTCGTCGGAGGGATCCTGCTCCTGATCGGGATCGCTTCGAGCAAGTTCTCGTCACGCGTCGGTCTGCCGGTGCTGGTCCTGTTCCTCGCCGTCGGGATGCTGGCCGGCTCGGAGGGGATCGGCGGCATCGAGTTCGAGAACTATGCGGTCGCGCACGGCATCGGCACCATCGCGTTGGCGCTGATCCTCTTCGATGGCGGGCTCCGCACACCCTTCGCCTCGTTTCGCGCCGCGCTCGCGCCGTCGCTCACTCTCGCCACGGTCGGTGTACTCGGCACGGCGCTGATCACGGGTCTGGCCGCGAGCTACATCCTGGGGATCCCGCTCATCCAGGGGCTGCTGCTGGGGAGTATCGTCGGCTCGACGGATGCGGCGGCCGTCTTCGCCGTCCTGCGCTCGAAGGGGCTGCGTCTGCCGGACCGGCTCGCATCGACGCTCGAGATCGAGAGCGGCTCGAACGATCCGATGGCGATCTTCCTGACCGTCGGCATCATCCAGGTCATCCACGGCCGCGCGGAGCCGGGGTTCGAGTTGTTGTGGCTCTTCGCCGTGCAGATGAGCGTCGGCGCGGCGGTCGGGCTCGCGATCGGACGCGGCACCGTGTTCGCAGTCAACCGGATCGACCTCGATGCCGCCGGGCTCTACCCGGTGCTGACCGCCGCGGCCGCCATCCTGTCCTACAGCCTCGCGGCCACGCTCGGCGGCAGCGGCTTCCTCTCCGTCTACCTCGCCGGAATCATGATCGCCAACGGCTCCATCGTCTTCCGGCGCGGGATCTCGCTCTTCCACGATGGCGCCGCCTGGCTGAGCCAGATCACGATGTTCGTGCTCCTCGGCCTGCTCAGCTTTCCCAGTCGCCTCGCGGACGTGGCCGGCGCCGGACTGCTGATTTCCGCCGTCCTGATCCTCGTCGCCCGCCCGGTCACCGTCGCCGCGCTCCTCGCCCCGTTCCGGTTCACTTCACGCGAGGTCGCCCTCATCGCCTGGGTCGGTCTGAAGGGCGCCGTCCCGATCGTGCTCGCCACCTACCCGCTCCTCCTCGGTGTGCCCGGCGGCGAGCTCCTCTTCGATGCCGTCTTCTTCGTGGTCCTGGTCTCCGCCATCACACAGGGGTGGAGTCTCCCGTTCCTGGCTCGGCTGCTCCGCCTCCAGGTCCCCGCGCCGCCCACGGCGCCCGTCGCGCTCGAAATCACCTCGCTCAGAAACGTGCAAGGCGACATCGTCGAGTACACGATCACCCGCGACACCCTCGCGGCCGGCCGTCTGATCCGCGATCTCAAGCTGCCGGACGGCGCGGTGGTCGCGATGATCGCCCGCGGCGAGGACGTGATCCCGCCGCGTGGCACCACGCGCATCGAGCCGGACGACCACCTCTTCCTCGTGCTCCGGCCGGACGCCCGCCCGCTCGTCGACCGCATCTTCAGTCGCGGCAGGACCGAATCCCCCGCGGTGCCAGCGCAGATCGAGTTCCCGCTCCGTGGCGACACCACCGTCTCCGACCTCGAAGAGTTCTACGGCATCCGCATGGAAGCAGCCGCCGACACCACGCTCGACGAACTCCTGCGGGAGCGCCTCGGCGACGATCTCGTGCCGGGCGCCGC
>DASVCS010000103.1:0-1127 GCA_036381495.1 Longimicrobiales bacterium
TTCACGAACAGGTAGCCGAGCGACGGATCCCAGGCCACGCCGCCCCACTCGGCGCCGCCGTCCATGCCGGGGAAGAGGATCGTGCCGCCCAGGCTCGGTGGATCGTACTCGCCCCGCTTGCTCAGCCGCTCCCATTCGGCGCGGACGGCACGATGCGCCTCCGGCGTCCGCGTCGTGATCATGTCCTCGGTGAAGCGCTGGCGCGTGAAGGGGGGCGGCAGCACCGGCAGGACCTGCGTGCGCGCCAGTTTCTCGCCGGGCACCTCGGACGGCGGCACCTCGATCTCTTCCATCGGGAACACCGGCCGGCCGGTCTCGCGCTCGAGCACGTACGTGCGGCCGTTCTTCGCGACCTGTGCGACGACGTCGAGCGGCCGGCCGTCCTTCCGGATGGTGATGAGCGCGGGCGGCGCGGGGAAGTCGCGGTCCCAGACGTCGTGCTTCACCGCCTGGAAGTGCCAGACGCGCTCGCCGGTGTCGGCGCGCAGCGCGAGGATCGAGTTGGCGAACAGGTTGTCGCCATGGCGGTTGCCGCCGTAGAAATCGTAGGCGGCCGAGCCCGTGGCCGCGAAGACGAGGCCGCGCCGCTCGTCGAGCGCCAGCCCGCTCCAGGCGTTGGCGCCGCCGGAGTACTTCCAGGCATCCTTCGGCCAGGTCTCGTACCCGAACTCCCCCGGGTGGGGGATCGTGTGGAAGGCCCACTTCTGCTCGCCCGTGTGGATGTCGAACGCCCGGATGTCCCCGGGAGCGGACGGCAGGCTCTCGGACAGCACCGAGCCGAGGATGAGCAGATCGCGGTAGAACACGCCGGGCGTGTTCACGCCGACGTTGAGCGCGTGCGGGTCGCGCCCGGTGAAGCCCTGTCGCAGGTCGATGCGGCCATCCCGCCCGAAGGTGCGCAGCGGCGTGCCCGTGTTCGCGTCGAGGGCGTAGAGCCAGTGACGGACGCCGAAGTAGAGGCGCCGATCCGATCCGCGCTCCCAGTACATCAGCCCGCGGATGCGGGTGCGCGACGGCGCCGTGCCGGGCTCGTTCGGATCGAAGCTCCACTTGAGCGCGCCCGTGGCCGCGTCGAGCGCGAAGACCCGCAGCTTCGGCGAGGTCGCGTACAGGACCCCGTGCGCGAC
>DASVCS010000104.1:0-11624 GCA_036381495.1 Longimicrobiales bacterium
AGAACGGGAGCACGAGGACGCCGGAAAAGCCCGGCGGCAGGCCGGCGGCGTCGTGCCACGATGGTGCATCCTGCTCGAGCCAATCGGTGAGCGGCGGATCGCCGGCGCGGGCCAGGACGGCCTGCACGGCGGCCTCGGCAACACCCCAGCCCGCGCCGTGGATCTGCCCGTCCCGGCACACGACGACGACCGCGCGGACGGGCGCGTCGTCGCCCGCAACGCGATCGAGTACCAGCGAACACGCCTCCGCCAGCCCGCGTGCTTCGGCCAGACGCTCGAACAGCTCGGCAATGGCTTCGCCGGTCACGTCGCCTGCTCCGGCATCAACGGCTGGACGGACCGACGGACGCCGGCGACCGGCTCTCCGACAGCGCTCGCCCCGGAGCCTCCTGCTCGGCGGCCGGCACACCGGCGGCGATGAGCGGACGCGCTACCCGCTGCGTCATCCCCAGGCCTCCGCGTACGCGAGGTCAGTGTCGATCGAAGCCACGATGATCCGTGACTCGATCGTCGATCGTTCGACTGCCATCTTCTCTCCGATGAAAGATGCAATAACGGTACACACCCGCTGCCGCCGGTCCGGTGGCCGGCCGGAAGAAGGAGGCGCTCGAGCAGCCCCATCCCTCAACCGGGCCCGCGCTCGAGCTTCGGCACGTCGTCGAACGCCTGGTCCGTCGACTTCAGCAGCTCGATGATGTCGTCTTCCGTTTCCCGCGGGAGGGGTACGTTCATTCGGAACGGTACGCGGTGAAGGGACGGTCAATGGACCCAGTGTAAACGGTCGTCCCGCGCGTGCGCAAGCTGCGGGCCGCGACAATCGTCGCGTACGCGCCTGCGTGCGAGGGGCCGCGCCGCGCGCCGTCGCCCCTGCGTGATTCCATCCAAGTAGTTGTAATGCAACGAATTGAGTCGTTGTCGCAAACGCTTCGGTTGTTTAAATTCCCGGGGTGTGTGGACATCCCTCGATGCGCCCGTCGGCCGGGCGCGGATTGGCGCACCGCGGCACCTGCCGCGGTGCGTCGCGCTGAAGGAGGCGAGAGGATGGAGGAACGACGGAGACGTTGGCAGCAGGTCCGGCGTGCACTGAGGTTCGTGCGGCCGTACCGGACGTCGGTCGTGGTGATCCTGGCGCTGACGCTGGCGGTGGCCGCGGTGAACGCGGTCGAGCCGTTGATCCTGAAATATCTGTTCGATCGACTCGGCGGCGCGGATGCGATGCGGGCGCTGGCATTGGGCGTTGGTGGGCTGGTGGCGCTCGCGGCCGCGCGCGAGGCGGCGACGGGCGTGTCGAACTGGCTGACGTGGCGAGTCCGGATCGGCGTGCAGTACGAGTTGCAATCGGAGACGGTGGGCCGGCTGCATTCGCTCCCGCTCGCGTACCATCGGAACGAGAGCGTGGGCGGGGTCATGACCAAGCTGGACCGGGGGATCAACGGCCTGGTCGCGGCGCTCGCCGAGATCGCGTTCAACGTGCTGCCGGCGGTGGCGTACCTGGCGCTCTCGCTCGTGTTGATGCTGCGTCTGGACTGGCGATTGACGCTGGTGGTGGCGGCCTTCGCGCCGCTGCCGGCGCTGATCGGGGCGTGGGCGGCGAGCGAGCAGACGGAGCGGGAGCGGACGCTGCTTGATCGGTGGGTGAAGATCTACTCGCGGTTCAACGAAGTGCTCTCCGGGATCATGACCGTGAAGAGCTTCGCCATGGAGGAGGAGAAGCGACGCTTCCTGCGCGAGGTCGATGAGACGAACCACGTGGTAGTCCGGGGCGTGGGGCGGGACACGCGCGTGGGCGCGGCGAAGAACATGGTGGCCGCGCTGGCGCGGGTCGCCGCCGTGGCGCTCGGCGGATTCCTGGTCGTGCGCGGCGAGGCGACGGTGGGGACGCTGGTCGCGTTCCTCGGCTACATCGGCGGCCTGTTCGCGCCGGTCCAGGGGTTGACGGGCGTCTACCAGACGCTGCGACAGGCGGCGGTCTCGTTGGAAACGGTCTTCTCGATCCTGGACGCGCGGGACCCGCTCGAAGATGCACCGGACGCGCGGCCGGTCGAAGCCGTCCGTGGCGAGGTGGTCTTCGATGGCGTGAGCTTCGCCTACGAGGACGAGAAGCCGGTGCTCGAGCGGATCGACCTGGTGGTCCGGCCGGGCGAGCTGGTCGCGCTGGTCGGGCCGAGCGGCGCCGGCAAGAGCACGATGATGGCGCTGCTCCAGCGGATGTACGATCCGACCCGGGGCTCGATCCGTGTGGACGGCGTGGACCTGCGCGCACTGCAGCAGCGCTCGCTGCGGCGCCAGATCGGCGTGGTGCTCCAGGACACGCTACTCTTCAACGACACGGTGCGCGGGAACATCGCCTACGGCCGGCCGGAGGCGACGCGGCGGGAGATCGAGGCGGCGGCGAGGGCGGCCAACGCGCACGACTTCATCCTCCGCCTGCCCCAGGGTTACGATACCCCGGTGGGCGAGCGCGGCGCCGCGCTCTCGGGCGGCGAGCGACAGCGGATCGCGATTGCGCGCGCACTGCTCAAGGACCCGCCGATCCTGATCCTGGACGAGGCGACGTCCGCGCTCGACGCGGAGTCCGAGGCGCTGGTCCAGGAGGCGCTGGCACGGCTGGTGCGCGGTCGCACGACGTTCATCATCGCGCACCGCCTCTCAACCATCATGGGTGCGGACCGGATCCTCGTGCTCAAGGACGGTCGGATCGCCGAGGCGGGCACACACGAGGAACTGATCGGCAGCGATGGGCATTACGCATCGCTCGTCCGTACGCAGACCCGGGGGCTGCTGCTGGCGGGCGCTGCGTGAGGGGATGGCGCGGACCGGAAGCGCCGAGGCGTGGCCGCGCCCTGTCGCCACCCCTCTGAGCCTCGGCCGTCCTCGGCCGCCGATCCGGGGGGCACCAACGCGGAAGACCCCACCGGACCTGGCGTCACAGCTCGAAGTCCGGCGGGAGGAGCGAACGGTGGATGGCGAGTGCGGCGCGGATGCCTTCGGCCGCGGCGACCGGCGCGAGGTAGGGGTGGCCCGTGAGGTCGCCGGCGGCGTAGATGCCGGGGATCGAGGTCTCCTGCCCGGCATCCGTGACGATCCTGCCGCCATCGTCGGTGGCCTGGTCGAGACGCCGGGGCAACCGCAGCCGGAACGGGACCGAGCGAGGGTGGAAGAAGAGGTGGCGGAGCGCGAGGACCTCGCCATCGGCGAATTCGACCCCTTCGACGCGCCGCCCGCTGCGGAGGACGCGCGCGATGCGTCGCGCGTGAATGGTCACGTCGTGATCGCGGAGCGTCCGGACCACGGACTCGGCCGCCGCGAGCCGCCGGCCGTGGAGGAGAAGCGCGACACGATCGGTCCAGGTGAGGAGATAGAGCGCGAGACCCGCGGCGTGCCGGTCGGCGCCGATGACGCCCGCCGGCTCATCCGCGGTATCGGGGCCGTCGCAGTCGGGGCAGTGATGGCTGGTGCTGCCGTAGGTTTCGGCGAGTCCGGGGATCGCCGGGATCCGGTGCCAGCGCCCGCACGCGAGGAGGATGCGACGCGCCCAGACCGGCGCCGCACCGGCGATGCCGACCCGAAACGCATTCTTCTCACCGGAGACGGACGTGACCGTCGCGGTGACGACCACGGCGCCCGCGCCGCGGGCCTGCTCGCGCAGACGACGCCGGAACTCGCCCGGCGTCAGATCCGGCAACGCCGGATACCCGTGGACCGCATGGGCGGTGGCGTTGCGCGGCGCGCCCGCATCGAAAACGCGGACGCGATGGCGATAGCGGGCGAGCCAGTAGCCGGCGGCCAGGCCCGCGGACCCGCCACCCACGATCGCCACGTCGAGCTCCGTCCCGGATCGGCGTGTTCCACCGGCCACGCGGCCCGCCAGCGCAAGAGCCGGACCGCCGAACGGCCGAACCTGGGCCGGGTGATCGCTCCCCGGCCCCGCCTTGACCTCGATTACGGCGGCCGCTACATTGTCCGGAACGGGTGGAATCTCGGCCCGAATACACAGGGCGACACCCCAACCGGGGTTGCGGCCGTTTTGGGGTGTAGCTCAACTGGCAGAGCGGCCGGCTGTTAACCGGCAGGTTGCAGGTTCGAGTCCTGCCGCCCCAGTGTATGCAGTGTACGATGGAGCCTCGCGCGATGGTGCAGCCGGCGCGGGGCTTTTTTGCATCCGAGAGGCGTACACGCACGCATCTTGCAGCGCGGGCACGGTCACCCGCCATCTTTGGTCCCCCACGAAGGAGGCTTCGTATGTGGCTCTTCTCCTTCCTCTCCAGCCCGCGCCTGGCCGACGCGGAGGCGGAACTCCGCGCAGAGCTGCGGGAGTTCGCCCACGACGGTCTGGTCCAGCTCGGGTTGGACCTGGAACGCAATGCGGTCAAGCGCGGCACGTGGGATGGCTGCGTCCTGAGCTACCGCCGCGGGTACGCCGGCTCCGTGGATTGCGATCGCAAGGGGCGCCGGGGCAATGCGTTCACCCGATTCTGGGATGCCGAGCGCATCGACGAATCGCAGGTCCGGCGGTTGGTTCAGGAGGAGCTCGAGGCCCGGCGGTCGCGGCAGCCGAGTCCGGTCGAGCGGCGCCCCGAGTCGCCGATTACGCTCTGAGCCCGGTCCACTCGGCGGAGTCGCGGGCCCGCACCGTCGGTCGGCACGGGTCCGCGCGCCGCCCGGCGCGCGGACCTCACCGGATCGCGGTCCGCTTCGACGCGCCGCTCGCCTGATGCTCCGGTCCGGCGCCGGCGCCGTGTCGGCGCCCGGCGCGCCGCCGGCCTTCCACGCCGGGATTCACCCGTTCAGGAACGAAGGCATGCCGCCGCGTTCGCGACTACTGCACTTCGACGTCGCCCTGCCACGGGCGGAGCCACGCGAGGATGCTGGCGCGGCCGGCGCGCGCGTAGACGTGGTACGGGTAGGCGTGGCAGTTGGGTGTGTTGGTCCCGTGCACGCAGCCGTTGTAGCGTAACAACGCCTTCTCGACGTTGCCCCTTTCCAGGCGAAAGTAGTGCGCGAAGATGCGGGCGCCGTGGCAGATGTTGGACTCGACCGCCTCGAGGTCCGGCTCGCACGGCGGCCAGGCACCGCGGTGCCGAGGCATCACCTGCATCAGCCCGACTGCGCCGACCGGGCTGCGCGCTTCCGGGTCGAGCCATGGGTTCTCGACCAGGAGAACGGCCAACAGCAGCCGGGGTTCCAGTGAAACGTGGCGTGCCTCCGCGACGAGCGCGAGCGCGATCCGACGCGCGAGGACCGGATCGTCGCGGTAACGCAACAACACGCGCTCGATCGGCGCGACCTCACGCTCGTAATACAGTTCGACGCGGTCCCAGAGGTGCTCCGCCCGCTCGGCACGGAAGAGCAGGTAATCCACGGCGCTCGGCTCCGCGGCACCGGCTTGCTCGCCGGTGGCGGGGAGCCGTCCACCGTGCGCGCACGCCGTTCCCACCAGCGGCAGCAGTACTGCGCCCAATTTCAGCAACATCCTCACACGGCATCTTCCGGCGGGGCGCACGGCTCCCTGAACCGATCCGTATCGTGTCATTCGCATCACCGCCTCTCAGGGGAGAGGGCCAGAATGGCGGCCGTCAGTCGCCCGAATGCGGGCCACCGCGGCGGCGAATGCAAAGACTGTACCCGAATCGATGCCAATGCCGGGCGCAGGCACGCAACTTGTTGTTCTTTCTCATCCTGCACGGAACGCGCGCACGGCGCGCGATGCAAGGATCCGAACCATGGAGGCGACCCTGACCTGGGAGCGTCGACCCGCGGACGAGACGCCCGCCATGGAGCAGCGACTGGTCGAGGACGACCGCGGCCGGACCTGGGTGGGCAGCGTGAGCTCCGGCACGCTCCGCGGCGGGGAAGAACACGCGGAAGTCATCTTCATCTGCCGGGACCAGCCGGGCGAGCTCAAGCGCGTCGCTCGCCTCGACATCCCGGCCGCCGAAGCCGATGACCGCTGGCGGTCGATGCCCGAACGCGAAGTCCGATCCGTTTTCCTGCGTTCCGAGCCGGCCTGAAGCCGGGTCCACCCGAACGGCTCGTCCGATCGCCGAGTGCGCCGCTCCGGGAGCGCTTCCTTCTCGGCCGGCTCCGACGACGAGGACAGCCCTGCCCCGCCGCTCGATGCCGGGTCGCGACGGCCGCGCGCACCCCGCCGGAGTGCCGCCGTGTCTTGCCGATCCCGCGAGATAACAGTAAAATGAAGCGCTGACAGCGATTGTAGCGGCTGGCTGTCGGCCATCACGACCCTTTCCCGGGAGACTCCATGGCGCTGTACCGCACTCTCTATTACGGGGATGTCAGCGTGGGTGTGGGCGGCCGGATCACGATCCCCCAGGAGATCCGGGATGATCTGGGGATCTCGGAGGGCGATGTCCTGACGCTTCGCGTGGAAGAGAGCAGCGAAGGTACCCGCCAGCTCGTGTTGTGGCGCGCGGAGCGGAAGGAAGAGGAGGAGGAGTAGGCCGAACCCGGTATCAGTCCTCCAGATCCACCCACCGGATGAGTTCTCTCAGCGGCTCCTGGCCGTCGTGATGCCACGCGGCCGGTGGCCACGGCATCGTTTCGAGTCCAGTGATCCGGGACGCGCCCGCCCGAGCGAACCGTTCTGCGAGGGCATCCCGCCGTTTCCCCGCTCCGACGATCCCCACAGTCTGGAGGTAGCGTGCGTACGGCCGGACCCGTTCGACGGCGTCGGCGAGGTCGAGCAGCGGTTTGACGGAGACGACGCGATGGAGGCACGACGGCGTGAACGTCGGGTCGGCCTCGTAGATGACGGTGTGTTCGGTGCCGGGCCCGGCGAAGATGCGCACGTCCTGCCCGTCGAGCGTGCGGAACTCCGCGGCGCCGCGGACCTGGTGGATGACGGCGGCCTCGGCCGCGGTGAGCCGGCCGCGCGGCAGTTCCGTCCGGAGCCGTTCGAGCGCGGCGGAGACCCGGGCGGCGAAGTCTTCGGGCGCGACGTCGCCGCCCTGCTCGACGTAGAGGACGTGGGGCGAGACGCACCCCTGCTGGTCGAAGAGGGCGGTGGCGCGCGCGGCGAGTGCCGCGGTGCGGTCGGCCGCATCCTCGGTGAGTGCTTCACGGCCGATGAGTGCGAACGAGATGCGGGGGCCGTGGACGATGAGCCGTGTTTCGGCAGGCACGCGGGCGCGGACGTCTCGCACGGTGTCGGCGCCGCCGTAGACCACGACGGCGTCCGCGGCGTCCAGCGCGGCCGCTTCGAGCGTCGTCGTCCCGCCGGCCCAGTAGGTGATGGCGATGCACGTGCCGAGTTCCGGCGAGACGTCGGCGAGAGTCCGGGCGAAGAGCGCGGGGAGCAGCGGGTCGCCCGAAGCCGATTTTCCGAACGTGGCCGCCTTGACGAGGAGGGAGCGGATGAGGGCGGCCACGGCGACGCCCGGCACGTTGCCCGCAAAGATGTGAAAGGCGAGCGCGGGGCCGAGGGCGCGGACGCGCGTCCCCGGGCGCGGCCCCGGCCGGAACGCGTCGAGCACGGCCGGGTCGCCGAACTCGGCGCGCAGGAGTGAATCGAGCGCATCGGCGCGCCAGTCGGCGAGCATGCGGTCGAGGATGAGGCGCGCCATCGGCGGCGAATAGCCGGTCGCGGCGGGGAGTGCGGCATCGGCGATGCGGCGGTGCGGGTCCGCGGGGTCGGCAAGGCGCGCGGCGGTGGCGGCGATGGCGTCGACCACGGCCGCGACGGGCAGCTCAGCCAGGTGTCGCGCGCGCGCCGCGCGCAGCCGCTCGGCTATCCGGCCGATCGCCGCGGGTTGCAGGACCGGGGTCCGCAGCCGCACCTCCGCGTCGCCGTACTCGCGCACGTGCCAGCGGACGACGTCGTCCGCGGTCAACCCCGGCAGGTGGAAGGCGTCGACGTCGGTCACTGACCGCGTTCCTCGACGGCGGAGAGGAGCAGGTCCATCGCGATCGAGCAGCCGCGGGGAGGCGCGCCGGCGGCACGGCCGAGCAGGACGAAGCCGCCCTCGACCTCGCGCCCGATGTCCTCGGTCTGCACCGCCATCACCGACCCCAGGTTCGCGAGGTCATAGTGCCGCAGGATCCCGACCTCACCGCGCGGCACCGCCTCGAGCGTCTCCGGGTCCACGACCCGCGTCCGGACCCACGGCGGCCCCTGCTTGTGACGGCGCCGCACCGTACCGCGCAGGACCCGATCCCGCAGCACGTTGTCGTAGAACTGCGAGCACATCTCGGTCATCCCGTACTCGTTCACCACGTGGTCGCCGGGGATCCCGAGGAGTTCGGCGTACGTGGCCCGCAACTCCTCCTCGCCGACTTCACGGCCGCGCCCCTTGAACCCACCCGTATCCATCAGGCGCGATCCCGCCGCCAGGCGGTAGCGCGCGCCTCGCGCCCGCAGACGGTCCGTCCAGTGAAGGAACGCGAGGCTCGTCCCGACGAGGCAGACGGGCGTGCCGCGCGCCGTCGCGCCACGGAGCGCCTCATCGAGCGCGGCATCATCGATCCCGAGCGCGACGGTCGCGAAGCTCCCGCTCTCGCGCGCGCCGAGTCGGTCCATCACGACCGAAACCATGTGGGCGAGCGAGGAATCCACCATCTCGTCGACGGGCGGGATCAGCGAGAAGATCGGCAACTCCGCGCCATCCGGGAGCAGGAAGGCGTCGAATGTGGGGAGCAGCGCCGTGTGATAGAGCGAGAGGTCGAGGATGTAGTGCTCGCCGCGACGCTCGCGCCCACGCGTGGTGCCGCTGGTCCGGAAGACCGCTTCGGCGCGGCGGGCATCCCCGCTCACCAGGCGGACCTCCTTGAACGCCGCGGTCGGGACCGCCGGGATCTCGGTCCAGTGCCCGACGGACTCCGGCAGTTGGCCGCGCCGGCGGCAGTAGGCGGCATACGGCGGGTTGCGGTCGAATTGGTACGCGAAGATGCGTCGGGCGAGTGCGTCGAATTCGTCGTCCGGAAGCGGCTCGTCCACGCCGCGGCCGAAGATGCCGACGAGCTCGGCGCGGAGCGCCTGGCCTTCCCGGTCCAGCACGGCTCAGCGCGCGGCACGCGCAGCCCGGGCGAGCCGCGCGGGATCGTCGATCGGCGCCGAGCACGCTCGCGCGCCGCAGATGTAGGCGACCGGCGTCGCGGCCGCCGCGAGGTCGAACCCGCCGATCCGGCCGCCCCGCTCGAGACTCCAGACGCGGCGGCGCGCATCGGGAAACGCGAGCGCCGCGTGACGCAACGGCGCAGCCGCCTCCGTGGCACCCACCACGAAGATGCTCGGCGGCGGCTCGAAGAACTCGTCGACCGCCAGCGCGAACTCCGCCGCCGCCACACCGTACCGGCCGGCGACCGGCGAGAGCAGCGCCAGGATCCGCTCCGCCACCGCGCGGTAGCTCCGCTCCCCCGTCGCGGCCGCAAGGTCGAGGAAGAGGCGCGCCGCCGCCGCGTTGCGGTCGAACGGCCGATCCCGGTAACGCACCGCACCGACGTCGCCGGGACCCGAAACATGGTCGAAGAACCCGCCGTCTTCCGCCCAGAGCGCCGCCTCGAGCGCCTCCGCCAGCTCGCACGCCTTCGCGAGATCCCCCGCGCGCCCCGTCGCTTGGCTCAGGCTGACGCACGCACGCGCCGCCTCCAATGTGTCGACCAGCAACGTCGCCAGGTCCGGCGACTCACCCGGAACACGATAGTGGTACAACATTCCTTCCGGCCCCGCCATCACGGAGAGGAGCGCGTCCATGGCACCGGCCGCACGCTCGATCCAGTCCCGCCGCCCCAGCCGGCCGCCCGCCTCGGCCAGCGCACGAATCCATACCGCGACCGGCGCCGTGTAGAGCACCGGATCCACGAACGGCCGCGGGCGCCCACGCCTGCCATCCACGTCCAGCGCGTAGTACTCCGCCTCGGCCGCCTGACTGGCGCCCCATAGCCCGTCCGGAAGCCGCAACACCCCCTCCACCCAGTCCACCGTCCCCTCCGCCACCGCCCGCCAGTCCGCCCGGCCGGACACCTGCGCACCCAGCGCATACACGCGCAGCAAACCCGCGTTCACCTCGAGAAGCTTCTCATGCCGCGGCGACGTCCAGTCCGCCGCCATCGCGTACCGGAAAAAGCCGCCCTCCACCTCATCGCGCAACTCGCCGGCAAGCATCCCGTCCAGCGTGTGCCCCGCCATCGCCCGCGCCTCGGCCCCGCCCGGCGCGAACCCCCGCGCGAACAGAAACTCGACCGCCTCCGGCTGCGGAAACTTCGGCGCCCCACCGAATCCACCGTTCACCGCGTCGAACCCCTGCTGGATCGACAACAACACCGTATCGGCCGCACCCCGCCGCACCAGCCCCACCGCCCGATGCCGCCCGCGCGCGGCTTCCAGCGCCTTGCGCCGCCGCTCGATCTCGATCCTGAGCTCCGCGCGGCGATCCCGCCACGCCGCCAACACACCGTGCAGCACGGCCCGGAACTCCTCGGCCGGCACGTACGTCCCTGCCCACAGCACCTCGCCCGTGGGCGTGAGGAATGCGTTGGTGGGCCAGCCACCCGCAATATAACGCTCCTGGACATGCGGGTAGCGGTCGGCATCGACACGGATCGGCAGCACTTCCCGGTTGAGCAGTGCAATCGAGTCGGGGTCGGAGAACGCCGTCTCATCCATGCGGTGGCACCACTCGCACCAGACGGCGGTGAGGTTGAGGAAGACGGGCCGATCGGTGTGCGCGGCTTCATCGAAGGCGGCGGCGCCCCAGTCACGCCATTGGACTTCGCCGGCCCGGTTGGGTCGCGGCGAGAAACGGAACAACTCGGCCATGGGAGAGACTCCACGGATGGGGGGAGTGTTACTCATGGAGGCGATCGTCCGCCGACACGGAGAAGGATACAGCACTGGGCGGCGGCCGACCAGTGGGGCGGTCGGTGGTCATCGCGGGGCGTCAAGTCGGGAACTTGGCTTCGTACTCGGTGCGCCGTCGGCGAAGCCGGAGCTCGACTTCGGGCGCGGGGACGTCGCCGACGAGTCGCTGTGCGAGCCGGACCCCGAGTCGTGTCTGCTGGGCGCGCGCGGCGGCATCCGGCTCGCCGTTTTCGAGCGCTTCGGCGGCCTCCATCTCGAGCGCGAATGCGAGGAGATCCAGCTCCTGGTAGAGTCGGCCGCGCAGTTCGCGTTCGACGGCCGCGTCGTGCGCGTCGTCGGCGTGGTCGAGCTCGGGCCCCCGGGCGGCCGGTGTCGCGGCGGCGTCCTTATGCACTGCGACGCCGCCGGGCTCGCGGTCGGGCATGGCTCGATCGGGATCAGAGACCACGACGCCTCCACTCGGTGACGGGTTCCGCACAGTAAATGGCCGTGCTGCAAGTTGCGAACCACACAGCGACGCCCGCTGTCCCGCAGGCCGGCAACGATGGGGCGGGAGCGGCGCTGTGCGCCGCCTCGTCACTCGATGCGGAACATCTCGCTGCGCGCCTCGAACGTGCGGGCCGGCAGACCGAGGACGCGGATCAACAGGCGTTTCATCCCCTGTCCGAGCGCGCCGGGGACGGAGCCCTCGCCGCTGACGGCCGGTTCGAGCTCGCCTTCGAGCCAGCGTTCCAGTTCTTCGAGGTCGGAGAGCGAAAGCGTTTCGAGTTCGAGTGTCGCGGTGTAGTAGTACCGGCCGGAGCGGACGGGG
>DASVCS010000105.1:0-72761 GCA_036381495.1 Longimicrobiales bacterium
GCGCCGGTCGGCGCGGTCAGGATCACGTTCGGGCGGGTCGTGTCCTCCGGATCCAGCAACGCGTGGGCGCACCGGACCTGGTAGCCGAATGGAGCGCCGGCGTGTTGTCCTACGAGCTTCCGGATGGTATCCGCGATGTCCATGAACGATTCGGGTCCGCACGAGACGGAAGCGGTTCGGCTCGCAACGGCACGAGCGCTGAGGGCGCGCCGGTACGGGTCGGAACGGCAGCTCCGCGAGCCGCCGCGCGCTGTGCATCCAGTTTATTGCCACCCACTGACAGTGGGCGCGAAGGCATAGGAGCGAAGCCGGCCCGCCGGGCGGCGAGGGCGGTTGACCGCCTGGCAACCCGCCGACGCCGAGTAGCATAACGTCTTGATGCAGAGTAATTCCCGGCCAGCGGGGTGGGGCGCCGGGTGTGGCAACCGGGCGGAGGCATCGCGGCATCTCAGGTCGATGCGTCGGCCGTCCACCGCGTCCCATCAATCCTCCGCACGGTGCGGCTTCAAATGTAACGATGCCGGCCCGCGGGAACCAGATGCTTGGGAAATCCAAGGGCCGCAAGCCACCGGTCGCGCACCCCGCAGACCCGCCGCCTTCCAACCTTTCTCCCCCATCACCGATCGTACAATGAGGCGGGGGCACCGGCGCGTGTGGCGGGCAGGGGCGCCGACACCAGCAAGCCGCCGGGCACGGGCCGGGCACAGAACGTGTTCCGACAGTCATCCACCGCGGAGGCGCTCATGAGGGACCTGCTTCGCCATCTGCGCTTTTCGATCCGGGGCCTGATCCGGCGCCCCGGCTTCACGGCGGTGTCGGTCCCTACGCTCGCGCTCGGGATCGGCGCGACGACCGCGATCTTCAGCGTCGTCAGAAGCGTATTGCTGCGGCCGCTGCCCTACGATGCACCCGGCCGGATCTTGCAAGTCTGGAACCCGTGGAGCAACGAGCCGGGCGGCGGCCGCGGACGCTCGCCGATCTCGTCCCGCGACTTCGCGGACCTCCGGGACGCGATCGACAGCTTCGAGCACGTGGCCGCATATGCTCCGCCGGCCGGCATGAGCCTGACGGGGACCGACACACCGGAGCGTGTCCTGGTCACGCGGGCGGCGGCCGGCATATTCGCCGTGCTCGGCTCGGGCGCGTTGATCGGGCGCACCTTCGCCGCCGAGGCGGCTCGGCGGCGGATCCATGGAAATCAAAGGAGCGGAGCCGCCACGTCGGGGCGAGGGGCCGCCGAACGCACGGTGGCAGATCGTCACGCCCGGCTATTTTGCCGCCATGGGATACACCCGCGTGGCCGGTCGCCTGCTCGAGGCGTCGGATCGCGCGGATGCGGTCCCCGTCGTGGTCGTGAGCGAGACGGCGGCCGAGATGTTCTGGCCCGGTCAATCCGCCATCGGCAAGCGGCTCCGGAACACCAACGGCGGCGTGCCGTGGTTCACGGTGGTCGGCGTCGTCCGCGACGTCCGCCACGCCGATGTCGTCGACGTACCGAGCGCCACCGTCTATTTCGCGCTCGACCAGTTCCGGCTGACGAGGACCTACGGCCCGGCGGAGATGTCGTTCGCGATCAGGACCGGCACTCCCCGGGCGCTCGCCGGCACGGTCCGCGAGCTCGTGTGGGCACTGGACCCGGGCTTGCCCGTTTCCGGTATGCGCACGATGGAGGATCGCGTGGCCGCCGCGCTGGCGCAGCCGCGATTCACGATGCTGCTGCTGGCGACCTTCGCCGCCGTCGCCCTCGCGGCGACGTACCTTCCAGCACGCCGTGCGACGGGGGTGGATCCGATGTCGACCTTGGGACACGAATAGGACGGCAGCCCGCCTCCGGTCGGGCGCCACCGCACGTGGCCGGTCCACCCGGATCCGATACGAGCCGGGAGCGCCGGTCGCGGCCGTGGATCCGCCGCCGGCGGACGCCCGACCCTCGCCCCTACTCCAGCATCTCGGGCAGCGTGGTCAGTTCGAGGACGCGGAAGCGTCGCTCGCCGCCGGGCAGGGTGATGACGACCTCTTCATCGACGCGCGCGCCGAGGAGTCCCCGGCCGAGCGGCGAGGCCATCGAGATGTGGCCCGCATCGATGTCCATGTAATCGCCCGCCACGATGGTGTACGTGGACTCGTCGCCGGTGTCCAGGTTGCGAACACGCAGCTTCGAGCCGAAGCCGACGCGGTCTTTCGGAATCGCCTTCACATCGATCTTCGACAGCTCGATCATCCGCTGCGTCAGGTGGTTGATGCGCGCCTGGACGAACTTCTGGCGCTCGAGCGCCGAGTGGTACTCCGCGTTCTCCCGCAGGTCGCCCAGTTCGACCGCTTTGCGGATCGCCTGCGGCAGCGTGACGTTCAACTCGTGGCCGAGGCGCTCGAGCTCGTCGGAAATCTTCGCCTTGATCTCTTCAAGCATGCCACCCCCAGCGGCGACTGGATCGGTGTTGTCCGCAGAACCACGCCGGCGATCGGCAGGGCGGGGACAAAACAGGACCCCCGGCGCCAGGGTCGTGCCCAACGCCGGAGGACGATCGAAACTCTTTGAACATAAACAAAATCGGCGCGCGGCGGGAGGGGGCACCGGGGGCGTCACGGACGCTGGCGGGCCGGCACGGGAGTGCTCACGGAGACGACGACGGGAGGGCCGGACCCGACCGGCGGCGGGCCGGACGGCGGCAAACCGATACGGGTCGGGGCGTCGACATCCATCGGATCGCCCGGACCGGTCGGGCTCGGATCCGGAGCCGTGGCGCGGATCGTGCACGGCGCGCCGGCGGACCGGGAGCGGGAGGAGATGGCATGGCGAGAGGGTGGCAGCCGCACCCGAGAGAGCGCCTCGCTGCGCAGTTCCGGCGCGCCCACGCGGAGTGGGACCGCGCGCGCGTCGGGCGGTACGAACGGGCGGGTTTCGGCGGTCGTGCCGGCTACCGTGGCGCGTACGCGGAGCGGCCGGAATACGACGCGCCGCGGATCACGCTCCACCCGCCCGGGCCGGAGCACAGCGGGTGGCCGAGTCCGCTCCATCACGTCTCGCGCCGGGATGAGGAGCGCCATCTGCGGGCGCAGCGCGATCACGACCTCGCGCGTGCGGTCGGCGCAGCACTGTACCGCGTCCTGGGCCGCGCGGCCGACCGGATCACGGTCTACGCCGCCGACGCGGTGATCACGCTCGAAGGGCGCCTGCCCGACGGCGCAGCCGCGCGCCGCGCCCTCGAAGTGGCGTGGAGGACCCCCGGCGTGCTCCGCGTGCGCAACGCACTGAGCTGGCGCGAGCGCTGAGCCCCTCCCGCCCGACACATTGCATCCCATCGGGACCCGGGGCATCTTCCTCCACCAGTCGGCCGTCGAGTTCCATCACGGAGGCACCCATGGCGGGAACGGCGGAACGGGAAGCCCGGCGCGCATTGATGCGGCTGCGCCGGACGACCGACAAGGCGGCGCGCGAACTCGAAACGCTCGAGGCCGCACTGCGTGACGCGGACGGCGACGACTTCCCCGCCGACGTCTTCCAGGAGGCCGCCGATCACCTCCACGCCGTCGGCGAGTTCATCGACGAGCAGGAAGAACGACTACAGGCGCGACTCCTCGAAGCCGGCGGCGTGACCGTCGAGCACCTGCGGCGCGAGGATTCGCCAGAGGATTGAATGCCATGAAGCAGGGCGATGAGGCCCGTAGCGAACCGGGTCACTTCCACCTCTTCGTGTACGGCACGCTCCGGGCGGGAGGCCCGGCCGCGGCGCTGCTCGAAGGGTGCGAGTGTGTCGGCCACGCCACGGTCGCCGGGACGCTCTACAGTGTCGATGCGTATCCGGCTCTCGTGCTGACGGGGACGGGTGATGTCCAGGGTGAGGTCTGGCGCTGTCCGGCCACGCGGCTCGCCGACCTCGACCGCTACGAAGGCGTGGCGGATGGACTGTTCCGGCGCGTCGGGATCCGGGCGGGCGAGTGGGCGTGCTGGACGTACGTGGCGGGGCCCGCACTGGCTCCGCGACTGCGGCCCGGGCAGAGGATCGACTCCGGACGCTGGTGAGCCGGGCCGCAGTTGCGGCCCGGCTCATCCGTGCTCAAGCGCTCGCGACGTCGAATCCTTTCCGCCGGCGCCGTGCCGCGCCGGCGATGCCGAGCAGGCCGGAGCCGAGGAGGACGGTCGTGATCGGCTCGGGGACGACGTTGGTTGGCACGCAGCGGCCGTCCCCCGAATCACACTTGACCGAGTACTGCTGGTCCGGCCCGACCTGCTGTGCGTGCAAGCGGAACTGGAGCGATTCGAGAGAGAACGCCTCGTCCGTGTGAAACGTGAGCTCGAGGAACGGTCCGCCCGGGAACGAGTTGCAGGTCTGGAGGTGGTCTGTGCCGCCGGGATCGGTGCAGCCGACGATGCCACCCTGGTTCCCTTTCTTCGTCTGACGGCCCAGCTCGGCCTGGATGCTGTTGGCGCTCTTCGTCCAGAGCGACGCCACCGACAGGCCACCGAACGTCGCGCTCTCGAGCGTCGCATTGCCATTGAACTCGAACGCGGAGTTCGCGTGGTAGAGCCCGATCGCCGTGAACGTCGAGGCCTGGCCGTTGGGGTCCGCCGCCGAGTCGTTGGTTTCGAGGTTCCAGAGTCGCAGCGTGATCGTGCGGAAGTCCGATGACGCGAACACGTGCACGCTCGCGCAGACCTTGAACGCGCCGAGCGTGCAGTAGTGGTTGAACTCGATGTCGGCCGCCCGCGCCGCGGCCGGCAGCAGGAGCCCCGCTCCGAGTAGCGCCAACCCGATCCGTTTACGCACGATTCCGTTCTCCCCTGACCATCTGAAGGTATCGTATCGCGGTGGCGGCTCCGAGCACGTATGCGGCGGAGAAGCCCACACCGAGCATGACCGTCTTGATGATCACCTTTTCAATGCCGATGCGCGCGGCGGCGGCGGTCGTCGCGCGGAGTGCAATGGGCACGTCGGTCAGGAAGAGACCGAGCGCGCCGAGCACGAGCATGGTCAGGGCGGCGAGCGCGAGCACGAGGGCGAGGACGACGCGGCGTCGTCCACCCGCGAGCGCCGCCGCCAGGACCATGGCGAGTCCCATGGTCGGGAGCGGCAGTCCGGAGAGGCTGGCGGAGACCGTCGCGAACTCCCACTCCGGTGCACCGAGACCGACCGGGTACCACGTCAGCGCGATGTCGCCGAACCCGATCAGCGCGAGCAGCGCGCCGAACCAACCGAGCGCGCCCCATGCACCCTCCGTCGAGCCGGTGGCTGGTGCAGTCGTTACCGTGCTCGCCGGCTGGATGAGGACTCTGGGTGCGCTCATACCTTCGTCGGTCGCAGTCTCGCCGATCGCGGCTGGACCGCCGCTGGTTTCATTACAGGTGTGCCGCGGTGATGCACGACTCGGGCCACGGGCAGCGGTTGGCGGATTTCGCGGAGCGGCAGGGACTGACCGGAGCGGAGGTGCCGCGGCAATGCAACGGTGCTTGTCGTGTGCGACAACGGGTGTTGCTGATGCACAACGGCGTGCCAGCGGGGGGTGGCGGTGGTCGGCGGCGCGCTCGCTACGGGGCCGTCACGGCGGAGCGTGACGACGACGATGAGGCTGTCGTTCGCGGCGATCGTGACCGCTGCGGAGTCGAGTCCGACGACTTCGAGCGAGTCCGGGACCGTCGTCGAGTCGAGCATCACGCTGTAGTGTCCGACCGGGATCGCGGTCACGAAGGCGAGCCCGTTGTCGCCGGTCGTGGCCACGGCGGCGGTATCGCGGGTGCCCGGGATCAGCAGGCCGATCCGCACGCCGGCGGCCGGCGCATCCGTGGGGTCCGGGTTCTCGTCGGCGTTGAGGTCGATGTACGCAATGGCGGTGAGCGTGCCGGTCGCCTCGATGGCGAGGACGCGGTCGGTGCCGGCGTTCTCGCACGCGAGGGCCGCGAGGAGCGACGCGATCGCCGCGATCCGGAAGGGGCATCCGTGCATGATCAGTAACTCAGGCGAAGTCCGAGGCGCAGTGCGCGGCCGGTGTTGCGCCGCACGAGCAGCTCGCCGAAGTGCGGGTTGGCGATGAGCGGAACGGTGACGCGGCCGGTGGCGGCGTCGACGGCGAGCGGCTGCGTGGGATCCACGAGGTAGAGCGCGCGGTCCGGCACGCCGATCTCCGACTCGATCAGGTTGAGGCCGTCGACGACCAGTTCGGCGGTGTAGCGGCCGGTCGCGACGAGCCCGACGCGCAGTCGCAGGTCGAGCGACTGCACGGGGTCCGTCCGGCAGGCGTTGCGCTCCGCGAACCGTCCCACCTGGTCGGCGAGGCAGTCCCACTCCGAGATCAGCTCGGCCGTGCCGGGGATGGCATCATCGACGAATGCCGGGTCGTTGCGGGTGGAGCCGTCGCCGTTGGCATCGACGCCGTCGCGGAATCCGGGCGTGAACGGCGTGCCGGAGCGATAGCGGTAGAGGCCGGCGATGCGGAGGCCGTTCAGGACGGGGAAGCGCATCTCTGCGCCCAGCGCGAAGCGGTGGGGCACGTCGAAGTCGGAGGTCCCCTCGGCCCAGTCCTCGGAAGCGGTCGGGTCGGGGAACGGGTGCAGGCCGTCCTCGGGGGCGGCCGTGGCTCCCAGCCAGTCGTCGCGGGTGCGCGAGTAGGTGTAGCTGGCGAAGAGGTCGAGTGGTCCGGCGGCGCGTCGCTCGAACGCGACCGTCAGTCCCCAGTAGTCGGAATGGCCATCGGCGTCGAGGGCGGAGACGAGGTCGAAGCCGGGGAACCGCCGGTTCGAGCCGGGCTCGGGTGCGAGCAGGGCGCCCTGCTTGACGAGCGTGCCGTAGACGGGTCGTCCGTACTGGTCGGTCGCGGCGGGCGCCTGCGCGAGGTTCAGGTCGTGACGCCGTGGCAGGAAGTCGGTCCGCCGCAGCGCGGCCGAGAGGTGGAGCGCGGCGTTCTCGCCCAGCCGGCGCGTGATGCCGAAGCTCGCGCGCGCCGTGCGGGGCGGCATGAAGTCGGGGCCGAGGAGCGTGAGCGCGGCGCCCGAGTCGGCGACGGGGAGCGGCGCGGCGATCGTGGGCCAGCTCCCGAGCGAGCCGAAGGCTCGGTGCGTGACGAGCCGCCCATCGTGCGTGAGCCACTCGCCCAGGACTTCGGGCGCGACGCGATCGTAATAGATGCCGGCGCCGCCGTGCAGCAGCCACTGGTGGTCCTCGCGGACGTCCCAGGAGAAGCCGAGGCGCGGGCTGACCTTGCGGAGCTGGTCGGGGACGTCGGCGTTGTCGAGTCCGGCGAGGCGCAGCCACTCCGCGTTCGGCTGGACTTCGTCCACGGGGAGCCCTTCGAACTCGAAGCGCACGCCGGCCGTGATGTCGAGGCCCGGCACCGCCGTCCAGGTGTCCTGGAAGAACACCCCGATCTGCGGCGTCATGTAGCGCGCGACCGGCGCAGGCCCGGTGGTCCGGGTGAACGCGCCCTCGCGCGTGGCGAAGCCGTTCGCGTCGGAGAACGCGAAGCGGCCGCCGCGCCCGTGAGCGTAGAGGTCATCGTGCCACACGAGGGTGGCGGCGATCCCGGACTTCAGGCGGTGCGCGCCCGTGCGGAGGTACAGCGCCTGGCTGGCGCGGAACGCCGAGCGCTGGAAGCGGCCGGGCAGCGCGGGGTCGACGCCGAACGCCAGGCCGCCCTCGCCGAACACGGTGCCCGGCGGCGCGTCCGCGGCGGCGTCGTATTCCCGGCGGCTACGGGTGAAGCCGACACGGATCTCCTGCGAGAACCGATCGCCGAGCGCGGAGGTCAGCGTCGCGGCGGCCGAGATGTCGCGCCCCTCGGCGGTCGCGCCGTCGCTCGGGAAAGGTAGCGCGCCCGGCTCGAGGTCCCCCGGCGAGAGCGTCGCGACATTCGCACGGACGCTCAGCGTGTGCCCCCTCGCGACCTGCCAGTCCACGCGCGCGAAGCCGGAGACCACGTCGGCGGAGAAGAGTCTGGGCTGCGCGTAGCCGTCGAGCCCGATCCCGAAAGTGTCCTGCGCCACGGCGCGCACTGCCGCGGCGATCGAGTCGGACGGCCATGCCTGCGGGAACGCCCGCTCGATCCGCTGGGCCTCGATGCCGACACTGAAATATGCGGTATCCTCGATCAGCGGGCCGCCCGCCGCGATGCCGCCCTGCCACGCCGTGTGCGGTACGGCGCCGGGGTCGAAGAGGCCCGACGAGGCGAGCGCATCACCCGACCAGGTGCCGAAGCCGCGGACGCCGAGCGTGCCGCTGCCCGGCCGCGTCTGCGCGCTCAGGACGCCGCCCGCGAAGTTCGACCACTCGACGTCCACGCCGTTGGTCACGAGCTCCGCGTGATCGATGGCGCTCAGGGGAAACGCCGCGGCGCGCAGCGGATCCACGGCCAGGGCCGGGTGCCGCGCGGCGACGTAGGGGACGCCATCGATCACGAGGCCGCTCAACGCGGCCGGGAGCCCTTCCACTTCGAGGTCCGCGGAGCTGCGGGTCACGAGCCGTGCCAGCACGCTCAGCTCACGCCGCTCCGCCGGGAGCCGGTCGATCCCGAGCGGAAACGATCCGGCCTCCGACGCCACCCCGCCCGACCGGAACCGCACCACCTCCACCCGGTCGACCGGCGGCGCCGCGGGCGCCAGAACCACCGCCACCTCGACCGTCCGCATCGGCCGCACCGGCACCGCCAGCACCCGCACCGGCCGGTATCCCAGGTGCTCCGCGAAAACCGTGTACTCGCCCGCCGCCAGCGCGGCGAACTCGAACCGGCCCTCCCGATCCGTGAACACCGACTGCGATGCACCACCGTCGCGCGATGCCGTCACGCGCGCACCGGTCAGGGGTCGGCCCACCGAGTCATGGACCGCGCCCGCCAGCGCACCGCCCGTAATGCTCTGACTCCGGAGCGCCCCGGGGGTCACGAGCACGATGGACACCACGGCCAGCGTAGCGAGGATCGTACGGCTCACTGAGTTCATCGAGCGCACAGGTTGTCGCGGGATTCGCGTTGCGGTATCCGGTGCGCCCGCAGCGCGCCGGTGCGCCGGCCATCAGCACGTCGCATGCCGGCCGGCCGCGGCCCGGCCCCACGCCGGCGCGCATCCGCCCGTGCCGGCGCGGTCATCGCCTCGTGGGGCGCCTACCGGCGCGGCGGGCGGTGGCGTCTCCGGTTGCTGTGCTCATGCGGCGGAACGCCGAACCTGTCGCGTCCGTGCAACGCCTGTGGCCGGTCATCCGCCGATGTCGGGGATGAGGCCGGCGGTGCGGAGGTACGCGAGCAGGCGATCGACGGCGGCGTCGACCGGCTCACGGTCGGTGTGGAGGGTGAGTTCGGGGTCGTCGGGCGGCTCGTAGGGGGCGGACACGCCGGTGAATTCGGGGATCTCGCCCGCCACGGCCCTGGCGTAGAGTCCCTTGGGGTCGCGTGCCTTGAGTTCGTCGAGCGGGCAGTCGACGAAGACCTCGATGAAGCGGCCTTCGGGGAGGAGCGCGCGGGCGCGAGCGCGGTCCTCGCGGAAGGGCGAGACGAAGGAGCAGAGCACGATGGCGCCGTGCTCGAAGAAGAGGCGGGCGACGTGGGCGGCCCGGCGGATGTTCTCGCGGCGGTCGGCGGCGCTGAAGCCGAGGTCGCCGCAGAGGCCGTGGCGGAGCTGATCGCCGTCGACGAGCATGGTGTGGATGCCGGCGTCGAAGAGTCTGCGTTCGAGGGCGCGGGCGATGGTGGACTTGCCGGCGCCGGAGAGCCCGGTGAACCAGAGCACGGCGGCGGCGTGGCCGTTCTTCGCCTCTCGCTCGGCGCGGGGGATGTTCCAGGCCTCCCAGACCACGTTCGGCGATGTGTCGTGCGGCGCGGCCGCAGCGGGAGCGGCGCCGCGGCCGAAGATCTCGTTCGCGGTGTGAATCGCGCCGCGGATCATGCCGGCGGCGACCGTTACGTTGGTGAACGGATCGACGAGGACGAAGCTGCCCGTGACGTGGTTGCGGGCGTAGGGGTCGAAGAAGATCGGCTGCGCGGTGGCCACCTCGACGCGGCCGATCTCGTTGAGCCCCAGGGTTTCGGCGGGCTCGCGGTGGAGCGTGTCCACATCGATGCGGTAGACCAGCGTGCGGACGAACGCCTGCACGGAGCGGGTGGTGTGCAGGAGCACGTACGGCGTCTCGCGGTCGAGCGGCGTCTCGCTCATCCAGCAGAGGATCGCTTCGAGCCGGCTGCCGACCGTCGGGATGTTCATCTTGCGGACGATCATGTCGCCGCGACTGATGTCCAGCTCGTCTTCCGTGGTGAGGACGATGGAATCCTGAGCGGCCGCCTCGGCGAGCGGGCCGTCGGCCGTCTCGATCGAGCGGATCCGGGTCGCCTGCCCGGACGGGAGCACGATCACCTCCTCGCCCGGCGCGATGGTGCCCGACGCAATGCGCCCCGCGAAGCCCCGGAAGTCCTGGTGCGGCCGGATCACGTACTGCACCGGGAAGCGGAAGTCCACCAGGTTGCGGCGGCTCCCGATGTTCACGGTCTCGAGGTAGTGCAGCAGCGTGCTCCCCTCGTACCACGGCATGTTCGTGCCGTGCGTGACCACGTTGTCGCCGTGCAGCGCGGAGATCGGGATGAACACCAGGTCCTGGATCTCGAGCTTCTCGGCGAAGGCCTGGTACTCGTCGACGATGCGCTGGAAGACGGCCTCGTCGTAGCCCACGAGGTCCATCTTGTTGACCGCCACGACCATGTGCGGGATGCCCAGGAGCGATGCGATGAAGCCGTGGCGCTTGGACTGCGTGAGGACGCCCTTGCGCGCATCGACCAGCACGATGGCGAGTTCGGCCGTGGACGCGCCGGTCACCATGTTCCGCGTGTACTGGAGGTGACCCGGTGTGTCCGCGATGATGAACTTCCGGCGTGGCGTGGCGAAGTAGCGGTAGGCGACGTCGATCGTGATGTTCTGCTCGCGCTCGGCGCGCAGTCCGTCGGTGAGCAGCGCCAGGTTGACGGCCGCTTCGCCGCGGCGGCGGCTTGCGCCTTCGATGGCTTCGAGCTGGTCCTGGAAGATCGATTTGGTGTCGTAGAGCAGTCGCCCGATGAGGGTGCTCTTGCCATCATCGACGCTGCCCGCGGTGCTCAGCCGGAGCAGGTCCATGTCGCGGTACGGGTTGGCGCGGCCGGACCGCGCGGCGGGGCGGTCGGCCACGGCCACGCCGCCCGCCGCGGCGGGGCGGGTCGCGCCTTCTCCGGTCCGGTCGGCTCCGCGCTTCTCGCCCATCAGAAGTACCCCCGCCGCTTGCGGTCTTCCATGGCGGAATCGCTGCGACGGTCGTCGCTGCGGCCGCCTCGCTCCGTGATGCGCGCCGCGGCGATCTCCTGGATGATCTCCTCGATCGTCGCGGCGTCCGATTCGAAGGCGCCGGTACAGGTGGCATCCCCGATCGTCCGGAAGCGGACGCGCTTCTCGACCGGCCGCTCGTCCGGCAGGAGCGGGAGGAACGGCGTGTGCGCGAGCAACACGCCGTCGCGCTCGATCACCTGCCGCCGGTGCGCGAGGTAGAGCGACGGGATCTCGATCTGCTCATCCGCGATGTACTGCCACACGTCCATCTCCGTCCAGTTCGAGAGCGGAAAGACGCGGAAATGCTCGCCCGGCGCCTTCCGCCCGTTGAAGAGGTTCCACAGCTCCGGCCGCTGATTCTTCGGATCCCACTGGCCGAAGGCGTCGCGGTGAGAGAAGAAACGTTCCTTCGCCCGCGCCTTCTCTTCATCGCGGCGCGCGCCGCCGATCGCGGCGTCGACCTTCAGTTCCCGGAGCGCATCCAGCAGCGTCACGATCTGGAGCGCGTTGCGGCTCGCGTTCGGCCCCTGCTCCTCGACCGCGCGGCCGCGGTCGATCGAGTCCTGGACGGAGCGCACGATCAGCTCGGCACCCGTCCGCTCGACGAGGGCATCGCGGAACTCGAGGGTCTCCGGAAAGTTGTGGCCCGTGTCGATGTGCAGCAGCGGGAAAGGGAAGGCGCCCGGCCAGAACGCCTTGCGCGCCAGATGCACCAGCACGATCGAGTCCTTCCCGCCCGAGAAGAGGAGCACCGGCCGCTCGAACTGCGCGGCGACCTCCCTCAGCACGTAGATCGCCTCCGACTCGAGCTGGTCGAGGTGGCCCTTTCGATAGGACGTCACGGTCGTCACGGTTTTCTCCGTTTCATGCAGACGGCTTCGTGCAGACGGCGCCGGTATGGATTCATCGCGCGCGCCGCATCGGCGCCTGCGGCTCGGCGCACGCGCACGATTCGGCTTCCGCCGGACGTCCGCGGACGGCTCCGGCGCGGCGCCGTGGCTTCGCGCACGCGCACGACTCGCCGTGCCGGGACCGCATGCGCGAGCGGCTCATGGGGCCGCCAGCGGCCAGAAGACCGGCACGAGCAGGAGGATGGCGAGGATGACCAGGATGGTCAACGGTGTGCCCAGTCGAGCGTAGTCGCCGAAGCGGTAGCCGCCGAGACCGTAGACCATGGTGTTGGTCTGATAGCCGATCGGCGTCAGGAACGATGCCGAAGCGGCGATGGCGACGGCGATCGCGAAGGGGCGGGCGTCGAGTCCCATCTGTCCGGCCGTGGCGAGTGCGATGGGGAAGATGAGCGCGGCGGCGGCGGCGTTCGTGATCAGTTCGGTCAGTGCGATCGTGGCGATGGTGATGGAGACGAGCACGCCACCCGGCCCCCACGCCCGCGCGGCCTGGATCACGCCGTTGGCAATGACGGCGGCGAGTCCCGAGTGCTCGACCGCGGCGCCGATGCCGAAGGACGCGCCGATGATGAGGACCACATCGAGATTCACTGCACCGCGGGCCTCGCCGGGCGTCAGCACGCGCGCGGCGAGGAGCGTGAAGGCGCCGATCAGCGCCGCGTGCAGGATCGGCAGCAGGCCGAACCCGGAGAGGGCGACGATGCCGAGGGTCACGAGTCCGACGACGAGCGCCTGGCGCGAACTCGGCGGCGGCGTCCCGCCGAGGTGCGAGACCAGGAGGAAATCGCTGCGGTCCCGCCAGCGGTGGCCGAACTCGCTGTCCGAGACGAGGAGCAGGGTATCGCCCTCCTTGAGCCGCACGGTGCCCAGCTTGGCGTGGACGCGGGCGCCGGCGCGGTGGATCGCCACCACGGCCGCCTGGTAGCGGCTGCGGAACTGGATCTCCTTGAGCGTCTTGCCGACCAGTGGAGAGGCGCCGCTCACGACGGCCTCGAAGAAGGTGTGGTCCGCACTGTCGAAGCCGAGCGCGTGGCGGTGTTCGGTCGACACGAGGCCGCGCAGGTTCTGGAGGTCGCGCACGAGGTCGACGCGGCCGACGAAGGTGAGCCGGTCGCCGCCGCGCAGCAGCGTGGCCGGCGTCGCGGGCGCGATCATCTGGCCATCGCGCTCGATCTCGGCGAGGAACACGCCCTGGAGGTGGCGGAGTCCGCCGGCCTCGACGGTCTGTCCGTCGAGCGGACCACCGTGGGCGACCACGGTGCTCATGACGTATTCGCGCACATCTTCCTCGAACTGCCGGCGCGCATTGCGGCGCTCGGGCAGGAGCACGGGCGCGAGCGCGACGAGGAGCACGACGCCCGCGAGCGCGATGGGAAGCCCGACCCTCGTGATCTCGAACATGCCGAGCGGCGCCATCCCGGCGGCCTCCATGAGCCCGGAGACGAGCAGGTTCGTCGACGTCCCGATGAGCGTGACCATTCCGCCGAGGATGGTCGCGAACGAGAGCGGCATCAGGAACGGCGATGTCGACCGGCCGCGCTTCTCCGCCCAGTCCGCGACCTGTGGCGCGAGCATCGCGACGATCGGCGTGTTGTTCAGGAACGCCGATGCGCCGGCGACGGGGGCGAGCAACCGCAGCAGCGCGCCGCGGCCGGCCTTGCGGTGCCCCAGCGTTCGCGCGATCAACGGCTGGAGCGCGCCGGTCTTCTCGACGGCGCGCGCCACGATGAAGAGGGCCGCGACCGTGATCGGCGCGGGATTCGCGAAGCCCGAGAAGGCCGACTCCGCCGGGATGACGCCCGTCACCAGCAGGACGATGTCGGCGCCGAGGACGGCCAGGACCGGCGCGACGACATCGCGTGCGAGTGCCGCCACCATGAGCGTGACCACCGCGAGCGTGAGCCAGGCGTCCCAGCTCATGAGGAGGCGCCGGCGCGGCGCGGCGTGGCGCGCCGGCGAATCGCGGCACGCGCTTCTGTGCGGATCTCCATTCGAGACGAGCGGCGGCAGAACGTCGCGGGTTGACTCCGAATCGAACCGCGTACAACGTACGGTCCGACCCCGGGGCGGGCCAGGCCCGGCAGCGGCACGCGTTGGCGCACGGAATCGGCGATCGGAGGACGTCGTGGTCCGGAGAGTTCCGAAATGACATGGCACGGTTCGCCGTGATCCGGCGGCTCGCGCGCGCGGTCCGGCACGCGCCCGATAGGCTGATGCACCCGCTGCGGCGCCGCGCCGCGTTGCGCCGCCTGATCGAGCGCGGGATTCCGCGCTCGGTGCTGTTCGTCTGTTACGGCAACATCTGCCGGAGTCCGTACGCCGCCGCGGCGTTCGCGGCCGCGCTCCCGGCCGAGCTGCGCGGACACGTGGCGATCGGATCCGCGGGGTTCTTCGGGCTGGAGCGCCCATCGCCCGAGGCGGCGGTGCGGGTGGCGGCGCGCCGGGGCTTCGACCTCTCGTCGCACCGGTCGGCGCGCGTGACGCAGGAGAACGCGGGCACGGCGGACCTGGTCGTCGTGATGGACACGACGCAGTACCGCGCGATCCGCCGACATTTCGGGCGGGAGGCGGAATCGGTGCTGATCCTGGGCGACCTCGATCCGCTGTCGATCGACACGCGTACGATCCGTGACCCGATCGATCAGCCGGAGGAGGTGTTCGAGGCGAGCTATGCGCGGATCGACCGGTGTATCCGCGCGCTCGTCGGCGCGCTCGCGGAGGCCGACCGGGATGCGCCCACCGCGTAGGCGCCGCGGAGGATCGCGCGCAACCCCGTTCCGAGGAGGATGCCGGCGATCGCCGCGACGTAGCCGGTGGGCGGCGTGTCGAGGAGTCCGGTGAGCGGTGGGATCAGGGCGAGGCCGAGGACGGCGGCGGCCGCGGCGCAGAGCCGGCCGCGGCGGCGGGTCGCCCAGAAGCCGGCCGGCAGGAAGAGCGCCGCGATCCAGCCGAGGCCGAGGAATCGCTTCATCGGGCCGGGCAGCGATTCCGGATAGAGGAAGATGCCCCAGGTGTCGCCGAGGGTGAAGCCGAGCCCGCAGGCGGCGGCCGCCCCGGCCTCGATGCAGTACCCGCGTCCCTCGCGCCAGACCGCCAGCCGCAGCGGACGACCCGGCTGGATCGCCGCGAACGCGCTCCGGAGACGGATGTCCGGCTGGTCGAACCTCAGCGCCACCGCGCGTGTGCGGAAGCGGAACACCGCGTCCTCGCGGTCGGCGCCGATCAGGATGACCTCGCGTGCCTTCTCATCGTAAATGCTGAAGATCGGCGCGAGCGCCGGCGTCGCGGGACCCGCGATGAAATCGATGACGATCGGCGTGCCGCTGCGCAGGTGCCGCCGCAATGCGCGGGAATCCGGCGCCTGCCTCGATGGGATCGTGTCCCCGCCGACACGGGCGTGCACGACGCGCCCGCGGTAGTGTTCCAGGTGGCCGAGGTCGGGCGTCCACTGCCCGTAGTAGACGGCGCGCGGCAGTGCCGGGCGGAGCAGCAGTGCGCCGCAGGCGAGCGCGAGGAGTGCGCCGGCCGTGCCCGCGGCCGCCAGGCGGGCGCCGCGGCGGTCGCCCGGGGCGAGCCACGCGCCGGCCGAGCGGACGAGCACGGCGCCGGCCAGTGCGCCGAGCGTGTTGAACACCAGGTCGCCCGGGCTGGCATCCCGGCCGGGGATCCACACCTGGGTCAGCTCGACCAGGCAGGAACACGCGGCGCCGAAGAGCGCCGGCGTCGCGAGCGCGCGCCGGCGGATGGCGAATGCGGCGCCGAGCGGTAGGAAGAGCAGCACGTTGAGCACGGCATCCGCGGCGCCGCGGTCGCCGCAGATCAGGCAGATCACCGTGTGCTGCGCGCCCGGCTCGCCCGTGGGCGGGAGCGTCGCGATCAGGATCGCCGCGAGCGCGGCGAGGATGAGCAGAGCGGACCGTCGGTCCCTTCGCATCGGTTCTGTCACAGTCGTGTGTCGTGGTCGTGCAACAATCCGCCGGTTCGGTCGCGTAGCGTGGCGCGCCAGCCGAACGGGTGCAATGCCCTTGCCGCCGTTCCGCGCCGCCGCCATCCTGACCGGCGCCGCGCCGGTGTACGGCGCGCCGCGCGCGGCGCCGGCCTCTCGTAACTCACGATGTCACGTTCGGATGGATCGGTCATCATCATCGCCGTCCGGCCGCGTGGCGGTTGCGGGGGCGGGGGTGGCAGGGGGCGGGCGGTGTGCGCGGTCCGCGTGAGCGGCTGTCGATCGATCGGTCCGGCGTCGACCTTGCATCGGGGGGCGCGCGATGATCGTCCCTGTCGATGTCCAGGTCTCGGGCAAGGGTGAGATGAAGCCGCACGACGCCGTGTCGCACCACTTCACGGTCGACGTCGAGGAGTATTTCCAGGTCTCGGCGTTCGAGCGTTGGATCCCGCGTACGCAGTGGGACCGTCTCGAGAGTCGGGTGGTGGAGAGCACGATGCGGGTCTTCGAGTTGCTGGCGGCGCACGGCGCGCGGGCGACGCTCTTCATCCTCGGTTGGGTCGCGGAGCGCCATCCGTCGCTGGTCCGGGAGCTGGCGGCGGCGGGGCACGAGATCGCGTCGCACGGGTGGGATCATCGCCGGGTCACGCAGCAGGAGCCCGCCGAATTCCGCGCATCGGTCCGGCGGTCGAAGGAGTTGCTGGAATCGTTGGCGGGCGCGCCCGTCCTGGGCTTCCGCGCGCCGAGTTTCTCGATCGTGCCGGGCCGGGAATGGGCATTGGACATCCTGGTCGAAGAGGGCTACCTGTACGATTCGAGTCTCTTCCCGGTGCGCCGGCCGGGGTACGGCTACGCCGGCGCGGCTCGGGATCCGCACTGGCTCGAGCGGCCGGCGGGTCGGCTGGCGGAGGTCCCGCCTGCAACGCTGCGTCGCTGGGGCGCCAACCTGCCCGCGGGCGGGGGCGCGTACCTGCGGCTGCTGCCGTACGCGCTGGTGCGGTCCGCGCTCGGCGACTACGAGCGTCGCGGCGTGCCCGGCACGTTCTACATCCATCCGTGGGAGCTGGATCCCGACCAGCCGCGTATCGACGTGCCGCTGCTGACGCGGGTCCGCCACTACGGCGGGTTGGCGCGGACGGCGTCGCGCGTGCGGGCGTTGCTGCGCGAGTTCCGGTTCCGGCCGATCGCCGAGACCGTCGCCGCGATGACGCCGCCATGAGTTCGCCGACCCGGACGCTCGACACCTCGGGGCTGACGCTGGTCGCGGCCGCCGACGACGCCGAGTGGGATGCCTGCGTGGCGCGGTCGGCGCAGGGGACGTTCTGCCATCTCGCGGGGTGGCGCGAGATCATGGCCGATGTCCTGGGCCACGAGTGTCTGTTCCGCGCGGCAGTGGACCCGGATGGCCGGTGGGTCGGCGTGCTGCCGCTGGTGCGGATGCGGAGCCGGCTGTTCGGACACCACCTCGTCTCGGTCCCCTTCCTCAACTACGGCGGTCCGGTCGGCGCGGCCGCGGCGCGGGCACTGCTCGCGGGGTGGGCGCTCGAAGAGGCGCGGCGGTCCCGCGCGGATGCGCTCGAACTGCGTACATTCGAGGCGTTGCCCGGCTCACCGCAGCTCCGGCCGGCGCGGGCGAAGCTCACGGTCCTGCTCGATCTGCCGGCATCGGCGGAAGCGCTCTGGCGCGAGGGGTTCGACTCGAAGCTGCGCAGCCAGATCCGGCGGCCGCGCAAGGAGGGGTTCGTGCCGCGGTTCGGGCACGACCAGGTGGAGCCGTTCTACGAGGTCTTCCGCCGCAACATGCGGGACCTCGGCACACCGGTCCTGCCACGCGCCCTCTTCGAGCGGCTCCCGCGGATCTTCGGCGACCGCGTGGTCTTCGGCGCGGTGTACGATGGCGCGCGCCCGATCGCCGCGGGGTGCGGCTTCATCGACGGCCGCGCGTTCGAGATGACGTGGGCGTCCTCGCTGCGCGAGTACAACCGCAAGGCGCCGAACATGCTGCTCTACTGGTCGTTCATGGAGGCGGTGATCGCGCGCGGCGTGCAGGTCTTCAACTTCGGCCGCTGCACGCCGGAGAGCGGGACCCACCGGTTCAAGCGGCAGTGGGGCGGTGTGGACCGGCCGCTGCCGTGGCTACAGTGGTCGCGCGGCGCGGGCCACGAGGCGCCGGCGCCGGAGCGGCCGGGGTTCCGGCTCGCCACGGAGGCGTGGCGCCGGTTGCCGCTCCCCGTCGCCAACCGGGTGGGGCCGTGGTTGTCGCGCCGGATCCCGACCTTCTGACACGGATGCGTCATCAACCGCCGGTCCACTCGCCGCTTGCCGTTCGCGCACTGCTCGGGCCGGCCGGGCGCGCGTCCACGGACCGGCTGCGCGCGCTGCTGCGCGACGAGTACGCGGCCGACGAGGTCGTGCTGTGCGGCAGCGGCACGGAGGCGCTCGTGCTCGCCATCCGCGCCGCGATGCTGCACGTCGAGCCGGGCGCCGCCATCGCGATCCCCGCGTTCACCTGCTACGACGTCGCCGCTGCGGCGGTCGCGACCGACCGGCCGCTCCACCTCTTCGACATCGATCCCGTCACGCTGGCGCCGGTGACGGCATCCGTCGAGCGCGTGCTCGCGGCGGGCGCGCGGGTGGTGGTCATCGCGCCGCTGTACGGCGTGCCCGTCGCCTGGGAGCCGCTCGCGCGCCTCGCCGAGGAACACGGTGCGGTGCTGGTCGAGGATGCGGCCCAGGGCCACGGCGCGGCGTGGCGCGGCCGGCCGCTCGGCAGTCTGGCCGGCCTCGGCGTCCTGAGCTTCGGGCGCGGCAAGGGGTGGACGGGGGGACGCGGCGGCGCGCTCCTGCTCCGGCACGAGTTCGGTGCCGCGGACGCCCGGCGCATCGAACGGGAGCTCGCCCCGGCGACGTCCGGGCTGCCGCTGCGCGCCGCGGGCCTCGCGCAGTGGCTGCTCGGGCGGCCGTCGCTCTACGGGATCCCCGCGGCGATCCCGTGGCTGGGTCTCGGCGAGACGCGCTACCACGATGCGCCGCCGCTCGGTGGACTCCCCCATGCGGCGGCCCGGCTCCTGCTCGCGAGCCGCGCCGCGGCCGCATCCGAGGCCGGCGTCCGCGCCGCGACGGCGCGCCGCTTCGTCGCGTTCCTCGATACGCGCGCGCCGGAGGCCATGGTCCGAGTACCGGAGGACGGCGTGCCGGGTCATCTCCGTTTCCCGGTCCGGCTCGGCGCCGCACTCGCGGAGCCGCGGCTCCGCCGTCTCGCCGCGCGCCTCGGCATCGCGCGCAGCTATCCGAAGCCGCTCGGGCGCCTCGCGCCCGTCCGCCAGCGCCTCGCGGCGCCGGGCGACTGGCCGGGTGCGGCGAGGTTGGCCACCGAACTGATCACGCTCCCCACGCACTCCCGCCTGACCGCGGCCGATCGCGACCGCATCCTCGACTGGGTCGACGCCGCAGCGAAGTGCCGCGCACCGCGGCCGTTCACGGACACGGCCGGTATCACGCCCGCGGTCTGATGTCAGGTTCGCGCGAACCGGTCAGCGCTACTGCACGGGAGCGGGAGCGGCGGCTCCTCGATACTGCACGGGAACGGGAGCGGCGGCTGCGCCGCCTGGAGCGGGAACGTTCACGTTTACGGTAAACGTGGGCGCCCTCCGTGCCCGTAAACGTAAACGTGGAAACGGAGGCTTCCTTCGGGCGCCCCGCTCCCGCTCCGAAGGTGCGCCCCGAACCCGGTCCGAGGACCGCCCGCGCTTGCCAGAGGCTGGCGGCCACCCCAGATTGGAGCCGTAACCCACAGATGTGTCCGGGTCGACCCCTTCGCTCGGGAGGCAGCCATGAATCGTATCACGCCCGTGCTCATCGTGCCGCTGCTCTTCGCCGCGGCGACCGCGATCCCCGGTACGGATCCGGTCGCCATCGATGAATGGCCCGTCCCCTGGGAGAATTCGCGACCCCGCGATCCGTACGTCGCCCCCGACGGCCGTGTCTGGTTCGTCGGCCAGCGCGGCAACTACGTCGCGTACCTCGTCCCGGAGACCGGCGAGTTCAAGCGCTACGAGCTGGATCCCGGCGTCTTCCCGCACAACCTGATCGTGGATCGGGATGGCAGCGTCTGGTACGCCGGGAACCGGGCCGGCCACATCGGCAAGCTGGACCCGGCCACGGGCAAGGTCACGAAGTATCCGATGCCCGACCCGGAGGCGCGGGATCCGCACACCCTGGTCTTCGATGAGAGCGGCCACATCTGGTTCACGCTCCAGGGGAGCAACATGGTGGGGCGGTTGACGAAGGCGACGGGGAAGATCGAGCTGCTCCGCGTCCCGACGCCGCGCGCACGGCCCTACGGCATCGCGCTCGACTCGAACGGCCGGCCCTGGGTCAACCTGCTGGGCGCGAACAAGCTCGTGACCATCGACCCCGCCACCATGCAGCTCCGCGAGATCCCGCTGCCGCGCGAGGATGGCAGCAGCCGCCGCATCGCGATCACCTCCGATGACGCGATCTGGTACGTCGACTACCATCAGGGTTATCTCGGCCGCTACATCCCGGAATCGGGCGAGTTCCGCGAGTGGCGGATCCCCGGCGGCGCCGAGGGCCGGCCGTACGCCATGGCCGTCGATGACCGCGATCGCCTCTGGTTCGTCGAAACCGGGCCGAAGCCGAACCGTCTGGTCGGGTTCGATCCGGCGACCGCCGAGTTCTTCAGCATGACCGAGATCCCGAGCGGCGGTGGCGCGATCCGCCATATGTTCTTCCACGCGCCGACGGGCATGCTCTGGTTCGGCACCGACACGAACACCATCGGCCGCGCCAAGGTGTCCGCGGGCGGCATGGTACAGACCGACCGGTGACGCCGGCAGCGGGGTCGCCCGGGGGCGTAGTGGTCCCCCGGCGACGCGCGTCGTGGCGCCGGGCGGTCCGCCATCCCGCCGCGGCCCCGGTCATCGGGCTCGCCCTGGCGCTCGGCGTCCTGGCCGCGGCGCGCCCCCGCTTCCCCGACCGACCGCCCCCGGCACACACGGGCGGCTTCGGCGAGCCGACCTGCCAGGAGTGCCACTTCGAGGGTGAACCGAACGAGCCGGGCGGGACGCTGACCCTGGCGGGCGTGCCCGAGGCCTACCGGCCCGGTGAGCGCTACCGCATCACGATCACGCTCGCGCGGTCGGGGATGCGCCGCGGCGGCTTCGAGCTGGCGGCGCGGCACGCGAGCGGACCGCTCGAAGGGCGACAGGCCGGCGAGCTCCGGCCGGTCGACGCGCGCGCGGCCGTGACTCCCTACGGCACGCCCGCAGTGACCTACGTCCATCACACGGCGGCCGGAACGGCGCTGGAGACGCCCGGGACCGCGCGTTGGACCATCGAATGGACCGCGCCCACGACGGGCGGGCCGGTCATCTTCCACGTCGCCGCGAATGCCGCGGACGACGATGAATCCCCGTTCGGCGACTTCATCTATACGACGAGTGCACGCAGTGCTCGGGAGGAGTAGCGCGTGCGAGAGGGTGGGCGCGACTCCACTCCTGGCTCCGACAATGCCGCCGGATCGAACGGCCCCGTGCTCGAGCCGCCGGTCCCGTGGCGTGGCACGCTCCTGCCGCTTGCATTCGTCTTCATCGCCCTCATTGCGCTCGTCGTCGTCCCGCTCGCGCTGATGGAGCGGAGCCGTTCGACATGGCGAGAGATCGTCGATGTCGCCGAGCCGGCCGACGTGCAGGTCGACGCGATCGAGTACGCGCTGGTGCGAGAGGTCGCGGCCATCCGCGCCTTCCTGATCACGGGCGATTCGGTGTTCCTCGACCGCTACACGCGTGCCCGCGCCGAAGAGACGCGAGCGTACGCGCCGCTGGGCGTGCTTGCCCGGCGGCTGGGCGGCGATGTCCCGGCCAGGGCGCGGATGCTGCGCACGGCGGTCATGCGCTGGCACCGTCACGTCGCCACATTGCTGCCCGCGGCCGGGCACATGGCCCCCGCGGCGGCGACGGACGTGCGGCTGGCTACGCAGGAGGCGATCTACCGCGATGCGCTGGACGCGCTCGTCTCGCTCGACCACTCGATCGACGGGGCGGTCGAGGTGCGGCGGGCGCGGATCCGCGCCGACGAGCGCCTGGAAATGGCGCTAACGCTGGTGCTCGTGGCGACGGCGCTGGGGGCGGCGATCGTCGTCGCGCGGCTCGGCGTGCGCCTGGTGCAGATGACCGAGCACGCGGAGCGCCGGCGCAGGGAGGTCGAGGCGCTGACGGAGAGTCGCGCGCGGCTGATCCGCGGCCTGGGTCACGACCTCAAGAATCCGCTCGGCGTGATCCAGAACTACGTCGTGTTGTTGGAGTCGGGGATCAAGGGCGCGGTCCCTCCCGCGCAGCGGGAGGTCCTTGGCCGGATCCGCCGATTGACGGGTGACTCGCTCGGTCTCGTCAACGACCTCGGCGATCTGTTCCGTGCCGAGGCCGGCCAGTTGACGATCTCGCCCGGCCGTGTCGACGTCGTCGAGACGGTCCGTGATGCGCTCGAAGAGAACCGTCCGGCCGCGGAGGCGGCGGGGTTGCGCATCGGACTCGAGCCGCACACGGCGGTTCCCGCGGTCGAGACCGATGGCGGCCGGGTCCGCGAGATCCTCGGCAACCTGATCTCGAATGCCATCAAGTACACGCCGGCGGGCGGAGAGGTCAGCGCGTCCATCGAGGTGGGGGCGGATGGGCGGGCGCCCCGTCCCGGGCGGTGGATCGCCGTTGGCATCACCGACACGGGTCCGGGGATCCCGGCCGACCAGCGGGAGCGGATCTTCGACGAGTTCCAGCGGTTCGGAGCGGGGGCGGGCCACGCCCCCGGCACCGGTCTCGGGCTCGCCATCAGCCGGAGCATCGCCCGCCTGCTGGGCGGCGACATCACGGTCGAGAGCGAGGTCGGCCGCGGCTCGACGTTCACGCTCTGGCTTCCGCTCGAGCGGAAATGACGACGGCACGGAGCCGGAGCGGCGCCGGCGGGGTATGCAACGGCGACGGTCTGGCGGCACGGTCCGGCCGCGAGTGGACCCCGCTCGAGCCGGGCACGCGTCGAGGACGGCGTGCCGTCGGCGGCATGCAAGGACCGATACCGACATGAGGATTGACACGGGCGATGCCGCGCGGCGCGCGCCCGTCCACCCCTGGAGCCGATGACACCCTGGGTCACCCGACTGATCCTCGCGAACATCGCGGCGTATCTGATCACCGCGAGATCGCCGGTGCTCTTCCACGAGCTGATGCTCTTCCCGACGCCGGCGCTCGTCGCGCACCGCCCGTGGACGCTTCTCACCTACATGTTCCTGCACGGCGGGCTCGGGCACATCTTCTTCAACATGATCGCGCTCTTCTTCTTCGGCCCACCGGTCGAGGCCCGGCTCGGCTCGCGCGATTTCATGCTCCTCTACCTCCTGAGCGGCCTGGGCGGCGCGATCCTCTCGCTCCTGCTGATGCCGATGGCGCCGGTGGTCGGCGCCTCGGGCGCCATCTTCGGCGTCATGCTCGGCTACGCCCGGTACTGGCCGACGGCCCAGGTCTACATCATGGGCGTGCTGCCGGTCCCGGCGCGCGTGTTGGTCATCGGGTTGGCCGCACTCTCTCTCTTCAGCGGATTCTCCGGCATGGGCGCGCCGATCGCGCACTTCGCGCACCTGGGCGGCTTTGCCGGCGGGTGGCTCTTCCTCCACTGGCGAGACCGACGCGGCCGCCACACGCGACTCGAACCCCGCCGCAACGCGACGCTCGAACGCATCGCCGGACGCGCGCGCCAGGAGGAGGCACGGTGGCGGGCGATCGAGCTGGACAAGCTCCACGAGGTCAACCGCGCCGAGGTCGAGCGCGTGCTCCGCAAGCTCGATGAGTTCGGCGCGCCCAGCCTGAGCCCGGACGAACGCGCGTTCCTGGATCGCATGAGCACCTCGACGCGCTCGTAGCGCCGGGTGCCGCGCCGGCGGCCGCCCCAGCGCCGGGTGTCAGTCCGCGGAGCTCGCGGGCGCCGGGTCCGGCACCGCCTCGCCCGCCATTCGCAATGCCGCCTCCCGGACCTTCCGCCGCACCTCGGGCGGCTCGAGCACCTCGGCTTCGGCGCCGTACTGGAGCACGTGGCGGACGGCCCAGCGCGGGTCGGCCACGCGGTGGCGCACGACGATGCTGCCGTCCGCGAGCCGCTCGCACGCGAGTCGTTCGGCGAGCCAGCGAGCGATCCTGGGCGAGTAGCGGATGGCGACCTCGACGTCGTCTTCGGCACGGTAGACCTTGCCGCCGGCAATGTAGCGGGCGGGATCGAAGTCTTCGGGGACGGTGAACGCATTGCCCTCCGGCTCGACCTCCACCTGGACCATGCGGTCGATGCGGAACACGCGTACCTCGCCGCGTTCGGGCGCGTAGGCGAGCAGGTACCAGCGTCCCTCGGCGAAGGCGAGGTGGTAGGGGTGGATGGTGCGCGCGTGGGGCGCGGCGGCGCCGGCCTTGAGGTAGTGGATCCGGCAGCGCCGGCGTTCGCGGGCGGCATCGATGACGAGGCCGAGGATGTCCTCGTCCTCGCGGGCGAGGATCGCCGCGAAGCGCTCGATCTCGGGCGTGCGGGCGTCGGCATCGGCGTCGCGCCCCGTCTCGATCCCGGGCGCGGCGAGCGCGGCTTCGAGCCGGTGCGCGAGTGCGAGCAGTTCCGTGCGCCGTGCGGGCTCCGCCTCGGCGGCGAGTGTGCGCAGTCCCAGCCCGAGGGCGAGCGTCTCGCGCGGCGAGAGGCGGACGGGCCGGCGGAACTCGGCCGTGCTCCAGAGTCGTATGCGGTCCGGCTCGATCGTGATCTGGAGGTCGGCGCCGCTCCCGGCGGGGTGGTAGAACTCGCGCGTCGTCACCTGCTCGACGTCGTCGAGGACTTCGGCCTCGGAGATGCCGAGCGCGGCTGCCAGCTCCGCCAGCGTCGCACCTTCGTGGCGCGCGCACATCGGCAGCAGGTAGAGGATGCGGGAGAGGCGGTCGCCCGCAGTGACACGCTCAGGCATCGTCGCCTCCGGTACGGTGACGGCGGTTCGTGGTCCGCCGGGCAGCATCCGCCGCGGCGGAGGGCGGCGTCTCGGCGGCGCGGCCGGCAGCGCCGGCGCCACGGCGCGCCGTGCCGCCGGCGTCCGTTGCGTGCACGGCCGCGATCGCGCGCGCCAGCTCCTTCAGTTCGACCGCCAGTTCCGGCGGCGCCAGGACCTCCGCCTCACCCTCGTGGCTCGAGAGCCAGCGGAGAAACGGGTTCACCTGCGCGACCTCGAACGCCCGCACCTGGGCGCCGTCGGGCCGCTGCTCGACGAGCGTGCCGCGGCCGTTGCGCTCCGCGAGCAGCGATGCCGGGAAGTGGAACAGCACCTCGGCGTGGACCGGTGCCTCATCCTCGCCGCCCAGCTCCCACGCCTCGCGGTTCACGTAATCATCCAGCCGGAACCCGGCCGGGATCTCGTAGTCCGGTGTGCCGGGCTTTGCGCGATTGGGTACGACCTCCTCCATGCGGCCGGCGCGGAAGACACGGATGTCGTCGCGCGCGGCATCGTGGCCGATCAGGTACCAGTGGCCGTGCTGGAAGAGGAGGCCGTACCCGGCCACGTCGCGTTCCGTCACCGCATCACGGTAGATCCCGCGATAGCGGAAACGCACACGCTTGCGCGCAAGGAGCGCATCCGAGAGAACGCGGACACGGTCGGCCAGCTCCTCGGCGCCGGGCCGGTCCACGAACAACACCGGCGCACCCGTGAACGCCGTCGGGTCCAGGTCGAACGCCAGCTTGCGGAACGCCGACCGCGCCTCCGCGGCCAACGGGAACGACGGCAGCTCCCCGATGTGCCGCAGCGCCTCGAGCGCCGCGCCCGCTTCCGCCTCCGCGATCTCGACCTCACCGGCTCCGCCGACCGCTCCACCGCCTTCCGTCGACCCCGCCACCAACTTCAGATACGGCAGGTAGAAGTCCCGGCGCGCGATCCGGTAACCGTCGAACCGTTCGAGCCCGTAGCTGATGCTGTACGACACGGTCTGGATCGGGATCCCGAGTCCGCGCAACTCGTCCTTGTCTCGTTCGAACATGCGCCGCGCGGCCGCACGCGCGGTATCATCGCCGCCCCGCCAGTTCCTGGCGTACGCGGGAACTGCCTCCATCACATCATCGACCGACGCGGGAACCCTGCGTCCCACGAGAAACGCAATCAGGTCGAGCCAGCGTTGGGTCTTCGTAATGTTGTCCGACATGATCGGCGACCTCCGGGTGGCGCCGCCAGGCGGCGGGCGCGGTCCGCTGCCTCCGTTCGGAGCGGCCGGACACACCGGCATGCTCCGAAGATCAACCGAAAGGTAAGCCGTCCCGCTGACAGCGGGGCCGCTCCAGCTTAACGGCAGCGGCGGTGCGCCGCCAGGGATGTCCCGCCCGTGGCGACTGCCGTGTCCGCCCGTTCGCCGGACTTCACCATGCGTCGGCCGTACTGCACCGTGCGTCGGCCGTACCGCTTCCCCGCCGATCACCCGACTCGGGTGGGTGTCCGGGCACCCGGGCTTTTCAGCACGCGCTCACGTCCGCGGCGAGCAGGGCGCCGGCAACGTTTTCGGGCGCTGAAGGGTCTGTAAAGAAGCCGGTGCGCGTGCGCGAGCGCGAACGGCCGGTTTCATGCTCCAGGGTCCGCCGGAGGCGGGTGGAGGAGGGATGATGCATCGCAAGTGGCAATGGAGTCTGGTGGTCGCGCTGATCGCGATGGTTCCGGCCGCGGCGTTCGCGCAGGGTGAGGGTGGCGTGATCCGCGGGACGGTGGTTGCCGGCGACTCGGGCCGACCGCTCGTGGCGGCGAGCGTGGTGGTACGCTCGGCGGCCGATTCCACGGCCGTGGCGAGCGAGTTGACGGACGCGAGCGGTGCGTTCCGCATCGCCGGTATCCGGCCGGGCCGGTACGTCGTCGAGGCGACGTTCCTGGGTTATGCGCCGTTCGCGACGCCGGCCGTGGCCCTGGCGTCATCCTCGGACACGATCGACGTGGGTACGCTGCGGCTGTCGCTCGGCGCGATCGCGCTCGAGGGCGTCGTGGTCGAGACGGAGCGCGCGCCGGTCCGGTTCGCCGCGGACCGCACGATCTACGGCGTCGAGGCGATGCCGGTCGCGTCCGGTGGGACGGCGACGGACGTGCTGCGCAGCATCCCGGAGCTCGAAGTCGACATCGAGGGCGCCGTCACGCTGCGCGGGAGCACGCCGGAGATCTACCTGAACGGACGTCCCGCGCCGATGGAGGGCGAGGCGTTGAGGGTCTTCCTCCAGCAGTTTCCGGCGGACCGGATCGAGCGCGTCGAAGTGATCTCGAATCCCTCGGCGCGCTACGACGCGGAGGGCTCGGCCGGGATCGTCAACATCGTGCTGAAGGACGATGTCGACCTCGGGTTGAGCGGCAGTGTCTTCGCGAACGGCGGATCGCGCGGCAACGTGGGCGGCGGCGGCCGGCTGGCGTATCAGCGAGGGCGACTCACGCTCTTCGGCGGCAGTTTCCTGCGGTACTCGGACCAGAAGACCAGCACGTTCGACCTCCGGCAGAACCTGGTGGCGGAGCCGACGACGTTCCTGCGCCAGGACGCGCGATCGGATCGGACCGGGCTCTGGGGGAGCGCCGACCTGACCGCGCAGCTCGAGTTCGGCGAGCGGGCGATGGTATGGGCCGAGGCGCAAATCTACGATTCGGGCTCGGACGGCGAGCACTCGATGACGACGACGCACATGGATGCCGACCTCCAGCCGACGGAGCAATACGACCGACTCTCGGCATCCGAGTCGCGGCGCCTGACGGCGGACGTCTCGACCGGGTTCCGCAAGACCTTCGAGTCGAGTCGGCACGAGTTGAGCGCCGAACTCGAATACCGGTCCGGCGACGAGGACGAGGACGAGCGCGTCGAGACGCAAATGGACTTCGTGACGGACGCGGCGACGCTGGTGCCGCCGGAGCTGACGCTCGAAGACGTGGCGAACGAACAGCGCGAGACGTCGCTCAAGGTGGACTACACCCGCCCCTGGGGCGAGGACGGCCGCATCGAGCTCGGCTACCGCGGCGACATCGAGGACGTCGAGAACGATCGGCTGCTGCGACTGTTCACCGGGGCGGCCGACCCGAGCGAGACGCCGAGCGGCTTCGCCCACCACGAGATGTTCAACTCGGTGTATCTCACGATGTCGCGGCGGCTGGGCGACCTCGGGGTCCAGCTCGGTCTGCGGGCGGAGCGTGCGGACACGCGGTTCGAGCTGCCGAGCGGCGAGTCCTTCGAGAACGACTACGCCAGCCTCTTCCCGAGCGCCAACATCTCGTACGACCTCGGCGGCGGCCGCCGGCTCCGGCTCTCCTACTCGCGCCGCATCCGGCGGCCCTCTCCGCGCATCCTGAATCCGATCAACGAGTCGACGGACCCGCTCAACCGCTACGTCGGCAACCCGGACATCGCGCCGCAATACGCGCATTCCGTGAGTCTGGACGCGAGCTGGACGGGGCCGTTGGGAACGCTCCGGATCTCGCCGTACTACCGGCGTTCCGTCGATGACTGGGCGCAGATCAAGCGCGTGGACGCCGACGGCGTCTCGACGGTGACGTGGGAGAACATCGCATCGACCGCGTCCTACGGCACGTCCGTGACGCTGTCGTTCCGGCCGATCCACGGGTGGAGCGGATTCGTCGGCGTGAGCGGCGACCGCGAGGAGCGCGATGCCAGCAACCTCGCCTACGACTACTCCGGCTCCTCGCTGCGGCTGTCCGCACACGGCAACATCGCCGCGCGGCTCACGCCGTCGCTCAGCCTCCAGACCATGGTCTTCTATTCGCCCCCGCGCGATGTCCCGCAGGGGCGGGTCTCTTCGCGCATCATGACGCACGTCGGGCTGCGCCAGCGCTTCTGGGACGACCGCGCGTCGCTGAACCTGGCGATCACGGATCCGTTCGACTGGTTCGACACCTCGTTCGAGACGCGCGACCCGACGCACGTTCAGGTCGGGAGCAGCGATTACAGCATGCGCAGCGTCCGGCTGAGCTTCTCGTACAGCTTCGGCCGGCCGCCGGAGGATGCGCGGCGGCCGGCCGAGGAGATGGAGCCGGAGCCGGAGATCCGGATCCGGTGAGGCGGGTGCGCGGGAGGCGCCGCCGCGCGGGGGCGCCGCGGCCTGCATCGCCGCGGCACCCCCGCGCCGTTCGGGCGCACACTCCGTCTACGGCCGCGGACGCCAGGCGGGATCGCGGTCGGCTACGAGCATGTTGGTGAGATTGGTCGCCGTACCGCCGCCGGCGTCCACCACGTACAGCTCGTAGTTGCCGTCGCGAAGGCTGACGAACAGGACGCGCTCCCCGTCCGCGGACCACGTGGGCATCTCGTCGATGGCCGCATCGTTCGAGACGTTGACCGCGCCGGTGCCGTCCGCGTTCATCACGTAGATCTCGGCGTTGCCGTCGCGGTAGGAGCGGAACGCGATCTTCGTCCCGTCCGGCGACCACACCGGCTGGTTGTCGGGGCCCGCGCTGTTCGTGAGGTTCGTCACCCCGGTCCCGTCCGCGTTCATGACGTAGATCTCGTCCGTGCCGTCCCGGTCGGTCACGAACAGGATCTTACTGCCGTCCGGCGACCATTCGGGGTTGGAATCCAGGTCGGGGTCGTTCGTGAGCCGCGTCGGGTCGCTGCCATCCGCGTTCACCACGTAGATCTCGTAATTGCCATTCCGATTGGTCGTGAACGCCAGCTTGCTCCCGTCCGGCGACCAGGCGGGATCCGTGTCCTGTTGGCCATGGCTCGTGAGGTTCGTCAGTCCGGTGCCATCCGCGTTCACCACGTAGATCTCGTAGTTGCCGTCGCGGTTGCTGCGGAACGCGAGCTTGGTCCCGTCGGGCGACCAGGCCAGGTCGAAGTCGAACCCCGCGGCGTGGTTCGAGACGTTGACCAGCCCGGTGCCATCGGCGCCGACCACGTAGACCTCGAGCGCGCCGTCGCGGTCGGTCAGGAACGCGAGCTTGCTCCCATCGGGCGACCAGACGGGCTCGGTGTCACTCGCCGGGTCGCTCACGAGCGCTGCCGCGCCACTGCCGTCCTCGTTCATGATGTAGATGTCGCCGTCGCGCTGGAATGCGATCTGGTCCAGCACGCGGACCGCCGTCTCGCCGCTCAGCGCGCCGCTGGTCGCCGTGATCACCGTCTTGCCGCCCGCCCGGACGGCCGTCACCAACCCGGCGTCGTCCACCGTGGCGACGGTCTCATCCGCGCTCGTCCACTCGATATCGGGATCCTCGATCGCCACGCCGTTCGAGTCGGCGGCGGCGACCTCGATCCGCATCGTGTCGCTCTGGCCGAGTTCCACGGCATCCGGACTCACCGCGAGCATGGCCGCCACCTGCGAGACCTCGACCGCCACCGTGTCGGTCCCCTCGCCGGAGTTCGCCACGACCTCGGCCGTGCCGTTCCCCTTCGCCACGACCCAACCCGCCTCGCTCACCGTCGCGACCGCCGTGTCGCTGCTCGCCCACTGCACGGCCGCGCCCGCAATCTCGTTGTCGTTCGCATCGCGCACCACGGCGGTGAGCTGCACCGAGTCGCCGAGCGCGTGCAGCGCGACGGACTCGGCGCTCACGCTCACGCCCGCGCCCGCCTGCTCGACGACGACCGTCGCGGTGTCCGCGAGCGTGCCCGTGCGCACCACCACCTGCGCCGTGCCTTCGGCGACGGCCACGACCCAGCCGGTCGCGCTCACGGTCGCGACGTCCGTGTCCGTACTGGTCCAGGTGAGCGCCGCACCCGTGATCGCGTTGCCGTCCGCATCGCTCACCGTCGCCTTGAGCTGCGTCGAGTCGCCGAGTGCGGCGAAGACGAGGGAGTCGTCCGAAAGCGCGATGCTGGCCGGTTCGGGCGTGTCGCCGCCTGGACCGGTGGGGTCGCCGCCGTCGTCATCGCCGCCACATGCCGGCGCGGCGAGCAGGACGAGCGGGAAGAGCGTGGTCCAACGAAGTAAGCGTCGCATCCGCATGCCATGCCTCCAGGTTGATGCCGGCGCCGAGCACGGCTCCGGCGCCGATGGGGATCGTGTACGCCCGGCGCTCCGGCCGGGCGGCAGACCGGTCGTCCTCGGGGTCGATGGTCGAACCGGTACCGGGTGGCGGTTCACCCGCGGCCTAGTTCACCGGCCGCGGCCGCCAGTCGGCCTCGCCATCGACCGAGAAGGCGTCCGTCAACCGGCGCTGATTCGAGCCGTCCGCATCCATCACGTAGATCTCGACGTTGCCGTCCCGCACGCTGAAGAACACGATCCGGCCACCATCCGGCGTCCAACGTGGGAAGCCGTCGTAGCCCGTATCCGACGTCAGCTCCGTCGGTGAGGAGCCGTCGGCGTTCATCACCCAGACGCCGGTTTCGGTGTCGGAACTGCGTGTGAAGGCGATCCGGGTCCCGTCCGGCGACCACGCGGGATCGGCGTGCTGGATCGGATCCGCGGTCTCGGTGAGCTGCACCGGCGTGCCGGTGCCATCCGCGTTCATCACATAGATTTCGGTATTGCCGTCCCGGTTGCTGATGAAAGCGATCCGGGTCCCGTCCGGCGACCAGACCGGGTCGTCATCGATCGACACGTCCGTGGTGAGCCGCTCCAAGCCGGTGCCATCCGAATTCATCACATAGAGGTCCCAGTTGGTGCCGCGGCTGCTGCTGAACAGGATCCGGGTGCCATCGGGAGACCATTCGGGCGACGAGTCGATCGCATCGCTCCCCGTGTTGGTCACGTTCCGGATCAGGGAGCCATCGGCGTTCATCACGTAGATCTCCCAATCGCCACCAAGGGTGGAGCTGAACGCGATCTTCGTCCCGTCCGGCGACCAGGCCGGCTCGTTGATCAATGCGAAGACGCTCGTCAGCCGCTCGAGCCCCGAGCCGTCCGTGTTCATCAGGTAGATCTCGTCGGTTCCGGTGCGATTGCTGCGGAACACGATCTTGCCGAGCACCAGGATGTCCGTCTCGGCGCTCACGCCTTCCGCCGTGGCCGTGATCGTGGCCGTCGCCTCGCCCCACACGCCGGTCACGCGCCCGCCGGCATCCACCACGGCCGCCGTCGTATCCGACGTCGTCCAGACCACGTCCGCGCCGGGGATCGCGGCGTCGTTCGAGTCGGCGACGACGGCCTCGAGCTGCACCGACTCGCCTTCGGCCAGTGTGTCATCCGGGACGGTGAGCGTGATCGAGGCCGGGACCTGCTGGATGACGACCGCGGCCTCATCGGACAGCGCGCCCGCTGCCGCGCGGATTCGGGCCGTGCCACCGGCGACCGCGACCACCCAGCCGTCGGCGCTGACCGTGGCCACGTCCGTGTCCACGCTCGTCCACTCGACCGCTACGCCGTCCAGCGCGTTGCCGTTGCCGTCGCGTACGACGGCTTCGAGCCGGATCGAGTCGCCGAGCGCGTGCAGCTCGCCGAACGGCGGCTGGATCGCGATGCTCGCCGCGGCCGGCGCGACGGTGATCACGGCCGTGTCGGCGGCCGACCCGGAGGTGGCCGTGATCCGCGCCGTGCCCGCCGCGACGGCGGTGGCCACGCCATCGTCGTCGACCGTGGCGACGGCCGCGTCCAGGCTGGTCCACGAGAGCGTGGCGCCGGGCATGGCATCGCCGTTCTGGTCGCGGACGGTCGCGACGAGGGGGCGTGTGTCGCCGAGCGCGGTGAGCGTGGCGGCGGCGGGCGTGATCTCGATCGAGGTCGCGACGCGCGTCTCGGGGCCGGTGCCGCCGTCGTCGTCACCGCCGCAGGCGGGAATCAGCATCAGCAGCAGAAGAGGGGCTGACGCGATACGGGTCCTCATGGACGCCTCCTGTCGAGCTGCGAGTGACCGTTCCGGATTCATCGGCGTCGAGCGCGCCCGCACGTGCGGGCGCGCTCCGGCATGCGACAGCCCGCGCGACCACGCCCGTCCGGCATGGAGCGGATCACCGTCCTCGGGGAGATGGATTGACGGTGTGGATCAGGGATCTCGGCGCGCCGCCCCTCTCTCGTGAGTGGCGGGTCCTTGTCGAAACGCCGGCTGCGCCCACCCGCGACGAAGTATCGGCGGGTCGCTCAAGGCCGGCCATGGCATAACGATGCCATTGCCGGCGCCGCAGCACGTGATCGGGTGTGCGGATCATGCGCCGGGCGGCAGGACACCGCCCGGCGCAACCGCCGGCTATGGCCGCGGCCGAGGCCGCCAGGCGGGATCGGAATCGGGCACGGGGGTATTGGTGAGATTGGTCGGCGTACCACCGCCGGCGCCCACGATGTACAGCTCGTCGTTGCCGTCGCGATCGCTGCGGAACAGGACGCGTTCCCCGTCCGCGGACCACGTGGGCGTCTCGTCGTTGGCCGCATCATCGTTCGAGACGTTGACCGCGCCGGTGCCGTCGGCGTTCATGACGTAGATCTCGACATTGCCATCGCGATCGGAGCGGAACGCGATCTTCGTCCCGTCCGGCGACCGCACCGGCTGGTCGTCCGCGCCCGCGCTGTTCGTGAGGTTCGTCGCCCCGGACCCGTCCGCGTTCATGACGTAGATCTCTTCCCTGCCGTCCCGGTCGGACACGAACAGGATCTTGCTGCCGTCCGGCGACCAGGCGGGGCCGTAGTCCACGTCGGGATCGTTCGTGAGGTTCGTCAGCCCGGTCCCGTTCGCGTTCATGACGTAGACCTCGTAATTGCCGTCCCGATTGGTCGTGAACGCCACCTTGCTCCCGTCCGGCGACCAGGCGGGGTATCGATCGTCGGCGGGATCGTCCGTGAGCCGCATCAGGTCGCTGCCATCCGCGTTCACCACGTAGATCTCGTTATTGCCGTCGCGGTCGCTGACGAACACGAGCTTGGTCCCATCGGGCGACCAGACCGCTTCGCGGTCGTACGACGCGGCGTGGTTCGAGACGTTGACCAGCCCGGTGCCATCGGCGCCGATCACGTAGACCTCGCTGTTGCCGCCGCCGTCGCTGGCGAACGCGAGCTTGCTCCCATCGGGCGACCAGACGGGGAGCTTGTCGTCGGCGGGACCGTTCGTGAGCGGCGTCGCGCCGGTGCCGTCCTCGTTCATGATGTAGATGTCGCCGTCGCGCTGGAACGCAATCTGGTCCAGCACGCGGACCGCCGTCTCGCCGCTCAGCGCGCCGCTGGTCGCCGTGATCACCGTCTTGCCGCCTGCCCGGACGGCCGTCACCAACCCGGCGTCGTCCACCGTGGCGACGGTCTCGTCCGCGCTCGTCCAGTCGACATCGAGACCCTCGATCCCCATGCCGTTCGAGTCGGCGACGACGGCCTCGATCCGCACCGTGTCGTCCTGGCCGAGTTCCACGGTATCGGGACTCATCACGATCATCGCCGCCACCTGCGCGACCTCGACCGCCACCGTGTCGGTCCCCTCGCCGGAGCTCGCCACGACCTCGGCCGTACCGTTCCCCTTCGCCACGACCCAACCCGCCTCGCTCACCGTCGCGACTGCCGTGTCGCTGCTCGCCCACTGCACGGCCGCGCCCGCAATCTCGTTGTCGTTCGCATCGCGCACCACGGCGGTGAGCTGCACCGAGTCGCCGAGCGCGTGCAGCGCGACGGACTCGGTGCTCACGCTCACGCCCGCCCCCGCCTGCTCGACCATGACCGCCGCGGTGTCCGCGACCGTGCCCGTGCGCACCACCACCTGCGCCGTGCCTTCGGCGACGGCCACGACCCAGCCGGCCGCGCTCACGGTCGCGACGTCCGTGTCCGTGCTGGTCCAGGTGAGCGCCGCACCCGTGATCGCATTGCCGTCCGCATCGCTCACCGTCGCCGCGAGCTGCGCCGAGTCGCCGAGCGCGGCGAAGACGAGCGAGTCGTCCGAGAGCGCGATGCTGGCCGGTTCGGGCGTGTCGCCGCCGCCCGGACCGGTGGGATCGCCGCCGTCGTCATCGCCGCCGCACGCAGCCGCGGCGACTAGAACGAGCGGAAAGAGAGCGGTCCAACGAAGTAAGCGTCGCATCCGCATGCCACGCCTCCAGGTTGATGCCGGCGCCGAGCAGGGCTCCGGCGCCGATGGGGAGTGATCGTTCCGGGTTCGTTTTCGTTGAACGCGCCCGCACGTGCGGTGCAGGCCGTGCGTGTCCACTTCCGTCGTGCCGACATCGCCGGGCCGCCGCGCACGGGCGAGCGGGGTCCGGCATGCGACAGCCCGCCCGACCACGACCGTTCGGCATGGAGCGGATCACCGTCCTCGGGGAGATGGGTCGACGGTGGGGATCAGGGGTCTCGGCGCTCCGCGCCTCTCTCGTGAGCGGCGGATCCCTGTCGAAACGCGGGCTACGCGCACCCGCGGCGAAATATAGGCGGGCCGCTCGGGGCCGGCAATCGCAAAAAGATACCGTTGTTCTACACCAGGCCTTCGCGGAATGCGCGGCTCACGGCGGCTGCGACGCTGTGGACCTGAAGCTTCGAGTAGATGCTGCGGATGTGGTTGCGGACGGTGTGAATGCTGATGTCGAGCTCGTGCGCGACCCGTTTGTACGGCATGCCGCGGACGAGGCAGCGCAGGACATCGAGCTCACGCGCGGAGAGGTCGAGGCGGGCGGCGGCTTCGCGGGCGCGGCCGCCGCCGTCGAGGTGTCGCACGAGGTCGAGGACGGTGCGGGCAATGCCGGCGGAGAGCGGTGAGCCGCCCGCGATGACGGCGCGGAGCTGGGTGAGGAGCTGGTCGGCGGGAGTGTGTTTGAGCAGATAACCATCCGCGCCGGCGCAGATCGCGTTCAGCACGGAGGCGCGTTCCTCGAAGACGGTGAGGACGACGATGGTCGTCCGGGGGAGGCGCTCCTTGATGCGACGGGTACACTCGATGCCGCCGAGTCCCGGCAGGTCGAGGTCCATGAGCACCAGGTCCCAGCCGGGCTCCTCGCCGCGGCGGAGCGCGGCGTCGAGCTCGTCGAGCGCGATGTCCGCGGCTTCGAAGGTGCGCACGAGCGCGAAGTCCTCCGAGTGACGGAACAGGACTTCGAGGCTCGCGCGATAGCGGGCATCATCCTCGATGGCGATGACGCGGATCATCGGGCCGTCGGCGGGACGGGACTCATCGGCATGGCGACAAGATGTCGGGTCGCGACCTGTCTACGCGCCGGCATGATCATGCCATCGGCGGCCGGGGTCGGCGCGGGCGCCGGTGGCGCAGTCGACCCCGCAGCGCGGCCACGCGCTGTCTCACGGCACCGGGGAGCGTGAAGTGGAGGACCACGGTCGTGCCGCCGCCCGGGGTCTCGCGCCACTCGATGGCGGCGCCGATCTCGGCGGCGCGCCGGCGCATCCCGGGGAGGCCGCGGCCTCCGCGTGCATTCGTGGGCACGGCGGGGCCGAGGCCCACGCCGTCATCGGTCACGGCGAGCTGCCAGGTCCGGCCGCGGCCGGTGAAGGCGAGGGCGACTTGCCGGGCGCGCGCGTGGCGCGCCGCGTTGTGGAGCGCTTCCAGCCCGATCAGCAGGATGTTGCGGCGGAGCGCGAGCGGCAGGCGCGCGGGCGGCCATTCGCGCGGGGCGCGCAGCGTGAACACGACGTCGTCGCCGGCAAAGAATCGCTCGGCATGGCCGGCGAGCCGGCTGGCCAGCTCCTCGAGGGTGGCCGCGCGGCGGTCGAGCGACCAGACGATGTCGCCCAGCGCGTTGCCCAGCTCCTCGGCGGTCCCCGCGACCTCCTGCGCGAGCCGGCCGCGCTGTACGTCGTCCAGACGACCTCGCGCGAGGAGGCCGGCGAGGATGCCGATGCTACCAAGTCCGGACCCGAGTTCATCATGCAGGTCCATCGCGATCCGGGTCCGCTGGCGTTCGAGGCCGAGCAGGAACGCGAGGCGCGCGCGGTAGGCGGCCCAGAGGACGGCGCCGCCGAGTGCGGCAAAGAGCGCGAGTGCCCAGGGCGTGCGGTACCACGGGGGGAGGACGCGGAACGCGAAGCGTGTCGGCGCGCCGAGCCAGCGGCGGCCATCCAGCGAGGCACGGACCTCCGCGTGGTAGCGGCCGGGCGGGAGGTCGACCCAGCGGAACGACGGCTGGCCGCGGGTGTCCTCCCACGGCGCGTCGGGCGCGAGCCGGACCTGGTAGTGCACGCGGCCGGGTGCGCGGAACGAGAGGGCGGCGAAGCGCAATTCGAGGCGGTTGCGGTCGGCCGGCAGCTCGAGTGGCCGGTCGAGCGGGACCGGTTCGGTGCCGACGCGCGCATCGACGAGCACGACGCGCGGCGGTGCGATCCGTGCGAAGCGCGCCGTCGGCGGCACGTGTAGGAGGCCGAGCGACGTGGTGATCCAGAGCGTGCCATCATCGTCCTCGATCAGGTCCGCGCCGCCGATCGAGGGCAGTCCGTTGCGCGGACCGGGCGCTTCCAGCACCTCCCAGCCGTCGGGTCCGCCCGGGCGCACGCGCAGCAGGATCCCGTGGCCGGCGATCCAGATCCCGCCGACCGGCGAGGGGACGAGCGTGAAGACGTTGCGGCTGGCCAGGCCGGTGTTGGCGGGGAGCGGCGCCCAGCCGTCGGCGGTGCGGGCGAGGACGGCGGCGCGACGGGTCGCGCCCCAGAGTGTGCCATCGGGGAGCTCGACGAGGGCCGTGAAGTTGCCGATCCCGGGGACCGTCTCGCAGCTCCAGTCGGCGTCGCGGCCGGCGCGGACGGCGGCGGCCGGTGCGTGGCAGATGCGTTCGAAGCCCGCAGCCCAGAGCCGGCCGCGGCGGTCCTCGAGCACGGCGTCGATCACGGCATCATCGAGATCGAACGGCAGGCCGGTGATGCGGCGGAGCGCGCCGCGTTCGACGTCGGCGTAGCGCAGCCCCTGGACGGTCGCGATCCAGAGATCCGCGCCGGCCGCGGCGGCGCAATCCATGAACGCCGCCCGCTCCGGCAGCCGGGCAATGACGCGGTCGCCGCGCAGCCGGACGATCCCACGGAGGGTCGAGACCCAGACGATGCCGCGCGAGTCCGTACACGGCCGGGATTGGCTGAAGAGGTCGCGGATGCCCACGACGTTGAACCCGGTCCCCGCCCGACGCACGATTCCGGTCCCCTGCCAGGTCGTGACCCAGAGGACGTCGCCGGAGCGCGCGACGTAACGGACGTGCGGCCCCGGCAACCCGTGGCGGTCGGTCCAGAGCACGGTCTCCGGTTCAGGATACTGGAACAGCGCGGAGAACGAGCCGAGCCACAGGCTCCCCTCGCGGTCCACCAGGAGCGGGCCGCCGGATTCGATGCCGTCCCCGCGGCCGACCACTTCCGGCGCCTGGCCCGGCCGGATCGCGACCAGGGAACGGTCCAGCGCGACCCAGATCGTGCCGTTCCGTTCGGCGAGCGCGATCGGTCGGCCGCCCGGGATCTCGCCCGCCGCCCTCGATGCGAGCTCGTGGACCTCGCCGGAGACGAGCTCGAAGACTCCGCCGAAGATCGTGAGCACGATGAGTCGGCCATCGGCGAGCGAGACCGCGTCGGCGAGCGTGGTATCGAAACGCTTGCGGGGCGCCGAATCGGGCGCCGCGATATGCCAGAGCCCCGCATCGGTCAGAACGAGCATACCGCCATCAGCCGCGGGCCGCACCTTGCGGGCGCCTTCACCGCCCAGCCGCTCCCGCGGGATCGCGGTCCAGACGCCGGCCTCGCGCACCACCGGGATGCTGTCCGCACCGACCGTCCAGAGGCGGGCCTGATCATCGAACGCCACCGTCCGGACCTGCGGCGACCACCCGCCGGGCGGCGGCGGGAGCGGGACCGCGCCGTCGGCGGTGATCTCGAAGATCCCGCCGTCTTCCACCTGTACGACGATCCGCCCATCCCCCGTCGTCGCGAGTGCCATGGCGGCGCCATCGATCCGCTCGGGCGCCCACTGGCGAAACTCGACCCCGTCATAGCGGTAGATGCCGCCCTGTGTGGCGATCCAGAGAAAACCGACGGCATCCTGCGCGAGCGCCCAGACCGGCGGCACCGCGAGGCCCTGGTCGGCGGCGAAACGGCGGACCAAGCGGTCCTGCGCGCCGACGGCCGGCGGCCAGCAGAGCAGGAGCAGCATCAGCGTGCACGTCCGCCGGGCGGCGCGGTGCGGGCGGGTGGGCTGCGGCAGTCGGCGGCCGTGGCGGTCGCCGCGGCCGAAGGCCGCGACGCGGCGGGCGCCCCGCAGCGTGCGAGAGCGGCAGCATTCGGCCATATCGTTGCGCCTACCGATCGGGTCGACTCGTCGAAGGAAGGCGGGACCGATGGTCCCGATGGTCCCGTGCGAACGGCCCGACGCTCCGCCCTGACCGTTCGGCCGCGTCGCCGTGTCGCGTAAGCATTTGCTGAGCAAAGCTATTTCCTGGCCGGAACCCCGACAAGTGTGGCGTATGGGCCGGGTGTCGCACCGCCTACTCGTACCGTAGCGCGACCATGGGGTCGACGCGTGTCGCGCGCCGGGCTGGGATCCAGCAGACGGCGAGCGCGAGCGCAACGCCCGCGAAGATGCTCAGCAGCAGTGCCAGGAACCGGGGCCGTTCGGTACTCGAGCGCCTTCGGCAGTACCACGCTGGGCGATCCAGTCGTACGCCGCTTGGGCGCCGGCTGCGCGGGGGTGCAGGCACGCGATCGCGGTGTACCCCAGCGCAGCCGGCGGATCTTCGCGCTCCGTGCCGGCTGGCAGCGAGCTTACGTTGTGGGGGGTGGGACTGCCGCCACGGGGAGGCGGACCGCCGCAGCCTCGTTACCCGGAGTCGCAAGGTGCTCCCAATGCGCTCGCGCAAGAGTCTTGCGTTCGAATCAGCGCGGCTTCATCCGTAGGGTGCACGGGTCGGCACGACCCTGCGCGCCCACGGTTCCGTGCGTATATCTGTCCCCCTCGCGAGACGCATGGATCGAGCGTCTGTCCGTACCCCTTCCCAGGGCAAGGATGCCCCGATCGCCCTGGCTGCGCTCTACCGCCGCCACCGCGCGGAGTTGTGCCGGTACGCCCTGCGGTACGTGGAGCACGATGATGCCGCCGAAGACGTGGTGCAGCAGGTGTTCGTGCGCTTGCTAGGTCGTCCTCCGGACCTCGATTCCGTGCGCGACGTGTCCAGTTACCTGCGTCGCGCCGTTCACAACGAGGCGCTGCATCGGATCGAGCGGGCCCGCACCGCCCGTCAGTACCGTGCGGTCACGGCCGATGGATTGCGCTCGCTCGCCCCATCGCCCGCCGAGGAAATGCATCGGCGCGCCCTGGCGGCGGCTCTCGACCGTGCGATCGACGGGCTGCCGCCCCGTTGCCGCCAGGCCTTCGTACTCATACGGACGAACGGCCTGACGTATGCCGAAGCGGCCGAAGAGATGGGCATCTCGATCAAGACCGTGAAGGAGCAGCTGCGGCGTGCGCGCCGGGTGCTTCGGGAGCGCTTGGCGGAGCACTCGGCCAGGGTGTGAACCGGAGCATGCGGGCTACCTCGAACCACATGCCTGTAGCGTGTAGGACCTTTTCGGCGGTCACGGGTCTTTTGGTCAGGCACCGGGGTTTCGGGCATCGCCCGGTGTGATTGGCCGGCCACCAAGATGCCCCCGCTCTTGACTGTAAAGCCGGAAGCGGTCGAAGGGCACGTTTCCCGTGTCGGCACGGATGCCTTTGGCTTCGCCGTGCCGTAGCCTCACGTGCATGAAAGCACGTCAGGCGATCCACCTTTCATCCACCTTCTCTGGAGGTTATCATGAGGCTCCGTACTCTCAATCTCCTCGCTATCGTGGTCATCGGCGTTGGTGGCGTGTACTTGACCACGCCGGCGCCTGCCATGGCGTCCGAGTGCGAACTCAAGGAGGATGTGCTCGTGTGTGATGGGAACACGGGTGAATGCCACCGCGAGGATGTCGTGGTTTGTGAGGAGCCAGAGCAGACCTGATCGTGACAGGTCCTGTCGGTGCCGCTCTCCAGCTGAACGGAGCGATACGAGGTGGAGATGCGCTGGAGGGCGGCACCTCGGCCTTGCGGTTCACGGACGTGTGGCGCCGTCGCCTGACGACCTGGATCTGGTGGCCGCACTGGACGTCTGGCGCCGCAGCGTGGATCGGATGGGCGATAGCCGGCCGTTTCAGCACCGGGCTCGCGTTGGACGCGCTCCGGATGGTGCCCTGGCGCCGCCGGCCTGAGTTGGTCCTCCATCACTCGGACCGGCGGACGCAGTACGCGGCCCTGGTTTTCGGGAGATGTTGCGAAGGAGCGGGCTTCGCTCGTCCACCGGGCTCGGTCGGGGACGGCTACCGCAACGCCATGTGCGAGAGCTTCTTCGCCACCCTCGAATCCGACATATTGGATCGGAGCGCCGGTAGGTTGGAGCCTGTTAGGGACCCGCACCCGGCTCGGCAGTTCATAACAGGCTCCAGACTCTTGGATCCGCCATCCGGCCCACACGGCTGTTGGGGAATACGAGGAGCGTGAACATGGCATTCCTTGGTGGCTCATCGGCAAGTGCCGGAATACTGTTCATTTCGCTATTGGCGGGATGTGGTACGGATAACATTCGCCAGTCGAAGGTCATCTTCCGTGATAGTGCCGGAGTGTCCATCGTCGAAAACCACGCGCCTCAATGGACGGACACTGAGAATTGGTCCATTTCCGACACACCCACGATAGATATTGGCGAACGCACAGGTGCGCCGCAATACCTCTTTGACGGTGTGAAAGACCTCATGCGACTCGCCAATGGAAATATACTGGTGGCCGATGGCGCCAGCAAAGAACTTCGGATCTACGATGAAGCGGGGAAGCACATCATCTCGTTCGGCGGGAAAGGTGACGGTCCGGGAGAGTTCCAGGATCCTGCGTGGGTCGGACAGCTTCCTGATGGGTCCATTATCGTTTACGATTCTCAGCATGCGCGACTGTCCATGTTCTCGATCGACGGTGAGTTCATACGTAGTGCTTCACTCGACCCAATCGATGGGGCGATCCCCGCAGCACGGGGAATGTTCGCCGACGGATCACTCCTCGTAAGTCCCGGCCGTTCGCAGGTCTTCTCTGCTGGAACGAGTGTTAGGCGTGATACAGTACGGTACGTGCGCGTGGATTCGAATGGAGAGGTGATGGGCACAATGGGCACGTACCCTGCCGACACGGAGATCGTGATTGTCAATAGCGACGGCCGACCGTGGGTGATGCGGATGAACGTTCCATTCGCGCCCAAGACCTTCGTGGCGGTGCATCAAGATCGGCTCTATATAGGAAATAGCGAAGCATACGAGATCGCGGTTGTTTCGCTGACGGGAGAGTTGTCGGAAATTATCCGTGCCCGCTACGTTCCTCGCCAACTCTCAGCGGATGATGTCAAACAGTACAAGGAATATGAACTCGCAAAGCCTGCGAGCGATTTGCTAAGGCAAATGAAATCCGTTGCGCTTTCCAAGATGCCGTTCCCTGATGTCATCCCCGCTTATGACGGCTTGCTGGTCGATTTGGAAGGCAATCTTTGGGTGAAAGAGTCTCGGCGACCGGGGGAGATGCAGCCGCGTTGGACCGTTTTCGATCCGCGGGGACGCATGCTCGGAACGGTGGCTACCCCGCTAGACTTCGACATATACGAAGTCGGTGGGGATTGGCTGCTCGGAGTGTGGACGGACGAAGTCGGCGTGGAACACGTCCGGGTCTATGGTATTGAAAAGTCGGCTCAGGGGTGAAGGGCGCCAGCCGGCGTTGCGAGGAGCGGGCGTCCACGCGGTCCAGCCCGCATCGTGACTCCGCTTCACCTACGAGCCGACAGTCGCCGAAGGGTCTTGAGCGGCTCACGATCGAGCGTCGGTCCGCCGGCCCGGCTTCCTGCCCATCGATGTCAGTATCAGCCAACGCCCTGCCGATCTGCGATGAATCGAAAAGTAAAACCGACTCCCGCCTATTCGTACCGCAGCGCGACCATGGGGTCGACGCGGGTGGCGCGGCGGGCCGGGATCCAGCATGCGGCGAGCGCGACGGCGGCGAGCACGCCGGATGCCGCGACATAGGTCGTGGCGTCCGCGCTGTTGATCCCGAAGAGCAGCGCGGAGAGCAGGCGCGTCAGTGCGAGCGCGCCGGCCAGCCCGAGCGCGAGTCCGAGGCCGGCCACCGCGAGGCCATCGCGGAGGACCATGAAGCGCACGCTCCCGGCCTCGGCGCCGAGCGCCATACGGATCCCGATCTCCTTGTTGCGCTCGGCGACGGAGTAGGAGAGCACGCCGTAGGTCCCGACGGCGGCGAGCGCGAGCGCGACGCCCGCGAAGATGGTCAGGAGCAGTGCCAGGAACCGTGGCCGGTCGACCGAGCCGGCCAGGTTCGCCTCCATGGTCTGGAGGTGTGCGACGGGGAGCGACGCGTCCAGCGTGCGCACGGCGCGGCGCGCCTCGGCGGCGAGGGACAGGGGAGGCACCTCCGTCCGGATCACCAGATTCATGGTCTGTGGCGCGAAGCCGATCGCCGCCACCTGTGGATAGTGCAAGTACAACTCGGTCCCGGTCTCTTCGGAGAGCCCGCCCTGCTTCACGTCGCGCGCGATGCCGACGATCGTCAGCCACGGGACCTCATCGCCGCAGCAGGGGCGGATGCGCTGGCCGAGCGGATTCTCGTCGGGGTAGAAGACGCGGGCGAGCGTCTCGTTGATGATGGCGACGGGGGTCGCCGCGCCGTCGTCGCCGGCGTTGAACGGCCGCCCCGCGACCATCGGGATCCCCATGGTCTCGAAGTACTTGCCGCCGACGGTCTGGTAGTAGTCGACGTTGTGCGCGGGGCCGCCCGGCGTGGGCTGCTTTCCTTCGAACTCGGTGTCATTGGCGTTGACCTCGCGGACGGGCGGGAGGCCGGACATCGCGGCGGCGCCGTCGATTCCGGGGATCGCTTCGAGGCGGTCGACCAGCCGGGCGAGGAACGCGGCTCGAGCCGTCGGCTCCCCGTAGCGGGCCTGCGGCAGCGAGATCTCGAAGGTGAGCAGCCCTTCCGGCTCGAAGCCCGGATCGACCTCTTGGAGCGCCGCGAGGCTGCGGAGCAGCAGCCCCGAGCCGACGACGAGCACGACGGCGAGCGCCACCTCGGAGACCACGAGGACGCGGCGCAGGCGCTGCCGCCCCGCGGCTGCGGTCGACCGCTGGCCGCCGTCCTTGAGCGCCGCGCCCATCGCGCGCTGCGTGAGGTGCAGCAGCGGCGCGAGGCCGAAGAGCACGCCGGTCAGCAGGGCCACGCCGAGGGTGAAGAGCAGCACCGACAGGTCGAGGCCGAGCGAGTCGGCGCGCGGGATGCTGTCCGGGCTGGTGGCGAGCAGCGCTCGCAGTCCCCAGTGGCCGAGGAGCAGCCCGACCGCGCCACCGACCGCCGCGAGCACCACGCTCTCCGTGAGGAACTGGCGCAGCAGCCGGCGGCGGCCCGCGCCCATGGCCGCGCGCACGGCGATCTCCTTCTGCCGTCCCTCGGCCCGCGCCAGCAGCAGGTTCGCCACGTTCGCGCAGGCAATGAGGAGGACGAAGCCGACCGCGCCCAGCAGGATGAGGAGCGCCGGGCGGACGTCGCCGACCACTTCGTCGCGGAGTGGCTCGATCACGATCGGGTGCGTCGAATCGTTCGGCACGTGCCCGCTCGCGCTTACTTCGCGCCAGCTCCCGAGCAGCACGTCCATCTCGCTGCGCGCCTGCTCGAACGTGACGTCCGGCGCCAGCCGGCCGACCAGGTTCAGGTAGTGCGACCCGTGGTTCGTCGGGTGCTCGGGCAGCCCGACCGGCGCCCAGACGTCTACGCCGGCCTCCTCGATGTCGAAGCCGTTCGGCATGACGCCGACGACCGTGCTCGGCTCGCCGTTCACCTCGATGCGCCGGCCCACGATGCCCGGGTCGCCGCCGAAGACGCTCCGCCAGAGCCGGCTCGAGATCACGACCACCGGCGCGACGCCCGGTGCGTCCTCCTCGTGGGTGAACGCGCGCCCGAACCGCGCGGGGACGCCCAGCGTCGTGAACAGCTCCGCGGTCGCGATCGCGGCCGTCACGCGCACCGGCTCATCGATCCCCGAGAGACTCACCGAGGTGGTGCGCCAGGCACCGATCTCCGAAAACGAGCGCGCGCGCTGCTGCAGGTCCCGGTACTCCGGCGGCGAGATCCAGAACTGGTCGAAGCCGAGCGTCGGGAACCGGCTGTAGACGAAGGCCAGCCGCTCCGGTTCGCGGTACTCGAGCGGCTTCAGCAGAACGGCGTTGACCACGCTGAAGATCGCGGAGTTCGCGCCGATGCCGAGCGCGAGCGTGAGCACGGCGACCGCGGTGAAGCCGGGGGTGCGGCGCAGGGTGCGGAGCGCGTAACGGAGATCGCGGAGCAATGTTTCCATGGTCGTTCGCCGTTGTACGGGTCGTCGTCTCCCGTTGGTTTCGGCCGGAGGCGGTCGCCGATCCGCACCTCTGCGGAGCAGGCGTTACGCGGCGGCGATGCGCCGTGCCCTCGCCGTCCGGTACTGCAAGGCCGTTCCTGCCGCGCTCGCATCGAGAGCCTTGCGCTCGCGTCGGCGCCGCTTCATCCATAGGGTGCGCGGGTCGAGCACGACCCCGTACGCCCCGCTTCCGTGCGCGCTCCCATCCACCAACGGGTCGCATGGACCGAGTATCCGTCCTTCCGCCTTCCAGGGCGATGGCGCCCCGATCGGATTCGAACCGCGTACCCGCGGTGCGCCGGGCGTTTTCATCCGTATTCCTTCTCTCGGGAGGTCGTCATGAGGCTCCGGACTCTCAATCTACTCGCCGTCGCGGTCATCGGCCTGGGCAGCGCGTACACGCTGACACCCACGCCCCTGCCGCCGACGCCCCTGCCGCCCTCCGGGTGCACGAAGGTGAAGGTGCTCGTGTGCGACGACACGGGTGCATGCCACCACGAGTACGTCCTGCTCTGTCAGCCGGACCTGGACGGCAACTGACCCGCACCCGCGGACCAGGTTTTACTTTTTCCCGCACCCGCGGACCTGGTTTTACTTTTTCGATTCGTCCCACAGGATCACCATCATGGCCGCTCCAGCTATGCATTGATCGGATGCAGCGGCAGTAAAGGGGATGTGCGGGCGGCGGATTTGGGCATCAGCCAGCGCCCGGTCGATCCGATGCGAGACGAATCGAAAAGGTAAGACCAGGTCCGCGTGTTCGGTACAAGGCATATCGGGCGTCGGATTTCGGCATCAGCCAACGCTCTGTCGATCCGAGACGAATCGAAAAAGTAAAACCAGGTCCGCCTATTCCACGGGTCCACGGGTCCGCCTATTCCACGTCCGCCTGTTCCCGGGTCCGCTATTCGTTCCTGAGCGCCGCCATCGGGTCCACGCGCGCGGCTCGTCGCGCGGGGATCCAACTCGCGAGTGCGCCGGCGGCGAGGATGGCGGCGGCCACGGCCGCGAAGGTGGCCGGGTCCGTCGCTGTCACGCCGAAGAGGAGGCTCCGGAGGAGCCGGCTCGCGGCGAGTGCGCCGGCGATGCCGAGCGCGAGTCCGACGAGCGCGAGGCGCAGCCCCTCCCCCACCACCAGCCCCACGACGTTGCCGTGTGACGCGCCGAGCGCCATGCGGATGCCGATCTCCGGGGTGCGTCGTGACACCGTGTAGCTGAGGACGCCGTGGACGCCGATGACGGCGAGCGCGATGGCGAGCGCGGCGAAGGCGGCGAGCAGGGCCATGGTGAAGCGCTGTTGGCCGATCGAGCGCGAGACGGTTTCGGCGAGCGGCTCGACGCCGTAGACGGCGAGTGCGGGATCGAGTTCGCGGACAATGCGGCGGACGGCCGGTGCGAGCGCGGCGGGGTCGCCGTTCGTGCGGAGGAGGAGCACCTCGGCGCCGGGCCGTGACACCTGGGCGAACGGCGCGTACGCGGCGGGTGGGGCGGGGCGGGCGAGGCCGTGGACGTGCTCGTCGGCGACGACGCCGACGATCGTCCGTGCGGCGCCCCAGAACGCGATCTGCTGGCCGAGCGGATCTCGATCGGCGAAGAACCGTCGCGCGGCCGTCTGGTTGATGATGAGGACGGGTGTGGCGAAGGCGTCGTCGGAGTCGCGGAGCGTGCGACCGCTCAGGAGCGGCAGCCCGACGGTCTCGAAGTAGCCGGCGCCGACGCGGCGGATCGAAATTTCCGGCCAGTTCTTCGCTTCGGCCTCACGGCCCACGACGACGAAGGAGTTCGTGAAGCCCGCGTCGAGCGGGTGGTTGCCCGCGATCGCGGCGCTCTCGACACCCGGCAGTGCGCGGACGCGGCGCAGCAGGTCGCCGTTGAAGCGGCGCATTTCGGGGAAGTCCGGCCAGCCCGGGGAGCCCGCGGCGTAGCGGCTCGTCGGGAGCTGGAACTCGGCCTTGAGCACGCCCTCGGCGCGGAACCCGGTATCTACCTGCTGGAGCCGCCAGAAGCTGCGGATCAGCAGCCCCGCGCCGGCGACCAGCACCACGGCCAGCGCCAGTTCGGCGACGACGAGCGCGGAGCGCAGGCGACGCCGCTCCCGACCCGCCGATGCGCCGCGGCCCGCGCCTTTCAGCGCGGACTGCACGTCGATGCGCCGCGCCTGGAGCGTGGGCACCGCGCCGAACGCGATCCCGACGAGCACGGAGACGACGAGTGTCGCGACGAGCACCCGCGCGTCGATCCCCACGTCGGGCAGGCGCGGGATGTCCGCGGGCGCGAGCGCGAGCAGCAGCTCGAGGCCGGCGAACGCCAGTCCGACGCCGGCCGCGGCCGCCACCAGCGTGAGGACCACGCTCTCGACCAGAAACTGCCGTCCGAGGCGGCCGGCGCCCGCGCCGAGCGCGGTCCGGACCGCGACCTCGCGCACACGGGTCGTGCCGCGCGCGAGCAGCAGGTTCGCCACGTTGACGCACGCCACGAGCAGCACCAGCGCGACCGCGCCGAGCAGGACCACGAGCGCCGGCCGCACGGGACCGAACACCACGTCCGTGAGCGGCTCGATGAACACGCCCCGGCCGTCGTTCACCGGGTACGTCGCCTCGAGCTCCGCGGCGATTGCGCCCAGCTCCTGCTGCGCGGCCGCGACGCTCGCGCCGGCCGCGAGGCGCCCGAGCACGAAGATCGGGTGCGTCGAGCGCGGCAACGACTCGGGGTCCGGCTGGAGCGGCACCCAGACGTCGACGCCCGTCGCCGTGCCGCGGTCCGCGAAGGAACGGCCGTACGCGGCCGCACCCAGCACCTGGAGCGTGCCGAAGTCCGCGCCCGAGGGGAGCACGCCGATGACCGTGTACACGACGTCGTCGAGACGCAACGTCCGCCCGACCACGCCCGGATCCCGCGCGAACAACCGCGCCCACAGGTCCTCGGAAATCAGGACCGCATGCGGGCCGCCCGGCGCATCCTCCGCCGCCGTGAACGAGCGCCCGATGCGCGGCTCGATCCCGACCAGCGGCAGGAACTCGTGCGTCACCGCCAGCGCCGTCAGCCGCAGCGGCGCGCCGTCGTCCGGCGTGAGGTTCAGCTCCGTGCCCGCGAACGCGGCGAGCCGCTCGAAGCGTGTGCTTCGCTCGCCGAAATCCAGGTAATCCGGAACCGATGCCGGCTCGCGCGTCGTGCCGCTGTTCCGGTCCGTCTCCCATACCATCATGAGACGGTCCGCATCCGCGAACGGCACCGGCCGCAGCAGCACGCCATCGATCACACTGAAGATCGCCGTGTTCGCACCGATCCCGAGCGCCAGCGTGAGCACCGCGACCATCGTGAAGCCGGGGGTGCGGCGCAGCGTGCGCAGCGCGTAGCGCAGGTCGTGGAGCCAGCCTTCCATACCCATGGATGCCCTCACGCGAACAGGTTTGCCATACCCGATGCCGCCCCCGTACGATGCCGGCGAGCATGTCGGTTTCGGTCGTCGACCCCGGCCGGGCCGTCGCGGCCAATGCACGGCCCGCCGGATGCTGAAATTCCAGCACCCGCGGCTTTGTTGTAGCACGGGCGCGTGGCCGTGTCAAGGAGGGGGGCGTGGGGCGCTGGACACCCGGGGTGGGAGCCGAGGAGGCGGAACCGACGTTGTCGTACTAACGGGTGCCCGTCCCGCCGTCCGGCATCGTATCCGGGAGGCCGACCAGGTGCACCGGGACGACCTGGAGCCTCGGCAGATCGTTCGAATCGTGCCAGATCTTCACCACCGGGTTCGGACCGGCGAAACTGAAGATGCCCGGGTTTTCTTCGAACCGGAGTCGCGCCAGCAGCGTGCCGTCCTCGGGGTCGATCGCTTCCAGGATGTTCACCATGTAGTTCGCACCTTCTTTCAGGACCAGGCGCGGCCCGCCCTCGCGGTTGGTCGTGATGTCCTCCATGGCGTCGGCCCAATCCTCGGCCGCGGCGGTGAACAGCGTCCAGAGGTAGCCCCGCGGGCCCATGGTGAGGCCCCACAGGCGCGTAGCCGGGGGCGTATCGCGTGAGGGCATGGGATATTGGGTCCAGCGTTCGAACCACTCCCGTTCGAGCACGAGCGTGCGGAGCAATCGCCCATCCGCATGCCACAACTCGATGCGGTACTCGTTCACGGGCGCCGCCCAGAACATGGACGGGCCGGCCGCGGCGAGATATCGATTGAAGAGTGGCTCAAGGCGGGGCCGGAACGCGGGTTCGTCGACGCCGAACGAGCGCTGCCACGTCCCCTCCGCGTCGAACATGTGCAACGGTTGGCCGATCGCCTGCCGGGTCTTGACCGCCCCGCCGAGGACCGTGCGTCCGTCGGCCAGCGAGAGGGACCGCCAGTGGTCCGGCAGCAACACGGTACGGATCACGGCGCCCGTGCGCCGATCGATGTCGGTCATGCGGAGCTGGTGCCAATCAAAGGCGTGGATCACATCCCCGTCGACTCGTATGTACCGGATCCACCGGAACTCGCCCGGACCCTCCCCCTCTCTACCGATTCTTCCGGTATACGAGCCATCGGGCGCGTAGACGCGGATCGAGGTGCGGTCGGTGTTGTAGACCACGTAGATCCGTCCGTCCGCGGCGACCTGGACGGAGGCCGGCGAGCCCAGCACCGATGCGTCCTCGAACTCGCCGCGGAGTTCGATCGGCTGCCCGAACTCGATGCGGCACGTTGCGCAGTCGGGCACGGAATCGATGGTCGTGACCGTCTGCGCCGGGGCCGTAGCCGGCGCGCCCACCGCCATGAGCATCGTCAGGAGGACGAGCCGGATGGGCCCGGCATCCCGTGATTGTCCCATATCGATCTCGGCGGAACGCTTCGCGTCAGGAGTCTCCCCGGCCGTGGACCCTGGGGATGGAGATCGGGATGAGTTCTCCACCCGCGCTGTGCGCGAACCCTGGAGCATGATACGCCCGCTCGCGCACGCGCGCGAGTTTCTTTATCAGGATCGGGATCGAAGGGCGCTGTGACCTGGCGATCGTGATCGTCGGATGATCAGGCGGCCACGGTGGATGAGCGCCCCGGTGGACAAACGCCGCGTCGTCGCCTACGTTGCAATGTGACCCGTTTTCCGTTTCCACGACAACCCTGACGGACCATGAAGACCACCCGCGCGATTCTCATCCTCGCGGCGTCGGCGCTCGCGGTGCCGACGCTCGCCAGTGCACAGCAGGACGCGGCCGAGGCGAGGGCCCGCTCCGCCGAGGCGACGGCCCGTTCTGCCACGCCCGAGCCGGAGCGCGTGCACGTCGTCACGCGGCACACGGCGACGATCGGCGGCAAGCAGATCGAATACGACGCCACGGTCGGCAACATCATCCTGGAGAACGACGACGGCGAGCCGATCGCGAGCGTGTTCTACACGGCGTACACGAAGCGCGGCGTCGCCGACCCGAGCACGCGGCCGATCACGTTCGCGTACAACGGCGGCCCGGGTTCGGCCTCCGTGTGGGTGCACATGGGTGCGTTCGGTCCGCGGCGGGTGCCGACGCCGGATGCCGCGCACGCGCCGCCGCCGCCGTACGACCTGGTGGACAACGAGTACAGCCCGCTGGACCGGACGGACCTGGTGTTCATCGACCCGGTCGGCACGGGTTTCAGCCGGGCGATCGGCAAGGGCGAAGGCAAGGACTTCTGGGGCGTGGACCAGGATGCGCGGTCGCTCGCGCAGTTCGTGCGGCGCTACCTGAGCGAGAACAATCGCTGGAATTCGCCGCGCTATCTGATGGGCGAGAGCTACGGCACGACGCGCTCGGCGGCGCTGGTGAACGTGCTCCAGAGCCGTAACAACATGGACTTCAACGGCGTCGTCCTCGTCTCGTCCGTGCTGGACTTCCAGACGATCTCGTTCAATCCGGGCAACCTGATGCCCTACATCCTGTACCTGCCGTCGTACACGGCGGTGGCCTGGTACCACCACGCGCTCCCGGAGCAGCCGGCGGAGCTCGAGCCGTTGCTCGCGGAGGTCGAGCACTTCGCCGTCACCGACTACGCCCAGGCGTTGCTCGCCGGGGCCGCGCTCGATCCCGCGGTGCGCGAGCGGATCCTGGACCAACTGCACCGCTACACCGGACTCAGCAAGGACTACCTGGACAAGGCCGACCTGCGGGTCGACGCCAGCCAGTTCGAGAAGGAGCTGATGCGCGAGCACGGCCTGGTCATCGGGCGGCTGGATGCCCGCTTCACCGGTCCCACGGGCGACCTGCTGGGAGAGCGTGCGCCGTACGACCCGCAGTCGGCGGCGGTCAGCTCCGCGTACACCTCCGCCTTCAACACGTACCTCCACAACGAGCTGAACTTCCCGCCCGACCGGCAGTACACGATCAGCGGCAACGTCCGGCCGTGGGACTGGTCGCACGGCAACAGCCGCGGCTGGCCGGGCTATACCAACGTCGCCGTCGACCTGGCGCAGGCGCTCGAACTCAATACGCACCTCGAAGTGCTGCTGGTCAGCGGAATCTACGACCTGGCTACGCCGTACTTCGCGGCCGAGTGGACCATGGACCAGCTCGGCGTGCCCGAGGAGATCCGCGCGCGCGTCCACGAAGCCCGCTACGAGGCCGGCCACATGATGTACCTGCACGAGGCATCGCTCGCCAAGCTGAAGCGGGACATCGCCGCGTTCATCGATCGGACCTCGGGGCGGGCGCGCCAGCCGGTGGCGGTGGCGCGGTAGCGCGGTAGCGCGGGCGTGGATCGGCGCCGCCGGCGCCGGTCCACGCGACCGGGCCCCGCCGGACGTCCGGCTCCACCACCTCCATCCCCACCCCCACCGCCCCGGCACGCGACGTGCGCCCCGGCCGTTTCGGAGTGCGGCGCGCCGCGCCCCGCCCGGACGTCGTGGGTGCGTCCGTGGCCGGCATCCGGTCCTGCGGCCGGTGGAACGGGCGCGCCGGGTACGGCCGCCGCCGTCGCGTGCGGACGGCGGTCCGGGGTCCCGTTGGATCGGAGACCGGATGCGTATCTTCAGGTTGCGCGGACTCGTGGACCGCTTCCGGCGGCGGTCGGGTGCCCTGTCGGTGGGCGGTGAGGAGGTCGTGCGAGCGTCCTCCGGCGCCTCTGCACCGGGGCGGGCGACGCCGGGGCGTGCGGCGTCGGCTCGGGCACCCGGCGGGGCCGGCGGCACGGGCGCCGCGGACATGGTCAATGTTTCCGGGGCGGACGCCACGGCTGGACCCGGTGCCGACGGCACGGTCGGCACGGGCCCGGCCGTCATCGACCTCGACGCCGACGCATCCGAACACGGTCTACACGCCATCACCCGCGCGACGGACGCCTGGTTCGCCCACGAACTCGCGGCCCTCGAGCATCACGCGCGCGAGGAGGCCGCGGCGTGGGCCGCGGCCGGGCTGCCGCGTCTCGAGGTCGCGGACGAGGCGTTGGCCGTCGAGGTCGCGCTCGAGCGCCGCTGCGCCGAGCTGTTCCGGCGGTGGGCGGAGCGGGTCCGCACGCGCATCGAGGACGCCGTGCACGATGCGCTCCGCTCCGCCGCGGGCGATCTCCTCGCCATGCGGATCCATCTCGCGGCGCTGCGTCGCACGTTGCGTGATACGGCCGAGGCGGAGATCGCGCTCGATCGCGCGCGTTGGACGGCCCGGGAAGATCGGCCGACGCTCGCCTACGGTTTTCCGCGCTTCCTCTCGCGCCGCGGCTTCTGGGCGCTGATCGCGCTGCTCATGGCCGTGGACCTGGTGACGAACATCCCGATCTTTCATGAGCTGGTCCCGCACGAGGCGGGGGAGGCGTTGCTGTGGGAGGATCTGACGGCGCGATCGGAGCGCTACGGCGTGTGGGCGGGCGCGTACCGGGTGGGTGCGCGGCTGCTGTACGCGCCGGACATCACGCTGCTCGCGCTGGGCGTGATCGCGTTCCTGGTCTTCTCGGCGCACGTCTTCGGCGAGTCGGCGCGGCGGCTCTCGGCGTTGCGGGAGGAGGACCTGCCGGCCGCGCGGGCGGGGATCCGCGCGCACCGGCGGCAGTGGTTCTTCCCGGGGGTGGTGGGCATTCTCGCGGCCGGCGCGGTGATCACGTTTCTGTTCGTGGCGCGCGAGCGGATCGAGCAGGCGGCGCGCGAACGTCACGGTGAGGCGGCGGCGCAGGTGACGCGGCTCGAGCAGGCGCTGGCGCAGGCGCGTGGGTCGGGCGACCTCGATGCCATTGCCGCGGCGGAATCGCAGCTCCCGGCTGCGCGCGCCGTCCTGGCCGACCGCGAGCGGAAGCTCGAATACGCATCCGGGATCGCGGCGATGAACGGGCCGATCCTGCTCCTCAACCTGGTGCTCGCGCTGGCGGCGGCGCTCGCGTCGTATCTGGTCAAGCAGGACCGCATCACGGACGGGCGAGTGGCGGATCCCCGCGTGATCGCGCTCGAAGAGCGCGTCGAGGCGCTGCGCGCGCGGGCCGGCGATGAGCGGGACGCGTTCCGCGACGCGTGCGGCCGCGTGATCGCGTCGCTGACGCATGCGCAGCGGCTGGTCGACGCGCGTCCGCTGCGCGGCTGGGAGGCGAAGGCGGATCGGCTGCGCGGGGTGGTCTCGCTGTTCCGCGCCGAGAACGCGCGGCTGCGCGGGATCGATCCGGTGAACATCGCCGCATTCCGCCGCGAGCCGGTCGTGGCGCTGGTCGCCGCCGATGCCGATGCGCCGCTCCCCGTCCCGGATGTGCTGCTCCGCTGTCAGGCCGAGCTCGAACGCCTCGAAGCCGAGCTCGCCGCGCTCGATGCGCCGCCGCGCGAAGGGACTGCACTGGAGGCGGCGTGAGGCGGTTCACGCTCGCGGTCGCGCTGCTCGCCGCGTGCGGCTCCGGTCCGGGCGAGGATCCGGCCGCCACGCCGGCCGCCGGCGCCGCCGATACCGGCGCGGCGCCGACGGCGGCCGCCACGCCGCGGCAGGTTATTGTCCTGCTCGACCTCTCGGCCAGCCAGACGCCCGCGATGCTGGCCGAGTCGCGGCGCTTCCTCGACGGCCTGGTCGAGCGGCTCGGCTTCGGCGACCGGATCGTGCTCCTCGAAGTCCACCGCGCCGGCGTGCGCGAGGCCGCTCGCCGCTGGGCCGACACCTTCCCGCGCCTGCCGGATCCGGGCCACATCTCGATGCGCGACCGGACGCGGCTCGAAGGCGCACGCGACGCCGCGCGTTCCGTCGCGCGCGCCTTCTTCGACTCCGCGAGCGCCGGCAAGGCGCTGCACACCGATCTCTTCGCCACGCTGCACATTGCCGCCGAGTACGCGCGGGACGGCGGCGGCCGCCGGACCGTGCTGGTCCTGCTCTCGGACATGCTCCAGTCGGACGGGAACATCGAGATGGAGCGCCTGCGGCGCATGCCGCCCGCGGATTGGATCACGCGCCAGCGGGCGGCCGGAGTGCTCCCGAACCTGCGCGGCGCGTGCGTCGTCGTGGTCGGCGCGGATGCGACGACGCGGGCGGGCACGGCCGTGCGCGACTTCTGGGTCGAATACTTCGAGGCCGCGGGCGCACGGCTCCGCCGCGAGAACTACCGCCTGCTCGCCCCCGGCGCGGCGGTGGGCTGCGATTGACGCCTCCCGACACCCGATTCGGGCGGACCGCGTGCGATTCGAGACGACCGCCGCGAACTGCCGGGATCGGGCCGGGATCGGGCCGGGATCGGGATCGGAGGCGCGGCAGTAACGCGCACGCCCACGACACCAGCCGATCCCACCCGGGCCTTCCCCCCGTCCGCCACCCACCCTCCCGGCCGCTCCCGGCCGTTCCCATCCCGTAAACGCTCCCGCTCCCGCTCCCGGCCGCCCCCCATCCCGTAAACGTAAACGTAAACGTTCCCGCTCCCGTTCCCGGCAGTTCCCATCCCGCTCCCCCACGATCTTGCGATGCCAAGCCGACATTCCTATCGTGAACCACACTTCACACTCACCGGATGGCCTGGCTTATGAAGCACTCTCTACTCCTTGCCCTGCCCGCGGTCCTCGTGCTGGCGGGGCGCGTGCCGGCACAGTCGCGCATCACCGGCACCGTGTTCGACGAGTCCGAGAACGCGCGGCTCGACGCGGTGATCGTCGTCGATTCGAGCAGCAACGCGACGGCCCGGACGGACAGCAACGGACGGTTCACGCTCCCGTGTACGGGCCCGACGACGCTCACCTTCGAGAGGTTCGGCTACGAGCCCGCCCGACGCGTGGTGACGAGCTGTGGCGCGGTGCTCCAGGTCGCGCTGAATCCGAAGGTGGCGCTCCTGTCGGCGATCGACGTCGTGGCGCCCGCCGAGCGTCCCACGATCGAGCGGCCGCAAGCCATCACGACGCTCGCGCCGCAGGAGCTCCAGCGCGGTTCCGGGATCTTCCTGCGGGAGGCCATCAACTTCACCCCCGGCATCCGGATGCAGTCGCGCACGATGTCCGGTGGTCACACGATCACGATCCGCGGCTACGGCACGGGCGACGACTCGAAGAACTTCATCGGCTCCGGCTACAAGGCCTACTACAACGGCATTCCGGTCACGGACGCCGAGGGGCAGACGATCCTCGATGACGTCGACTTCGCGAGTCTGGGGAGCGTCAGGGTCATCCGCGGACCGGCATCGAGCATCTACGGCGGCGGCATCGGCGGCGTGGTCGAGTTGAACACGGCGTTGCCGCACGAGCTCGGCACGGCGATCACGCAGGAGGCCATGGGCGGAGACGATGGCCTGCTCCGCTCGACCACGCGTTTCTCGCACGTGAGCGACGCCGCGACGACGATGCTCTCGTACGGCCATCAGGCGTATGACAGCTACCGGATCCACAGCGCCTCGAAGAAGGACTTCGCCACGTTCCTGGGCGAGTTCCGGCCGTCGGCGACGCAGGCGATCTCGACGTTCGTGAGCTACGCGAACTCGCGCGAACAGCGCGCCGGCCAGCTCAACATGACGGAGTTCCTGCAGAAGCAGAACACCGGCGAGGACCGGTACCTCAACAACGATGCGCACCAGGACATCGAGAGCTTCCGGGCCGGCGTGACCCACCGGTACCAGTTCAACGACCACGTGGCGACCGCCGCGACGGCGTTCTACACCGGTGGTACGCGCGACGAAGCGTACGCCGTCGGTCTCAATACGAGCTCGAACCAGACGTTCGGCGCCCGCGCCGTGGTCAACACCGACGTCACCGTCGGCAATGTTCCGCTGCGCGGCGTCTCGGGCGGTGAGTTCGAGGAGACCAACAGCGTGGCCCAGGGCTACGGACTCACGGACAACGTACTCGGCGCGCTCCGGAGCGATCTGTCGACCTCGACCATGCAGTCCACGCTCTTCACCGAGTGGGATGCACTGCTCCCGGCCGATTTCACGCTCACCGCGGGCCTCAGCGTCAACTTCATCGAATACGCCATCACCGACCGGATGGCCAACTCGGGCAACCCGGAGCATCTGGACGGCTCCGGGCGCAAGACGTTCGATCCGGTGGTGACCCCGCGTCTGGCGTTGCTCAAGCTGCTCGATCCCAACGTCTCCGTGTACGCGGGCGTGAGCCAGGGCTACTCGCCGCCCACGGCAACGGACGCCATCATCCCGTTCACCGGGGAGCCGAACGAGGCGTTGACGCCGGAGCGGGCGACGCAGTACGAGGTGGGGACCAAGGGCAGCCTCCTGGGCGGCCGGCTCTCGTACGAGTTGGCACTGTTCGACCTGAAGGTCACGGACAAACTGACCGCGCAGCCGGTCTTCGACACCGACGGGAACGTGCTGTACAGCTACACGGTGAACGCCGGCGATCAGGACGACCGCGGCCTCGAGTTCGCGGCGGCGTACACGCTGGTGAACGATCCGACCGGGTTCGTCTCGATGGTGCGGCCGTTCGTTTCGTACACGTACTCGGACTTCACCTACGACGACTTCCAGACCGACGACAACGACGATGGAGTCGTCAGCGACTACTCGGACAAGAAGGTCGTCGGCGTGGCCGATCACGTGTTCAACGCGGGGATCGACGCGGCGTTGCAGTCGGGCATCCACCTGAACGCCACGTATCACCGCACCGATGACATCCCGGTCAGCTACGACAACTTGCACTGGGCGCCGGGCTTCTCGGTCCTGAACGCGAAGATCGGCTATGCGCGCGACCTCGGCGGCGGGCTCCACTTCGATGCGTTCGTCGGCGGGCAGAACCTCGGGGAGAGTCTGTACTACACGCAGGTCTTCCTGAACCACAAGTTCGACAGCCCGGATGCCAATCCGCACGTGTTCGTGCCGGGGCCGTACGAGGCCAAGTTCTACGGCGGATTGAACGTCACCTATCGGCCGTAGGCCGGAGGGGGCGGGTCCCTGCCGGGGCGCGCCGGAGCGCCTGTCGCGTCACTTCGGAGCCGTACGCGCCCGCGAACCGGTCGCGGCGAGCGGCCGTGCGGCTCCGAACCCGCGGGTGAACCCTCTAGAACACGGTCCCGCCGCCCGTATCGCCGTGGCCGGGGATCGCGCCGCCGGTCTGGAGCGTCAACTCCGTCAATGGCCGCAGGACTTCGAGCCGCGGCGGCGTCCACGGCCGGCGCGCGCCGGGGCCATCCCGTGGATCCGGCACGGTGGACTCGCGTAGGTCGCTCATCGTGATCTCCTCGTGCGTGTGAACCATGGGCGGCGGCGCGGCCCCACTACGGCGAATCCGGGGTCGGGCAGGACGTCACGCCCTCCGGGAGTCCGTCCAGGGCCAGGAAGCCGCTCGCGGCGCCACCGCCTTGCGCGTCGTTGCGGCTGGTCAGATACGCGAGGACGTCGTCGGTCGACGGATCGAACCCGGGCAGTCGGAGCGTCGTCGCATCGATCGCAGTGCTCGACTGCACGATCGAGAAGTCGTTCAGTGTGTTCCTCAGCGCGGTATCCGTGGGGTGCCCGAACGCCAGGCAGACGATGTCGTGGTCCGCGGTGACCGACTCGACATCGCCCATGAGCAGTCGGAACCCCTCGGAGGCACCCGGATCCATCACGTCGTTCCCCTGCACGGTCAGGTTCAGGACGCCATCCCCGTCCCCCGCGCGCGCGAGGATGCCGCCGTCCGCACAGTCCCGGATGGTGTTGCCCGTGACCGCGGCGGTGTGCGTGCCCGCGAGTTCCACCGTGTAGCCGGGTTCAGTCGGCCCCACGGCGACCTGGAGGCCGGCCTTCAGTAACGAGCATGGGTCGGCGTCGGTACCGATCCGGTTGTCGCGGATCCGGCCGACCATGCTCGCGGCGGTCGTCGCCGTCACCAGGTGCACGTTGATCGGGAACCCGGCGGTGTTGGTGACGATGTTGTCATCGACGTCGTACGAGACCGAGCCGGACCACGGGCCCTCACCCATTTCCCCGGAGCCCGCGATGATGAGGATGCCATCCGTCCGGGCCCCATCGAGCACGTTGTCGCGGAGGGTGACGGTCCCGCCGGCGCTCTGTTCCGCCCGGTACTCCACGTGCTTGGACAGGTCGCCGGTGAAGGTGTTGCCGGTCGCCGTCAGGTCGACATCGGCCGTGCCGGCCAGCAGGATGCGGATGGCGTCCCGCTGGGTGTCCCCGCCGGTGAACGTGCTGCCGTGGATCTGGAGGTCGAGCGTGCCGCCGGTGTTGCCGAGCGAGAGAATGTCCGCGATGGTCCCGGTGAGCGCGGTCGTATCGATGCGCGCCGTGCCGGTGAGTTCCACGAACAGGAGCGTGCGGTCGCCCGCCCCGGTGCCGTTCCCCGAAACCGTGCCGTGCCGGAGCGTGAATCCGGCCACATCCGAGCCGAGGACGGCGGAGCCGCTGTTGTCCCTGATGGTCACCCAGGAGAGCGAGACGGGACCCGTGTCGGTGAGCCGGATGCCGGGGCCGGCGATGTTCTGGATGACGCCGCCCGAGCCGGACGCGCCGGCGATCCCGGTCACCTCGAAGGTGCCGGTCGTGTGCGAGAGCACGATGCCGTCCGTGCCGCCATTGGCGGAGACGCGGCGGAACGCGCCGTTGAAGGCGCCGTTCGAGAGGTCGATCGCCGTGCCGCCGCTGGTGCTGACCTGGACGTCGCCGCCGAGCGTCAGCGTGCCGAAGTCGGTCCCGGAGATCGCGGTCCCGCCGATCGCGCCTACGGCGAGTCCGCGCAGCGTGTTGTCGGCGCCGAGTACGATCGCGCCCGCGGCGCCGCCGGTGATGGTCGTCGTCGACCCGCCGAGCTCCATGGCCGGGAGCGGCGCGCTCCCGGGCGGCGGGGTGAGCCCGGCGATCGTGGCGAGATCCGACGTGGCGTCCTGGCCGACCAGCTTCTGGCCGTCGAGCAGCGTGACCTGGCCGCCGTAGGCGGCGACGCCGCGGTTGTACAGGAACACGGTCTGGTTCGCCCCGGGGTGTCCCGGCGCGCCGTCGTTGACCGCGGCGAATGCGACGAGCGACGGGAACGGGTGGGACAGTCGCCCGTCGCAGTCGGCCGTGCAGGCGCCCGTTCCGTTGTCGATGAACCAGATCACGCCACCCACGGTCAGTGTGACCGTCGCGGTGTCCTCGCCCACCACGTAGATGAAGCGGTCGGTGCCCGTGAAGCCGGTGGGCGGCTCGTAGGAGAACTGCCCCATCCCCGTGCCGGAGGAGGTCATCTCCAGCGTACCGCCGTGCTCCGTCGAGTCCGGCGCCCCACCCCAGCCGGCGAAGACGATGGTGTCGCCCGCCACGAACGCGTCGTTGTCCGAGACGCTGAAGGGCGCGTCGGCCGAGTTGATCCCCACGTTGCCGATCAGGGTCCCCGGGTAATCATCATCGCGCAGCGCCGGTCCGACCACGACCGTGGTCGTGCCGGAGCGCGTGCCGTCGGTGGCCGTGATCGTTGCCGTCCCCGGCGCGACCGCGGTGACCTCGGCGGTCGTGGCATCCGTCGCGGCGACGGTCGCGACCGCCGGATCCGAGCTGGTCCAGGTGACGGCGCCGCCGGTGAGCGTGCGGCCAAGCATGTCGCGGACCGTCGCCGTGAGCGTGGCCGTGCCGTCCACGGGATCGCCCGGGATCAGCGTGTCCACCGCGGGCGTCACGTCGATCCACCCATCCGGATACTGCACCTCGCCCCAGACGTAGACCGCGAACGTGAATTCGAGGACGTTCGGCGAGAGCTGCCACTGCCAGAGCCGGGGTGCACTGGTCTCGTCGGGCAGGAGCAGCCCATCGGCGCCCAGATCGCTGCGCGGCCCGCTTGGGCCGTTGCCGCCGTACTGGAGGTAGGGCTGGTTCGTACCGGTGAAGGTCGCCACGCCGGTCGCGTTGGCCACCTCCGCCGTACCGGGCTGGCCGTCCATGGTGTTCGTAACGACCGGCCCCTCGGCGAAGAAGACCCGTACGCCGTCCGGGTGCCCGGTCACGCCGTCCGTGGTGGCGAGCGTCTGGCCGATCAGGTTCTGGACGGTGACATCGGCCTGGAAGATGCCGCTGCCGTCCGTGCCGCCGGAGCACGCCTCCTCGTAGCAGACATTCGTGCTGGCGAGCCGGACGTAGACGTTCTGTCCGCCGAGTGTCAGCGCGCCTCGCGCCCCCGCGCCGAGCGCCGGCTCCGGTGTGGCACAGGAAAGCGTGCCGGCGCGGGCGTCCGCGGTACAGACCAGTGCGCCGGCCGGCGTCGCGGCGGGCGCGCCGGGCGCGCCGGGCTCGAGCGGCGTCGCCTCGCGTTCGGCTCCGCAGCCGACGAGCAGGAGCGGCAGCGCGAGCAGTGCCGCCGCGAAGCGGGTGAGTGCGCCACCGTGCGGGTGGCGGGCCGGCTGCCTCGGGATCCTCGTCGATCGCATTTCGCGGCTCCGTGGCACGCGCGTTCGCGCCGAGCAACTGCATCGAGATGACCGAACTCGCGCCGGCGGCCGCCCCTGTCGCGGCCGGCCGGATCGAGTGTGACGAGAGACGAACGCTGGTCTCCGGGAACGGCTGCACCGGGCTGCTCGCGCCCCGGATCCGCGCGTCTTACGAAGAAACGTCTCGATGCGCGGATTCTTCTCATTCACGCGGAGGCGGAGGACTGGAGAGGTGGAGAGACGCGACGGTGGGCGCCGTCGCCGCCGCAACCGTACAGCCCTTCAGGGGTAGCCATATGGCGGAACTCCGCTAACTTGGTCGGGTGCGTCCCGTGGCGCATCGGACCGCGGGTGAGGCGCCGGGTGCGTGCCGGCACACCTGCGGTGCGATGCACGCGGCGACGTAATGCGCGCTGCGGCGGGCCGGACCGACGGCCGATGCGCCGGGTCGGGCCGTGCGTGCCGCTGGCCGCAGTGCTCGCGCGTCGCACGGGCGCGGAACGGGCGCTCCCGCAACTGGGCGAAATGGTCGAAGGACTCCACTCGACATCGATGCGGCGACGCGGATGATCGTCCTGCACGGCCTCTGGACGTCCGACTCGGGGCTCTGCATCTGGGGCGAGGATGCGTTGCTGCCCGTGAGCGCCGGGACGCGCCGGCGCGGCGGCTCGGCCGGAGCGCGTCCCCGTCCGCACCCGTTCGCGTGCGCCGAGCCGGTGCTCGATGGCGTGCTCGAGCTGATCGATGGCGCGCTGGAGGAGGCGGGGATCTCGTACGGCGCCGCGGCCGGCCGGGGCTTGCAGGACACGGCGGTGCCGGTCGTGCGGACGCTGCTGCTCCCTTCCGCCGCGAACGCGCCGCAGCCCTCGCCGCGGCTGGTGCGGGAGGATGAGGCGCCGCCGGTCGTGCCCGCGGGGCTGGCGCCGTGGACCGTCGAGGCGATGGCGCTGCCTGCGCATTCCGCGCTCGAACTGCTCCTGGCGGCGTCCGACCGCGGGTTCGTCGTCGATGAAGGGCTCTCCGTGCGCATCCTGCTCGAGGAGAGCATCCGTTACTGGGGCGATGTGGCGCGCCACGCGGTCGAGCTGGCGGCGCGGGGCCGGCTCGTGCCGGCCATCGAGCGGGACGGCGCCGCGTTCCTCGCGGTGTGGCGGCCGGCGCCGACCGATCGCGACGCGGACTGGCGCGATCACCTGGCGCGGCGCATGCCCGCGGTCTGTCGAGCCGACCGTACGGATCGGCGCGCGGGGCGCACGGCGCGCGACCTCGTGGACCTCGCGCTCGCCACGCTCGTCGACGCGTGCGCGCGCGATGCGCTCGCCGATCATCCGGACGTGCTCCGCCGCGGTGACCGGAGCGCCTTCGACCGCTTGCCCGCGCAGGCCTGGATCCCCACGCTCGCGGCGCCGACGAGTCGGATCAACGGCGCCGGCGCCGCCGACCTCGCCCCGGTCGCCGCCGCGCTCGACGCGTGGGCGCGCCCTGCCACGAGGGGCAGCCATGCACTCCGGACCTGCTTCCGGCTGTCCGCGCCGGAAGCCACTACGGCGAGCAACGGCGCGGCCGCGCCGCCGGAGCCGGCCCGGGCGTGGCGCCTCGAATTCCTGCTCCAGGCGACGGACGACCCCAGCCTCGTGGTCCCCGCGGCCGACGTCTGGAAGAGCGAGGGACGCACGCTGCGCGTGCTACAGCGCCGGCTGGATGATCCGCAGGAGCGGCTGCTCGAAGACCTGGGCCGGGCGTTGCGCCTGGTCCCCGCGCTGGAACCGGCGCTCCGCACGGCCACGCCGACCGGCCTCGAACTCGATACCGCAACGGCGCACCGATTCCTGACCGAGGGACTGCCGCTGCTCGAAGCGGCCGGTTTCGGCGTGCTCGTCCCGGCGTGGTGGCGCAAGCCGCGTGCGCGACTCGGGCTGCGCCTGCGCGCGCGGCCGAGCGGGGATCCGGCGGCGGCGACGTCGTCTTCGGGGCATCTCGGCCTCGACGCGCTCTGCGACTACGAGTGGCGGCTCGCCCTGGGCGACGAAGCGCTCACGGCCGACGAGCTGCGCCGCCTGGCGCGGCTCAAGCAGCCGCTCATCCGGCTGCGCGGCCAGTGGATCGAGTTGCGCCCCGAAGAGGTCGAGGCCGCGCTCGCCATCCTCGAAGGCCGGGAGGACGGGGCGCGGCTGACCGCGGCCGAGGCGCTCCGCGTCGGACTCGGCGTGGACCCGGCGCCGGGCGGACTCCCCGTCCTGGAACTCGAGACCGACGGCTGGCTGCACGAACTGCTGGATGCCGCGGACGATGAGTGCATCCGCCCGGCGGCCGCGCCCGCCGGGTTCAACGGCAAGCTGCGCCCCTACCAGGCGCGTGGCCTCGGCTGGCTCGTCTTCCTGGACCGACTCGGCCTCGGCGCCTGCCTGGCCGATGACATGGGACTCGGCAAGACGATCCAACTCCTGGCTCTGCTGCTCGCGGAGCGCGAGGAGCCCGCGGCGGACCTCGCACCCACGCTCCTGGTCTGCCCCATGTCCGTGGTCGGGAACTGGCAACGCGAGGCCGCCCGCTTCGCGCCGACGCTCCGCGTCCACGTGCATCACGGCGCCGAGCGGCCGAGCGGCAAGGCCTTCGAGCGCGCGGTGCGCAGCGCGGACCTCGTGATCACGACGTACGCCCTCGCCGCGCGCGACCGCGATGAGCTGGCCGCCATCGAATGGGGCCGCGTCGTCCTGGATGAGGCGCAGAACATCAAGAACCCCGCGGCCAAGCAGACACGCGCCGTGCGCAGCCTCACGGCGCCGCGCCGGATCGCGCTCACCGGCACGCCCGTCGAGAACCGGCTCACCGAGCTGTGGTCCATCATGGAGTTCCTCAACCCCGGGCTGCTCGGCGGCGCCACGGAATTCCGGACGCGCTTCTCCACCCCGATCGAACGGTACCGCGATGACGCGCGCGCCGAGCAGCTCAAGCGGCTGACCGCGCCGTTCATCCTGCGCCGGCTCAAGACCGACCGCCGCATCATCTCCGACCTGCCCGAGAAGATCGAGATCAAGGTCTTCTGCAATCTGACACGCGAGCAGGCCACGCTCTACCAGGCCGTGGTCGACGAGATGCTCGAAAAGATCGAGACGAGCGAAGGGATCGAGCGCAAAGGGCTCGTGCTCTCGACGATCCTCAAGCTGAAGCAGGTCTGCAACCACCCGGCGCAGCTCCTCCAGGACCGCTCCGCGCTCGAGGGCCGCTCCGGCAAACTCGCGCGCCTCGAAGAGACGCTCGATGAGGCGCTCGCCGCCGGCGATCGCGTACTCGTCTTCACGCAGTTCGCCGAGATGGGCCGGATGCTCCGCACGCACCTCCAGCACCGCTTCGCGCGGGACGTCCTCTTCCTCCACGGAGGGACGAGCAAGAAGGCGCGCGACGAGATGATCGCCCGATTCCAGGCGGAGACCGGACCGGGCATCTTCGTGCTCTCGCTCAAGGCGGGCGGCACGGGGCTCAACCTCACGGCCGCGAACCACGTCGTGCACTTCGACCGGTGGTGGAACCCCGCGGTCGAGGACCAGGCCACGGACCGCGCGTTCCGCATCGGCCAGCGCCGCGACGTACAGGTTCGCAAGTTCGTCTGCGCCGGCACCATCGAGGAACGGATCGACGCGATGATCGAAGAAAAGAAGGCGCTCGCCGAGCGGATCGTGGGCTCGGGCGAGGCGTGGTTGACGGAACTGTCCACCGCGGAGCTGCGAGCCCTCGTCGCGCTCGCCCGCGATGCGGTGGCGGAGTAGGGAGGCCCCGATGCCCAGATGGTGGTACGACTTCCCGCAGAGCCGGCCGCGGCTCCCCGCGAAGGACGGGATCAAGGCGAAGAGCCGGCGCGGCCGGATCGGCGAGAGCTGGTGGGCCGAGCGCTTCATCACGGCGTTCGAAGCACTGACCGACGGCGCCCGCCTCGGGCGCGGCCGCTCCTACGCCCGCTCCGGCCAGGTCATGGATCTCCACGTCGCGCCCGGCCTCGCCACCGCGCGGGTCCAGGGTTCGCGCGCCGCGCCGTACGACGTCCGCATCGTCGTCCAGCCGCTCACCGAGCCGCAGTGGCGGCGCGTCGAAGAGGCCATGGCCGCACAGGCCATCTTCCTCGCCGCACTGCTCGCGGGCGAGATGCCGCGCGACATCGAGGACGCCTTCGCCGCCGCCGACCTCTCGCTCTTCCCGACCCGCCCCGGCGAGCTCCACAGCGAATGCTCCTGCCCCGATTGGGCGAAGCCGTGCAAGCACATCGCGGCCACGGCCTACATCCTGGGCGAGGCGTTCGATAACGACCCGTTCCTGATGTTCGCCCTGCGCGGCCGCGACAAGCCGACGCTCCTCGCGCGGCTGCGCACGCTGCGCATGGCGCGGGCGTGGGACGGTGCGGTGGCTGCCGTGCCGGCCGGCGGCGCGGGGGATGCGGCCGCCGCAACGGGTGCGACCGCCGATGGGGCAGGGGATGCGAGCGGTGCGCCGGCGCGCGACACGCACGATGGGGCGGCGGACGAGGCAAGCGCCGCCACCGGCGACGGCGCTTCGGCCGGGACGCCGAGTCCGAGCCTGCGTGACCGCAACGCGCGGCGGCGCCGATTGAAGAGGACGCGGGGCGCGCCCGAGTCCCCGCTCGCCGCCGTATCCGCCCTCGCCGCGGGACTCGGGAAGACGACGTCATCCGCCCGCGCGCCCGCGCCGGCCCCACGTGCCGGCGCCGCCGCGCCGCACGCCGACGAGGATCCGCCGCTCGAGGCGCGGCTCGACGACTTCTGGAACGCCGGCCCCGAATCGGAACAGCGCCCGCCGCTCCCGCAAGCCGCGCAGCTCCCGGACGCGCTCCTGCGGGAGTTGGGCCCGATCCCCGCGGAGGCCGGCGGCGCCCACGCCAACGAGCGCCTCGCGGCCGCGTACGCCGTGATCACGGCCGCGGCGGCGCGGCGGGTGTTGGGCGGGGCGGGGTGAGGGCGGGGAGCCCTATCCCTGCGTCCATTTCCGTACGAGTTCCGCGCCCGGGTGCATCCCCTGGGTCCCGATGAGGACGAGGAGGTCGCCATCGCCGACGCGGCCGAGGGCGAGGCGGATCGCGTCATCCAGGCGCTGGCGGTGGGCGTAGACGATGGCCTCGTCGCGCAGCTCGGCGAGGAACGCGTCGCGCTCCTCGGGCTGGACCCGGTCGGCGTCGTCCACCGCTTCCCGGCTGCTGGTCACGGTGAGCGCGTACACGGGCCGCCTGCGGCTCCAGATCGCGAGGGCGGCGCCGTAGTGGCGGTTGAACTCGGGGCCACGGCCGCCGCGGATCGCGGCGACCAGGTGCAGGCGGCGGTGGCGGATCCCGCCGATCACCTCGAAGAGCACGCCCAGGCTCTCGGGGTGCGTCGCCGTGTCGTCCAGCAGGTGGAACCGGCCGCGGCGTTCGAGCGAGAGGCGGCGGGGCGGCGGCGGCACGGCGGCGAGACCGTCGCGGACGGACTCGGGCGGCGCGCCCAGACAGAGGGCGGCGGTCGCGGCGAGCGCGGCGTTGCGCGCGTTCATGCGCCCGAGCAGCCGCAGCGTGACGGGGATCCGGACCGGCTCGACCGTGCCCCCGTCGATGGTGCGGAGCGGGCGCGCGACTTCAACGAGCATGCGCGTCTGCCCCGCCTCGACGACGCGCCGCCGGATCCGTACGCCCGCGCCGCGCCCCGCGCCGCAGCGGACGGGCGTGACGTCCAGTCCCTCGACCAGCGTCCGGACGACCCGCTCGCCCGCGGGGTAGACGAGCGGCGCGCCGGGCGCCAGGTGCTCGAAGAAGCGCGACTTCGCCTCGATGTAGCTCCGGAACGAGCCGTGGTAGTCGCCGTGCTCGAGCGGCGCGACGCAGGTGAAGATGCCGAGCGCGAATTCGAGGCCGTGGACCCGCTCCTGGACGAGCCCCTGGCTCGTCACCTCCATGATGCAGACCTCACCGCCGCGTTCGACCATGCGCGCGAGCGTCTCGTGCAGCGCGAGCGGGTCCGGCGTCGTGAGGCGCGACGGCTCGTGGGGCGCACCGGGCAGCCGCACGCCGATGAAGTCCGAGCCGATCACGCCCGCGCGCAGGCCGGCGTGGTGCAGGATCGCTTCGAGCATGTTCAGCGTTCCGGTCTTGCCGAACGTGCCCGTGATCCCGACCACGCGTAGCCGCCGCGCCGGCTGCTCGTGCCACGCCGCGGCCAGCTCGGCGAGCGCGCGGCGCGTGTCGGGGACGTGGATCACCGGGACGCCCGTCGCGGATCCCGGGTCGCGATCCACGACGACCGCGACCGCGCCGCGCCGCACCGCCTCCGCCACGTAGTAGTGGCCGTCCGTGCGGTGCCCGCGCACCGCGATGAAGAGGTCGCCGGGCTCGACCTCACGCGCATCCGCGACCACGCGCCGGACCCGCAGCGAATCCGCGGCGTCCGGCGGGTCCGCCGCGGCGACCGCGCGCAGCAGATGCACCAGCGGGCGGGACGATTCGCCCGTCATGGCGAGCGCGGCCCGCCCGGCCGGTCCGACGCCGGGATCGCCAGACTGTCCGGACGCACACCGCCGCTGTCGGCCAGCGCCGGCGGCGGGATCGGCGCGCCGCACGGCCCGCGCGGCGCCGTCGTCGCCAGGAAGTACTCCGTCCGGATCGAGTCCTCCGCCAACCCGTCCAGCGTGCAATCCGGACCGTAGACCCCACCCGCACCGTCGACACGGCGCATCTCGACCATCGACGGCGGCTGCCACTCCGGCTCGCCCACCGGCACGGTCCGCCGCATGATCCGCCCCCAGAGACCCGGCGCAACCGCGTCCGCCGCTATGCCCGGCAGGATCGGACGCGGCAGGTCGTACCCGATCCAGATCCCGGCGACGCGGCTCGGCGTGAATCCGATGAACCAGTAATCCGTCGCATCGTTCGATGTCCCCGTCTTCCCCGCCGCCGGCCCACGAAACCCCGCATCCCGCACCGCCGTCGCCGTCCCGCGCTCGACCACGTCCCGCATGATGTCCGTCATCAGGAACGCGATCCCCGGATCGAGCACCTCCGTCACCCGCGGCTCCCGCCGCCAGACGACCCGGCCCTCCCCGTTCACGACACGCGTCACGATCCGCGGCTCCGGCCGCCGGCCCAACGTCGCGAACGCCGCGTACGCCGCCGTCAACTCGATCAGCGTGACATCCACCGTCCCCAGCGCCAGCGCCGGCACCAGCGGAAACGGCCCCCGCAGCCCCATCCTCCGCGCCACCTCCGCCACCCGGTCCAGCCCCACCGCCTCCGCCAGCCGGATCGTCGCCACGTTGCTCGAGACGACCAGCGCATCCCGCAGACTGATCGCCTCCGCGTACCGGCCCTCGTAGTTCCGCGGCGCCCACACCCGGCCACCCCCCATCTCCCGCCGGATCGGCGTGTCATCCAGCCGGTGCGCCGGCGTGTATCCGTTCGCCAACGCCGCCGCATAGACGAACGGCTTGAACGTGCTGGCCGCCTGCCGTCGTGCCCGGAGCGCGCGGTTGAATCGAGACTTCGAGAAATCCCGCCCACCCACCATGGCGAGGACGTCGCCCGTCGGCGCATCCATCACGATGACCGCGCCCTGGAGGGGCTCCCGGCCACTCTTCCCGTCCCCCGCCCCGCCCGGGCGTTCCCCAGCCCCAGCCCGAGCCCCAGCCCTAGCCTCGACCGCCGCGAGCTCCGCGCGCAGCTCCGCCTCCGCCACGCCCTGCACGCCCGCGTCGAGCGTCGTATGGATCGTGTACCCCTCCGTGTAGATCGCCTCGCCGATCTCGCGCTCCATGAAATGGCGCACCTCTTGGACGAAGTAGGGTGCGAGGTGGGCGGGCCGGGCGGTGCCTTCGGCGGTGATGAGGGGTGCGTCGGATGCCTCGTTCGCCTCCTGCTCGGTGATCAACCCCTGGCGCCACATGACGTGGAGCACGACCCAGCGGCGCTTGTAGGCGAGGTCGGGGTGGGTGCGGGGGTTGAGGCCGTTGGGCGCCGTGACCATCCCGGCGAGGAGCGCGGCCTCGGCGAGTGTCAGCGAGGACGCCGGCTTGCGGAAGTATTCGTGCGCCGCCGCCGCGATTCCCCAGGCGCCGCTGCCGAAGTAGACGTGGTTCAGGTACAATCCGAGGATCTGGTCCTTGGTGTACCGCTCCTCGATCAACGTCGCGACGCGCATCTCGGCGAGCTTGCGCCCGATGGTCCGGTCCGTGTACGGCAGCCGGTCGGGGAACGCGTTTCGGGCGAGCTGCATGGTGATGGTGCTGAACCCCTGCTCGATGCCGAGCGAGCGCAGGTTCGCCCACGCCGCGCCCAGGGCTCGCCGCCAGTCGATGCCGTGATGTTGGCGGAAGCGCTGGTCCTCGATGGCGATGAAGGCCTGCGGCACGTACTCGGGGAGCGAATGGAGCGGCACGATCTCGCGGTGCACGGAATAGAGCCGCGCCAGCTCGACGCCGTTGCGGTCCAGCACCCGGGACGCGTTGTCCGGCACGTAGCGGTCCAGCCGTTCGATCGACGGACAGCCCCGCAGCCCGCAGCGCAGCCAGAGCACCCGGCCCACGCCCACCATGAGCAGGAGTGTCAGCACGGCTGCGAGCAGCCAGCGAACGCGTCGTTTCATTCGGGCGTCTGTCGGAACGTCTCACGCCGGGACGGGACCCGTGAGGACGGTCCGTGGCCGTTCGAGATCCCCGCGTCCCGGCGCCCGCGCCACCGTTGGTCCATGAGGCAAGGGGGGTACCAGGGGAGGGCTGGGGCTGGGGTAGGGCTGGGGCTGGGGCGTCACTTCGGAGTGGTTCGCGCTCGCGAACCGAGCGGAGCGAGCGGCTGCGCGGGTCCGCACCCGGCCCAGCCCCGCGCAGGACGGCAGCCCCGCGCAGGACGGCAGCCCCGCGCTCGTCGCGGCCCGCCCAGGACGGCGGTGTCGCGCTGGTCGCTGGTCGCGGCTCCCCGGATGAGCGCCCGCGTACCGAAAATGCAACAACTTGGGCGCTTGCGGAGCGTTCGTGTCACAAACGCAAGACATATTCGGGGAAATGCAGCACGCAGTCGCTCTACACCCGCGTCGTGTCGCAATTGCCGGAATATTTGCCGAAAACGCGACACGGACCGGCCTTGGCCCGCCTGTTTGTTGCATTTTCCAGCCAGACCGCCGGTCCGCCAGTCCGCCGGTCCGCCGGTCCCGGCGGCTTCAGCGCTTCCGCCCTCGGCGCTTCTTGACGCGTGCCGGGCGCCGGCCGCCGCGACGTCCGGGTCCGCGGCCCGACCGGGCCTGTTCGGCCAGGGCGGCGATCCATGCGGCCATCTCGTCGTCGACCCTGAAGCCGAAGTAGCGGCGCTCCTCGCCCTCGGGTGCAAGCAGTTCGGGCGGCGCTTGGCCGGGCTCGACTTCTTCGACCAGGCCGTGTTCTTCGAGCGTCTGCCGGATGGTCTGGAGCAGCGCCAGCGCTTCGGCCGGCGATGCCGCGGGCGGGACGTCGCGCGGGACGTCTCGGCGGCCGGCGACGGCGCCGATCAGCCCCTCCATGCGGATCGTCGGTGGCACGCCGCGTCCGCGTTCGAAGGTCTCGGCGTACTGGTGTGCGGCATCGGCGGCCGGGGTCTTGAAGATCAGCATCCCCGGCGAGCGGAGCCAGCGTCCCTCGCCCAGCGGGATCAGACGTCCGATCGCGACGAACCCGGCCTCGTACCGGGCGTCGGTGTTGTGCTCGTGGACGCGGTAGCGGCGTCGGTCCAGCGGGCCCTCGAACACGACGTCGTCGCCATCGTGCGACGCGACCGTGAAGACGCCGGCGACCGCGCCGCGCATCGCGCGGGCGAGCCGCTGCTGGCGCGCCGGCACGAGGTCGAAGAGCGGCCGGTCGCAGAACGCGTGGAGGACCGGCTGGCCGAAACGCAGGGTGTCGTGCTCGGTGAGGCTCCACTCCCGCTCGCGGACGTTGCGCGTGAACGCCACGGCTTCCCGGTCGCCGAAGCGGAGCGGCGGACTCCAGCGGTCGAAGATCCAGCGGGACGCCCGGCGCTCGAGTCGGAGCAGGCCATCGGTGAGAGCGAAGGCTTCCAGGCGGTCGAAGAGCCGACCCTGAAGCCAGACCAGCGCGGTCTCCGCCGGCACCGGATGCCAGGCCATGTGCGACCGACCGTCGCGGCCGGCCGCGAGGACGACGGAAGCGTCGAACGCTTCGAGCCCGACCTCGCGGATCAGCTCCGCGACGTAGGGGAGCAGCATGTCGCGGATGTCGGGCGCCGACGGCACGGCCTCGTCGTTTCCGGCAAGCGCGATCCGGGCCTCGTCGACCGCGCGCCGGGCGCGCTCGAGCGCCTCATCATCCGCCGCATCCGCCGCCCCGATCACCCGCCCGGTCAGCCGCCGCGCGAGCGTCCACATCGCTTCGAGCAGCGGTTCCGGCTCCTCGAACAGACTCGCCACCAGGTCGACCGGCACGTTCGCGAGTGGGGCAAGCGGCGTGGAAACGTCGAGCTCCGCGTACGCGGCGACGAGCGTTTCGATGGCCGCGGCCTCCGCATCATCGAGCCGTTGGATCGCGGCGTCGCTCGCGGATTCCGGGCGGTCCGGTTCGGATCTCGACATGGCAGACGCTCCTGCTGCGGGCGCGTGGATGCGGCCGGCGCGGCGGCCGGTGGCGGATCCGCGGTGGGGGACCGGCGGGCGCCGCGGGACGGTGAATGAGCGTGTGAAGGTAGTGCGGATGCACACGGCGGACCAGCGGGTGGGTGCGCGAGCGGCGGCCGGCCCGGCGATGCGGCACGTCCATGGCTGAACCGGCCAAACCCCTGCCCCGACCGCAGCTTGCCTCCACCGTCCCGGTCCACTATCGTTCGCCCGGGCCGGACGTGACCGCCGCCGCGGCACGCGGCCCTGATGCGATGGCCGCCGTGCCGCGCAGCCGGCGCCGCCCCCGCGCGCCACGACGCGCCCCGTCGCCTCACTGTCGGTGGCACCCCTTAGCTTTCCTCGCCACCGTGAACGGTCGCCGCGGCGAGCGACCGGCCGCGCCCCCGGGACCCGAGCCCACGCGCGATGACGCCGATCTACGTCTGCAAAGCCGCCCGCCGGCCGCGCTACCGGCACGAGAACCTGCACCTGCTCGCCGCCGAGCGGGGCCGGGTGGTCGAGGCCGCGTACAACCCGATGTGGGTGGCGCCCGAGCTGCTGGAAGACGACGCCGCGATCCCGCGCGGCGCGCCCGTCGTCTTCCTGTTCACGGACCGCCCGTACACTCGCCTCGTCCCCGTGCGCCAGGGGGAGGTGCTGGACGTCGAGCGCGCCGAGCTGATGCTGCGGCTGCGCGTGCTGCTCCGCGGCTGGATCGGCGCGCCCGGCGGCGATGTGGCCGCGTTCACCCGCGCCGTGCGCGAGGCGAGCGGCGGCGAGGTGCCGGGCGAGAAGTTCGTGTTCCGGAAGCGCGACGACGTCGAATTCGAGCGGTTCTTCGACGACCGTGAGGACGAGGGGTGGCGGCGCGCCGTCGACGCCGTGCTCGACATGTCCCGCGCCGCCGAAGGCGATCCCTACCGCGGCAGCGTCTTCTTCCGCCCGCTCGGCCTGCGCGCCGGCGATGCGCTGCACGCGTCCCGCCGCGTCCCGCTCGAGCCCGGC
>DASVCS010000106.1:0-2578 GCA_036381495.1 Longimicrobiales bacterium
CTCGGGCAATTGACGGATCGGAGGAGAAGACCGTATGGCCATGAACGTGGGGAAGGGCGGCGGGAGCATCTCGGACATCAACATCACGCCGATGATCGACGTGCTCCTGGTCCTGCTCGTGATCTTCATGATCATCCAGCCGCTCCTGCAGAAGAGCATCGATATGCAGCTCCCCGTCGAGAAGGAGAGCCAGCCTTCTGAACCGGCGCCGCGCATCGTGCTCGAGATCGACGCGAACGGAGCCTACACGATCAACACCGAGCCGGTCTCGCACGACCAACTCCAGGCCCGGCTCACGGAAATCTATAGCGCCCGACCCGACAAGATCCTGTTCGTGAAGGCGGATGGCGCGGTCCTCTACCAGGACGTGATCGCCGCGATGGACGTTGCGCGAGGCGCGGGCGTGACGGTCCTGGGCACGGTACTGCCGGATGGGCCCGCCGCAGCGGCCGCGCCGTAGGCGCCGGCCCGGCGGTGTCGCGATGGCGCCGGAACGACGCTGGACGCCGCGGAGCGTCGGCGTTGTCATGAGTCCGGTCAAGCGCAGACTTTCTAAGCCATGCAGCGCCGCCGACCGTTCTCGGCCGACGGGCGCTGGCGTGTCCGGCCATTCAAGCCGCCCCTCCGCGCATCGCAGAGTGCGGCAACGCTGATGCGGGTGGAACGTCGGATTCCGTTGCGATTCCATGACTGCGAACCATTCCGGCGCACGTTCGGCGGGCCGTCCTACCACGACCGCTGCCGACGCCCGCGCGGGTCGTGCGCGGGCCAGCGCATCCGCTCGTCGATCGCGGGGCGACCCGTGCCCTGCGTCGATTGCGCGATGAAGCGATGACCACGGATCCCGGCGCGGCGCCCGGCTCGGTGCGCCGCCGGCGCGTCCCGACGGACGCGCCGGCGGCGTGGTGCGTAATCGGGTCACCGGGGTACGCGAGCATACAGCACAGCGGCGCGCCGCGGCGTGGACGATCGACCCAGATGTCTGCCCTCCGGTGGGCGTGCGTTCCGCGCTGTCGCGGTTCCCCGCGCCGCCTGTGGGGCGCACGGGGATGGGAAGTTTGAGCGGTGTCATCCAACGGAGGGAACATGAGCCTACACTTCAAGAAGAGCATCGACGAGATCAAGGCGGAAGCCGATGCGGGGACGTTGCGGCGGGCGCTGAGCGCGCTGAATCTGACCACGCTCGGCATCGGCGCGATCATTGGTGCGGGGATCTTCGTGCTGACCGGCCAGGTCGCGGCGGAACACGCCGGCCCCGCGATCGTGATCTCGTTCGTGCTGGCGGCGGTGGCCTGTGGTTTCGCGGGGCTGTGCTACGCGGAGTTCGCGGCAATGATCCCCGTCGCGGGGAGTGCCTACACGTACGCGTACGCCACGCTCGGCGAATTCTTCGCGTGGATCATCGGCTGGGACCTGATTCTCGAGTATTCGCTCGGCGCGGCGACGGTGGCGGTCGGCTGGTCAGGATACGTAACCAGTTTCCTGGCCGATTTCGGGATCCACATCCCGGCGGTGCTGGCCGCGGCGCCCGGCACGGAGCTGACGTTGGCGGATGGGACCACGGTCAACGCCCTCTTCAACCTGCCGGCGGCGTTCGTCACGCTCGCGGTGACTGTGCTGCTGATCCGCGGGATCCGGGAGTCGGCGGGCGCGAACGCGGCGATCGTCCTTGTGAAGCTCCTGGTCATCTTCCTCTTCGTGGCGTTCGGCATCTCGTACGTCCATCCGGAGAACTGGCAGCCGTTCGTGCCGGCGAACTCGGGCACGTTCGGGCACTACGGGTGGAGCGGCGTGCTGCGTGGGGTCGGCGTGATCTTCTTCGCCTACATCGGTTTCGATGCGGTCTCGACGGCGGCGCAGGAAGCCCGCAACCCGCAGCGTGACATGCCGATCGGGATCATCGCATCGCTGGTGGTCTGCACCCTGCTCTACATCATGGTTTCCCTCGTCCTGACCGGCGTCGTGCCGTACGACACGCTCGGCGTTCCCGACCCGATCGCGGTGGGCGTGGATGCGATGGGCCTCGATTGGCTCCAGACGGTCGTGAAGCTCGGCGCGATTGCCGGGTTGTCGAGCGTGATCCTGGTCATGCTCCTCGCGCAGCCGCGCATCTTCTACTCGATGAGCCGTGACGGGCTGCTGCCCCCGGTCTTCGGCAAGGTGCACGAGCGCTTCCGGACGCCTTACATCACGACGGCGGTGACTGGAATCGCGGTGGCGGTGACGGCAGGGCTGTTCCCGATCGACATCCTCTCGACGCTCGTGTCCATCGGCACGCTGCTCGCCTTCACGATCGTCTCGATCGGCGTCGTCGTGCTCCGCTACACCGCGCCGGACCTCGAGCGCCCGTTCCGCACGCCGGGCATGCCCGTCGTTCCGATCCTCGGCGCCTTGTCGTGCTTCGGCGTGATGACGACGTTGCCGCTCGACACCTGGGGGCGGCTGGTGATCTGGCTGGTGATCGGGCTGGCGATCTACTTCTTCTACGGGAAGGCGAATGCCGAACGGCTGCGTGCGAAGCGTGCAGCAGCCAGCGGCGGGACGGTGCCGGCCTAGCGCGGCCCGCCCGCGGATCCGG
>DASVCS010000107.1:0-1987 GCA_036381495.1 Longimicrobiales bacterium
GTCGCCGGGCGTGGCGAACATGTGGTCGATGCCGATCAAGAACCGGCTCGACATGCTCGCGACCGGGATCAAGACGCCGGTCGGCATCAAGATCTTCGGCCCGGACCTGGCCACGCTCGAGCGGATCGGCAAGGAGATCGAAGGGCTGCTGCCCGCGGTTGAGGGCACGGCATCCGTATTCGCCGAGCGCGCCATCGGCGGCCGCTACCTCGAGATCGACGTGAACCGTGAGGAGGCCGCACGCTACGGGCTCACCATGGTGGACGTCCAGCACACCATCATGGCCGCCGTCGGCGGGATGAACGTGACCCGAACCGTAGAAGGGCGGGAGCGCTACAGCGTGAACGTCCGCTACGCGCGCGGACTCCGGGACGAGCCGCAGGACATCGCGCGCATCCTGGTGGCCACGCCCACGGGTGCGCAGGTGCCACTCGGTCAGCTCGCCAACATCCGCTTCGCGGGAGGCCCGCCGATGATCAAGAGCGAGAACGCGCTGCTGAACAGCATCGTGTACGTGGACGTGCGCGGCCGCGACATCGGCTCGTACGTGGAGGAGGCGCGCGCGAATCTCCGGGAGCACCTGGACCTCCCCGCCGGCTACCGCCTCGAGTGGTCCGGGCAGTATGAGGCGATGGAGCGCGCGAACCGGATGCTCCGGATCGTGGTGCCGATCACGGTCGCGATCATCATGCTCCTCCTCTACATGAATTTCCGGAGCGTGACGGAGAGCCTGATCGTGATGGCGTCGCTCCCGTTCGCGCTGGTCGGGAGTGTGTGGCTGCTCTGGGCACTCGGCTACAACCTGAGCGTGGCCGTCTGGGTCGGGCTCATCGCGCTCGCCGGCGTCGCGGCCGAGATCGGCGTGGTCATGCTCGTCTATCTGGACCAGGCGTTCGAGCGACGCCGTGCGGAGGGGCGGCTGCGGAACCGTTCCGAACTGCTGGACGCGGTGCGCGAGGGTGCGGCCGAACGCGTTCGGCCCGTGCTCATGACCGCGACGGCCGTCACGGCCGGCCTCCTGCCGATCCTTTGGGGCGGCGGCACGGGTGCGACGGTCATGAAGCGAATCGCCGCGCCGATGGTGGGCGGGATGGTTTCGGCGACGCTGCTCACGCTGCTCGTCGTGCCCGCGCTCTACGCGCTCTGGCGCGAGGCGCAGCTCCGGCGCGAGTGGGAGCGTGCGCCCGAGCGTCCGCCGGAGCGGGAGAAGCCGATCCCCGCGACGACCGGTTGAACGGCCGTTCGGAGACGGATCCTTTCGCAAGGGAGGCCTCGTGTTCTTTCGAGCCTTGATCCTCGTCGTCACGGTGTTCTCTGCGGGCGCGTGCAACGGGTCGGGGCGCGGCGATGACGCGGCGCCCGTCCGTGAACCCGGCGGACGCGGCGCCGACCGCGGCATGATGCGCGGCATGATGGACCGGATGATGGCCAACATGCCGGAAGGCGTACCCGCGAGCGCGCTCCCCGACCCGGGTTCCCGGGGGGCTCGCCTCGTCGCACGCTACTGTTCGCAGTGCCACGGCATCCCGTCGCCCGCCCGCCAGTCGGCCGAGGACTGGGAGCCGACGGTGCGGCGTATGGTCGACCGCATGGCCCGCATGGCGCGGATGCCCATGCACCGGATCGAAGTGCCTTCGGACGAGGAGGAGCAGGTGATCCTCGCGTACCTGCAGGCGCATGCGCTGCGTGCCGCCGATCCGGCCGAACTGCCGGACGGTGGTCCGGGCGCGCGGCTCTTCGCCGAAGCCTGTTCGCGCTGCCACGCGCTCCCCGACCCGGTGCAGCACACGCCGGAGGAGTGGCCGGCCGTGGTCGCCCGCATGCGGCGGCACATGCGCGAGATGGGCGTGGCGGAGGTCACGGACGCGCAGGCGGCCGCGATCGTCGCGTATCTCCAGCGCGCCGCGCGGCGATAGCCCCGCGCAAGCTACGTGGGTAGCCCAGCGACGGGGCACGTCGACACAGGCCGATCGCGTGTTGCAAACCG
>DASVCS010000108.1:0-5359 GCA_036381495.1 Longimicrobiales bacterium
GGTGAGTAAAACGTCATGCCCGAATACCGGCGCCCCGCCGCTGTCACCCTCGAAGCCCGCCTGGCCGAGCCCCGACGGTTCATCCAGGTGATCGCCGGGCCGCGCCAGGTGGGGAAGACGACCCTCGTCCTCCAGGTCGCCGAACGGCTCCGCATCCCCTACCGGTACGCCAGCGCCGACCAGCCCACGCTCCGCGGGCCGGGGTGGATCGCCGAGCAATGGGACGCCGCGCGCGCGGAGTTCGGCCGCGACGACGGCGTCCTGATCCTCGACGAGGTGCAGAAGGCCGCCGACTGGGCCGAGGCCGTCAAACGGCTGTGGGACGAGGACACCCGCCAGGGGCGTCCTCTCCGGGTCGTGCTGCTCGGATCCGCGCCGCTCCTTATGCAACGAGGGTTGTCCGAGAGCCTCGCGGGACGGTTCGAGGTCATCCGCCTGACCCACTGGTCCCCCGCCGAGATGCGCGCGGCGTTCGGCTGGTCGGTGGAGCAGGCGATCTTCTACGGCGGCTACCCGGGCGCGGCGCCGCTGATCGCCGACCACGAGCGTTGGGTCCGTTACATCCGGGACTCCATCATCGAGCCGACGATCTCCCGCGACGTGCTCCTCATGACGCGGGTGGACAAACCGGCATTGCTCCGCCGACTCTTCGAACTGAGCTGCCGGTACTCGGGGCATGTTCTGTCGTACAACAAGGTGCTCGGCCAGCTCCAGGACGCGGGCAATACTACCACCCTCGCCCACTACCTGGATCTCCTGGGGAGCGCCGGCATGGTCACGGGGCTGCCCAAGTACGCAGGTCAGATCGTCCGCCGCCGGGCTTCGAGCCCCAAGCTGCAGGTCATGAACACGGCGCTGATGACGGCGCTGTCCGGCCGCACCTTCGAAAGCGCACGCTCGGACCCGGAGTTCTGGGGCCGGTTGGTGGAATCGGCGGTCGGTGCTCACCTCGCGAACGCCGCGTTCGCGACCGATCTCGAGCTCTACTACTGGCGCGAACGCACCCGCGAGGTCGACTTCGTGATCGAATCGCACGGCCGGCGCACCGCCATCGAGGTGAAGTCGGGGCGGACCCGCGATTCGCTGCCGGGACTCGACGCGTTCGTCTCGACCTTCGGCGAGTCCCGCCGACTCCTCGTGGGCGCCGGCGGCATCGATGTCGAGGAGTTCCTCTCCTCGCCCGCTTCCAGGTGGCTGCCATGACGCATTTCACCGAGTCCATTGTCGAGGACGCCGCCCTCGCCTGGCTCGAGGGGCTGGGCTGGGCTACGCTGCACGGCTCCGTCATCGCGCCGGACGCGCCGGGAGCCGAGCGGCGGGACTTCGGCGACGTCGTCCTCGAGCAACGCCTCCGCGCGGCGCTCGCCCGCCTGAACCCCACGCTCCCGCAGGAAGCGCTGGACGACGCCTTCCGCAAGGTGACCCGCCCCGAGGGCGCGGACCTGGTGCAGCGCAACCGCGCGGTGCACCGGATGCTGGTGAACGGCGTGACCGTGGAGTATCGCGCCGCGGACGGCACGATCCGTGGCGCACAGGCCCGCGTCATCGACTTCGACGACCCGGCCGCGAACGACTGGCTCGCGGTGAACCAGTTCGCCGTGGTCGAAAACCGGCATACACGGCGCCCCGACATCGTCCTCTTCGTGAACGGGCTCCCGCTCGCCGTCCTCGAGCTCAAGAACGCGGTGGACGAGGAGGCGACGATCTGGACCGCGTACCAGCAGCTCCAGACGTACCAGGCGGAGATCCCGTCGCTCTTCGCGTCGAACGCGGTGCTCGTCGTCTCGGACGGCGTCGAGGCCCGCATCGGCGTCCTCGGAGCCGGGCGCGAGTGGTTCAAGCCCTGGCGCACGATCGACGGCTCGGCGCTCGCCGACAGGTCCATGCCCGAGCTTCGCGTTGTCATCCAGGGGGTGTTCGAGCAGCGCCGCTTCCTGGACCTCGTCCGGGACTTCGTCGTCTTCGAGGACGACGACGGCCGGATCACGAAGAAGGTGGCCGGCTACCACCAGTTCCACGCCGTGCAGGTGGCGGTGCGGGAGACGCTCCGCGCGGCGGAGCACGGGGCGCATCCGGAGCCCACATTCGTGCGCCCGGCTCCGGGGGACCGCTACCTTACCTGCGCCCCGTTCGTCCCGCTCCAGGCCGCGGCGGGCCTCTTCGGCGATCCGCGGACCCTCCCGGACGAGGACGAGCTCGAATGGGTCGCCGTCCGGACGCGCCGCAAGCTTCGGCCCGGTATGTTCGTCGCCCGCGTGGAAGGCCGCTCCATGGAGCCGGCGATCCCGGACGGCGCGCTCTGCCTCTTCTCCGCGCCGGTCGAAGGAACCCGCCACGGGAAGACAGTGCTGGTCGAGCTCCGCGACGCGGTGGATCCCGAGACCGGCGAGCGCTACACCGTCAAACGTTACGAGAGCGAGAAGGTCCCGGCGGGGGTCGATTCCTGGCGCCACGCGTCGGTCACCCTGAAGCCGGTGAACCCGGCGTTCCCGCCGATCCGCCTCGCGCCGGAAGAGGCCGACCGCCTCCGCGTCGTCGCCGAGCTCGTGGAGGTGCTGGAGGCGCCGGCGCCCGAGGAGCGGCGACGCGGAGACCGCCGCATCGGCGTCGTCTGGCACACGCAGGGGTCCGGGAAGAGCCTCACCATGGCGTTCTACGCCGGGCGGATCATCCGCGAGCCGGCGATGCAGAACCCCACCATCGTCGTCCTCACGGACCGGAACGACCTGGACGACCAGCTCTACGGGACCTTCTCCCGCTGCGTCGACCTCCTCCGGCAGCCGCCGGTGCAGGCGGAATCCCGGGCGCACCTCCGGAAGCTGCTGTCGGTGGAATCGGGCGGCGTCGTCTTCACCACGATCCAGAAGTTCTTCCCGGAGGAGAAGGGGGACCGGCATCCGGTGCTCTCGCGGCGCCGCAACATCGTGGTCATCGCCGACGAGGCGCACCGCAGCCAGTACGACTTCATCGACGGCTTCGCGCGCCACATGCGCGACGCGCTCCCCAACGCGTCCTTCATCGGCTTCACCGGCACGCCCATCGAGAAGGAGGACGCCAACACCCGCGCCGTCTTCGGCGACTACATCAGCATCTACGACATCCAGCAGGCGGTCGAGGATGGCGCCACCGTCCCGATCTACTACGAGAGCCGGCTCGCCAAGCTCGCCCTCGACGAGGCGGAGCGGCCGCGCATCGACCCCGACTTCGAGGAGGTCACGGAGGGCGAGGAGCTCGAGCGGAAGGAGCGGCTCAAGAGCAAGTGGGCGCAGCTCGAGGCGATCGTCGGCGCGCCGCGTCGCATCCAGCTCATCGCCGCGGACATCGTGGAGCACTTCGAGCGGCGGCTCGAGGCGCTGGACGGCAAGGGGATGGTGGTCTGCATGAGCCGCCGGATCGCCGTGGAGCTCTACGACGCGATCGTGAAGCTGCGACCGGAGTGGCACTCCGACTCCGACGAGGAGGGAGTCGTCAAGGTCGTCATGACCGGGTCGGCGTCGGACCCCGTCGAGTGGCAGCCGCACATCCGCAACAAGGCCCGGCGGGAGGCGCTGGCCCGGCGCTTCCGCGACCCGAGCGATCCCTTCCGGCTCGTCATCGTGCGCGACATGTGGCTCACCGGGTTCGACGCGCCGCCGCTCCACACCATGTACCTCGACAAGCCGATGCGCGGCCACGGGCTCATGCAGGCCATCGCCCGGGTGAACCGCGTCTTCCGGGACAAGCCCGGTGGGCTCGTCGTGGACTACCTGGGGATCGCGCGGGAGCTCAAGGAGGCGCTCGAGACGTACACCGCGAGCGGCGGGCGCGGCCGCACGGCCCTCGACCAGGAGGAAGCCGTCGCGGTCATGCTCGAGAAGTACGAGGTGTGCTGCGACCTCCTCCATGGCTTCGACTGGTCGAAATGGACGACGGGGACGCCGGAGGAACGGCTCGGCCTCCTCCCGGCGGCCCAGGAGCACATCCTCGGCCAGGAGAACGGGAAGGACCGGTTCATCCAGGCGGTGCGCGAACTCTCGAAGGCCTTCGCCCTCGCCGTGCCCCACGAGGAGGCGATCCGAATCCGGGACGATGTGGGGTTCTTCCAGGCCGTGCAGTCGGTGCTGGCCAAGCGGACGCTCGGCGACCCGCCGCCCGAACAGGATCTCGACCACGCCATCCGCCAGATCCTCGCCCGCGCCATCGCGCCGGAGGGCGTGATCGACGTGTTCGCCGCCGCGGGGCTCAAGAAGCCGGACATCTCGATCCTCTCGGAGGAATTCCTGGCCGAGGTCCGGGGGATGCCGCAGAAGAACCTCGCGGTGGAGCTGTTGAGGAAGCTCCTCGAGGGCGAGATCCGCACGCGCAGACGGAAGAACCTGGTCCAGTCGCGCTCCTTCGCCGAGATGCTCGAGCAGTCGCTCCGCCGCTATCAGAACCGGACGATCGAGGCCGCGCAGGTCATCGAGGAGCTCATCGCCCTCGCGAGGGAGATGCGGGAGGCGAACGCGCGGGGCGAAAAGCTCGGGCTCACCGAGGAGGAGCTCGCCTTCTACGACGCGCTCGAGACGAACGACAGCGCGGTGAAGGTTCTCGGCGACGAGACGCTCCGGCAGATCGCGCGCGAGCTCGTGGACACGGTCCGCAACAACGTCACCATCGACTGGACCGTGCGCGAGGATGTGCGGGCGCGGCTCCGTGTCCTGGTCCGCCGCATCCTGCGCAAACACGGCTATCCGCCGGACAAGCAGGAAAAGGCCACGCAGACGGTGATCGAGCAGGCGGAGCTGCTGTCCGCGGAGTGGGCCGCGGCGTGAAGGTTATGGGGTGCGCGCGGCTCGTCACAGGAATCCTCACCTCGCGCCGCCCACCAGGATCGCCCGTGCCTCGTTCGCGTCGCGGCAGGCTTGCGCGGCGGTCGGCGCCACGGCGAGGAACGCGAGGCCGCGGCCCGTTCCGTCGCCGGGAGAAAGGAAGGCGATGCCGCTGCGCCCGCCGGCGGCGAGCAGCCGGCCGCGCATGCGCTCGAGCGCCTCGTCGAACGTGCGCGGGACGGGCTCCTCGGGGGCGACGACCGCGAACGGCGTCTCCGCCCAGTCGCCCGTCAGCCGGTTGACCAGCGTCATCGGGATCGAGGTGCCGCCCCAGCGTCCGTTGCATTCGACCCAGTGGAGCTCCGCCGTGGCCGGGTCCGGGCCGACCAGGATCGCGTCGAAGCTGCAGCGGCCGAAGTAGCCGAGCTGCTGGAACAGCGATGCGAGCAGGACGGCCTCGCGCGCGATGCGGAGCGCGATGTGCGCCGGGAGGTCGGCGGGCACGGCGCCCGTGAACACGCCCGTCGGCCCACACACCTGCTGCTCGAAGATGCCCTCGACGACGGGCG
>DASVCS010000109.1:0-31339 GCA_036381495.1 Longimicrobiales bacterium
CGACCGCGACGGCGAGCAGTCCGATGCCGAGGATGTTCTGCCTGGTCATCATGTCGCTCCTCCCGGCTTGGATCACAGGAACCGGCGCCGGCACGCGCCTGCGCACCCGAGGCGTCGTCGTCGCTTTCTCGCGGCCGCTTCCGTGCGCCGCGTCGGCCCGGCCGTCCCGGTGCGCCCGATTCGATTCGCCCTCATTGGCCTAGACGCGCGAGGCGGCCGCGAGAGCGGACACGCCACGCTACACCACCGGACCTCGCCGATGTCCGGTTTTCCCATCGAAATCCGCGTCAGGGAGTGATCGGGCGCTGACCCGCGGCGGATCGGGGGGAAGAATGTTCGGAAGAATATTGACCTGTCTTGCGCTCATCGCCCTGCTCGGGGCGTCGACGTGTCCGGACGCCTACGACCCGACCGAGTACGTGACGCTCTCGGGCCTGGTGACGATCAACGGAGAGCCGGCATCGGGCGTGTGGGTCGTGGCCACCAGATATGCCCCGTTCGACTCGGCCATCACCGGCCCTGCCGGCCGCTATCAGATCTCCATCCGCCCAGAGGACGACGACGCCATCCTGGTCGGGCCGCGGGACGACGCTCTCGTGGCATTCCTCACGCACCCACGTCTGCTGTGCGGGCGCGGGGACCGCGATTGCCTCACGGGCGATTATCTGCCCGTGCCGCCCGGGGTGGTCGATACGCTGGATTTCGAGGGCTTCAGCCGCGCGTCGATCCGGGGCCACGTGAGGTGGCACGGCATCGGTGTACCGGGGGTGACAATCATCATCAGCCCAGCGCTAGGCCCGGATATCGACACGACCGATGTCACCGGCACGTACCTGTTCGCACACCAGCCACCGGGCACGTACAGGATCCAAGCGGGGCTCCTGCCCACGAGTCCGGCGTGGGGCATGAGTCTCTCGCCCGTGGGCATCGAGGCGGTAGGCCCCAATGCCGAGGCGGAGCTCCGCGGCAAAGACGCTGTCGTCGACTGGGACGGTGAATTCAAGACCGGGGCAATCATCGAGGGCTCCGTCCGAGTGGACGGCACGCCGCTCGGGGGCGTGGTCGTCTCCGTCGACGGTCGGTGGGCGGCAACCGACACGACGGATGCCGCGGGCGGCTACCGCATGCCGGCGGTGCCGGAGGGTGACTACACGGTGGCGATCGCAGGCTACGACACCGCGGCCTACAGCTTCCCGACCACGACATTCCCCGCCACGGTGGCTTGGCTGGACACCGTCCGGGTCGACTTCGAGGGCACGGCGGTGACCGAGGCGAATCAGCCGCCCGCGGCGACGATCGCGCAGCCGGCCGACGGCGCATCCTACACGGAGGGCGACACCGTCGCCTTCGCGGGCGGCGCCACCGATCCGGAGGACGGCGCGCTCGCCGGTGGATCGCTGGTCTGGCGATCCGATGTCGACGGTCCGATCGGCACGGACACCGCGTTCACGCGCGCGGACCTCTCGGTCGGTGCGCACACGATCACGCTCACGGCGACGGACGCCGATGGCGGCACCGGCACGGCGAGCATCACGCTCACCGTCGACCCGCCGCCGCCGAGCGCCGAGCCCGGCTCGATCTCGGGCGTCGTCACCGTGAACGGCGAGCCGTTGAACGACGTGAACGTCGAGCTCGGCGGCGCCGCGTCCGCGGTCGTGTCCCCGGCCTCCGACGGCAGCTACGTCTTCCCGGACCTCGCGCCCGGAACCTACACGGTGACCGTCGCGGGCTTCCCGTCGGGCGTGATGTTCCCGAACACCACCGTCGAGGTGACGCTGGAGGCGGGCGAGGCGGCGACCGTGGACTTCGCGGGGACGTTCAGCGGCGACGACTGACGGCGGCGCTCCGGCCGGCGTGCGCCGGCGCGCCCGGCGTGGGGCCGGCGTCCAGGCCCCGGTTCGAAACACTCCTGTTTCAGGTCCCGTACATGGGGCACCTCGCACAGGAGAGTGACGTGAAAGGGTCGAGCATGATGGGGAGAGCCGCCGGGCTCTTCGTGGCGCTGGCGGTCATCCCCGCCCGCGGAGTCGAGGCGCAATCCGCGTCGGACGGCGGCCGTCCGGATTCGCTCTACGCGACCATCGCCGCCTTGGACAGCGCGATGTTCGAGGCGTACAATCGATGCGAGCTGGACCGGCTCGCGACCTTCTTCGACGACGATCTGGAATTCTACCATGATCAGACCGGCCTGAGCGTGGGTCGGGATGCACTGATCGAGGGGGTCCTCCGGAACGTCTGCGGGAAAGTGCACCGCGATCTGGTGCCCGGGAGCCTGGAGATCCATCCGCTGCACGGCTTCGGCGCGGTCGCGACGGGGACCCACCGGTTCTGCGACGCGCGCCGATACGCCCACTGTTTCAACGCCGGGGGGCCGGCCAGGTTCGTGACGCTCTGGCGCCGGACCGATGCCGGCTGGAAGGTTACGCGCGTGATCAGCTACGATCACCATTGAGCCGCCGAGCGAAGCGGGCACGCAGGGGTGCGAGCTCGCCTCAGGGTTCGGCGTGCATGACGGGCGTGCTGCGATGACGCCAGCTCGCGGTGCAACCGAAGCACGCCCTCGGCTGTCCAACGAACGACACGCGGTTCGCTCCGGTGGAGCGGACGCAAGGCCTCCGTGACCGTACTCGATACCGAGCGATCTCCCATGGAAACGCTTCTCCAGGATCTGCGCGTCGCGCTTCGCCGTCTGCGCGCGAGCCCCGGCTTCACCGGCGTGGCGACGCTGACGCTGGCGCTCGCGATCGGCGCGAACGTGGCGATCTTCACGGTGGTGAACGCGGTGCTGTTGCGGCCGTTGCCGTATCCGGACGCGGAGCGGATCGTGTGGGTCCATCACCACGCGCCGGGGCTGGAGCTGGAGGAGCTGGAGACGTCGGTCGGGCTGATCGAGCACTACCGCGAGGGTGCCCGTACCTTGACGCCCATGGCCGGCGTCGTGACGCGGGGGCGGAACCTGACGGGCGGGGATCGGCCGGCTCGGGTCCGCGTCGCCGAGGTGACGCCGGAGCTCTTCGATGTGCTGGCGACGCGTCCGGCGCTCGGACGGCCGTTCCTCGCGTCGGACGTGGAGGAGGGCGCGGCGGCGGTCGCGATCCTGACGCACGCCGCGTGGCAGTCGCGGTTCGGCGGCGCGCCGGACATCATCGGCCGGCGCGTCGAGGTGGACGGCCGGAGCACCGAGATCGTGGGCGTCATGCCGCCGGGCTTCGCGTTTCCGGAGCCGGAAACGGCGTTGCTGCTCCCGCTCCGGCTGGATCCGGCGCTCGGCTTCGGCACGTTCGGGATCCGGGGGCTCGCGCGGCTGGCGCCGGGCGTCGAGCTGGATGCGGCGCGCCGTGAGCTGGCCGCGTTGCAGCATCGCATCCCGGAGCGGTTCCCGGAGATCACCGCGGATTGGCTCGACCGCGCCGGCTGGTCGGTGAGCCTCGAGCCGCTGCGGGACCGGGTGGTCGGCGACGCCGCGACGACGCTCTGGGTCCTGTTCGGGACGGTGGGGCTCGTGCTCCTCGTTGCCGGCGCGAACGTCGCGAACCTGTTCCTGGTGCGCGCCGACGCGCGGCGGCGGGAGATGGCGGTCCGGGCGGCGCTCGGCGCGAGCGGCGGGCGCATCGCGCGTACGTTCCTGGCCGAGAGCGTGCTGGTCGGGCTGCTGGCCGGCATCCTCGGCGTGCTCATCGCGATGGCCGGCGTCGGGCTGCTCGTCGCGCACGGCCCCGCAGAGCTGCCGCGCCTCCACGAGGTCGGCGTGGACGGCCGGGTGCTCGCGTTCGCGGCGGCGCTCAGCGTGATCGCCGGGCTCGCATTGGGCGCATTGCCGCTGCCGCGCCTCGCCCGCCAGTCCTCCGCGGCGCTGTTGCGGAGCGGCGGGCGCGGCAGCACCGCCGGCCGCGAGCGCCACCGCGCGCGGCGGCTCCTGATCGTGAGTCAGATGGCACTGGCACTGGTCCTGCTCGTCAGTGCCGGACTCATGCTGCGGAGCGTCGCCCGGCTGCACGCGGTGGACCCGGGCTTCCGCGCCGAGGGCGTGCTCGCAGTCGGGGTGAGCCTCGGCGACGACGCCGGCCGCGAGCGCGCCGTCGCCTTCTACCACCGCGTGCTCGACGAGGTGGCCGGACTGCCCGGCGTCGCGTCCGTGGGCGCCACGAACGGCCTGCCGATCGAGACTTCCGGCACCAACGGCGGATCCTTCCGCATCGAGTCCCGACCCACGGCCGACGACGAGCTGCCGCCGGTCGCCATGTGGACGGCCGTGACGGACGGCTATTTCCGGACGCTCGGCATCCCGTTGCTCGAGGGGCGTGCGCCCGTGCGGAGCGACGCGCAGGGCGGCCGGCCCGTCGCATGGGTGAACGAGACGTTCGCCCGCCGGTTCCTGGACGGCCACGCACTCGGCGAGCGGCTGCGGTTCGGCGCGGACACGACCTGGGCGGAGGTCGTGGGCGTCGTCGGCGACGTCCGCGCCTTCGGCCTGGACGAAGAGGTCCCGCCCATGGCGTACCTGCCGATGACCACGACGGCGACGGCGACCGCGCTCGAGCTCATGCATCTCGTCGTCCGGACGGACGGCGCTCCGGCAGCCCTTGCCCTGGCGATCCGGGCCGCGGTGGATCGCGTGGATCCGACCGTCCCGCTCACGACCGTGCGCCCGATGGAGGAAATCCTCGCCTCCTCACTCGCCCGGACGTCGTTCACCATGGCGCTCCTCGCCGTCGCGGCCGGCCTGGCGCTGGTGCTCGGCGTGGTCGGCCTCTACGGCGTCATCAGCTACATCGTCAGCCAGCGCACCACGGAGTTCGGGATCCGGATCGCGCTCGGCGCCCGGCCGACGGCCGTGCGCGCGATGGTGCTGCGCGAGGGCCTGGCGCTCGCGCTCGCGGGCGTGATCGTCGGGCTGATCGCGGCCGTGGCGACGACGCGGCTCCTGGCTTCACTGTTGTTCGAGGTCTCCGCCCACGATCCCGCCACCTTCGCCGCCGTAGCCGCCGTCCTCACGGGCGTGAGCCTGCTCGCCACGTACGTTCCGGCTCGGGTCGCGACCCGGGTCGATCCGATGCGAGTGCTGAGGACGGATTGAGTCGGTAGGCGGACCAGGCCCCGCTTCTCGGAATCGGCGATCCGCGCCCCGAGCCGCTCTAATGCGCGCTGATGGTGCGCCCCTTCGCCCACTGCCGGAGCGCGGCGATCCGCTCGGCCATGGTCACGGAGAGCGGGCGGGTGCGTGAGATCTCGTCGAGCAGCAGCTCGTCGGTGAGCGGTCCCTGTGCGGCGAAGGCGGTGTAGAGGCCGGAGACGATGACCTGCTCGACCTCGGCGCCGCTGAAGCCGTCGGTGGCGCGGGCGAGGGCGTCGAGGTCGAACGCGGCCGGATCCTGGTTGCGCTTGCGCAGGTGGATCCAGAGGAGGGCTCTCCGCGCTTCGGCGTCGGGCAGGTCCACGAAGAAGATCTCGTCGAAGCGGCCCTTGCGCAGGAACTCGGGCGGGAGTCGGGTCACGTCGTTCGCGGTCGCGACGACGAAGACGTCGCCTTTGCGGTCCTGAAGCCACGAGAGGAAGGTGCCCAGGATGCGCGCCGACACGCCGCCGTCCTCGCCGCCGGTCGCGAACGCCTTCTCGAGCTCGTCGATCCAGAGGACGACGGGCGCCATGCGCTCGGCCGTCTTCGTCGCGCGCAGGAAGTTCTGTTCGCTCTGGCCGATGTACTTGTTGTAGAGCGAGGACGGGTCGAGCTTGAGCAACGGCAGCGCCCATTCCATGGCGACGGCCTTGGCGCAGAGGCTCTTGCCGCATCCCGGCACGCCCACGAGGAGCAGCCCCTTGGGGAATTCAAGGCCGTACTCGGCGGCCTTCTCCGGCGCGGCGATCACGGCGCGACGCCGGGCGAGCCACGCCTTGAGGGTGGCGAAGTCGGCGACGTCGGCGAGCGTCGCCTCGACCGGGTAGTATTCGAGGACGCCCTCGCGCTCGACGATCGCGCGTTTCGCCTCGATGACGTCGCGTACATCATCCGGCGAGAGCTTGCCGTCCTCGACGATCGCGCGGGTGAGCACCTTCTCCGCCTCGAGCAGCGTGAGCCCCTTGAGGTTGTTGAGCAGTTGCGCCAGGTCGCGCGGCGCGAGCTCGATGTCGACGGGCGAGCGCGCGGAGATGTCGCGCACGATGTGCTGGAGCAGGTCGCGGTAGTCTTCGAGTCGCGGCGGCGGGAGCCGGAAGACCGCCGTCCGCTGCGCGAGCGCTGCCGGGAGCGCGACGTCCACGCCCGTCAGGATCACGGCGCCGGACCGGTCCTCGAACGCCGCCGCCACGTCCGTCAGCTTGCCGGCCAGCACCGGGTCGGCCAGATGCTCGCCGAAGCCCCGGAGGTGGTAGACCGCCGGGAAACTCGACTGCTCGAGGTGGTCGAGTGCCGTAGCCGGGTCGGTCGTTCCGTACACCGACGCTTCGCTGTCCACGCGCCGGAGCCCCTTCGTCCGCGTCCAGGAGAAGAGCGGCAGCGACAGCCGATCCGCGAGGTGCCCGAGCAGCCCTTCCGCTCGGTCCTCCTCGATCGTCTCGACGACGATGAGCCCGTAGCGCGAGCGGATCAGGAGCTCGAGATCGTCGAGCGGCTCGGCCGCCCCCTTGTGGGCGTCACCCTTCATTGTGCTCATGGCCATCCGTCGTCAGAAGGCGAAGCGACGGCCCGCGCCCGCGGCCGCCAGACCGATCGCGGCGTCCAATCTTCCGCTGCACCCGCGTTCGTCGCAAGGATCTCCGCGCCCCGCTATCGGCCCACAACGCCATGGCTCCGCCCGGCGCCTTCGCCCAGGTTGGTGCCGACGTCTTCGACGTCTTCCGCGGGCCGGCGGACTCGCCGGCGGCGGGTGTTGACTCATAATGGTGAGTGCGATAGACTCACACCATGAGTAAGCGGCTGCAAGTGTTGCTGGATGAGGCGGAATTCGATGAGATCCGCGAAACCGCGCGGCGCCATCGTATGACCGTGGCGGAGTGGGTGCGCCGGACGTTGCGCGAGGCGATGCGGGAGGAACCGATGCGGGACGTGACGCGGAAGCTGGATGCCGTGCGGCTTGCCGCCCGGCACGAGTTCCCGACGGCGGACATCGAGCGGATGTTGGCCGAGATCGAGCGTGGCTACACCGAGCCCGAGGCGTCGTGATCTTCGTCGATTCGAACATCCCGATGTACCTGGTCGGCGCGCCGCACGTGAACAAGGACGTCGCGCGCCGGCTCCTGGAGCGGTGCATCCACCGGGAGGAGCGTCTGGTGACGGATGCGGAGGTGCTCCAGGAGATCCTGCACCGCTACATCGCGATCGGTCGGCCGGACGCGATCCAGCCGGCGTTCGACGCCCTGCTCGGCGTGGTCGACGAGGTGTTTCCCGTGGATCTGGCGGACGTGGAGCGTGCGAAGACGGTGGTCCTCGGGAACGGCCGGCTGTCGGCGCGCGATGCCCTGCACGTCGCGGTGATGGAGCGGCAGGGGGTGCGGCAGGTCCTCACGTTCGACGCCTCCTTCGAGGAGGTTCCGGGGATTCGGCGGGTCTCGGAGTAGAGAAGCGGTCGTCGCGTCATTTCCGGGCGATTCTCGAATGCGGCCGCCACGTCCTTCAGCCGGCGCGCGATCGTTCTTTGCTCACGCAACGCCCACCGCAGCTCTCGCCCCGATTCCGGTGCCGCCCCGCGCAGGCGTCGCGTGTCCGCCCGGACACGATCGGGGTTCCGGAAACGTGTCCATTGCTCCACGATCATGGCCCTCACGCTCGCGGCTCCTGTCCCGGTCCGTCGTCGTAAATCGCGCAAATAACATGACTTGAGGCACCGGTGCGGCCATCGTGCCGGGGCGGCCGTGCGCTTGCCTTCCTCTCGGGCCGACCACGCAGTCAACAGCGCCGGTCGGCGGCGCACAACGCAAGGAGGAGAGAGATGATGCGGGATCGCGAGAGGACTCGGAGGCACGCGGGCGCGGCGGTCGGACGCGACGGTGTATCGGGCCGCGGGCAGCGCACGGGGTGGACGACGGGGTGGCGGCCGTACTGGCGCGGCGCGCTGGCGGTGGTCATCGGCGTGACGATGGTGGCGCTGGCGGCGTGCGACATCGACACGGGGATGAGCCGTGCGGAGGCGGACGGTGACTCGTCGGCGAGCGGCGAGCGTGCTGCGCCGGCGGTGCCGCCGGCGAGCGATGGGAGCGGCGGGGCGATGCTGGTCGCGAACCGGCGACCGGTTCCGGTGCCGGAGACGCCGCCGCCCCCGGTGAACGTGACCTACGAGGATGCGGAAGGCGTGTTCCGGGCCGGCGACTACGAGGAGGCGGCGGAGCTGTTCGAGGCGTACACGCTGCGGAAGCCGGAGAACCCGTGGGGGCATTACATGCTGGGGCTCTCCGCATGGCGAGCGGATGACCTGGCGCGCGCCGAGGCGGCGTTGCGGAAGACCATCGAGCTGGACCCCGACCATGGGAAGGGGCTGCTCAACCTCGCCCGCGTGCTGCTCGAGCAGGAGAGGGCGTCGGATGCGCTGGGGTACGTCGAGCAGGTGGTCGAGCTGGACCCGGAGTCGCCCGACGGCTGGCGCGTGCTGGGGAACGTGCACTCGGAGCTGGGGAGCGTCGACGAGGCGGTGGAGGCGTACCGCAAGGCGCTCGTGCTGGATCCGGAGGATGCGTGGAGCATGAACAACCTGGCTCTGCTCATGATCCGTGAGGGGCGCTACGAGGAGGCCCTGCCGCCGCTGGCCCGTGCCACGGAGCTCATGCCGGAGGTGGCGGTCTTCCGGAACAACCTGGGCATCGCGCTGGAGCGGACCGGACATCTCGGCGACGCGGTCGAAGCGTTCCGCGCCGCGCTGGACGCGGATGCCGGCTACGAGAAGGCCCGCGTCAGCCTCGAGCGTGTCGAAGAGCGGATCCCGACCGCGACGCCCGCGCCGCTCGACCTGCCGGCGCTGGCCAGTGCCTTCTCCGAGGAGGTGAACCAGTGGCAGGTGCAGCGCCTCGAAGCGGAGAGCGCCGAGCCGACGGACACGGTCGGCATGGAGCCGACGGACACGGTGGACGTGGAGCCGGAGGGCGCGGCCGCCGGACAGCCGACGGGCACGGTCGGCGCGGAGCAGGAGGCCGTGAAGCCGGTGCAGCCGACCGATCCCGTGGGACCCGAGCCGATCGACACGGTTCGGCCGGGGACGAACGACACGGTCGGCGCCGGGTCGACGACCACGCCAGGGACGGCGCAGAAGGCGACGGCCGCGACCGGCCGCAGCCACTGAAGCCCCGAGATGAAGGTTCGGGCCGGGCAATCCCGGCCCGAACCTTCTTCGGGGCCGTTCGACGCGGACGACGTCGCGCGAGGCGTCGTAGGACCGGCCGTCGACGTCCGGCCCGCGGTTCACCATCCAGCGTCCCACCGTCGGGGCGCTGGATGGTGAACCGCGTGTAGGTCCCGGCCGGGATCGCGGCGTCGCCGGTGCAGAGGTCGTGGCCGGTCGAGAAACGGGTGGCGTGGTCGGCCGCGGCGCTCCGCGCCGCTCGGTTGCGTATCGCTCCGCCGCCTCCCTACATTGCACCGATCTTCAGCCGACACGAACACGAGCGGCTCTCGCGAGCCGGATCCTTTTTTTTCCAACGCGCAACCTTTACCCGAAGAGGAGGGGAGGGAATCCGCAATGTGGCTCTCATGGGTTGACGCATCCGTCGTGCGTCGGCGCGGGCGGCCGCACCGCTCCACCGCGTCCGCAGTGGCCGCGCTGCTGCTCGCGGCGGCTCCGGCGTGGGGGCAGACGCAGCCGACGCGTCCAAGGGTGCCGCCACACTTCGCGATCACGAACGCGCGCGTGGTGACGGTTTCCGGCCCGACGCTCAAGGCCGGAACGATCGTCGTCCGGGATGGCGTGATCGAGGCGGTGGGTGAGAACGTCGCCGTGCCCTCGGATGCGTGGGTCATCGATGGCAGCGGCCTGACCGTGTATCCCGGCCTGATCGACGCCTTCGGCACGATCGGCCACCCGGAGCCGCGGGGCGGCGGCGGTGGCTCGGACGAAGGGGCACCGCACTCGTGGGGGCCCGAGGACCGGCCGGGGACGTTCACCTGGACGACCGCCGCCGACGACCTGGACGAAACGGACGAGCGGATCACGCAGTGGCGCGAGGCCGGCTTCACGTCCGCGGTCAGCACGCGGGCGCGGGGCCTCTTCCCCGGCCAGGCGGCGGTGATCGACCTCGCGGGCGACCGCGGGCGCGAGATGGTGGTGGCGCCATCGGTCGCGCAGCGCATCAACCTCAACGGGTCGGGATACGAGGGGTATCCGGGCTCGTTGCTGGGCGTCTTCGCGTACATCAAGCAACTGTACCTCGATGCCGAGCACTACGACCGCGTCTGGTCCGCGTACGAGCGCGATCCACGCGGCATGTCGCGACCCGGATACGACCGCACGCTCGAGCCGCTGCGCGAGCCGCAGCCGGTGCTCTTCCCGGCGGACGGCCGGAAGGAGATCCTGCGCGCGGTACAGACGACCGCCGAGATGGGCGTGCCCGTCATCGTCTACGGCGCGCAACGCGCCTACGAGGCCGTCGATGTGCTCCGCGGGCGCGGCGTTCCGGTGCTGGTGGACCTGGACTGGCCCGCGCCGCCGCGCAACGGCGATCCGCAGGCCGAGCCGGATCTCGCGACGCTGCGCGCCTGGGAACACGCGCCGACCACGCCCGCGAAGCTCGAAGCGGCCGGCGTCCGGTTCGCCTTCTACACCGGCGGACTGGATGATCCGACGGATGCGCGCGAGAACGTTCGTCGCGCCATCGAGCTGGGGCTCTCGCCCGATGCCGCGCTCCGCGCGATGACGCTCGCGCCGGCCGAGATCTTCGGCGTCGCCGACCGCATGGGGAGCATCGAGGAGGGCAAGATCGCCAACCTCGTCCTCGCGGATGGCGACCTGTTCGAGCAGGGGACGCACATCACGACCGTGGTCGTGGATGGCCGCGCCTTCGAAATGGCCGAGGCCGGCCGCCAGATGGCGAGCCGCCGGCGTGGGGATGATGATGACGACGCGGAGGAGAGCCCCTGGCCGACCGGGCCGATCGTACCCATGGCCAGGATCCGCGGGCCGTACCGCAACGACCCCGTCACGCTCATCCGGGACGGAACCGTCCTCACCGTGACGAACGGCGTGATCGAGGGCGGCGACGTCCTGATCCGCGACGGCAAGATCGCCGCGATCGGCCGCGACCTCGATGCACCCGACGGCGCCACGATCGTGGATGCGACCGGGATGTACGTCACGCCCGGCATCATCGACGCGCACTCCCACGCGGCCGCCGATGCCATCAACGAGGGGAGCGTCAACGTCAGCGCGATGGTCGGGATGAAGGATGTGATCAACCCCGAGGACCCCTCGATCTACCGCGCCCTCGCCGGCGGCGTCACGACCATCAACCTGCTGCACGGCAGCGCGAACCCGATCGGCGGGCGCAACGCCGTCCTCAAGCTGCGCTGGGGCGCGGATGCCGAGGACCTGATTTTCGATGCCGCGCCGCCCGGGATCAAGTTCGCATTGGGCGAGAACGTCAAGCGGGACCGCAACCCGGACCGCTACCCGACGACGCGGATGGGCGTGCAGGACGTCGTGCGGCAGGCGTTCCTGGATGCACAGGCGTACATGCGCGAGTGGGAAGAGTACGAAGCGTTGCGCCGCGAGAACCCCGATGCGATTCCGCCGCGCCGCGATCTCAAGCTCGAGACGCTGGCGGAGATCCTCCGCGGCGAGCGGCTGGTACACTCGCACTCGTACCGCGCCGATGAGATTCTTCAGCTCATGCGGACGGCCGAGGAGTTCGGCGTCCGGATCGCGACGTTCCAGCACGTGCTCGAAGGCTACAAGATCGCCGACGAGATCGCGGCGCATGGTGCGGGCGCGTCGACGTTCTCCGACTGGTGGGCGTACAAGGTCGAGGCGTACGACGCGATTCCGTACAATGCGGCGATCATGACGAAGCGGGGCGTGGTGGTCTCGATCAACTCGGATTCGGACGAGGAGATGCGGCACCTGAACCAGGAGGCCGCGAAGACCATGAAGTGGGGCGGGCTCACGCGCGAGGAGGCGCTCAAGCTCGTGACGTTGAACCCGGCGATTCAGCTCCGGATCGACGACTACGTCGGCTCGCTCGAAGTCGGCAAGGACGCGGATGTGGTGGTCTGGAAGGGCGATCCGCTGAGCATGATGGGCGTGCCCCAGAAGACGTACGTGGATGGCGTGCTCTACTTCGACCGCGAATTGGACCGGGAGCGCCAGGCGGCGCTCGAACGCGAGAAGCGCGCGCTGATGGAGAAGTATCTGCCGCGGAGCGGAGCCGGTGCCCGCGTGGTGACCGATGCCGATGAGGAGGTGGAGCAATGAGAGCGCTGAGCAGTTTCTGCGCCGCCGCCGCGCTGCTGCTGGGAGCGGCGAGCGCATCCGCGCAGGAGGCGCTGGTGATCCGGGGCGGAACCGTGCACCCCGTGTCCGGCCCGGCGTACGTGGGGACGGTCGTGGTCCAGAACGGCGAGATCGCGGCGGCGGGCCCCGATGTCGCGGTTCCGGCCGGTGCTCGCGTGATCGATGCGAGTGGGCTGCACGTCTACCCGGGGCTGTTCGATGCCGCATCGGCGCTCGGCCTGACCGAGATCGGCGCGGTGGATGTCACCAACGATCGCGATGAACTGGGCGACTTCACGCCGCACCTCCAGGCGCGCACGGCGGTGCACGTCGAGAGCGAGTTGATCCCGGTCGCGCGGGCGAACGGGATCACGCACACCATGGCCATTCCGGGCGGCGGCGGTGGATTCCGCGGCGGCTCCGCCGCCGGCTTCGCGGGCCAGGGCTCCGTCTTCAACCTCGACGGCTGGACGATCGAGCAGATGGACATCGATCGCGGCGCCGTGATGGTGATGAACTGGCCACCGATCCGGACGCGCGAATTCGATCGGCGCACCTTCACGGTCCGGAACCGGCCGTACTCGGAGGCGAAGAAGGAGCACGACGAGGCGGTGCAGCGCCTGGCCGAATGGCTCGATGCCGCCCGCGAGTACGATCGCGCCGTCTCCGGCGGAGCAGAGATCCGGCCGAACCTGCGGCTCGCCGCGCTGGCGCGCGTGACCCGGGGCGAAATCCCGGTCCTCGTGCGCGTGGACGAGGCGCGCGCGATCCGCGACGTCGTCGCCTTCGCGGAGGAGCAGGGGATCCGCCTGATCCTGGCCGGCGCGGCCCAGGGCTACAAGGTCGCGGATCTGCTCGCGAAAAAGAACATCCCGGTGATCCTCGGACCGACGCAGATCTTGCCGAGCGGGCCGGATGCGCCCTACGACGAGCCGTACGCGAATCCCGGCAAGCTCCACGCGGCGGGCGTCAAGATCGCCTTCGCGACGTTCAACGCGTCCGACTCCCGGACGCTGCCGTACGAGGCCGCCATGTCGATCCCCTACGGGCTCCCGCACGACGTGGCGCTGCGTGCGGTCACGATCAACGGCGCGGAGATGCTCGGCCTCGGCGACCGGCTCGGCACCATCGAGCCGGGCAAGATCGCCAACCTCCTGGTGACGGACGGCGATCCGCTCGAGATCACGACGCAGATCGAGCACCTCATCATCGCGGGCCGCGAGGTCAACACCATGAACAAGCACCGCGAACTCTACGAGAAGTATCGGGCCCGTCCGATCGTGACGGACGACGACGTCGTGTCGCCGATCTCGCCGTGAGCGCGCGCGGCCGGTCGGGTTCCGGTCCGGAGCCCGACCGGCCGCGCCGTGCGTGGTTCGGGGCGTCCGCTCCGGCGGTGGGCTCTGCCTCCGTCCGCTGCGCCGATGCCTCCCACCCCCGCTTCCGCCCGGCGCCGCCCCCACGCCGCCGCCCCGCCATCCACCGCCTCCCCGCCCGCCTTCACCGCCCCGCCCCCGTCCACCGCTCCACCCACCCGTCCGCTCCCCCGGCTCCGCTCCCTCCGGCAGAGCCCACCGCCTCCGCTGCCGACCTGCCCGGGGCATGCGCGAGCGCGACTCGTACCCCGTAAACGTAAACGTTCCCGCTCCCGCTCCCGTTCCCGGCCGTCCCCGGGCCGTCCTCCCCACCACCGCACCCCCTCCCGGGCCATCCCCAGCCCCAGCCCTAGCCCTAGCCCTAGCCCTAGCCCTCACCGAAAATCCCGCGCCTGATACAGGATCGTCCGTGCTTCGAGCCGGCGGAACCGCCGGCCGATGACCTGGACCGCCTCGCCGGTCCGTTCGATGCGGCCCTCGACGAGGAGGAACGGCGACTGGCTCACGACCTCGCGGTTGCGGTCGTAGAGCCGGGCGGGGACGACGACGTTGATCCAGCCGTCTTCGTCTTCGAGGAGCGTGAAGACCGTGCCGCCGGCGGTGGCGGGGCGCTGTCTCGCGACGACGAGTCCGGCCACGACGGCGTTCGCGCCGTGCGCGAGGGCGCCGATTCCGCTGCTGGCGGTCACGCCGCAGGCCTCGAGCCGTGCGCGCAGGTGCTCCATGGGGTGGCCGTGCGTACAGATGCCCGTGGCCAGGTAGTCCAGGAAGATCAGCTCATCGCGTTCGAGTTCGCGCGGGTCGAACGGGAGGTGGTGGGTGGGGGCGAGGGGGAGCCGGTCGCCTGCGGCGCGGAGTGCCGCCCACGCGGCCTTGCGGCGGCCGGGCTCGAACGCTTCGAAGGCGCCGGCCCGGGCGAGGTGGAGCGCTTCGGCACGGGTGAGCCGGGCGCGGCGGACGACATCATCGATGCTCGTGAAGGGGCGTTCCGCGCGGGCGGCTCGCAGCGCTTCGCGCGTCTTCTCGCCCAGGCCGCGGATGTGGCGCCAGCCGATGCGGAGTGCCGGCGCGCCGTGCGCCCCCGCGCGGTCGCCGTCGTCGACTTCGGCCGCCCCTGCGCCCGGTGCGGGGGGCTCGATCGTACAGTCCCATTCCCCGTCGCGCAGGCACGGCCCCAGCACGATCACGCCGCGGCGCCGGGCCTCGTGCACGAGTGTCGCGGGGGAGTAGAACCCCATGGGCCAGGCGTTCAGCAGTCCGAGGTAGAACTCGGCCGGGTAGTGCGCCTTGAGGTACGCGGTCGCGTAGGCGATGAGCGCGAAGCTCCAGGCGTGGGACTCGGGGAATCCGTAGTTCGCGAAGGAGTAGAGGTCGTCGACGATGCCGGCGGCGGTCTCCGCGTCGGCTCCGACGTGCGTTATGATCCGCCGTTTCAGCCGCTCGAGGACGGCGTGGAGCCGGGGCAGCTTCCGCTGGTTCCCCATGGCGCGGCGCAGCTCGTCGGCTTCCGCGGCGGTGAAGCCGCCGAGCGCCATCGAGATCGCCATCGCCTGCTCCTGGAAGATCGGGATGCCGTACGTGCGCCGCAGGATCGGCTCGAGGAGCGGGTGCGCGTAGGACACCGGCTCGAGCCCGCGCCGCCGGCGGGTGTAGGGGCGGACGAACCGCGCCTGGATCGGGCCGGGCCGGATGAGCGCGACCTGTACGACGAGGTCGTAGAGCCGCTCCGGCCGGGTCTGGAGGATCGACTGGATCTGGGCGCGGGACTCGATCTGGAACGTGCCGATCGTCTCGCCCGCGCGGATCAGCTCGAAGGTCGCGGGATCGTCCACCGGCAGGTCGTAGAGTTCGAGCCGCTCGCCCGTCCGCCGCTCGATCGCATCGAACGCCAGGCGGATCGCCGAGAGGCCGCCCAGGCCGAGGAAATCGAACTTGGGCACGCCGGCCGCATCGAGGTCATCCTTGTCGAACTGCACGATCGTGCGACCCATGGGCGTGTGCTCGATGGGGAGGTGCTCGCCGAGTGGCGCCGAGGAGAGGACGAAGCCGCCGGGGTGCGTCGCGCGCAGCCGGGGCACGTCGTCCAGTGCACGGATCGCGGTGAGGAGCGCGCGGCCGCGCGGGTTCGCCAGGTCGAGCCCGTGCCGCGCCGCCAGCTCCTTCTCGATCCGCGCCGCGCCCTCCGAGGGCCGGACACGGTGCAGTCGCTTCGAGAGCGCGAGCGCCCGCTCCGCCGGGTAGCCGAGCGCCCGCATCACGTCCTGCACCGCGTTGGGCGCGTGATAGGTCTGGATGGTGCAGGTGATCGCCGCGTGGCGGCGACCGTAGCGCGCGTACATGAAATCGAGCACCTCCTCGCGGCGGTGCATCTCGAAGTCGACGTCGATGTCCGGGGCCTCCGTCCGCCCGTCCGTCCGCGCCTCCGAGAGGAACCGCTCGAAGAGGAGCCCGTGCGCGACCGGGTCGACGGCCGTGATGCCGAGGCAGTAGGCGACCGCGGAGTTCGCCGCGCTCCCGCGCCCCTGGCAGAGGATGCCGCGCTCGCGGGCGAAGCGCACTGCGTCCCACATGACCAGGAAGAAGCCGGCGAAGCCGAGCCGACGGATGACCCCCAGTTCGTGCTCGATCTGGCTCAGGTGCCGGTCACTCGGTTCTCCCCAGCGCTGGGCGGCGCCACGGTAGACCAGGGTACGCAGCCAGGAGTCGTCGTCGTGTCCGGCCGGCACCGGGAAGCGGGGGAGCGGCGGGCGGACCCAGCGGAGATCGAAGCGGCAGTCCAGGGCAATGGCGTGCGTGGCCGCGATCCCTGCCTCCCGCCCGCGCCACGGATGCTGCATCTCGTGAGGCGACTTCAGGCGCCACTCGCCGTTCGGGAGGAGGAGCCCCCGCGAGGCGGCGCCGTCCACATCCAGCCCGGCGCGCAACGCGGTGAAGAGGTCGTGCACCAGACGGCCGGCGCCATCCAGGTAGCGTGGATCGTTCGTGACCACCCACGGGACGCGGCTCCGCTCCGCCAGCTCGATGAGCGCCGCCGCGAGCGCCGACTCCTCGCCCGACACCTGATGGCGCTGCACCTCGACCACGAGTCGCTCGCCGAAGACGGCGCGCCACCGGTCGAGCGCGAAGATCGCCTCCTCCGGCCGGCAGGCGCGGAGCAGGGAAGGGATCTCCCCGGCCATGGGCCCGGTGAGCGCGTAGAGCCCTTCGGCCCGCTCCGCCACCTCCTCGAAGGACAGCGAGGCACGGCCGCGCTCCCGCGTCGCGCCCCTCCACCCCCGACCCCCGGCCGTGCCGGCGCCGCCGTTACCGCCACCATCCCCGCCGCCGTTGCCCCGTCCAGCACCTCCTCCCGGAGACCGCCGGCTCCATCGACCCCCTCCGTCCTCGGCGCTCCCACCGCCACCATCGCAGGTGCCGCCGGTTCCGCTCGCCCCGCAATCGGCGAGCGGACCCACCCGTGCCTGCGTGACCAGCCCCGCCAGGTTGCGGTACCCGACCGCGTCGCGTACCAGGAACGCAGTCGGATACCCGTCCACCAGGATCTCGGCGCCGATGACCGGCCGGATCCCCTGGCGCTCGGCTTCGAGCGCGAAGCGGATGACCCCGCCGAGGTCGGCGTGGTCCGTGAGGCCCAGCGCCGGATAGCCCAGCACCGCGGCACGCTCGACCAGCGCCTCCGGCGTACAGACGCCATCGCCGAACGAGAACGCGCTGTGACAGCGAAGCTCGATGTAGGAGGATCGCGGCATTGTCGTTTCGGGCTGGGGCCAGCGCGGTTGTCGGGTTACTTCGGAGTCGCGCCCGCCCGCGAACCGAGCGCAGCGAGCGGCCACGCGGCTCCGAATCCGCGGGCGAGCCGCTCCAGTCCCAGCCTGGCGACGCCCGAAGGGCGCCGCCCCGTAGTCAATCCCACCACCCGTGCAGATACCACGTCCCCCGCAGCCCATCCCTGAAGAGCCACAGCATGGCTCCATCTTCCCGGATGGCGCGGTAGTACTCGCGCGCGTACGCCGTCTCCCACACGCCGCCCGAGATGCGGTCCGGGCCCGCCGCCGTGATGAGATGATGCCAGCCATCCCGGCCACGGTAGCGGGTCGGGATTCGAACCCCGCGGTGGTCCGTCGCGACGACGCGTATTTCCTGCGGCCGGGCAAGGAGTTGGAGCGTGAGACAGGCCTCGGCGTCCTCCGCATCTGCTGCGGGGCGTTCCACGGCGGACAACGTTTCCGCCGTCCAGCGGGTCCGCCGCTCCGCGAGCGGATGCGCATCCACTTCGGGCCGGACGACGACCTCGCCCTGCGACTCGAGGAGCCGCAGCACCGCCGCTTCGGCCGCACCGGCGGTGGCGAAACCGGGATCGAAGAGATCGCCCTGCCGCACCGCGGCCGGCGTCATCTCTTCCACTTCGAGGCGCATGCCCGCCACCGCATCGGGGAGGGTCACCCGCTCGAGCATCCGTCGCACCAGCCGCAGCCAGACGGACCGGTTCGCCGTGGGTCGCCCCGGCCGCAGGGGCGCCTCCCGGACCCCGCCGCCCGCGAGCGCGAGCGAGAGCCGCATGCGGCGAGCATGCTCGCCGCGGGAACGCAACCCATCGCACACCCGCCCCAGCAGCGCATTGGCCGTGAAGACCAGCCGCTCCGGGTCCGTGATCACGTAGTCGACGAAGTCCAGCGAGGCGTGCGGCCGCTCCCGCGGCACCGGCCGGAACAGGAGCCGCGGATCATCCGCCCGCGCCAGACGCCAGAGCCGGACCCCCTCGGGGCCGAGCCGCACCTCGACGGCCTCCCGCTCGAGCTCCGCCAGCGCGCCGCAGGTGGTGATCCCTACCCCCTTGAGAGATGCCAGCACGAATGGATCGGGCTCCAGCCAGGTCAGTGGGAGCGGAGCGAGAAAGCCGCGTTCGGCGCCGCGTTCCACGACGACCCCCGCCCCCGCCGCCCCCGCGTGCACCGCCCGCTCCGCACGTGCCGCCGTCTCTCCACCCCCGCCCGCCACCCGCGCCGCCAGCGCCGCCGCCACGGGCACCGCCGCCGCCCCCGCCCGCCCCGCCTCCACCCCCACGGCCGCGAGCCGCTCCAGGAGCGAACGCATGAGCGCCCGCACCGGCAACCCCCGCCCATCCACCCACACCCGGTCGGACTCGACGCGGATACGCGGCGCCGCCTCCGCCAGCACGGCCGGCAACACCGCCGCCAGCTCAGCGCCGAGCCCCCCGCCGGTCTCCCAGGCCGGGCTCCAGAGACAGACGTACACCATGCTCCGCCACCCTCAACGTGAGTTCCGCCTCCTTGCTCCACCCCATCGCCGCGGCACGCACACGCACCGTGACCGACTCCACCAGCGCCGGCTCCCCGAATGGGCCCCGCCTCCAGCGGTACCCGGCCGGCTCGATCCGCGAGGACAGCCGCAGCGCCGCCACGGGCGCGCTCCCCGCCACCACCACCAACACACCGCCCCCCTCCCCCACGGCGCGAGACAGCCGCACCGCCTCCGCCGCGAACACCCCGTCGACACCCGTGACCACGACCAGCCCGAAACCGCCCGAACGCACCAACTCCTCCGCACAGACCAGCGCCTCCAGCGCCCCTCCCGGCCGGAACAGCAGCGGCCCGACACGCCACGACTCGCCCGTCACCGCTCCCGCACCATCCACCCAGGCGGACCGCTCCCCGCGCACCACCGCAGCACGACACGCCATCCGGAGCAACGCCGTCGCCGCACCCCCGGGCCGCCACGTCGAAAGCCGCCCCCGCGGCAACCCACGCCCCGGAAGCACCCCGTCCAGCGCCGCGATCCCCGTAGCGACCGCCGGCACCGTCCGGTACGCCGGCGGCACCGCATCCGGAAACCGCTCCTCCAGGACCTGCTTGAGCGCAACGACCCGTGAATGCATGCGGGACCCTTGGGCTAGGGCTAGGGCTAGGGCTGGGGCTGGGGAACGGAAAGGCTCAGATTGGGGCTGAGATCCTCCGCCCCCATCCCGTGTACGAGCACGTCGCCAGCTACCCCTCCGCCGTTCGATCCCCTGCCTCCTTCAAGGCACCCGACGCCGTACCTTCGGGTGTCGGATCATCCAACCGGCCACCCTCTCGGGAGTGCCCTGGATCCATCCCGATCTCGCCGGCGCCGATCCAACGTACACCGAACAAAACCCGAAGACAAGGGCGGCGTGCCGGCAGGGCGCCGGTGACACGCTGGCGATGCGGTGACGCGCTGGCGATGCGGTGGGGAGCGCCCTACTATGGCGTCAGATCCGGCGATGCCCGGCGTGCGGCGGTTCCGGCGCCGGGTCGCTCGTGAGAACCTCGGATCGGGGGGGAACCGTGTTCAGAGTCCTGTCGTGCTTCTGTCTCGGGCTCGTGGTGTCGGCGCCCGCGGCATCTGCGCAGAGGCCGGAAGTCGGCCGTGCGGTGGAGCGCACCGTCGATCAGATCATCGAATTGCGCCACCGGATCCATCAGAACCCGGAGCTGGGCAACCGGGAGTTCGAGACCGCCAAGCTGGTGGCGGAGCACCTCGAGCGGCTCGGGTTCGACGAGGTCCGTACGGGGGTTGCGCACACCGGTGTGGTCGGGATCCTGCGAGGCGGCAAGCCGGGACCGGTCGTCGCCGTCCGCGCGGACATGGATGCGTTGCCGGTCACGGAGGACACGCCGTACCCGTTCCGCTCGACGGTGCGCGCGACGTATCTCGGTCAGGAGGTCGGCGTCGCGCACGCGTGCGGGCACGACATCCACGTGGCCGTGCAGCTCGGGGTGGCCTCGGTGCTGGCGTCCATGCGCGAGGACGTCCCCGGGACGGTGAAGTTCATCTTCCAGCCGGCGGAGGAAGGGCCGCCGCCGGGCGAGGAGGGTGGCGCGGAGTTGATGGTGAAGGAGGGGGTGCTCGAGGATCCGCGGCCGGCGGCGATCTTCGGTCTGCACAGCTTCTCCGAGCTCGATGTCGGCAAGGTCGGCTACACGGTGGGTCCGGCGCTGGCGGCCGTCGACCACTTCCGGATCCGGGTCATTGGCAAGCAGTCGCATGGCGCTGCCCCGCACCTGGGCGTGGACCCCATCGTCATGGCAGCCCAGGCGATCATGGCGTTCCAGACGATCCGGTCGCGCAATCTGCCGCCGCTCGAGCCGAGCGTGGTGACCGTGGGGATCGTCCGGGGCGGCACCCGGTTCAACATCATCCCGGGCGACGTGTGGCTCGAAGGGACGGTCCGGAGCTACGATCCGGGGGTCCGCGATGCCGTCGAGCGTCGTATGGGTGAGATCCTCGCGGGGATCACGGCTGCGGGCGGCGGCAGTTACGAACTCGAGTACGATCGTGGCACGCCGGCTACGATCAACGATCCCGAGCTGGCCCGACGCATGGCGCCGACGCTCGCCCGCGTGGTCGGCGCCGACAACGTCGAGATCCTCGATCCGACGATGGGCGGTGAAGACTTCGCGTACTTCGCCAACGAGGTCCCGGGCTTCTTCTTCCGACTCGGCACGGTCAAGCCGGGGACCACCTCGGGCGGGCACCACACGCCGACCTTCATGGCCGATGATTCCTCGATCCCGGTCGGGATGCGCGTGATGTCCAACCTGCTCCTCGACTTCCTCTCCTCGGGCGGCGGAACGGTCCAGCCGTGAGATGACGGCGGGCTCCGGCCCGCCGCATTGCCCCCGGCCGCGGCGTATTCCTTGCACCGGCTCCGGTGTGCGGAACCGGCTCGTCGTGTACCCCTCCGGTATCGGGATGGGGGCGTCGAGCTTCGTCCGTTGCCCCGGAAGTCCTTACCCGCAAGGAGGGAGAGATGGCGAACGAACCGGATCGTATTGTCCCCTTGAACCAACTCAGCGACTTCGAGGTCGCCGAGGGGGAGCCGGATGTGACGGGCTGGGACGTGATCGGCTCGGACGGCCGGAAGATCGGCGAGGTCGACCAGTTGCTGGTGGACACGACGGCGATGAAGGTGCGCTATCTGGATGTGGACATCGAGGATGACCTCCTCGAGCCGGGCGAGGACCGCCACGTCCTGATCCCGATCGGATTCGCCCGATTGCACGAGGACGAGAACCGGGTGCTGGTGGACAACCTGCCGAGCGAAGAAGTGGCGGATCTCCCCGACTACGGACACGAGCCGGTCACGCGCGAGATGGAGGCGATGGTCCGGGAGCGCTTCGAGCGAGGCGCGGTCGGCGCCGCGCCGACGGAGGAGATCTACGAGCGCGAGACGTTCGAAGAGGGTCCCTCCTACGGTGCGCGGCGCGAGCTGCGGGAGGAGCGACGCGAGCTGCGGGAGGAGCGACGCGAGCCGTCGGAGGAACGGCGCGAGGCACGGGAGGAGCGGCGCGAGGTACCGGAAGAGCGCGCCGAGCTGCGGGTGACGCGCTCGGAGGAAGAGCTGAACGTCGGGAAGCGGGAGGTCTCGGCCGGACAGGTCGAGATCGAGAAGCACGTCGAGACCGAACACGTCCGGCGGCCGGTGCGCCTGCGGCACGAGGAGGTCGACATCGAGCGTCGCCCGGTCGAGCGGATGGAAGCCGGGGAGGCCCGGATCGAGGAGGAAGACATCCACATCCCGCTGACCGAGGAGGAGGCGGTCGTCGAAAAACGGCCGGTGGTGCGGGAGGAGCTGGTCGTGCGCAAGCGTCCGGTCGAGGAGACGGAGCAGGTGGAGGGCGACATCCGCAGGGAGCGGATCGACATCGAGGAACACGGCCGGGTCGAGCGGGAGGATGAGGGCGAGCGGGAGGAGGAGGGCGAGCGCTGAGCGACGCCCGCCGACTCCACTCTTCGAAGATTGCTATCTCTGGCGCATCCCGGGTGAAGGCCCTCACGGCGATTTCCGCCGCGGGGGCCTTCGTGCGTCGCCGCTCTAGACGCAGACCTCGACGTTCATCCGCTCATTCGCCCACGCGAGCGCTTCGAGGTAGTCGCGGGTCAGGGCGTGGGCGGCCAGTCCCAGTTCGCCGCACCGGTCCAGCACCCGATCCCAATCCCCGCGCTCGTACGCCTCGACCAGTTGCAGCATGGCTCCGTAGGCGCCCGACCGGTTCAGGAGCGCCTCCTTGATGGGGAGTGCGAGGTCCATCTCGGCGACGAGCACGTCCAGTGGCGTCGCCAGAAGGACGTCGAGCACGGAGAGGAGTCCGACCATGAAGAGCGGGCCGCTGGAGGCGGGGTCGCCGGTCCTGGCGGCGAGCAGCTCGCACAGGCGCGCGCGTAGCAGCGCGGTCCGGATGATCTCGGCCTGGAGTTCGCCGTCCGAGACCGAGGAGAGGAGCAGGAGCGCGAGCCAGCGATAGAGCGCGTCGCGGCCCAGGAGGCGGATCGCGTGTCCGATCGACGCGACGCCGCGCGTGCCGGACGCCGCCGAGTTGACCATCCGCAGCAGCTTGTAGGAGAGCGAGACGTCCGAACGGAAGGCGTCTTCGAGCTCTGCATCGGTGACATCGAGGTCGCGGATCTGCCGCATCAGGCGGAAGGTCCGGAGATGATCGATCGGGATGTCGCGCTGTACCAGGATTTCCGGGCGGCTCGCGTCGAATCCCTGGAACAGCTCGAAACCCAGCTCGAGGCAGGCGTCGCGGACGATCCGGTTCTCGACGTTCTGCGCGAGCAGCCGCACGTCGTAGGGCTTGAGGCGGTAGATCAGCTCGGAGAGCGTCGGTGTGGCGAGGGCGTGCACGTCGATGCGCACGATCTCGGCCATCCGCAGCAGCGACTCGGCCTGGCCCGTCACCGCGATCCCGTCCAGAGCGAAACGATAGCCCTCGCTCGCCAGGCGGTTGCAGGCGATGGCCACTTCCGGGTCGGGCCACCGGTTCGCCGGCAGCTCGATGATGATCCGCCGCGGATCCAGCAAATCGATGGCGCCGCCGACCAGCATCTCGCGGGTCGCCTTGAAGAACGCCACGCGGCCGTCGGTCACGTGATCGAGGCCGATCCCGAGGAACGCATCGACGAGCAGGCGTTCCGACGTGTCATCCTCCGGCCCGGAATCCTTCGCAGGCCGCGGATGGCCGCGGTACGACAGCGCGTATCCGGCAATGGACTCCGTGCGATCGAAGACCGGCTGGCGAGACAGGAAGATGTCCATGCTTCGAGTATCGGCTCGCGCATCCGGTTCTGAAGCGATGTCATCGACGGCATGGAGTTCGGCCCGCCACTACACTCGGGCCGGCTCGTCGAGGGGATCGTCACACTGCCGATCCGGTTCCGGCTCGGGTGGATGCCCCGCGGGGACCGCCGGCCGGGACATGGCTCCGGGCTGGCGTTGGCACGGGAGGTGCCAGGGGCGGGAAGGCCACCTGCACACGCTCCGTGCTCGCCGGAACGGCTCACGCCGGCGCGTGGGTGTGCGCGCCAACCGGAGGCCCCTGGATGAGAACCGTCGCGAACTACAAGAGCCACCCGATCCACCCCGCTCTCGTCCCTTACCCCATCGCCTTCCTGCACGGCGCGCTCGTCTGCGACGTGGTCTGCCGGTTCGGCGGTGGACGGCGCTGGCGGGACCTGGGATCGGCTCTGGCAACGGCCGGCATCGCCGCCGCTTCGCTCGCCGCCATCCCCGGACTCATCGACTACCTCTACAGCGTGCCGCCGCAGAGCTCGGGGAAGAAGCGGGCCACCCGCCACATGCTCGCGAATCTGGGTGCGGTGGCGTTCTTCGGCGCCGCCCGGCTGCTGCGACGCAAGGGGCGCAGGGGACGCAAGCCGCCCTCGCTCGCGGCGCTCGGCCTCGAAGCCGTGGGCGCCGGGCTGCTCACCAGCGGCGCGTGGATGGGAGCCACACTCGTCCATCGGAACTTCATCGGCCCGGACCACCGCTACCCCGAGGCCGGCAAGTGGCGCGAACAGGACGTCACCGCCGCACCCGGCGCGGCCATCACCGTCGCGCGCGTGGACGACCTCGAGGTGGGTCAGATGCGACTGCTCCACGTCGACGGCCGGCGGATCGTCCTCGCGCGGGCGGAAGACGGCTACACCGCCTTCGACGACCATTGCACACACCGCGGCGGCTCGCTGGCCGACGGCGTCATGATCTGCGACCGGGTGCAGTGCCTCTGGCACGGCTCGCAGTTCGATGTGCACACGGGCGAGGTCCGCGCGGGACCGGCGCGGCAACCGATCGGGACATACCGGGTCGAGCAGGTACGAGACGAGGTCCGACTCATCTTCGCGGGAGGCGAGCATGGCGCAGAGCACGTTGCAGGGCGTACGGCTGCTGGAGCGGGCCGGAGATTCGGACAGTCGCGTGCTGGCGCCGGAGGCGCTGGCGTTCGTGGCGGCGCTGCACCGCGAGTTTGAGACGGAACGCGTGGGTCTGCTCCGTCGTCGCGCCGAGCGGCAGGCGGAGCTGGATGCGGGTACGCTGCCCGACTTCCTCGCGGCCACGGAGACGGTGCGGCGGAGCGAGTGGTCGGTCGCGCCGCCGCCGGCCGACCTCGAGGACCGGCGCGTCGAGATCACCGGGCCGGTGGACCGGAAGATGATGATCAACGCGCTGAACTCGGGGGCCAACGTCTTCATGGCGGACTTCGAGGATGCGCTCTCGCCGACGTGGCCGAACGTCGTGGATGGACAGGCGAACCTGCTGGACGCGGTGCGGGGCTCGCTCGAATACACGGCGCCGGATGGCAGGGTCTACCGGCCGGCGGACCGCACTGCGGTGCTGCTGGTGCGGCCGAGGGGGTGGCATCTGGTCGAGCGGCACGTGCACGTGGACGACGCGCCGGTCTCGGCGGCCCTCTTCGACTTCGGCCTCTACTTCTTCCACAACGCCCGCGCCCTGCTCGAGCGCGGGACCGGTCCCTACTTCTATCTGCCGAAGCTCGAGAACCATCTCGAGGCGCGACTCTGGAACGATGTCTTTTGCTACGCCCAGGACGCGCTCGGGCTGCCGCACGGCACGATCCGGGCGACCGTGCTCATCGAGACCGTTCTCGCCGCATTCGAGATGGAGGAGATCCTCTACGAGCTGCGGGAGCACGCGGTCGGGCTGAACGCGGGTCGCTGGGACTACATCTTCAGTATCATCAAGAAATTGCGCGGACATCCGGAATTCGTCCTCCCGGACCGGGCGTCCGTCACCATGGAGACGCCGTTCATGCGGGCGTACACGAATCTTCTCGTCCGGAGCTGTCACCGGCGTGGCGCGCACGCGATCGGCGGGATGGCCGCCTTCATCCCGAGTCGGCGCGATGCGCGGGTCAACGCCGTGGCGTTGGCGGAGGTCCGGGCGGACAAGCTGCGCGAGGCGCGCGATGGCTTCGACGGCACCTGGGTCGCGCATCCGGACCTCGTGCCGGTCGCGCGCGAGGTGTTCGACGAGGTGCTCGGCGACCGACCTCACCAGAAGTTCCGCCTGCGCGAGGACGTCCACGTCTCGGCCGCGGACCTGCTGGATGTGCGGGTGGCCGGTGGCCGGATCACGGAGCGAGGGCTCGCCACGAACGTCGGCGTCGCCCTCGAGTACCTCGGCGCGTGGCTGGATGGACTCGGCGCCGTCGCCATCTCGAACCTCATGGAGGACGCCGCGACCGCCGAGATCTGCCGCGCGCAGCTCTGGCAATGGCTGCACCGTAGCGCGCCGCTCTCGGATGCGGAGCGCGTCACCGCCGATCGCTACCGCGCGATCCGGGAGCGGGAGCTGGAACGACTCGTCGCGGCGGGGAAAGCCCCCGGCCGTTTTCGGGAGGCGGCGGAGCTGCTGGACGGCCTCGTGCTCGGCCCGGAGTTCACGGAATTCCTGACCACCGGCGCGTACCGCTACCTGCCCTGAACGCAGACACTGCAAGGAGGCCAACCATGAGCACCGGCGAACAGCGAGTTGCAGGGAACGACGCGTTCGCGGCCGAGGTCGCCGCGCTAGAGCGCCGGTGGGCCGAGGATGCCCGCTGGCAGGGGATCCGCCGCGATTACACCGCCGAAGACGTCGTCCGGCTCCGCGGCTCGGTCCGCATCGAGTACACGCTCGCCCGCCTGGGTGCGGAGCGCCTCTGGCGCGATCTCCGGTCCCGGCCGTACCTCTCGGCGCTGGGCGCGTTGACCGGCGCGCAGGCCGTCCAGATGGTACGCGCGGGGCTGCACGCGATCTACGTCAGCGGCTGGCAGGTCGCGGCCGACGCCAACCTGGCCGGACAGACCTATCCGGACCAGAGCCTCTATCCGAGCAACAGCGTGCCGGCGCTGGTGCGGCGGATGAACAACGCGCTGCTGCGTGCGGATCAGATCGAACGCGAGACCGCGAGCCCGGAGGGGTCGTGGCTCGCCCCGATCGTCGCGGACGGCGAGGCGGGGTTCGGCGGCCCGATCCACGCGTTCGAGCTGACGCGCACCATGATCGAGGCCGGCGCGGCCGGCATCCATTTCGAGGACCAGCTCGCCGCGGAAAAGAAGTGTGGCCACATGGGCGGGAAAGTGCTCGTCCCCACCGCGCAGTTCATCCGGACGCTCAACGCCGCGCGCCTCGCCGCCGATGTGCTCGATGTCCCGACGCTCGTCATCGCGCGCACCGATGCACGCTCGGCCACGCTCCTCGCCAGCGATGTCGACGCGCGCGACGCATCGTTCCTGAGCGGCGGCCGCACGCCGGAAGGGTACTTCCTGACCCGGGCGGGTCTCGATCCCTGCATCGCCCGCGGCATCGCCTGCGCACCGTACGCCGACCTCCTCTGGTTCGAGACGCCCACCCCCGACCTCGATGAGGCGCGCCGCTTTGCCGACGCCGTCCACGCCCATTATCCGGACAAGCCACTGGCCTACAACTGTTCGCCGTCCTTCAACTGGGAGCGGCACCTCGATCCCGATACGGTCGCGCGGTTCCGGGACGAGCTCGGCGCCATGGGCTACCGCTTCCAGTTCATCACCCTCGCCGGCTGGCACCTGCTCAACCTCCACGCCTTCGAGATGGCTCGCCAGTACCGCGACGAGGGAATGCCCGCCTACGTGCGGCTCCAGCAGCGCGAGTTCGCCGCCGAGGCCGATGGGTACACCGCGACCCGGCATCAACGCGAGGCGGGCGCCGCCTACTTCGACCGCGTTCTCCAGGCCCTCTCGGGGAACGCCGCATCCACGGCGGCCATGACGGGATCGACCGAAGCCAGCCAGTTCCAGCCGCAGGCGCCGACACTCGCCGCGGACTAGAGCGGCCGCCCGCGGGTTTGGAGCCGCTCCAGGTCATGACGGCCGGCACCGCACCGCGTATCTTCCGGGCGTACCGTTCCGCATCGGAAGAGGATGAGCCATGATCCAGATCAAGCGCGTGTACGACCCGCCGGAGCCCGATGACGGCGCCCGCTTCCTCGTCGAGCGACTCTGGCCCCGTGGCATGAAGAAGGAGGCGCTCAAGATGGACGCCTGGTTGAAGGATGTGGCCCCGAGCGCCGAACTGCGCAGATGGTTCGGCCACGAGCCCTCACGCTGGGATGAATTCCGCAAACGCTACCGCGCCGAGCTCGAGCAGGCGCCCGAGGCGCTCGAACCCCTGATCGCCGCGCTCGACCGGGGGCCCATCACCCTGCTCTACAGCGCGCGCGACACGGAGCACAACAGCGCCGTGGTGCTCCGCGATTATCTACGCGAGCGAGGCGCCGGGTCCGAAAGATAGGAGGGGCGGCCCGCCGGGCCGCCCCCTCGTTCAGGGTCAAGACGTGGACGCCGCGGTCACCACCACGACGCCTTCCATGTCATGAGGATGGAAGGTACAGACGTAGGGGTACTCCCCCGGTCGGTCGAACGTTATGCTCACCGAGTCTCCCGGGGGGACGTTGTGGACCTGGCCATCACCCGTCCGCAGCTTCACCGAATGCGTGAAGTCGTCCGAGTTCGTCCAGGTCACGGTGCTGCCCGCGGTCACCCTGATCGCCATGGGCGCGAAGCGGTAATGGCGGGGCATGTCCACTCGCGTGGTCTCGACCGGCTCCGCCGCCGTCCCGCCCTGCGCGCCGGCGTTGCACGCGCCGAGCGCCGCCGAGAGCACGAGCGCGGCGAGGACCGGCCCACGACCGCTGAAGACCGGCTCGCGGCCGCGGCGCCGACGGGAGTCCGCCGCCGCGCCGAGCGGCCCGCGCCGCGGCGACCGCCGCGGCGACCGCCGCGCCCGCCGGAGCCGACTCCGCCATTCCCTACCTTTGCTCATCTCGCAACCGTCTCGCCGTACCCCGCACCGGCCCGCGATGCCAACACCTTCTTCCCCACCGCACCGAAGAGCAGCAGGAACGCCACCGCATCCAGGACTTCCGCGATCGTGTGCGCGAAGATGATGACCGTCAGATCGAGGTGGTAGCTGAGATAGAAGACCTCGGCCAGCGCATAGAGCCCGAACGCGGCCGGGATCCCGCTCCCTTCGCCCCCCGCCGACTTGAAGGCCATGAACAGGCCCAGCGCGAGCAGTGCCAGGTGGATCACGATGAAGACCACCGGCGGAAGGACATTGATGAAGGAGCCGAACGGTTGCATTGCACCTCTCCTCGCGTTGTGGCGGCATCGAATCCGCCAGTCTCGATCGCCGACCCGACGTGGATCGGCAGGGGGTCGACCGGTGACTCCGCGAGACCCGGCTCCCACCGGTTCCCACGGATCCCGCGCCGGCAGCCCGGCGGCCCACGGCCGCACACGGACCCCACCCGCGGCCGGCCCGGCTGATCGGCTCCGTGCACATACGCCGTACACACACATCGCCGACCACCCGATGCCGCGCACCGGACGCCCGGAAATCACCTGCTCCGGTGATGGCCCGGCACGGGCACTGCGCCCGCACCGGACCTCGGAGACGCCATCACTGCGCGCCCAGCGAATCCCTGATCTGCTTCGCGTGCTCCAGGTGCGCCGCGATCGCCGGCCGCACCGCCACCAGCAGCGCCTTCAACTCCTCGTTCTGTGCATTCGGAATCAAGGCATCATCGATCGCCGTCAACACCGTCTGGTGGAACGCCACCTCGTTCTCGATGTACGCACGGTCGAACGCCGCGCCCGACAGCGACCGCAACTGCGCACGCTTCTGCCTCGCCTGCTCCGCCAGCGTCCGGCTCGTCGCGTTGTCCACCGGCGTCAGGCTCAGCTTGGCCGCCAGCTTCCCCGCCTGCTCGTTCACCGAGGTGTGGTCCGCGATCATCGTCTCCGCGAACCGCTTCACCGCCGCGTTCATCGCCCGCGACTGCGCAATCTTCCCGTACTCGACATCGATCGTGTTCGCGCCCACCACGATCGCCGCGATGTTCGCATCGGTGAGCGACGCTCCCTTCGCTCCCCCCGCCTGAGCGGCCGCCGTGCCCAGCGGCATCAGCGCGAGGACCGCCGCCGCCAACGTCCGGCCGGCCAGTCTCCGATACAGCATGATCCCTCCCGTCGCCAACAGGTTCTCATCGGTTTCCCGCGCCCGGCACCGGTGCGCGTGGTGCGTCCCGCCCGGGCGCGGCGGGATGATTGTATCCAGCGTTGCATAGGTTGTCAATAGCTTCTTGTGGTATGGTGGACAGTGTACAGCTTTGTGTGTATCTTTGTCATCTATTCCGAATCAAGGAGGGACGATGGCGTCGGTACGTTGGGACAAACGGTTCCTGGCGAGCACGCGCGGTCAGATCGTAGCGCTGTTGCGCCGCCAGGATGCGACGGTGAACGAGTTGGCAGAGGTACTGGAGCTGACGCCCAATGCGGTGCGGGCGCACCTGGCATCGCTCGAGCGCGATGGCCTGGCCGAGCAGCGCGGGGTTCGGCGTGGGACCGGAAAGCCGGCGAACGTGTACGGGTTGGCGGCGGAGGCGGAGCGGCTCTTCCCGAAGGCGTACAGCCTGATCCTGGGATATCTGCTGGATGTCCTGGCCGAGCGGGTGACGTCGGAGGAGCTGGATGGGATTCTGGCGGAGGTCGGCCGCCGGGTGGTGGCTGGCCGGGAGTCGGTGGACGGTGTGTCCGACGGGCGTCTGGCGGCGGCTGTCGCGCTCATTGCCGATCTGGGCGGTCTGGCCGAGGTGGAGACGCGCGAGGGCCGGGAGCGGGTCCAGGGGTACAGTTGTCCGTTCGCGCTGCTCGTGCCGGGCCACCCGGAGATCTGCCGGCTGGCGGAATCGGCGGTCTCGGAGGTGGTCGACGGGACGGTGCGCCAGCGGTGCGTGCACGGGGATCGCCCGCAGTGCGCATTCGAGTTGGTCGCGGCGGAGGGCGGTCGGGCGTAAGCCGAAGTTCAGCCGAGGGGTGCGGGATTCGGGGCGCCGGAACCCGATCCCGGTCTCCGGGATTCGGGGCGGGGAGGGGGGAGAAGGGGTGCGGTCCGCGATCCGCGCGGCGCCGTGCTACGCGGCCGAAGGTGCGGGGACCGTTCGGGTGTGGGGCCGCCCGGCCCGTGAGCCGGCCGGGCTGACGATCCGGTGAGCGTGGGAACCGAGAGAACTGAAAAGGGAGCGGGAATGAAGGACAGCTTCGGGGCGCGTTCGGCGCTGCGGGTGGGCGAGCGGGAATACGAGATCTTTCGGTTGGATGCGCTCGAACGGGCGGGCTACGACGTGGCGCGGCTGCCGTACTCGCTGCGGATCCTGCTCGAGGGCCTGCTGCGCCACGAGGATGGCCTGGCCGTGC
>DASVCS010000110.1:0-1319 GCA_036381495.1 Longimicrobiales bacterium
GAAGCGGGCGACCTCGTAGAGCGCCTCGGCCGGGATGCGCACCGCCCCGGTCGTCCCATCGGGGTACGGCTCCAGGAGCTTGGCGGCGCTGCCCGTGAAGCCGCCATCCACGCTCATCTTGATCGCGCCGATCTTGAGGCGGTCGTCGCCGAACCCGGTGTACACCGATAGGCTACGGATCTCCTCGATCGTCCTGGCGACCCCGGTCTTCAGGTCGTTGTGGCTGTCGAAGCCGGGCGAGACGCGGAGCTGGATCGTGAGCCGCGGCAGCTCGTGGCCCCAGCGCGCGTACACGTCCTGCACGTTCCAGAAGGCCTCGCCGGGACGGAGCCCCGCGATGTTCGCGCTGGTGATCCCGAGACTGACGAGGTTGCGGAGCATCAGGCGCAGGTCGGCCTGCACCGCCTCCCGAGTGGGCTTTTCCGGCGGCGGGAGCAGCCGCTCGACGAGGCGCTGCGCGGCGCCCTCCCGCAGCACCCCGTTGGGGTCGCCGTTCTCGGCCCGGTCGATCTGCCCGCCCTCCGGGTCCGGCGTGTCGCGCGTGATGCCGGCCCGCTGCAGCGCGAGCGAGTTGACGACCCAGGTGTGCGGGCCGCGCGGCAGCGCGAGCGGGTGGTGCGGCGTGGCGCGGTCCAGCTCCCAGCGCGTCGGCAGGCGGTGGTCGGGGAACCCGGTCTCCGACAGCCGGCCCTGGATCCACTGGCCCCGCGGAGTCCGCGCCGCGATCTCCCGAAGCGCCGCGAGCAGCTCGTCCAGGTCGCTGATGTGTCTCAGGTCGTGAATGTTCTTCGGCCGGCTCTCGACCTGGTCGTCTTCCCGAAAGAGGTGGGCGTGGCTGTCGTTGAATCCGGGGAGGACCGTCTTGCCCCCCAGGTCGACCAGACGGGTGCCCGGGCCGGCGAGGCGCCTGACCTGTTCATCCGAGCCCACGGCGATGAACCGACCGTCGCGCACCGCCACCGCCTGCGCTATGTCGAAATTCTCATTGACCGTGACGATCTTGCCGCCGTGGTAGATCACGTCGGGCTCGAGCGCGGCCTGCCCGTATGCGACGCCGGGAACCACGAGCAACCCCGCGACGACGAGCCCACCGCGGAGCCACGTTCTTCCGCTTCCCTGCATAGTTCCTCTCCAGTCGTGGGCTCTTGCCTCAGTGGCCGGACGCGGTCGTCACCGTGCCGCCGGCGTACCAGATCTCGCCGTCGTCGAACTTCGCCGTCCTCGGCCGGTCTGCCGTGTAGACCACTTCACCGCCGATGATCGTCTGCTCGATCCCGATCTCCCGGATCCGCGCCGGCTCGATCGTCAGGATGTCCTCC
>DASVCS010000111.1:0-31165 GCA_036381495.1 Longimicrobiales bacterium
CGATCCGCGCCGCTCGCCGCGACCTCGACCGCGTTCCGTTCCCGCTCGCCCAGCTCGCGGATGCGCCGCCCCCAGTACCGGCCGTTCAGGAACTGCGCCGGCCCGATCAGGAAGTAGGTCATCCCGCCCAGCGGCGCCGCCCACCGGAGCGGCACCGCCTGCGTGACGACGATCGAGGCCGCTCCGGCGCCGATCATCACGAGACAATCCGCGATGTGCGAACGGGCATCGAGCGCCTCCCGCCGCGACAGCCCGAGCCGCTCCCGCAGCGCGTAGGCGTGATGATAGAGCAGCGCGAACACGATGAACACCGCCATGAAGCCGATCGCGTAGATCGTCATCATCAGCCGGACCTGGTCCCCTGAAGTGAAGATGTCCCCCACCCCCCGGTTCAGCCACGAAGAGAACACGAACTTCAGCGGATACACGTAGAAGAGCACCACGAAGAGGAGCACGGAGTTGAGGAAGATCGTGTAGCCGTCTTCGAGGTCGAACCGGCTGAAGAGCCGGTAATGGTAGATCCAGACCAGGATCAGGAGCGCGAAGCTGCACGCGAAGGCGACGAAACCGCGCATCGTGAGCATCAGGTCGTCGAACGTCTCCGGGACCTCGAGCGACACGACGAGCAGCGTGATCGCGAAGCCGAACACCGCGTCGGTGAGGGCCTCGATCCGGGTGACCTGGCCGCCGCGCCAGCGGACGGATTCAGTGGTCTTCGACATCACTCATCCCAGCGCATCGGCGTACCGCTGGCGATCCGCGGCCGCCCGCAGCCGGTCGCGCAGCGTACGCAGCCAATCCGAGACCTCGAGGCCGTCGTGGGCGGGGTCGTAGGCGCAGCCGAGTTCGTAGAGCACGATGTGCGCGAGTTGGTACTCGCAGAGCCCGGCGCCGAGGAGCGCATCGATCTCGCGTGCCGTCGCGTGCAGTGCCGTGGCCGGCTGCCGTTCGATGTAGGCGGCGAGCCGGCGGGCGGCGGTCGGACCGTCCGGTGGGGCGGTCGGGGCGTCGCTCCCGGCGCCGGCGCGGTCGTGCGTGCCGCCGGGATCGCGCTGGCCGCGGGCCGGGCCGCCGGGCGCTGCACCGCCGCCGGCGCTCGGACCGCCGGGACCGCCGGCGCTCTCGCTCGGCCGTGCCAGCGTTTCGAACAGGCGCTCGAGGCGCGGGTAGCTCGTCATGTCGGTTCCACGGACGGCGCCGCCGTGGCGTGCGGCCTGTCATCCGGACGCGTCGGGTCGTCTGAACTCGAACGGCCGCCGGAGCTTGGCTTCGAGCGCGGTCCGTACCCCGGGCCACTCGGCGGCGATGATGCTGTAATATACCGTGTCGCGTACGCGGCCGGAGGCGGTGATGACGTGGCTGCGCAGCGTGCCCTCCTCCTTCGCGCCGATCCGCGCGATCGCGGTGCGCGACCTGGCGTTGAGCGCGTCCGTCTTGAGCTCGACGCGCAGGCATTCCAGCTCTTCGAAGGCGAAGCGCAGCATCAGGTACTTCGCTTCGGTGTTGATGGGCGTGCGCTGCCACGGCCGGCCGATCCAGCTCCAACCGATCTCGAGCCGGCGGTTCGCCCGGTCGATGTTGCCGAAACGAGTGCTCCCGACGACGCGGCCGGATCCGAGCTCGACGATCGCGAACGGGTACGCCGTGCCGGCGACGCGTGCCGTGATCGCGGCCTCGATGTACGCGCGCATCTCGTCGATCGTCCGTACGCGAGCGACGGTCCAGCGCCACAACTCCTCATCCAGCCCGACCTCGCAGAGCGCGGCGAGGTGGGTCCTCCCCAACGGCTCCAGCCGAATGAACCGGCCGTCGAGCCGGACCGGCCGGGTGATCCACGAGTCCGGCATGCGGGTCGCTCCCTTTCGATTTCCGGTGCGCTGTCGCACCTCGACATCCTTCGTAGGTATAGCCGGTCCGGATGGATCGTGCCAGCCCGCGCCGCCGGGATGCCGTGGCGGCGCCGTCGCGCATCGCGGCGCGGGAGCCCGGCCGCCGCGAGGGCGGGGAGCGGCCGCCGACCCGCGTCCCGCCACTGGACCGGTTCGTGCGGATCCTGGCGCCTCGGTGCGTAACCGGTACGGCAGGACCACAGGGGGTGCCCGTGCGCATGACGTTCTACGAGACGAGCGAGGCCTGGGAACGAGAGGCTCTCGAGGCGGACCTCGCGGGGCAGGCACTCACGTTCCTGACCGAGCCGCTCACGCCCGACACCGTGGACCGCTCCGGCGACCCCGAGGTGCTCTCCGTCTTCATCCGCTCGAGGGTCGACGCGGACGTCCTCGAACGATTGCCCGCGCTGCGCATGATCGCGACGCGCTCGACGGGCTACGACCACATCGACCTCGCGGCCTGCCGCGAACGCGGCATCACCGTGAGCAACGTGCCGCACTACGGCGAGAACACCGTCGCCGAGCACACCTTCGGCCTCATCCTGAGCCTCGCGCGCAAGATCTGCCGGGCCACGAACCGCACGCGGGCGTGCGACTTCTCGCTGGTGGGCCTCGAGGGATTCGATCTGCGCGGCCGCACACTCGGCGTGATCGGCGCCGGGAGCATCGGGTTGCACGTCATCCGCATCGCGCGCGCGTTCGATATGCAGGTCCTCGCGCACGACGTGGATCCGCACCCGATTCTGGCCGGAGTGCTGGGGTTCCGCTATCTGCCGCTGGACGACGTGCTCGGTGGCGCGGACGTGGTCTCGCTGCACGTGCCGCTCGTGCCGGAGACCCATCATCTCATGAATCGCGAGCGGTTTGCGCTCATGCGGCGGGGGGCGCTGCTCATCAATACCGCGCGCGGCGCGGTCGTCGATACGGAGGCGCTGATCGAGGCGCTGGATGAGGGGATCGTCGGCGGCGCCGCGCTGGATGTGCTCGAGGGCGAAGAGCTGCTCGGCGAAGAGCACCACCTCTTCCGCACGCCGCCGAGCGAGGCGCGGTTGCGCGAGTTGTGGTGCGGTCACGTGCTCCTCGATCGCGACGACGTCATCATCACGCCACACATGGCGTGGTACAGCCGTGATGCCCGCCGGCGGATCCTCGAGACGACGATCGCGAACATCCAGGCGTTCCTCGAGGGGGCTCCGATCAACCAGGTGGCGCCGGTGCCTGCCGGGCGCCGGGCTGCCGCGTAGCCGGAGACCGATGGGCGACGGCAACGACCTGATCCGGTGGATCGGGACGCTCGGCCGCGATGACGTCGCCGAGGTCGGTGGCAAGGGCGCGAACCTCGGCGAGATGATGCGGGCGGACCTGCCCGTGCCGCCGGGGTTCGTCATCACCGTCGAGGCGTTTCGCCGTTTCCGGGATGCGGGCGATCTCGGCCGCGAGATCGACGAGAGGCTCGAGCGGCTCGATGTCGACGATCCCGGCCGGCTGCGCGATGCGGCCGAGGAGCTCCGCGAGCTGATCCGCCGGGCGCCGGTGCCCGACGAGGTGCGGGCGGCCATCCGCGATGCCTACGGCGAGCTCTCGCGGCGGGCCGGGGTGCATGAGGCGCTCGTGGCCGTGCGTTCCTCGGCGACGGTCGAGGACACCGCGCGGTTCTCCTTTGCCGGCATGTTCGAGAGTTTCCTGAACGTGCGCGGCGCCGCGGATCTCGTCGATCGCGTCAAAGACTGCTGGGCATCGGCCTTCGGCGCGCGCGTGCTGTTCTACCGCAAGCGGCAGGAGGTCGGAGGCGGGATGGGGATCGGCGTCATCGTCCAGCGGATGATCGCGGCCGAGCAGGCGGGCGTCCTCTTCACGGTCGACCCGGCCACGGGCGACCCCGGCCGGATCGTGATCGAAGCCGCGCGCGGGCTGGGCGAGGTCGTCGTGGGCGGGCTGGTCACGCCGGACCGCTACGTGGTGGACCGTGAGCACCGCAGCGTCGAGCGGACGCCCGGCCGGCAGGAGTTCATGGTCGTCTACGACGAGGCGGCCGGCCGGAACAAGCGCGTGCCGGTCCCCGAGGAAGAGGCGGCGGCGCCGGTCCTGACGGACGCGCAGGCGCTGCGGCTGGCCGAGCTGGGCGAGCGCGTGGAAGCGCATTACGGCGCGCCGCAGGATGTCGAGTGGGCGATCGAGCGCGGCGCGGTCTTCCTCGTCCAGACGCGGCCGGTGACGACGCTCGAAGAGAAGCCGGCAGAGGCCGCGGAACGTGCGGAAGCGCGGGAACGTGCCGAGGCCCGGGAACGCGCCGAAGCCCGGGCACGCCCCGAGGGCGAGCTCTTGCTACGCGGCCAGGGCGCGAGTCCCGGCACGGCGTCCGGTCCGGCGCGCATACTCGCCGCGCCCGAGGAGGGCGACCGCCTGAAGGAAGGCGAGATCCTCGTCGCGACGCGCACCGCGCCCGACTGGGTGCCCGTCATGCGACGCGCCGCCGCGATCGTCACCGACACCGGCGGGATGACGTCGCACGCCGCGATCGTCTCCCGCGAGCTGGGCGTGCCGTGCGTCGTCGGCACCCGGAACGCGACGCACGTCCTGCACGATGGCGAGGTGATCACCGTGAACGGCCGGGACGGCACCATCGCGGCCGGCGCGGTGACGGCGCCCGAGCGCGCGGCAGCCGCGCCCGAGCGGGCCGCACGGGCCGGAGAGGCACCCGCGCCGGCGGCCGCCGCGCCGGTGACGGCCACGCGGCTCTACGTCAACCTGGCGGAGCCCGGGCGGGTCGAAGACATCGCCCGCCTCCCGGTGGATGGCGTGGGGCTGCTGCGCGCCGAGTTCATGATCCTCTCCGCGCTGGGCGGCCGGCATCCGCGACTGCTCCTCGAGCGCGGCGCCGGCGACGAGTTCGTCGACCGGATGGCCGCGGACCTGACCCGCTTCGCCCGCGCGTTCCACCCGCGGCCGGTCCTCTACCGGACCATGGATTTCCGCTCGAACGAGTTCCGCGGCCTCGAGGGCGGCGACCGCTTCGAGCCCGAGGAGGCGAACCCGATGATCGGCTACCGCGGCGCGTTCCGCTACACCCGCGAGCCCGACCTCTTCGCGCTCGAGCTGAAGGTGATCGAGCGGGTCCGCCGGGATTACGACAACCTCCACCTCATGATCCCGTTCGTGCGCACCGGCTGGGAGTTCCGCGAGTGCCGGCGCCTCATCGACGAGAGCGGTCTCGGCCGGGACCGCCGCCTCGAGCTCTGGGTGATGGCCGAGGTCCCCTCGATCGCCGCGTGGCTCGACGACTACGTCGCCCACGGCGTGGCCGGCGTCTCGATCGGCTCGAACGACCTCACCCAGCTCGTACTCGGCGTCGACCGCGACAGTGAAGCGGTCGCGCCGCTCTACGACGAACGCGACCGCGCCGTCCTCGCCGCGATCCGCACGATCATCGCCGAGTGCCGGCGGCTCGGCATCGGCAGCTCGATCTGCGGACAGGCGCCCTCGGTCTACCCCGAGTACGCCGAGTTCCTCGTCCGCTGCGGCATCGACTCGATCTCCGTCAATCCGGACGCCGTGGACGCCGCGCGGCGCAACATCGCGCGCGCCGAGCAGCGGCTGGTGCTGGAGGCCGCGCGTGCCGGCGCGCACCGGGAGGGGCCGAAGGGCCAGGCCTTCAGGTCCGTGCGCGAACGCCGGGATCGCCGCTCGTGAAACAGGGCATCGGAGCATCGCGTAGAACGAAGTCGGTCGACGCCGTGGACCGCGGCGCGGCGTTGGCGGCCGGCGGCTAGGTCCGCGCACGGTTCGACCGCCGACTCACGGGCGTTCAGCTATACCACGCTGCGGGTCCGGTCGGCAAGTCCGGCACGGTCTCGGCCGATCGACCGCGGCGTTCGGCGACCCGCCTTCCTCCTCGTAGCACGTAATCGCATATGATCCGACACGACAAGCCATCTCGCCCGACCGTCCTGGCCGCGCTCGCGCTCCTCCTCGCCGCGGCGCCGCGCGCTCCCGCGCAGGACCGCCGGGTCCTCGATGACCTGAGCGCCGGCAGCACGGTCTCGACGCATTCCGTCGTGCAGCTCTCCTTCGTGGGGCTGGACGTCGCGCCCGACGTGGCGGCGCACATCTTCCGCCTGCCGGGGGGTGGCTGGGGCGTGAGCTCCCGCGTGTTCCCAGGCGTGGTGCAGCTCTTCGACACCGCGGGCGTGCCGGCGGGCAAGTTCGGCCGCTCCGGTCACGGGCCGGGCGAGCTGGGCGGCGAGATCCTCGCGGTCGCGATGCGCGGCGAACTCTGGGTCGTCGATCGGCGCAATGCGCGGCTGAGTATCTTCACGGAAGATCTGCGCTTCGCGGGCGATCGGCCGTTCCACGGGCTCGGAGCCGGGCTGCCGGCGTTCATCGCGCCGGCGCACGATGGAAAGAGTGTGCTCGTGTCCGGATCCGTCGCCACCGCCGACATGCACTACGCGGTTGCGCGCGTGTTGCGCGAGCCGGGCGCGGATGTCTTCGGCGACTCGCTCGGGCGCCTGCCGCTGGCGGTGTCGCAGTGGTTGGTCCAACGGCGGGGGGCCGCCGAGACGGCGGGCGGCGAAGTCTGGGCGGTCGCGATGGCGGGTGGCGCGATCGACGTGCTCAGGAGCCGCGATCTTTCGCCGGTTGCGCGCCTCCAGCTTCCCGGCAGCGAGATGGCGCGGGAGGCACGGTGGCGCGGCACGGACCTCGACGAGCGTCCGGCGCCACGCCTCGCCGGGATCGCGGCGGACTCGGCCGGCCTGATCTGGGTGAGTTTCGCCGTTGCCGACTCCGCGTGGACGCCCGGCACGGATCCCCGCGAGAGCCTGGAGCAGGTCTTCGCCACGCGGGTGCTGGCGATCGACCCGGAGAAGCGGGCGGTCGTGGGGAAGGTCCAACTCGATCCGGTCTGCATGTCCGTCGAGCGGAACCTGATCTCGTGCGTGGACGAGGTCGGTCAGACGATCCGCGTCATCGCGCTCCATCTCGAGCCCCGCCGGCGCAGCGAGTAGCGGCTGGAGCGGTTCACCCGCGGGTTCGGAGCCGCGCGGCCGCTCGCCGCGCTCGGTTCGCGGGCGCCTACGACTCCGCAGTGACGCGACGATCGCCAAGGGCTAGGGCTAGGGCTGGGGCTAGAGGGTTGTCGCGCCACTTCGGAGTCGTCCGCGTTAGCAGACCGAGGGTCGCGAGCGGCCACCCCCGAGGATCCCTTGCACCGCCAGCCGGGCGTCGCGGCGCCGGTCGCTCTCGAATGTCCCCCCGCGACCTCACCCGTCCACCCTGTCCGGGCTGAGACCGGCGCCGAGGAGCTGTGCGCGCGTGACGACGTCGTGCTGGCCCGCCGCGACCCTGTGTGCGCGTGTGACCACGCCGTGCTGGCCCGCCGCGACCCTGGCGACCCGCTCGTCGTCGATGGAGGGTGTTGCGCCGGAAGGTGTCATGCGCACCCGCTCATGACCGGCAGCTCCCCAGTGAACCTGACCCGGCGGGAGGAATTCCGGATTCACCGGCCATAGCGCGGTCGAACTCCCCGGTTCGGGGCTCCGACACGGTTGCTTGGGGAATCGGCCGCTCCTGCCACGCCCGATTCCCCGAACTGGCCCGTGCCTGGCCGCCGGTGGGGATTTGACGGGCGCCGGGCGCCGCCGGAGCCCGCTCGTGCGCCTGCTTCGGGCAATCGCCCCGCGCGCCCGCCTCGAGCCTTCGCCCGTCGTACCCGCTTCGCGCAATCGCCCGTCGCAGCCGCTTGGCCCACCCGCTTCCCGCACCCGTCGTGCGCAATCGCCCCGCGCGTCCACTTCGCGCATTCGTCTCGCGCACCCGCTTCGTGAGCCGCTTCGCGCGACCGCCGCACCCACTTCGCGCATTCGCTTCATGTATTCGTCCCTCGCACCCGCGTTGTGAGCCGCGCGGCCGCTCGCCGCGCTCGGTTCGCGGGCGCCCACGACTCCGGAATGACGTGACAAGCGCTCTAACACTACGCTGCCAGGTCCGTGTACAGGCTGCGATCACGCCACTTCTCGCCGCCGATCCCGGGGACTCGCGCAAGGCCAAACGGCGCGGCGAAGCCAAACCCGTCGTACCCCCGAGAACGTGGCAGGGTAGTGCTAATGCTGGAGGCCGCGCGCTCACGCCGGCCCGCGACGGATCCCGGCACTCCCGAGCCCTAGCCCCAGCCCCAGCCCTAGAGCAGTTCGCCCGCGGGTTCGGAGCTGCGTGGCCGCCCGCGATGCACTTGTGGCCGCAGGGCACGACTCCGAACTGATGCGGCAACCGCTCTAGCCCGAACCCGCCCCTCACCGCCCGCACCGCCCCGTCCCGCCCTCGCGTCGCCCCTCCCGCTCCCGTCCCACCTCCAGCACCTGCTCGCCCTTGCTGCCGTAGCGGTAGATCGTGATCCCCTTGAGCCCCAGCTCCCACGCCCGGCGGTAGATCTCGCCGATCTGCTCGGGTGTCGCGTCCTCCGGCATGTTCACGGTCTTGGAGACGGAGTTGTCGACGTGCCGCTGGAACGCCGCCTGGACGGCGAGGTGTCGCTCGGGCGGGATCTCGAGGGCGGTGACGAGGAGCCGCTTCACCTCGTCCGGCACGCCGGGCACGTCGCGGAGGCTGCCGGTCTCGGTAACGGCGGCGGTCAAGGCGTCGACATCCAATCCGTGTCGTTCGGCGACCTCGGCCAGGAGCGGGCTGACCTCCGTGAGCGTCTCATCCTGCAGCACGTGCGTGCGCCGGTACGCCAGCGCGAAGAGCGGCTCGATGCTGGCGCTCGTGCCGGCGATGATGCTGATCGTGCCGGTCGGCGCGATCGCGGTCCGCGTCGCGTTGCGGAACCGCCGGCCCGCCGCGGCGTGCGTGCTCCCGATCCAGTTCGGGAAGACGCCGCGTTCCTCGGCCAGCGCTTCCGATGCCCGGTCGGCTTCCGCGGCGATGAAGCGCATGAGCGAGTCGGCCTGCTCGATCGCCGCGTCCGAGTCGTACGGGATCCCGAGCCGGATCAGCATCTCGGCGAAGCCCATGACGCCCAGCCCGATCTTGCGGTTGCCGCGGGTGACCGCTTCGATCTCCGGGACCGGGTAGCGGCTGACTTCGATGACGTCGTCCAGGAAGCGGACGGCGGCGCGGACCGTCGCGCCGAGCTTCTCCCGATCGAGGATGGTGCGGCCGCGCTCCTCGCGCAGCATCCGCGGCAGGTTGATCGAGCCCAGATTGCACGACTCGTACGGGAGCAGCGGGATCTCGCCGCACGGGTTCGTCGCCTCGATGCGGCCGAGGTGCGGCGTCGGCTGGGCCCGGTCGATGGTGTCCAGGAAGACGAGCCCCGGGTCGCCCGTGCGCCACGCGGCCTGGAGGATCTCGCCGAAGATCTCCCGCGCGCTCGGGTGCGACGTCGCGCGGCCCGTCCGCGGGTCGACCAGCGCGTACGTCTCGTCGCGGCGGACCGCCTCCATGAACGCATCCGTCGCGCCGACCGAGAGGTTGAAGTTGCGGAGCACATCGCCCGCGACCTTGGCCGTGATGAACTCGCGGATGTCCGGGTGGTCGACCCGCAGGATCCCCATGTTCGCGCCGCGTCGCTTGCCGCCCTGCTTGATGCTCTCCGTCGCGCAGCCGAAGATCCGCATGAACGCGACCGGCCCCGACGTCACGCCGCCGGTCTTGCGGACCACCGCGCCACGCGGGCGCAGCCGCGAAAAGGAGAACCCCGTGCCGCCACCCGTCCGCTGCACCAGCGCCATGTCCCGGAGCGCGCCGAAGATGCTCTCCATGGTGTCCTCGATCGGGAGCACGAAACACGCGCTGAGCTGGCCGAGCTGCGTGCCGGCGTTCATGAGCGTCGGCGTGTTCGGCAGGAACTCGAGCGACGCGAGCATCGAGTGGAAGACGCCGCTCCACTCCTCGGCCTGCCGCGCACTGCCGAGCAACAGCTCCGCGTGCGCCACCGCCCGGGCCACCCGCTCGAACAGCTCCTCCGGTGTCTCGATGATCCGCCGCTCCGCGTCCCGCCGGAGATAACGCGCCTCGAGGACGCGCAGCGCGTTGGGCGTGAGTTCGACCATGGAGCTCGCTCCCTCGCTCCGGATGTTCCGTGTTCTGGCCGCGCAGGGCGGGGGCGGCGGTTCCGCGGTCCGTGACCCCGCGGTTCGGCGGTCCGCGACCCCGTGATGCGGCGGTCCGGCGATCCCGGGACCCGGGCAATTCAGGCGCCCCGCGACCCTGGCGGTTCGACGATCCCGCGACCCGCGCGATTCGGCAGTCCCGCGACCCGGGCGATTCTCCGCGGCCCCGTGACCCCGCACGGCCCGCGCGCGGCCACCGCGAACAGCGGGCACGCCGCGTGCCGGACCGGCGAACGAGTGTGCTCGCCGGGGAACGCGCCGCGCGCCGGCCCGGCGCCGGGGTGTGCTCGCCCGTCGACGCGCCGCGTGCCGGTCCAGCGACGAGGCGCCCAGCGACAGGGCGTGCTCGCCGGTCAGCGCTCCGCGTCCGCGGCGCGCGACGCAGCGTGCTCGTCAGGGGGTGCTCGTCGCACGAAAGGGGGTGCTCGTCACACGAACTTTGCATTACAAAGTACTTGACAGACGAGAGCGCGACCGCCAGATTGGGCCCCTCATGACCCGCCGCCTCGGTGGACCGCAATCCCTCGATCCGTCGCCCTTGCCCCGCGGCGCTTGACATACCTTGTACTGCTATGTATAATGCTGCTAGGTAAACGCGGGTTCGAACTCGTCGAGCGTTGCGCACTGGGTGATGCCATGGAGATCAACAAGGATCTGATCGCCGCTTCCTCGACGCCGATCGTGCTGGCGATCCTGGCGGAAGGCGACAGCTACGGCTACGCCATCCTGAAGCGAGTTCGGGAGCTGTCCGGAGGGCGCATGGAGTGGACGGACGGGATGCTCTACCCGGTCCTGCACCGGCTCGAGCGGCTGGGCTACGTCGAGGCGAGGTGGGAGGTCGCGGAGAGCGGCCGCCGCCGCAAGTATTACCGGATCACGTCCCGCGGCCGGGCGCAGCTCGCCGAGGAGCGCAGGCAGTGGCAGGCCGTGGATGCGACGTTGCGCGGCATCTGGTCGGCGCTGCGCATACCCGTTCCTGCCGGCGACCCGGTGTGGGCCGTGCCACTTCCACAGGGAGCGTGAGCGATGTCGTCTCCGGAGAACGCGGCGACCCTCGAAGCGCAGATCGGCCGCTGGCGGAGCTACCTCGAGCGCCGGCAGGCGATCCGGTCCGTCGATGTCGCGGAGTTGGAGGACCACCTGCGCGAGCAGATCGCGGGTCTGGTCGAGGCGGGGCTGGCCGCCGATGAGGCGTTCCTGGTGGCGGTGAAGCGGCTGGGCGAGCTCGACGCCATCTCGCGGGAGTTCGCGCGCGAGCACTCGGATCGCCTCTGGAAGCAATTCGTGACGGCCCCCACGGACGCCGGGGAGCCGCAGACCGCGGTGCGAACGGACGCCATCGTCGCCTTCGGTCTCGCGGTGGCGGCCGCGGTAGCCGTCAAGGTGCCGGCGCTCTTCGGGCTCGACCTGAACCAGCACGCCGGCTTCTATCTCCGCAACGCCGGTCTCTTCGTGTTGCCCCTGCTGACGGGCTACTTCGTGTGGAAGCGCCGGCCGGATCCCGTCACGCTCCGCTGGCTGGCGGTGGCCTTCATCGCGGCGGCGGTGTTCGCCAACGTCTACCCGTTCGCGCCCCACGTGCCGGGCTCGAGCACGCACGACCCGGGCAACACCGAGATGCTCACGGTGCTGCACCTGCCGATCGCGCTCTGGCTGGTCGTGGGCGTCGCGTACGCGGGCGGCCGGTGGGGCCAGGTCAGCGGCCGCATGGACTTCATCCGGTTCTCCGGCGAGCTCTTCATCTACTACGTGCTGATCGCGCTCGGCGGCGGCGTCCTCACCGGATTCATGGCGCTGATCTTCGAGTCCATCGGGGTCGACATCGAGCCCTTCTTCGAGTCGTGGCTGCTCCCGTGCGGAGCGGCCGGCGGCGTCATCGTCGCCGCCTGGCTGGTGGAGGCCAAGCAGAGCGTCATCGAGAACATGGCGCCGGTGCTGGCGCGACTCTTCACACCGTTCTTCGCGGCCGTGCTGATCACGTTCCTGGGCACCCTGGTGTGGACCGGTCGCGGCATCGACATCGAGCGCGACGTACTCATCGCCTTCGACCTCATCCTCGTGGTCGTCCTCGGCCTTCTGCTCTACTCCGTCTCCGCGCGGGAGGCCACCGCGCCCCCCGGCATCTTCGATGTGCTCCAGGTCGTGCTGCTGGTCAGCGCGCTCCTCGTCGACGCGGTCGCGCTGTGGGCCATCGCCGCGCGCATCACCGAGTTCGGCTTCACGCCGAACCGCGTGGCCGCCCTGGGCGAGAACGTGATCCTGCTCGTCAACCTGGCCTGGTCCGCCGCGCTCTACACCCGGTTCCTGCGCCGGCGCGGCTCGTTCACGGACCTCGAACGGTGGCAGACGAATTACCTGCCGGTCTACGCCGTGTGGGCGGCGATCGTCGTGATCGTCTTTCCGCCGGTGTTCGGATACATCTGATCGGGTGGCGCCGCGGCCGGGAGGCGTCTCTCCGGGAGCGGCATACTTTGGAACGAAAAGTACTTTGATGCGACGCGGCTCGCGCGCGCACGGCAGCGGCGCCGCACGCGCGACACCTCGGCCGCGGACGACCGGCGCCGTCGGCCGCGGACGACCCCCGGCGCCGTCCGCCGCGGAGGTGGAGAGGCGGTGCTACGGCGGATTTCCCTGGACGAGAGAGGACTGAACCATGCATCTCCGCATCCGGAACATCTCGAAGACGTACTCGAACGGCGTGCGCGCCCTCGATGGCGTGAGTCTCACGATCCCCGCGGGGATGTTCGGGCTGCTGGGTCCCAACGGCGCGGGGAAGTCGACGCTGATGCGGATCATCGCGACGCTCCAGGAGCCGGACGAGGGCTCGGTCGAACTCGGCGACATCGATGTGCTGCGGCAGAAGGATGAGGTGCGCAAGACGCTCGGCTACCTGCCGCAGGAGTTCGGCCTCTATCCGAAGGTGAGCGCGGAGGTGCTTCTCGAGCACTTCGCGCTGCTCAAGGGGATCGTCGAGCGCCGGGCGCGCAGGGAGGTCGTCGAGGCGCTGCTCCGGCAGGTGAACCTGTGGGAGGTCCGCAAGCAGAAGTTGGGCGGCTACTCGGGTGGCATGAAGCAGCGCTTCGGCGTCGCCGTGGCGCTGCTCGGAGGTCCGAAGCTGCTGATCGTGGATGAGCCGACGGCCGGCCTCGATCCGGCGGAGCGGGTGCGGTTCCTGAACCTGCTCTCCGAGTTGGGCGAGAACAGCGTCGTCCTGCTCTCGACGCACATCGTCGAGGATGTGAGCGATCTGTGCACCCGGATGGCGATCATCGACCAGGGTCGGATCCTGCTCGAGGCCGAGCCGCTCCGCGCCGTGGACGAACTGCGGGGCCGGATCTGGCGTCGCGTGGTCTCGAAGGAGGAGCTGCCCGCATTGGAGCGGGAGCACGCGGTGATCTCGACGACGCTGCTGGCCGGGCGCACCATCGCGCGCGTCTACGGCGAGGCGGCGCCCGGTCCCGGCTTCGAGCCCGCGGAGCCGGATCTGAAGGACGTCTACTTCAGCGCGATGGCGGGGCACATCGGCCGGCGCGGCGAACGGCGGGAGCCGGTGGTGGCGTCATGAAGCTTCGCGAGATTTTCCGGTTCGAGCTGCTGTACCAGCTCCGCCGCGTCCCGACCTGGCTCTATTTCACGGCCATGGTCCTGGTCCCGCTGGCTCACGTCCGAGGCACGTATATCGACGAGGCGCGGATCGGCGGCTTCTTCCTGAACGCGCCCTGGGTCATCGCGCAGGTCACGGTCGTCGCGACGCTGATCTGGCTGCTCGTGGCGCCGGCCGTGGCCGGGACAGCAGCCGCGCGCGACGTGCGGACGCGCATGGATCCGCTCACGTACACCGCGCCCATCCGCAAGGTCGATTACCTGGGCGGCCGGTTCCTCGCCGCTTTCGTGCTCAACGCGCTGATCCTGCTGGCCGTGCCCGCAGGGATCCTGCTGGCCATGACGACGGCGGGCATCGAGCCCGAGTTCCTCGGCCCGTTCCGGCCGGCCGCCTACCTGGGCGCGTACGCCTTCATTGTGTTGCCGAACGCCTTCATCGGTACGGCGATCCAGTTCTCGCTGGCCGCGCTGAGCCGCCGGTCCATGGCGAGCCACTTCGGCGGCGTGCTCCTGTTCTTCGCCGCCGTCGCTCTCGCGCCGATGGTCGTCGACGGCCTCGGGCTGCGAGAGCTGAAGAGCCTGCTCGACCCGGTCGCGATCGGAGCCATCGACGACTTCACCGCCGCGCACCCGCTGGCCGAGCGGAACACACTCCTGATCGGGCTCGAGGGTGCACTTCTCTGGAATCGTCTGCTCTGGGTCGGCATCGCCCTCGTCGGCCTCGCCGTTGCGCACGCCCGTTTTCGCTTCACCCACCTCGCGGGGACCGGCTGGTGGCGTCGCATCACGCGACGACGGGACGCGCACGACCCGGCGCGAGTGACCACCGGCCCCGCCCCGGCCGCGAGCACTGCCGGGGGCGGGACCGCCGCCCTGGGTACGATCGTGGGCCCGATCAGCCCTCCGAAGGTGGTGCCGGCGTTCGGCCTCGCCACTCACGCGAGGCAGACGGCCGCCATCGCGTGGGCGTCGTTCCGGACGATCGTTGCACGCCCGGGCGCCCTCGTCTTCATCGGGCTCCTCGTCCTGTTCGTGGCCGGACTCGGGCCGGCGGCGATGGGGAACACGACGCCGATGAGCATTCCGGTGGTCCCCAGGACCGAGTACGTGATCGACATGTTCCTGGCATCGTCGCTGACGAACGTTCAGGAGCGGTTCGAGGCGCCGCCGCTGAACCTGCTCTTCCTGGTCATCCCGCTGCTCGTCGTCATCTACGCGGGCGAGCTGGTCTGGCGGGACCGGGATGCCGAGCTGAGCGAGGTCGTGGATGCGGCGCCGGTCCCGGACTGGGCCTCGTTCATGGGCCGGTTCCTGGGACTCGGCCTCGTTCTCGTCGCCTGGCTCGCGGTCCTGATGGCGGCGGCGGTGGTCGCGCAGGCGCGCATGGGCTACACCGATTTCGAGCTCGGGCTGTACGCGAGGATCCTCTTCGGCCTGAGGCTCCCCGAGTATCTCCTACTCGCGATGGTCGCGTTGGTGGTGCACGTGATCGTGGACCAGCGGCACGTCGGGCATCTGGTTTCGCTCGTCGCCCTCTTCTGCATCATTGCCGCGCCCGTTTTCGGGATCGAGCACGACCTGTTCATTTATGGCGCCGCGCCGGCGTGGTCCTACACGGAGATGAGCGGATTCGGAGCATCCCTCGCGCCGTGGTCGTGGTTCACACTGTACTGGGCGGCGTGGGCGCTGCTGCTCGCGGTCGTGGCGCGGCTCCTGTGGGTGCGCGGCCGGGAGCGGGGCCTCGGGATGCGGCTGCGGACGGCGCGTCGTCGCTTCACCGGTGCCACGGCCGGTACCGCTGCGGCGGCCGTAGCGCTGATCATGGCGTTGGGCGGCTTCATCTTCTACAACACGAACGTCCTGAACGACTTCCATTCGACCCGGGATCTCGCGGAGCGCCGCGCCGAGTACGAGCGCCGCTACGGTCGATACGAGGATGTCGCGCAGCCCCGGGTCGCGGGGGCCCGCCTGCACGTGGAGATCTATCCGGACCGCCGTGCATTCGAGATCCGCGGTACGTACGTGCTCGTGAACCGCGCGGGCGCGCCCATCGACTCGATCCACGTGGCGACGCCGCTCGGTGCCGTCACCGGCCCGCTCGAGTTCGACCGTCCAGGGAGGGCCGTGGTCGTCGACGAGCGCCTGGGCCACCGGATCTACGCCCTCGACTCGCCGCTCGAACCCGGCGACTCGCTGCGGCTCGGCTTCGACGTCGCCTTCGAGGCGCGCGGCTTCCGCGAGGCCGGCGGGGGCGGCCCGGTCGCCGCGAACGGCACCTACTTCACGAGCCAGGAGTGGCTGCCCGCCATCGGATACCAGCCGGGCCGCGAGCTGTCGAGCGCGAGCGACCGGCGTGATCTCGGGCTCGATCCGCGTCCCCCGATCCCGCCGCTCGACGATGTCCGGGCCCGCATGACTCCCGCCGACCGCATCGCGTTCGACGCGGTCGTGGGCACGGCCATGGACCAGGTCGCGGTCGCGCCCGGCGCGCTGCGTGGGACGTGGACGGAAGCGGGGCGCCGATACTTCCACTACTCGAGCGACGCCCCGATCGGGAGTCAGTACGCCTTCTTCTCCGCAGATTACGCGGTGCACGAAGGGCGCTGGAACGACGTCGTCATCCGGATCTTCCATCATCCGGCGCACACCGCCAACCTCGATCGCATGCTCCGCGGCGCGCGCGCCGCACTCGAATACAACTCGCAGCGGTTCGGCCCCTACCCGTACGGCCAGCTCAACCTGGTCGAGCACCCCGGCCACGGAATGGGAATGCATGCCGAGGCGACGACGATCGATTACCAGGAGGGATTCAATCTCCTGGATCCCGGCGCCGACCCGGGGGGGCTCGACATGCCGTTCGCGGTGGTCGCCCACGAAGTGTCGCACCAGTGGTGGGGTTCCCAGATCGCGTACGCGCCCGTCGAGGGCGCGGGGCTGCTGAGCGAGAGCCTCGCGTGGTACGCGGCCATGGGCGCCGTCGAGGAGACCCTGGGCCGCGACCACCTGCGAGTGCTCCGCGGCAGGATGAGCAACCTCGGCGAGGCCGGTTTCATCGCGCGCAAACGCGGTACGCCACCGCTGCTCCGGGCCCGCGGCTGGTTCATGAACTACCGCAAGGGCCCGTTCGCGATGTACGCGCTCAGCGAGTACATCGGTGAGGAGCGGGTGAACGGGGCGCTCCGTCGGCTGATCGAGGCGCACCGTTCGGGGGAGCCGCCCCGGCCGACCACCCTCGACCTCTACCGCGAGCTCCAGGCGGTCACACCGGATTCGCTCCGGACACTGCTACACGACCTCTTCGAGGTGAACGCCTGGTGGGAGCTCGAGACGGAGCGCGCGACCGCGACGCCGATCGACGCGGGCGCCTGGCGGGTGACACTGGATGTGCGGGCGCGGAAGGTCGTCGTCGACACCACCGGCGTAGCGACCGAGATGCCGATGGACGATCCGATCGAGATCGGTGTCTATGCGCCCGGCGGGGAGGGCGCGGCCACGGGCGCGCCGCTCTACCTGGGGACGCACCGGATCCGCTCCGGCACGCAGACGATCACCGTGACCGTTCCGCGCGAGCCCGCCCGCGCCGGCATCGACCCCCGCCACCTGCTGATCGAGCTGGAGACGGGCGACAACGGCAGGAGCGTAGAGATCGAGTCGCCCCCCTCGATCCGCGGCGCCAACGGATCGAGGCCATGAAGCTCCGAGAGGTCTTCCGCTTCGAGCTCGCCTACCAGGTACGCCGGGTCTGCGCTACTTCCGCTATATCACCGATGCCCCCCATCGGGAACGAGTACGCGATCTTCTCCGCGGACTACGCGGTGCACGAAGGGCGGTGGAACGGCCTACCGGCAGATTCGGGGCAGGGCGTCGCGATCCGGATCTACCATCCCCCGGGGCACAGCGCGAGCCTCGAGCGCATGCTCCGAAGCGTACGGGCTTCGCTCGACCTGCTCGACCGGGAGGAGCGCGAGGATGACGACAACATCGACGGAATGGGGATCGGAGGCCGACGGCGCCCTCCTCACCCGGATCGCCCACGCCGCGAGCGCAATCGATAGGAGCGTGTGATGTCGTATGACTCGTCCACTGCTGAGAGACCAGGCGCTCCGGGATGATCCATGCGGCCCTTCCTCGTCTGCATCCACGACGCCACTCCGGCCTATGCCCGCGAGACCCGGGCGATGCTCCGGGACCTCGCGCCCCTCGTAGGGCGTCGCCTCTCCTTCGGGGTGGTCCCCGACTGGCACGGTGAGTGGCCGCTGGCGGCGCATCCCGACTACTGCCGGCTGGTCCGGGAGAGTGCCGAGGAGCTCCTCCTCCACGGCTACTTCCATCAACGTCGGCGGGGCCGGGGACCGATCACGTTGCTCGCCGAGGGCTGCGATGAGATGAACGGCCTGAATCCCGACGAAACCCGGTGCACCCTCGCGCGCGGACAGCGTGTCTTCACCGAGGCCTTCGGGGCACCGGCGCGAGGCTTCATCGCACCGGGTTGGCGACCCGGGCACGTGCGCCCGAGGAAGGGGAATACCGTGGGGCTGGAGCACGTGCTGGGCTTCTTCTCCCTCGAGTCGCGGGCGGGCCGAAGCGTTCCACTGGCGACCTCGAGTTGGGACTGTAGCCGCTGGCGCTGGACCGGGCACGTCGGCGATGGGATCGGGCGGCTGCTTCGGTCCCTGGGTCGTCGAGTCCCGGTCCTGGCGATTCACCCCAGGGATCCGGCGCGGGGTTTCTGGCCGAAGATCCTCCGGCTCACCCGGGAGCTCCTCGAGAGCGGGTACGAACCGAGCACACCGGCGGGATTGCTCGAGGCGAGCGATGTTGAAGTCCATCCTTGATGCCGTCATGGAACGGCGGGCCCGCCGGCTGATCGAGCTGGTGGGCGCGTGGCTGCCCTCCGAGGGGCCCGTGCTCGACCTCGGCTCGGGGACCGGACACCTCGCCGCCCGGCTGGAGCGCGAGCTGGGACTCGAGGTGGTCGCCGCCGACGTGAGCGACCTGCACATCGTGGGACGACCGCCGGTCCTGATCGCCGACGGCGTCCTCCCGTTCGAGAAGGGCACGTTCTCTGCCGCGCTGCTCGTCTTCATGCTGGCCTATCCGAGCGACCCGGCCGGCGTCCTGGCGGAGGCGGCGCGCGTGACTCGCGGACCCATCATCGTGGTGCAGACGCTCTACTCGGGTCGCGTCGGCTACGCGTGGCATCGCATGCGGGAGTTCCTCTGGACGATCGTGGCGTTCCACGCTTCGAAATTCCTGGGCTACGTCCCTCCGGAGGCGGAGTTCACCATGCAGACCCGGCGCTTCTATACCGCCCCGGAGCTTCGACGAGAACTGGCGGCCGCCGGGCTGCGGATCCGGTCGCGGCGGGAGCGGCCGGCGTTGCCCGGCCGCGCCCTGGTAGTCGCCGGGTGGGTCCTGGAGCGCGATGACTGAGCGTCGTCTGTCCTTCGTGATCCCAGCGCGAAACGAGGAGGCGCTGATCGGGGAGGTCCTGGAAGCCATCCTTGCGAGTGTGGCCCGGGCTTCCGGCATCTCCCGGGACGATCTCTGGCTCCCGGACACTCCCTTCGAGGTCATCGTCGTAGACGACGGGAGCGAGGACGCCACCGCGGCCATCGTGGGCGCCTTCGTCGACGACGTCGGCGTGCGACTCGTCCCTTGCACCGGCCGGACCTGCGGCGCGGCGCGCAACGCCGGAGCCGCCGCCAGCTCCGGGCGCGTGCTCGCCTTCGTCGACGCGGACACGATCATTCCGGAGACGGCCGCGGGTCGCATCCTGGCGCTCCACGAGCGCGGCGGCAGGTGCCTGGTCCTCTATCGACTCATCTCCCGGGAGCCCGGGATCCGGGCCTGGCTCTGGTGGACCTTCTGGGGGCTGGCGCGACACCTCCCCCTGGCGAGGGCCAAGTCGATGCCGGCGTTCATGAGCTGTGACCGGGCGCACTTCGAACGGTACGGCCCGTTCGAGGAGTCCTGGCTGATCGCCGAAGAATGGCCCCTGACCGGGGCGGCCTGGCGGTACCACCGTGACCGCTTCCTCTATGACCGGAGCCTCACCGCGCGCACGTCCAGCCGGCGAATGGAACTCCAGCCGTTCGGTTACCTTCGAACGTTCCTGAAGTGGGTCTCGGTCGTCTTCTTCCCCCGGGCACGCACGTCGCTCACCGATCGGATCCGCCACGAGGTCCGCCGCGTCCCGCCGACGGATGTTTCGGATCGTGCGAGTGCGTAGAGAGGTAGGCGATCGATGCTACAAGCCAAGATGATGGCCCTGCTCCTGGGCGCCGTGGCGTTCTCGGCGGTCGGACAGCTCCTGTTGAAGGCCGGTGCCCGGCGCCTGGCCGGACTCGGTCGGCTCGAGTTCCTGCTGGCCGCGGGACGGGACGTGCACGTCCTGTCGGGACTCATGGCCTGGATCGCTTCGACGATCTGCTGGCTCTACGTGCTTCGGGTCGCGCCGCTGTCGAGGGCGTACGGGCTGACCAGCCTCACCTTCGTGGTCATCCCGCTGGCGAGCGTCCATCTCTTCGGCGAACCGTTTCGCCGTGTCCATGGCGTCGGCACGGTTCTGATCTTCATCGGGATCGCTTGTCTGCTCTCCGGGGACTGAAGGGGCTCGCGGAGCGGGCCTACTTTCGGCTGTGCCTGGCTCTGGGACGGCTGCTCCGGTCCGCGAGGTACTCGAGAGCCCTGATCGTCCGCCGGGATGGCGAGCTCCAGGTCCGGAAGCACCGCGTCTTCTACGCGCCGCTCCTGGTCCGGATGGGTGGGCCGCTGGTCAGGATCCTCGATACCGGCGTGCGGGTCCTCCCCCAGCGGGCCTGGGAGGAGCGGGAGCGCCGGATCTACCGGCGCCTGTACGGTAGGTCGATCCGGATCGCCGCCGGCGGGACGCTCGTCCTGCCTTGCCTGGCCGGAAAGACGCTGGCGGCGTTGCTCGAAGACCCGGAGCTGGACGAGTCGCTCCGGCAACGGGCCATCGAACGGGCGGTCATCGCCCTCGCCGCGCTCCATCGTCTGGGATTCACCCACGGCGACGCCATGGCCGAGAACGTGCTGGTCGACCTCGACGCACGCGCCGCCCACTGGATCGATTTCGAGACCGTTCACGATCCGACCCGGCCGCTGGCCTGGCGACGCGCCGACGACCTGCGGGCGCTGCTCGCCACCTGCCTGGTCCGAACCGCCCCCGGGGAGCGCGCCGAGACGCTCCGGCGCATCCTGGATGTCTACGCAGATGACGAGGTCACCCGCGCTCTGACCGCGAGCTTCGCCTCCGTGTGGCGGCGGCCGCTCGCCTTCCACCTCGGCCAGGCGCCGTTGTCCTTCCAGGCTTTCCGGGAGATCGGCCGCCTGCTGAGGGCGCGCATCGGCGAATAGCGTGGCGGCGAAGCCACGGCACACTCGGGAGATGCTACCCGAACGCCGCGGCGAACGAACGATCGAAGGTCTTCACGCGGTTCACCCCGCGGCGCGTACAGCAGGCGAGGTGCAACAGGTCCCGCGCATTCAGCCCCGCATGCTTCTCGATCAACGTCCGCGCCAACTCCACGTCATCGGGCTCGAGAGGCCAGATCGCTCCCAACCGCCCGTGCGCGAGCTCGAGCGCCGCATCCAGAGTCGCCAGCCTGTTCACCGGCAGGTATGCGTGCAACAATTCCTGGAGAACTTCCGACGAACTGACCAGCACCTCTCCAGACTCCACGTGCTCCAGGAAAAAAGCCCGCGCTTCCTCTCGGAGGGGATGCTCGCGTCCCACCGCGTACATGAAGACGTTCGTGTCGACGAAGATCACGTCGCCGTGTCCCCCGTACGGATCGATCGCTCGATGATCTCGCGGTGCACGTCCCAATCGGGCTCCCGCCCATGTTCTCGAGCATCGCATTCCTCGAAGAAGGCGCGGAGGTCGGCCGCCGATTCGAGTCTACGCGCGGCCGACGATGCCTTGAGCTTTTCCTCCGCCGCCTCCCGCAGCCATTCGCTGAGCGATTTCCCCGCGCGCGCGGCACTCGCCCGAAACCGCTCCTTCTCCTCCCGCCCGACCACCATGTGAATACGCTCGACCACGATCGCCCCCGTTGCTCATACACAATCGATATGCGCATTCTACACATCCTTGCACATAAGGTTCGCGCGGGGGCGGCGTCATCCCCATCGCGCCGGCTCACAGTCCATCTCGCTCGGCGGAGCGGGATCCTCACCTCGCTGGTTTCCGTCTTAGGTGCCAACGGATTCGAACTCGCCAGCCCGGTTCGCGCGCCGTCCTCAGGGCTCGCCCGCGCCGTACGACGATCGGATTCGATACCGTCCATCCTCTGCAAGGGAGACGTTGGCGATTGTGGAGATGGCGGAGACTGTCTTCGACCTCCCTTGATGTGGTCGACAAACGAGACGAACGTTGCTCCTCCTCGCGGGGCGCTGCAATGGAGATTTCGGGCGTCTACTCGCTGCGCAGTGCCTCGAGCGGATCGGCCCGCGTGGCGCGGCGGGCCGGCACGATGCCGGAGAGGGTGGCCACGGCCGCGAGGATGACGACCATGCCGGCGATCGTGGCGGGATCCGCCGGGCTCACTTCGAAGAGCATGGAGCGCAGCAGCCGGGTCGTCGCGAGGGCGGCGGCGAGTCCGATACCGATGCCCGCACCGGCGAGGAGGAGCATGCGACCGAGCACGGCGTGGCGTACGCGGACGGGGCTCGCGCCCAGCGCGATGCGGATCCCGAACTCGTGGGTCCGTTCCGCGACGGAGTACGCGAGCACGCCGTAGATGCCGAGCGCGGCGAGGATCAGCGCCGCGATCCCGAAGCCGGACAGCACCTGGAGCGTGAAGCGGCGTGGTGAAAGGACGCGGTCCAGCGTCGCCTCGAGCGTCCAGAACTCGCGCGTCGGCATCGCCGGATCGACCTCGGCCATCGTGCGGGACACGGCGCCTGTCAATGCTTCGACGGGCAGCCGCGAACGGACCACCAGGTCCATCGTGCCGAAGTTCGGGTTCTGGGCGAGCGGAAAGTAGATTTGAATGCCGGGATCCTGCTCCGGCGACACGTGGCGTACGTCCGCCGCGATACCCACGACTTCCCACTCCCGGTCGGCGCCGCCCGTGACGATGCGTTGGCCGATGGGATCGCGCCCCGGGAAGATGCGCGCGGCCGCGGTCTCGTTCAGGAGGATCACCGGCCGGTTGTCGCCGTTGTCCGCGGCGGTGAAGCCGCGGCCGCTCACCACCGGGATCCGGAGCGTCTCGAGGTAGCCCGGATCGATGATGTGCGGGAAGAACGTCTGTACTTCGTCCGTCCTGGGCGCGCCGACGACGCGGTAGGGCCACGTGCGGTTGCGACCGAGCGGAAGCGCGTCGATGAGGCCGACGCCGTCGATGCCGGGCACGGCCGCCACGCGGGCCGCGAGCTCGTCGTAGTACGCGACCCGCGCCTCGATCGATTGGTGTTCCGGCGCATTCTCGGCGAAGAAGTCCCGTCCCGGATTGATCTGCCACGCCACCGCGTTCTCCGGCTCGTAACCCAGCTCGACGTCCAGCACCGCCTGGAAGCTGCGCAGCAGGAGCCCGGCGGCCACGAGCAGCACGAAAGTCACGGCGATCTCCGCGACGACGAGCGCCTCCCGCACGCGGCGCGCCGCACGGTGCCCGCTGATCCCGCTTGCCGAGGACTTCAGCACCGCCGATTCGCCTCCCTCCGCGAGCTGTAGCGCGGGCGCGGTCCCGGAAGCCAGTCCCGCCAGCAGCGCCGCGAGCACGGCGACCAGCAGTGCGGAACCGTCCACGTCCACCCGCTCCAGCAGCGGAATCGCGAGCGCCGATGATGTCGTGACGAAGTCGGTCGTCAGCACGGCGAGCAGAACGCCGACGGCCGCCCCGGGCAGCGCCAGCAGGATCGACTCCATGAAGAGCTGTCTCAGCACCCGGCCGCGCGTAGCGCCCAGCGCCTTCCGGATCGCGACGTCGCGCATGCGCGACGGGCTGCGCGCCAGCAGCACGTTGGCCACGTTGAAGCAGACGATCAGCATGACCGCCGCGGCCGCCAGGAACAGCAGTCGAAGGGCGGGAACGAACGGACCGGCGACGTGCTCGTGCAGCGGCATCACCCGCAGCGGACCCAGGCCCCACCGGCGCGGATCCTCCGCCTGTAGCGTCCGGACGATCTCCGCCAGCTCCCGGTCCGCCGCCTCCAACGACACGCCCTCCCGCAGACGGCCGATGAGGAACAGGATGTTGCCCTGCCAGCCCGTGTGTGCGTCCACGGGGAGCACGTACGGCAACAGGAAGTCCACCCGGTGGCCCGGCGTGAACAGCGAAGCGAAATCGAAGGTCGGTGGCAGCACGCCCACCACCGTCCGCGGCACGTCGTTCAACGTGATCTTCGAGCCCACGATGCTACGGTCGCCCGCGTACCGCCGCTGCCAGAACCCGTACGAAAGGAGCACCGCCCGCGGACCGCCCCGCACGCCTTCTTCGGCGGTGAAGTTCCGCCCGACCAGCGGGCGAACGCCGAGCACGTCCAGGAAATCGTGCGTCACGCCCACACCCGACAGCCGCTCGGGCGCGCCATCGCCTTCCAGCGCGTACGCCGTCTCCGACGAAAAGGCGTTGTAGCCGGCCATGCCCGCGAACATCCGGCTCCGCTCCCGGAAGTCCCGGAGGTTGATCGCCCGCGACGTCACGCTCGACAGGCTGCTCTCCTCACCCGCCTGCTCGATCCACACCAGCCGCTCCGGCGCCTCCAGCGGCAGCGGCGACAGCATCAGCGGCCTGAGCACGCTGAACACCGACGTCGTCGCACCCACGCCGAGGCCGACCACCAGCGCGATCATCACGAACAACCCCGGCGACCGGCGGATCGACCGCAGTGCCGCCCGCGCATCGGCACGCAGACCGCTCCCCGTGATCACGTCACGCATGCCGAACCCCCTTCCGAAAGCGGATGAAACGGCGTGGGCGAGTCGTCCCACGATCAGCAGCGCCACCTCACGACGGTACCAGAGGCCGGCCCACGACGCCCCGCGCGCTCGTGCACGGTGTACGTAGTCCTCGTGGAGGTCACCGAGGATCGCGGCACACGCAGGGTCGTTCCGCAGCGCGCGCTCGAGGAGATGCGCCGTGCGCGCAGGCGGGCGGTCGATCATAGCGGGTCGAGGATCGGGCCGAGCCCTTCCATGAACGTCGCAAGGACGTCCCGCGTGCTCCGCACCGCTTCCAGGCCGGCCTCCGTCACCCGGAGACGACGCATGGGATGGCCGCCCCGCTCCGGGATCTCGCTCGGAACCAGCTCCCACGCCACGAACCCCTTCTCGGTCAGCCGGTCCAGCGTACGGTAGAGCGCGCCCCGCGTGACCGCGCGACCCGCGTTCGCCTCGAGGTCGGCACGGACCTGGTTCGCGTACGGCGTCCTGCGCTGCCGCAGAATCGAAAGCAGCACCAGCAACTCGAATTCGCCGAGCTTCGACATCGCAACCTCGTGTAGGTCGGTGGGCCCCATAGTATACTTTTTATACTTCGAGCGCAAGCCCTCTAGCTCTAGCACCTTTCCTGCAACCGCTCTGCTTCCGTCTCCGCGCACCCGGGAGCGGCTCCATGGAGAACGTCGAGATCGCGCGTGTCCTGAACGAGGTCGCGGACCTCCTCGAGCTGAAGGGCGAGAACCGGTTCCGCGTCCGCGCCTATCGCAACGCTGCGCGCACGGTCGACGGGATGGCCGAGCCGCTCGCCCAGCTCGTCGAGCAGGGCGCGGACCTGACCGAGATCCCGAGCATCGGCGAGGACATTGCCGGCTACATCGAGGAGCTGGTCCGTACCGGCCGGCTGCGGCGCCTTGAAGAGGCGCGCAAGAAGGTCCCGCCCTCGCTCGCCGAGCTGATGAAGGTCGAGGGGATCGGGCCCAAGCGGGCGACGCGTTTCTACCACGAGCTCGGCGTCAAGACCGTCGCGCAGCTCGAGCGCGCGCTCGAACGAGGCGATGTCGAGCGCATGCCTGGCATGGGCGCCCGCACCGCCGAGCGGCTGCTCCGCGCCGTGCGCGACTACCGCAAGCACGTCACTCGCTTCAAGCTCTCGGACGCCGACCAGCTCGTGCGTCCGCTCGTCGCCTACATGCGCGAGGCGCCGGGGATCGAGGCGCTGGACGTGGCCGGCAGCTACCGCCGTCGTCGCGAGACCGTCGGCGACATCGACCTCCTCGCCGTGTGCGAGAAGGCGGCGCCGGTCATGGAGCACTTCGCGGCGTACCCGGAGGTCGCGCGCGTCGACTCCGCCGGCGGCACGCGTGGCGCGGTCGTGCTCCGCACCGGGCTGCACGTCGACCTGCGCATCCTCAAGCGCGAGTCGTACGGCGCGGCGCTGCACTACTTCACCGGCTCGCAGGCGCACAACATCGCCGTGCGCAAACTGGGAATCGCGCGGGGTCTCAAGATCAACGAGTACGGCGTGTTCCGGGTCGCGCGCGGCGGGCGCGAGGAAGCGCGCAGGGCGGCGGACGGGGGTGCCGGCGCGGGTGAGGCCGCGACCGAGAGCGCCCGTGGAGGTGTGGATGTGGACGGGGGCGAGCGTGCGAAGACGAGCGCGGGCAGGGGCAGGAAGGCGCGCGCGGGCGGGGCGAAGGAGGTGCGCATCGCGGGCGAGCGCGAAGAGGACGTCTTCGCCGCCGTCGGCATGGACTGGGTGCCGCCCGAGCTGCGCGAGGACCGGGGCGAGGTCGAGGCCGCGCTCGCGCACGAGTTGCCGAAGCTCCTCACGCTCGACGACATCCGCGGCGACCTCCAGATGCACACCGAGTGGAGCGACGGCCGGGACACCATCGAGGCGATGGCCCGCGCCTGCCGCGACCGTGGCTACCAGTACGTCGCCATCACGGACCACAGCCGCGCCGTCACCGTCGCGCATGGGCTGGACGCCGCAGCGCTGCGCAGGCAGTGGAAGGAGATCGACCGGGTGCGCAGGCGCGTCCGCGGCATAGAGATCCTCAAGGGGATCGAGGTCGACATCCTCGAGGACGGCTCGCTCGACCTCCCCGACGAGGTCCTCGAACAACTGGACGTCGTCGTGGCCGCCATCCACTCGCACATGGGCCAGTCGAAGGCGAAGATGACCGACCGCATCATCCGCGCGATCGCACACCCCGCCGTCGACATCCTCGCCCATCCCACGGGCCGCATCATCAACCGCCGCGAACCCTACGCCGTCGACATCGACGCCGTGCTCGAAGCCGCCGCCGAGCACCACGTCGCCGTCGAGCTGAACGCCTACCCCGACCGCCTCGACCTCGACGACGCCCAGGTCCACCGTGCCCGCGAACTCGGCGTCAAGATCGCCATCGACACCGACTCCCACAGCACCGAGCACCTGCGCTACATGAGCTACGGCGTGGACCAGGCGCGGCGCGGGTGGCTCGAGAAGAAGGACGTGCTGAACGCGATGACGGCGAAGGGGGTGCGGCGGTGGTTGGGGAAGTGAGGGGCGGGTGAGCGACGCGGGCGATATCGGGCGATATTGTGGGAAGGTGCGGCGGTGAAGCGGCCGGCGCTTCGGTCACATCCCGCTACAGCACGTCCGTGGCCCGGTCAGCCCCCGGGCCAGGCGACGGTTCCGGTCTCCGCGTCCACATACACCTTCTCGAACGCTGCCGGATCCTCCCAGCGTGAGAACACGCCCTTGCCCACGAGCGACGACAGGTCCACCTCGCCTTCCTCCCCATCGGCGAAGCGGATCCAGAGTCGGTAGTTCGGACGTGCCTCCGCCGCAACGATCCGGTACAACATGGGCGTCTCTCCTCTACTCGAGCGGAAGGATCGTACCCGGAGGCTGGCGCTCGCGCCCGGTCCCAGGCTCGGCGGAGCTCTTCTTGGTGCAGCGCGGGCCGCCATCCCTCGTCTACCGGCTCTTCAACGCTTCCACCGGGTCCGCCCTCGCCGCGCGCCGGGCCGGCAGCAGCGCCGCGATCCCGGTAGCGGCGAGCAGCAGCGCCGACGCGCCGGCGAACGTGACACCATCCATCGAACCCACGCCGAAGAGCATGGTCTGCACGCCGCGAACCGCGAGCGTCGCGAGCGCCAGTCCCGCGACCACGCCCGCAGCCACGACGGTCAGCGATTCGCGCACGACCATCCATGCGACGCGCGCGGGCGCCGCGCCCATGACGAGCCGGATGCCCATCTCCCGGGTGCGACGCTCGACGGCGAATGAGACCGTGGCGTACACGCCGAGTCCGGCCAGCAGCATCGCGAGGAGCGAGAAGCCGCCAAGCAGCGCGGTGACCGCCCGGAGCCGGGCCAGCGCGCCGCCGATATGCGTGTCGAGCGTGGCCAGCCGCGTCACCGGCAGCGAGGGGCGCACGTCGCGGAGCGTCGAGCGCAGCGTGCCCAGGAGCGTCGCCGGGTCGCCCGACGTGCGGGCGACGACCGCGAAGCCGGCCGGCGGCATCTGCTCGGCCGAGTAGTAGATCATCGGCGTGGGCGGCTCGCGCAGGTCGATCACCTTGACGTCCCCAACCACCCCCACCACGCGGCGCCACGCGCCTTCCGCGCCTTCCGGGCGGATGCGGCCGCGGGCCCAGTCCCCGCCCCAGAAGCGCCGGGCCGCCGTCTCGTTCACGACGATCACCGGCGGCGCGTCCGGGCGGTCGTCCGCCGTGAACGTCCGCCCCGCGAGCACGGGGATGCCCATCGCCTCGAAATAGCCGCGACTCACGATCGCGACCGGGAGTTCGACCGAGCCCGTGCCCGACGGTGGATCGTAGCCTTCGACCACGTGCGTCGACGTCCAGCCGGACTGCACGGGCAGCCGATTCGTGAGCGCGGCGCGCTCCACGCCCGGCAGCGCCTCGACCCGCTCGAGGATCTGCGCGGCGACGACGGCCACCTCGGCGTCCGAGACACCGCCGCGCTGGAGGTCCGTCTCGACCAGCGCGATCCGGTCGGCATCGACGCCCGGGGCCACGCGCTGGGCGTTGGCGAGGCTGCGCGTCAGCAGGCCGGCACCGATGACGAGGACCAGGGATACCGCCACCTGGAGCGCCACGAGCCCACGCCGGACGAGCGACGCGCCGCGGCCCGCGGACTGGCCGCGCCCTTCGTCCCGCAACGCCACCGCCACGTCCGTCCTCGCCGAGCGCAGAGCGGGCAGCAAGCCGGAGAGCAGCCCCGTCGCCAGAGCCAGGAGTACACCGAACACGACGACGCGGTGGTCGAAGCCCACGTCGAGTCCCGCCCAGGCGACGGACAGCGGCAGGAGCGGGATGAGCTGCACCGACCACGCCGCGAGACCGAGCCCCGCCGCTCCACCCAGCCCGGCGAGGAGCAAGGCCTCGACCAGGAGCAAGCGCGCGACCTGCATCCGCCCCGACCCCAATGCCTGCCGGACGGCCAGCTCGGGGCCTCGCGAGATCCCGCGCGCCAGCAGCAGGTTGGCAAGGTTGCTGCACGCCAGGAGCAGCACCAGTCCGGCGACGACCAGCACGCCCATGCCCGCCGTGAACAGCCCGCCATCGAACTCCGGATGGATGCGGACCTCGTCGTGGGCGAAAACCGTGATGCCACGGCCCTCGTTCAGCTCCGGATACTCCTCGGCCAGGCGCTGTGCCAGCACATCCATCGCGGCACGCGCCCGCTCCACGCTCACACCCGGCGCCAGCCGCGCCTTCACCAGGTACCAGTGATCCTGCCGGCGATCCAGGTTCGCGACCCGGAACGGCCCGCCCACCGGCGCGCTCGAGATCGAGAGCCAGAAATCCGTGGCCAGCGCACCCGCCTCACCATTGAATTCCTTGGGGCCGATCCCGATGATCGTCACCGCCTGGTTGTTCAGCCGGATCGTGCTGCCGATCACCCCCGGGTCCGCACCCATGCGCGTCCGCCACGTGCGATAGCTCACGACCGCCACCAGCTCCGCGCCCACGCGGTCGTGCGCGGTATCGAACCAGCGTCCGCGATACGGACGCAGCCCGAGCACCGGGAAGTAGCTCGCCGTCGCGTACTCCACCGAGACCGGCCGTGGGCCGTCCGTATCCTCCCACGTGGCCTTGTCCGGCGAGGTCGCGGCCACGCCGGCGAAGATGCCCGTCAGCTCCGCCATCTCCCGGTACGCCGGGAACGACGTCGAACTCGGCTCGCCATCATCCGAGTCCTGGTAGATGTGGACGATCTCCGCGGGATCCGCGAACGGGGATGGCCGGAAGAGCACCGTGTCCACGAGGTTGAAGACCGCCGCGTTCAGCCCGATCCCCACGCCGAGGATCGCGATGGCGAACGACGTGAAGAGCGGCGTCCGGCGCAAACGCCGGGCGGCGTAGCGGACATCCTGGAGCATCGAGGTCATGAACTCCCTACCTTTCATCGGTTCGGTTCGCCGTACGCGACCGCCCCACCGCTCGGCCGCTGCCGTCTTCGCCACATCCGCGGCGGCGCGGGCCCACTGCCGCAACACCGCTCCGCGGCCGCCCGCGTCGCGCGCACGCGCCAGACGGTCGAGGAAGAAACGCGTCATCTCCGCGCCGTAGATCTCCCGGAACGGCCGCGGATACGCGCGCAGAAACAGCCGGAACAGGCGCGCGTGCAGCTCCGCGCGAGGCATCACGCCCGCCGCGGCAGCAGCTTCACGCCCCGCGCCACCTCCACCAGCCGCTCCAGGCGCGCCGCTTCCTCGCTCACCCGCCTCCGCCCCTCCGCCGTGATCGCGTAGTACTTCCGCCGCGGGTCCGCATCCCGCTCCGGCGGCGCCGCCTCCCGGATCAGCCCGGCCTCGAGCATCTCCTTCAGCGAGCGGTACAACGTGCCGGGCCCCAGCTCGACCGCGCCCTCCGTCTTCGCCTCCACCCAGTCGGCGATCCCGAGACCGTGCATCTCACGCTCCGCGAGCGCGAGCAGGATGTAGAAGACGGGCGGGTTCATCGGCGCACTCCTGAACGTGGTCCGTGACATCGATCGTGGTGAAACTATCCAACACGAATATATCCAGTCAGGATAAATTCGGCAAGAGGGGAAGTGCGAGGGAGGAACCGGGCGGCCGGATGGCGGCGGCAGGGGCGGGGGCGGCTAGAGCGCTGTCGCGTCACTTCGCAGTCGCAGCGAACCGATCGCGGCGAGTGGGTGCGCGGCTCCGAACCCGCGGGTGAACCGCTCTACGGCGGTCTGGCCGCGGAACCGTTGCCGTGATGCCGGAGAGGGTGTAGGTCACGCCGAAGCCGGAACGGTCGTACGCCGAGGCCGTCCGGTGGAACCGCTCGTCAGGCGCCGCCGCGGCGGGCGGTGACCACGCGGCCGATCCATGCCAGCAAGCTGCCAGGCACCGCGCCGGCCAGCGAAGCCGAGAACCCGAGCACGGCGGCGATCACGACCTCGATTGGCCAGAGGTTGTGCGACGTGGGATCGGCGAGGCCATCGGGGATGACGCGAGCCATGACGGCGCAGGGTACGGAAGCGCCGATGACGACGACCGCGGGGAGCAGGCGAACGCCGCCGGCGATGCACGCAGTGAACGCGAGCGCGGCCACCGCGACGAGACCGTAGCCGAGCAGGTCGCTGGGTAGCGACAACTCCTTGTACGGCAGCCGCCAGTAGGG
>DASVCS010000112.1:0-4214 GCA_036381495.1 Longimicrobiales bacterium
GATCGGCCGGCCCCATCAACAGGGGTGCGGCATCCCGCCTCGCGGCATACATTCTCATTCGTCCGACCCGATTCGCTTGGCCGGCGCCGCCGACGGTTCCCTCCCGAGGGAGCCGTCGGCGCGATGCCGGCGGGAGGAGTCAGGGAGTGAAGCACATCGCACGCGCCGGTGGGACCGTCGAGTTCGGCGCCGCGCGGAAGGTCGCGGCGGCCTTCGCCCTCTCCGTGCTCGCGGGGTGCGGCATGGAACCGCCGTCCACGCGCGGTCCGGTCACGCTGGACTACTACGCGCCGCCCGACGTGTCCGGGGCGTACCAGCAGGTGGCCGACGAGTGCAGCCGGCGCTCGGGGGGCCGCTACCGGATCGAATACATCAAGCTGCCCACCGCCGCGGACGGCCAGCGGCAGCAGTTGGTGCGCCGGCTCGCGGCGCACGACGCGTCGATGGACATCCTCGGCATCGACATCACGTGGACCGCGGAGTTCGCGGAGGCCGGCTGGATCCTGCCGTGGCCGGCCGATCTGGCCGCGCGGGTCGCCCGGGGCACGCTGGAATCCGCGATGGACACGGGGCTCTGGGACGGCCGGCTGTACGCAGCGCCGTTCGTCACGAACGTGCAGCTCCTGTGGTACCGCTCGGATCTCGTTCCCGAGCCGCCGGCGACGTGGGACGAGATGATCGACGTCGCCGAACGCCTCGCCCGCGAGGGCAAGCCGCACGCCATCGAGATCCAGGGCGCGCAGTACGAGGGAGTCACGGTCTGGTTCAACACGCTCGTCTCGAGCGCCGGCGGCTCGATCCTCACCGATGATTCGAGCGCGCCGTCGCGCGGTCGGCCGGCGCTGCGGGCGCTCGAGATCATGAAGCGGCTCGCGACGTCGCCCGCCGCCGATCCGTCGCTCTCGAACCACATGGAGGACCAGACCCGGCTGGCCATGGAGGCCGGACGCGCCGCGTTCGAGCTGAACTGGCCGTACGTGTGGGCGTCGATGCAGGCGAACCGGCCGACGGCGGATGGCGTCGAGCTGTGGAAGGCGTTCCGGTGGGCGCCCTACCCCGCCGTCGAGCCCGACCTCCCGCCTCGCGTCACGACGGGCGGCCTCGACCTGGCCGTGAGCCGCTACACGCCGCACGCGGCGCTCGCCTTCGAAGCGGCGCTCTGCATGCGCGACCACCAGAGCCAGCACATCGCCGCGGTCCGGGGCGGGTTCGCGCCCACACTCGAGGCGTTCTACCTGAACCCGGACGACGAGTTCGCCCGGCTGTTCCCGTTCTACGAAGACGTCTACGCGGCGCTGAAGAACGCGACGAACCGCCCGAAGACGCCGGCGTACCAGACCGTCTCGATCGTGATCTCGCACAACGTCTCGCCGCCGGACGAGATCGAGCCGGCCGCGACGCTGGAGGCGCTCCGAGACCAGATCACGGACGCACTCGCCTCGAGGGGGCTGGTCCCGTGAGCCCCGGCCCGGAAGTGCGCGATGTGAGCCGCGCCACGGACGCGCCCGCGCGTGCGGACCGGACGAGCGATCGGGGTGTGGGAGCCGCCGGCGAGCGAGCGACCGACCGGCGACGGAAACTGTCCGCGGCCAGCCGGGCCGAACGCCGGCTCGGCTGGGCGCTGTGCGCGCCCGCGGCGATCGTGATGCTGGCGGTCACGGCGTACCCCATCGGCCACGCCATCTACCTGTCGTTGCTGCGCTTCGACCTGCGCTTCCCGGACGCCACGTCGTTCATCGGCCTCGACAACTACGCGACCGTGCTGGCGTCCGGCTACTGGTGGCAGGCCCTGGCGGTCACCGCCCTGATCACGGTCGTCTCCGTGGCCCTCGAGCTCGTGCTCGGCATGGCGCTCGCGCTCGTCATGCACCGCACGATCTGGGGCCGAGGCGCCGTGCGCACCGCGATCCTCGTGCCGTACGCGCTCGTCACCGTGGTCGCGGCGTTCAGTTGGGCGTACGCCTGGACGCCGGGCATCGGCTACCTCGCGGCGCTGCTCCCCGACGGGAGCGCACCTCTCACCGAGACCTGGCAGGCCATCGGCCTCATCATCCTCGCCGAGGTCTGGAAGACGACGCCGTTCATGGCGCTCCTCCTCCTCGCCGGGCTCGCGCTCGTGCCCGACGAACTGCTCGATGCGGCCCGCGTGGACGGCGCCTCCGCACGCAAACGGTTCACGAAGGTGACACTGCCGCTCATGATGCCCGCGATCCTCGTCGCGCTCCTCTTTCGCACGCTGGACGCGTTCCGCGTCTTCGACAGCATCTACGTGATGACGCAGGGCAGCCACGGCACCGGCTCGGTGTCGATCCTCGGCTACGACAACCTGTTCACGGCGCTGAACCTCGGCGTCGGCTCGGCGATCTCCGTGCTCGTCTTCCTCTGCGCCGCCGTGATCGCCTTCGTCTTCATCAAGCTCTTCGGCGCCGCCGCGCCGGGCGGCTCCCTCGATGGAGGCGCGTGATGACGACGTCGCCACGGCAGAGACTCGGCTGGAGCGTCGCCAACCTCGTCGCGATCCTCTGGGCGCTGCTGCCCGTCTGGTGGATCGCCGCGCTCTCGTTCAAGCCGCCCGCCGAGATCGGCACGGACGGCGGCCGCCTCTGGCCGGCGGATTGGACGCTCCAGAACTACACCGCGATCTTCCGGACCGCCGAGTTCACCCGCGCGCTGTTCAACTCGATCGGGATCGCCGTCATCGCGACGACGCTCGCCGTCATACTCGCCACCATGGCGGCGTACGCCATCACGCGACTGCGCTTCCCCGGCAAACGGCTGCTGATCGGGCTCTCGCTGCTCATCGCGATGTTCCCGCAGATCTCGCTCGTCAGTCCGCTGTTCGACATCGAGCGCGGCATCGGCATCTTCGACACCTGGATCGGCCTGATCGTCCCCTACATGACCTTCTCGCTGCCGCTCGCCATCTACATCCTGTCCGCGTTCTTCCGCGAGATCCCGTGGGAACTCGAGAAGGCCGCGCGCATGGACGGCGCCACGCCGTTCCAGGCGTTCCGCAGCGTCATCGCGCCACTCGCCGCGCCCGCCATCGTCACCACCGCGATCCTCGTGTTCATCTTCTGCTGGAACGACTTCCTGTTCGCGATCTCGCTCACCTCGACCGAACGCGCGCGCACCGCGCCCGCCGCGATCGCGTTCTTCACCGGCAGCTCGCAATTCGAACAGCCGATCGGCTCCATTGCCGCCGCCGCCGTGGTCATCACCATCCCGGTCGTGCTCTTCGTGCTGTTCTTCCAGCGGCGGATCATTGCCGGGCTGACGTCGGGGGCGGTGAAGGGGTGATATCAAGCTGCACGGGAACGGGAGCGGCGGCTGCGCCGCCTGGAGCGGGAGCGTCTACGTTTACGGGAAGCGGGGAGCGCCCTCCGTGCCCATAAACGTAAACGTTCCCGCTCCCGCTCCCGCTCCCGGGGGGCGCCCCGAACCACGCACCGTCCATGTGAACTCGATATGAGTGGAAAGGGCTGGGGCGGCACGGCTGTGGGGGCGGATGCGCGCCCGACATCTGAAGGACCGGAAACAGGGAGGCCACCCGTGGCCAATATCGTACTCGACGGCGTGACGAAGCGATTCCCGAACGGCGCGCTCGCCGTCCACAGCATCGACCTCGAAATCAGCGACGGTGAGTTCGTCATCCTCGTCGGCCCGTCCGGGTGCGGCAAGACGACGACGCTCAACATGATCGCCGGACTCGAAGACATCACGGAGGGCGAGCTCAGGATCGACGGCGAGGTCGTCAACGACAAGGCCCCGAGAGACCGCGACATCGCCATGGTCTTCCAGAACTACGCGCTCTATCCGCACATGAGCGTCCGCGAGAACATGGCCTTCCCGTTGAAGCTCGCCCGGGCGCGGCCGGACGTGATCCGCGCCAAGGTCGATGCTGCCGCGCGGACCCTCGAGCTCACCGACCTCCTCGACCGGAAGCCCGCCCAGCTCTCGGGCGGGCAGCGGCAGCGCGTGGCCATGGGGCGCGCCATCGTCCGCGATCCCAAGGCGTTCCTCATGGATGAGCCGCTGTCCAACCTCGATGCCAAGCTCCGCATGCAGATGCGGACCCAGCTCTCGCGGATCCAGAAACGGCTCGGCACCACCACCGTCTACGTGACCCACGACCAGACCGAGGCCATGACGCTCGGCGACCGCGTCGTGGTGCTGCGCGCCGGCCGCGTCCAGCAGATCGGCACGCCCAGGGA
>DASVCS010000113.1:0-34766 GCA_036381495.1 Longimicrobiales bacterium
TGGACCGGCAGATGCGGCGCGATGGCCGCCCATTCGGCGTCCGTGAGTTCATGTCGTCGAACCAAATCATACCTCCGGGATACTGCAACTGCTTATGCCCGAAGGTGTTACACCACAGTATGCAAACAGAGCCTAGCCCTAACAACACCATGACCGGCATCATACTCCTGAATTTCGGCGAGCCCGAGGACGCGACGCTCGAAGAGGTGACCGCGTTCCTCGAGCGGATCTTCGCCGCGAACATGTCGCTCGAAGGGGAGCTGGCGCCGGCGGCGGCGCGTGCGCGGATCCGGCGGCTCGCGGAGGAGCGCGCGCCGGGGTTGATCGCCGAGTACGAGGCGATCGGCGGTTCACCGCTGAACCGCCAGGCGCGAGAGCAGGGCGATGCACTCGTCACCGAGCTGAGGCGCCGCGGGCACGAGGTCCGCAGCTACGTGGGGCACCAGTTCACTGAGCCACTGATCGCGACGGCCGTGCGCCGCGCCCGGGAGGACGGGGTCGAACGGTTGATCGGCCTTCCCGTCTACCCGCTGTGCGGCCCCTCGACCACGATCGCGGCATTGGCGGAGCTGCGCCGCGCCCTCGACGCACTCGCCTGGGACGTCCCGCTCGCCGAGGTCGGCGGCTGGCACGGACACCCGCTCTATGCGCAGCTCCGCGCCGACGGCATCCTCGAAACGGCCCGCGCCGCCGGGCTCGAACTCACGGACCCGCGCGTCCGGTTGGTCTTCTCGGTTCACGGCACGCCGCTGAAGTACATCGAGGAGGGGAGCCGCTACGTATCGTACGCGGAGGCGTCTTGCGCCGCGGTGGCCGCGGCGGCGGGTGTGGCCGACTACGAGGTGGGCTACCAGAACCACACGAACCGCCCGGTCGCATGGACACAGCCGGACATCGAGGCCGTGATCGAGCGGATCGACGCCGAACACGTCATCGTCGTTCCGATCAGCTTCATGCACGAACAGTCCGAGACGCTGGCGGAGCTGGATCACGAGCTGCGCGAGGCGGCCGAGGCGCGCGGGCTCGGTTTCCACCGCGTCCCGGTCCCGCACGCGGACCCTCGCGTCGCCGAGGTGCTCGCGGACGTCGTCGAGCCGCTCGTGGCCGAGGCGGTCGAGCGGCGGCCGGCGGCCGGGCCGGCGCTCCTGCGCCTGCCGCGCGCCTGCCGCTGCCGGCCGGGTGCGGTGTGTATGAGCGGGCACGGGTAGAGCGGTCGTCGCATCACACCGGAGCCGTACGCGCCCGCGAACCGAGCGCGGCGAGCGGCCGCGTGGCTCCGGACCCGCGGGCGGGCCGCACGAACGCTGGCCGCTGTCTCCCCCGGCGTGCCGGCGGCGCGAGGATCCGGACGCGCGGCGCGCTGCCGGCACTGGTGCGGCGGCGGACCCGTGCAGCAATATCGATCTTGACTTCCGCGCCGGCGATTGCTACCGTTGAAGCCGATTCTGGTGGTTCTCAGACGGCTCGCTATCGACGATCATCACATACAATAGAGACCGGGCCGCACGGCCGTGGTCTTTTTTATTGTCGCAATGCCCGACGCGGGGGGCGACTGGCCCGCGATCTTAAGTCGGTTGGTACGGATTTGCCGCACCCCGACATCAACATCACATCCAGGGAGTACGGAATGCGTACCACCGGAACGGTCAAGTGGTTCAATGACGCCAAGGGCTTCGGCTTCATCACGCCGGAGGGCGGCGACACGGACTGCTTCGTCCATCACTCCGCCATCCAGGGACAGGGCTTCAAGACCCTGACGGAAGGCGAGCGCGTCGAATTCGATCTCGTCGAAGGTCGCAAAGGCCCGGCGGCCGAGAACGTCGTTCGGTTGGGCGTCTGAGCGGCGGCCGTTCCGACGTGCGAGGGGCCGTTTCGCTGTGCGGGGCGGCCCCTCGCGCATCGGGGGGCGGCGAATCGGGCCGGGGATCCTTTCGGCGCCCGGCAGTGTTCCTACTTCAGGGCGCCCGGTCGCACGCGGTGTGCGGCCGACCGCGCCGCAACCCGTGGACCCGGAGGTCGCATGCTGATTCGTCGCCCGGATGACGTGCCATCCTCGGAGATCACGCCGGAGTCGCTCTACCTCGACCGGCGTCGCTTCCTCGGCCGCGTCGCGCGGACGGCGATGGCGGTGGCGGCCGCGCCGGAGATCCTGACGGCATGCGAGCCCGCCGAGGGGGAGTCGCGCATGGCCTCGGGAGCGGGGGCCGCATCGGGAGCACCGATGCAGGACGAGCCCACGCCGTACGAGGACGTGACGCACTACAACAATTTCTACGAGTTCGGCACGGGCAAGGAGGACCCCGCGCGCAACGCGCACACGCTCCGGCCGCGGCCGTGGTCGATCGCCGTCGAGGGCCACGTCGCGAAACCCGCCGTCTACCACCTCGAAGACTTCGTCAAGCCGTTCAAACTCGAAGACCGCGTGTACCGGATGCGGTGCGTCGAGGGCTGGTCGATGGTCATTCCGTGGCGGGGTTTCCCGCTCGCGGAGCTGATCCGCCGGGTCGAGCCGACCAGCCAGGCCAAGTACATCGAGTTCACCACGCTTCTCGACCCCGAGCAGATGCCCGGCCAGCGGCGCCGCATCCTGAACTGGCCCTACGTCGAGGGGCTGCGCCTCGACGAGGCCATGCACCCGCTGACGCTGTTGGCCACCGGGCTCTACGGCCGGGACCTGCCGAACCAGAACGGCGCGCCGATCCGGCTGGTGGTCCCGTGGAAGTACGGGTTCAAGGGGATCAAGTCGATCGTCCGCATCCGCTTCGTCGAGCGGCAGCCGGTGAACACGTGGCAGGAGGCGAACCCGCACGAGTACGGCTTCTACGCCAACGTGAACCCGAACGTGGACCACCCGCGGTGGAGCCAGAAGACCGAGCGCCGCATCGGCGAATGGCGCCGCCGGCCCACGCTCATGTTCAACGGCTACGCCGACCAGGTCGCGCACCTGTACGAAGGGATGGACCTGCGGAAGAACTTTTGAGGCGGCGCCGGTGGCGCCGCGGGCTGGGGCTGGGGCTGGGGAGTGCCCGGGAGGTGGCGTGGTGGAGGGGTGGACGGCCCGGGGAGGGGCGGGAGCTGGAGGGGAACGGCCGGGAGCGGGAGCGGCGGCTGCGCCGCCTGGAGCGGGAACGTTTACGTTTACGGAAACGGGATTGGGGCGGCCGGGAGCGGGAATGTCGACGTTTAGGGGGTCGCGCGCGGGTGGCGGGAGAGGTGGGGACGCGCACCCGCACGCACACGCGCACGAACGGCCGGGGCCGGGGTGGCCGGGGCGCGGCCGGCGGGTGACGGCCTGATGTCGCCCAATCCTCGGCGCGTTGCGCGGATCGGCCGCGTCGTCGTGTGGGTGGGATGCCTGGCGCCGCTCGCGTGGATCATCGGACGCATCGTCCGGGATGACCTGGGCGCGAATCCCATCGAAGAGCTGACGCACTGGTCCGGCGACTGGACGCTGAACCTGCTCCTCGTGACGCTCGCGGTCACTCCGCTCCGCCGGATCACGGGGTGGAACGGGATCATCCGGTTCCGGCGCCCGATCGGCCTCTTCGCCGCGTTCTATGCGGCGTTGCACCTCCTGGTCTACATCTGCCTGGACCGGTTCTTCGCCTTCGACACGGTGATCGCGGATGTCATGGACCGGCCGTACATCACGGCCGGCTTCGCGGGGCTCGTGCTCCTGGTCCCGCTCGCGGCGACGTCGACGAAGGGGTGGGTGCGGCGGCTCGGGAAGTGGTGGCGCCGCCTGCACCGCCTGGTCTACGCGGCCGCCGCGCTCGGCGTGCTCCACTACCTCTGGCTCGTGAAGGCCGATACCCGCGTGCCGCTCAGGTACGCGGTGGTGCTGGCGGTGCTCCTCTCGTTCCGGCTCCGGCCGGTGCGGTGGGTGCGCAGGCTCCGCTCCGGGCCGCAGCGGACGCGCCGGGCGGCCACGGTTCGCGCCGGCGGTCGTGGCGACGTCGCCCCGAGCGAAAGTGCCGGCGCCGACCCCTCGTCCGGCACCGGCGGCCTGCCGCACCGCCCGGACCGGCCCCGCGCGCGGGGCGACGCCATCGGCGGCGACTGAGGCCGATCCCGACCCGATCCCTGCCGGGCGCAGGCGCGGGGGCGGCGACGTCGAGAGCAGAACCTTGACGACGTCGTGGCCACGACCCGCGGCGAGCACGTTGCGCTCGGGCCGATGACTCGCGGGCGCGCGCGCCGCCGATCAGCCGCGCTCCGGTTTCCGCAGCCGGTACAGTTGCACGTGCTCGACGTCGAGCTCGTCCCACCAGACGCCGATGATGTAGTCGTCCTGCACGCCGCGGACCCTGAGCGCCGCCGGGATGTGTATGCGGCCGAGCAACCGGCCGGTGGGATCGAAGACCCACCAGGCCACCGGGTCGTCGTCCGGCCCGGGATGGTAGACGCTGGGCTGACCGGCCACGGACGCCGGGTACTCGCGTACCCAGAGGTTGCCCTCGTCATCGACGAGGAGCCGCGAGTAGGCGGGCTTCGCATCGGGGACCGAGGGGAAGGCGTCCAGCGTGGGAAAGACGCGCGCCTCCTCCGGGTGCTTCTGGACGTGCTGCTCGCGTTTCGCGGCGAAGAGGGCACGATCGGCCCGGGTGACCGGCTGGCGCGCCGCCGCCCAGCGGATGATCCGGCTCAGGCCGCCGCGCCGGCCGAAGACCCGAATCTCGAATCCGTCCGACAGCCCCAGATAGACCTCCTCGCCGTTGGCCACCCAGACCGGCCGCCGGCCCCAGGGCAGTGCGCGGGGATACGAGACGCCCGCGAAATCCAGAACGACCGCTTCCGGCCCTGGAAAACGCGCCACCGTATCCCGCGCGCCGGTGCCGAGCCCGGACCAGTACAACGTATGTCCCTGATCGAAGGCGCCCGGCTCGAACGGGGGCGTCACGAGCTCCCGGTCGAGCACCAGGAGGGCCGAGCAGTCGGGAGCGATGCCTTCCACGCTCTGGTAGCCGTCGCCGGGGTGTCGGTCGAGCCGCTCCGCGCGGACGAAATGCAACTGCGCATCGAAGAAGCTGAGCCGCGTCGACTCATCCACCACCAGCGCATCCCCGGCGCATCGGTACAGCCCGTACATGCCGGTGAACTCGCCCGGCCCCCCGCCGCGTCGTCCGACGGAACGAAGGAACGTGCCCAACGAGTCGAAAACCAGCAGTTGCAGCATTCCCCTGTTGGCCACCACGAGCCGGCCGTCCCCGAGCCGCTCGACGGCGATCGCGCCGTAGAGATAGTACTGTGTGGAATCCGTGCCGCCGGGCTCGATCTCGATCGCAGGCGCGTGGGCCAGCGTCCAGGCCGTCTCCTCGGTCCACAGTGGCCCCGCGTTCTCGACGATGCGGATGCCCGCGCTGTCGCGTACGTTGACCCCGCCGGGCGCGGCCGCCCCGCCGGCGGGTGCGGCGTCGGGGGAGCAGGCGGCGAGGGCAACGCATGGCAGGGCGACCGCAGGGATGACGCGGAGCCGCATGTTCCTGATGCTGACCGGTGCCGAGCGCCTCTCCCCGACCGGATCGGGCCGCGTGTGCGAGCGGGCCGGCTCCACCCACTCGTCCGCGGCGCGCACGTCGAGGACGGTCGCGGTCCCGTCGGCGAGTCGCGCCGCGAGCTCACCGGGGGTGGTCTCCGGTCCGCCCCTCACCCCCGCTCCACCGGCCGCCCCTCGGCCTGCCACGCCGCAAACCCGCCGCGGAGGTTGATCGCGCCCGGGATGCCGTTCGCCTCGAGCACGCTCGTCGCGATCGCGGACCGCGCACCGGACTGGCAGTGCACGATCAGCGGCCGGTCGCGCGGGATCTCGTCGAGGCGCTCGACGAGGCGGCCGAGCGGAATGTGGTGGAGGCCGCCGGCGGGCGCGGCCGAACCCGGGATGTGTCCGGCCGCCCACTCGTCTGCCGCGCGCACATCGAGGACGGTCACGGCGCCATCGGCGAGTCGCGCCGCGAGGTCCGCGGGGGTGGTCTGCGGCGTGCTCGAGAGCGGGCGGCCGGCGGCGGACCGCCACGCCTCGAGTGCGCCGGCGCCGAAGCGGCCGGCGACGCGGTCGAGGCCGATCAGCGCCAGGTCGCGCGCCGCCTCGTCCGCGCAGGTGGTGCAGCGGACGTCGTCGATCAGCAGATAGAACGGGCGGTCGTACGGGACGAGCCAGCCGGCCCACGTGCCGAACGAGCGGTTGAGCGGGATGTTGATCGTGCCCGGGACGTGGCCCGCGGCGTAGTCGTCCGCGGGCCGGATGTCGACGACGAGTGCGCCCTCGTCGAGCACGGCGGCGAGCTGCGCGTCCGGCAGGCGCGCGGGCGGCTCGATCCCGCCCAGCACCGGTGGCCCCTCCCGGTTCACCCGCTTCATCTCGGCGAAGTAGCGCGGCGGATCCGGCTGGCCCTCGAGCACGGCGGCGGCGAAGGCCTCGGCGTCGTCGTGAGAGAACGCCCAGTTGAACAGCTTCTCGTAGCCGAGCGTGCTCTGCGGCACCGCGCCCAGCGCGCGCCCGCACGCCGAGCCCGCGCCGTGACCCGGCCAGAGCTGGAGATAGTCCGGCAGCTCGGCAAACGTCCGGAGCGAGTCGAACAGCGCGCGCGCCGCCCCGCGCATGCTCCCCGCCACGCCCGCGGCGCGCTCGAGCAGGTCGGGGCGCCCGACGTCGCCTACGAAGATGAAATCGCCGGTGAACGCGCCCATCGGCCGGTCCGCCGCGGCGGTGTCGGTGAGCAGGAACGTCAGGTGCTCGGGCGTGTGTCCGGGCGTGTGCATCACATCGAGCCGGAGGTTGCCGACCCGGAAATGGTCGCCATCGCGCAGGAGCACGACGCCGGGGTCATCGGCGAAGGCGTAGCGCCATTCGGCGCCGCCGGCGTCCGAGAGGTGCATGGTGGCGCCCGTCTTCGCGGCGAGTTCGCGGGTGCCGGAGACGAAATCGGCGTGGATGTGCGTCTCCGTGACGTGTGTGATGCGCAGCCCGTGTCGGGCGGCAGCGTCGATGTAGGCGTCGGCATGCCGGTTCGGGTCGACCACCAGCGCCTCGCCCGTGGCCTGGCACCCCACCAGGTAGCTGGCCTGCGCGAGTTTCTCGTCGTAGAAGCGTTTCAGGAACATGGGCTCACTCCGCGGCTCAGTCCTCGTCGTCTCCTCGGATGCGCTGGATGTACGCGCTCGCGAGGTCGGCCAGTGCCTGGCTGCGCAGGCCCACGTCGAGCGCCATCTGGAACGCCTCGTCCGGGTCCCTGCCCTCGTCGAGCGTGAGGTAGGGGAACAGCAGTGCGCCGACGCGGTTGGCGGAGCCGCAGTGCACGACGATCGGGCGCCGGGCGGGATCGCGGAGCAGTTCGCGGAACCGGTCGAAGGAGGCGTCATCGAGCGTTTGTGGCGTGACCGGGAGGTTGATGTACTCCATCCCCGCGTCGCGGACGGCCTTTTCCTCCTCGTAGCCCCGGGGCTCGTCCGGTGCGCGCAGGTCGAGGACGGTGCGATAGCCCGCGGCGGCGAGGCGTCCGATCTCCTCTTCGGTCGGTTGGCCGGCGGTCGCGACGCCTTCGAGCGGGCACGACGCGTTCGCCAGTCCGGGGATGATTTCGCGGATATCCGGTGCGCTGTCACTCATCTGCTCATCTCGCGGTCCTGTGGAGCGGTCGTGGCGGCCGGCACTGCATCGGCGGCGCGCAGGCCGGGCACCACGCTCCGGTTGCTGTAGAGGATGAACGCGCCCATCAGCACCAGGAAGACGGCGAAGGCGCGGCGCAGCGTCTCCTGCGGCACGTGGCGGATGATGCGGGTCCCGAGCAGGATCCCGATCACCGCGGCGGCGGCGAAGGCGCCGGCGGAGGCCCAGGGGATGTCGAGCCGCCCGAGGTAGCCGCTCAGGCCGGCGGCCGCGTTCATGGTGATGACCAGGAGCGACGTCCCGACGGCCTCGTGCATGGATACCCGCGCCAGGAGGATGAGTGCGGGGACGATCAGGAACCCGCCGCCGACGCCGAGCATGCCGGTCAGCACGCCGACCGCGGCGGCCGCGGGCACGACCACCGCGACCTTCGCGCGCCGCGCGGGCGGCGCAGGCGCATCGGCGCCGCGCGGCACGTCGGGGCCGCCGCGTCGGCCACGCGCCATGAAGTACGCGGAAACGAGCATCACGAGGGCGAAGAGCGAAAGCTGGACCGCCCCGGCGATCCGCGCGGCGAGGTGGGCGCCCATGTAGGCGCCGGCCATGGCGACGGCGCCGAACGCGAGCGCGGTGCGCGGGTGGACGTTCCCGGCGCGCCAGTGGCCGAGGGCGCCGACCAGGCTGGTGGTCCCGACGACGGCGAGGCTGGCCGCGATCGCGGTCTTCGGCTCGAACCCGAGGACGTAGACGAAGATGGGCACGGTGAGCGTGGAGCCGCCGCCCCCGAGGAGTCCGAGCGAGAGGCCAATGAGCAGGCCGAGCGAAATGCCGACGACGTTCACGCGCGCCCCCCGGCGGTGGTGCGGCGACCCGTCGCCGCGCGACGCACGTGCCAATGCCGGCAGGAACGTGGCCACCCGGCGCCGACACTCGGCCTCGTGGTGCTACGACAGTCGTCCTCCGCCCGCGTGTCCACGCCTTTCCGCGCCTCCGCTGAATTGCGGCGGACGCCGGAGCTCCGCCCGCCCTCGACCGGCGGGGAAGGTGGCCGGCCGAGGCGGCGCCGTCAAGGTCGCGACGCAGGCGACCGCGGCGAGCGCGACATCGCGGGTGTGCGCGTCGAGGCCGGTCGATCCTCACCCGCGGTCGCCGGCCAGTTCCGCGGCGAGCTGGCGGGCGCGGGCGATGCGGCCGGGGATACCGGCGCGGGACTCGTAGTTGGCGGCCAGGTGGATCCCGGTGGGGAGCCGGATCCCGTCGAGCGCGATCCAGGAGCGATCCCAGGCGGGCATGCGCACGCGGGCGACGTGCAGCGGCCGAGCGGGGCAGCCGGTGGCGAGCTCGAACTCGGCCGCGGCGATCCCGCCGATGCGGGAATCGGAGGAGCGGACGAGGCCCGGATCGGCGGCGCCTCCGAGGTAGGCGGTGTAGGTGCGCTCCCTGTCGAAGAGGGATGCATTGAACGTCACGCCGCGCGTGGCGAGCCGCTCGCCGAACGCGACCTGGAAACCCATGCCGCGGATCGGACACGCGGCGTCAAGGTGCACCACGGCCAGAGGATTGTACGTCAGCCGTTCGAGGCGCGCGGCGGTGTGTGGCGCGATGGGGACCAGCAGGCCGGCGCTCACGTCGGCGGGCGTCGTGAGGACGAGTCGACGGCACGCGACGTCGCCGGCCTCGGTGACGAGCGCGTAGCCCTGCGCCGCGGCGTGCACCGCCAGGACGGGCTCATCCAGGCGGATCCGGTCGCGGTAGGCCGCGTAGAGCGCGTCCGTGAGCGTTCGCATTCCGCGGCGGAAGGAACACGCGGGCGCTGCGGTGGCGCTTCCGTTGCGCGCGCGGCGCAACCAGGCGGCGAGGATGCTGCCGCGGATACCGAGGTCATCGAGCGTGCGGGCGAGCGATGTGCCGACGGACATGTCGGCCGGGTCCGAGCCGTAGAGCCCGCCGTAGAGCGGGCCGAGCATGGTCTCGTACGCCTCCCGGCCGAACTTGCGCGTCAGGAACGCGGCGACGCTCTCCTCCGGCCGCACCCCATCGGTGAACGGCTCGAAGAGGACGCGCAGCTTCCCGGGCAGCGAGATGAGATCGGTGGTCAGCGCGTCGCGCGGCGTGAGCGGGACGCGGCGCAGCTTCCCCGCGCGATAGACGTGCAGCGGCAGGTCGGCGGGCGCGGTGATGACCTCGGCATCGAGGCCCAGTTCCCGGATGAGCGCGCGGACGCCGGGACTCAGGCGCGTGCGTTGCGGGCCGAGTTCGAGGACGCGCCCGTCCCGGCACAACGTGCGGATGACGCCGCCCGGCTGCGGCGCGGCCTCGATGACAATGAAGTCCAGCCCCCGCTTTGCCAGCTCGTGGGCCAGGACCAGCCCGGTGATGCCGGCTCCGACGATGCCGATCACGGGGCGATGCGGCGCGCCTGTGCGCCGCGGCGCGCCTCAGCGCTCCGCTGGCGCACCCGCGTGGTGGACATCGAGGGCACGGATCAGATCCGCGGCGATCTCCTGCGGCGAACGCCCCTGGATCTGGTGGCGTTCGAGCATGAACACGACCTCGCCGCCCTTGAAGAGCGCGATCGACGGCGATGACGGAGGATATTCCGTGATGTAGGAGCGGGCGCGCTCCGTCGCGGCGACGTCCTGGCCGGCGAAGACGGAGGCCATGGCATCGGGCGCGGCGGCCGTCTCGAGCGCCAGGGCGACGGCGGGCCGCATGTTTCCGGCGGCGCAACCGCAGATCGAATTCACGACGAGCAGCGCGGTTCCCTCGCGGGTCTCGGCCATGAACGCGTCCACCGCTTCCGGCGTCCGGAGTTCACGGATCCCGAGTCGAGTCAGCTCCTCGCGCATGGGTGCGACCATGAGTTCGCTGTAGGGCATCGGATCCTCCTGGATTCGAACGTCGGTCCGGGCGAGGTACCCCGCACGCGGGCGGCGGTTTCGGGGTGCTCGGCCGGCGTGCACACCCGGGCGTTCCGGGCGCACGGCCGACCGACGCCGCGATCTCGTGGGCGGCCGCGAACGTCCGTTGCCGGCGGCCCGGCGTCCGCGCAACCCGTGGGTCACGCGCGCCAGCGGTCGGGCGGGGCCAGTGCCGATCTCCCCGCCGGGGCTGGGCATCGCAGATCGCGTGGAAGAGCGGCGCCACGACGCCGCAGCCCCGCCGCTGCGCGGAATCCGGGCATCCGGCCGGAGCGCGTGCGCGGAGCCGGCCGGCGGTTGACCGGCCGGCGGAGCGGGGTCCATATTCGACTCGACGCACAATCCTTCCGTACCCGATCTCGGGGGTCGCCGCCGATGTCGGTTCGACTGGCTCCGGCCTGGAGCCGAACCGAATCCGCGCTTGCGACGCCGCTTCCCGAACGCCGTTCCCCGCGCCGGTGGGACGCATCCGGCATCGTTGTTCCCGCGCATCCGTGCCCCCGTACACCGGGGGCTGAATCTCATCCGAGGAGGTCATCATGTCCGCGACGGTCGCCACACGCAGGGCCAACCGAACCGTATTCGTTTCGAGCTTCACCAACGGGCTGCTCGACCCGGACGGAGAGATGCTGGGCCCCGTCCAGGACGGGGGGACGATCGTGGCCAACACCGCGCCGGGGTGCTGGGGGCCGATGATCACGCCCCGCCTGCGCGGCGGTCACGAAGTCACACAGCCGGTGGCGGTGCAGGGCGCGGAGCCCGGCGATGCGGTGGCGATCCGCATTCAGGAGATCACGATCACGTCGATCGCCTCCGCGTCCGGCCACGACCGCTGGGTGAAGGACCACTACGTCGGCGACCCCTACATCGCCGCGCGCTGCCCGGGGTGCGGCGAGCTCTACCCCGAGACGGACGTGGACGGGGTGGGGCCGGAGGCCGTACGCTGCACCAACTGCGGAACGCCGGTCACGCCGTTCCGCATCGAGCACGGCTACACGGCCGTCTTCGACGATGCCCGGATGCTGGGCGTCACGGTGGACCGCGCGGCCGCGGAACGGATCGCGCGCGATGCGGACCGGTATGCGGCGCTTCCCGAGCGCTCCGTGCAGCATTCCGTGCTCACGCTCGCGCCGCACGACCTGGTCGGCCTGGTCGCGCGGCTCCGCCCCTCGCTCGGGCAGCTCGGTACCATGCCGGCGGTACGACTCCCCGACTCGCACAACGCCGGCGACTTCGGCGCGGCTCTGGTCGGCGCCGCCCACGAGTACGCGGTGCCGGCGGAGATGCTCGAGCTCCGCACGGACGGACACATGGACATCGACGCCGTCCGGCCCGGCGCGCTCGTCGTCGCGCCGGTCAAGGTCCGGGGCGCCGGCATCTACCTCGGCGACCTCCACGCGCTCCAGGGTGATGGCGAGATCGCCGGGCATACCCTGGACGTCGCCGGCATCACGACGCTCCGCGTCGAAGTGCTCAAGGGCCGCGCACTCGAAGGGCCCGTCCTCTTCCCGCTCCCCTCCGACCTGCCGCCGCTGGCGCGGCCGCTCTCGCCCGGCGAGCGGCGCCGCGCCGAGGAGCTCGCACGCCGCTGGGGGCTGGCCGGGATCGAAGAGTCCGCGCCCATCTCGGTCGTCGGGACCGGGCCCGAGCTCAATGCCGCGACGGAGAACGGACTGCGGCGCGCCAGCAAACTGCTCGGCATGTCCGTGCCCGAGGTGAGAAACCGCGCCACCATCACCGGCGCCATCGAGATCGGCCGCCATCCGGGCGTGGTCCGCGTCACCTTCCTGGCACCGCTCGAGAAGCTCGAAAAGGCCGGACTGCTCCCCCTCGCCGAGGAGCAGTACGGTACGGCGGCGTAGCGGCGCCGGGGCAAGGGCCCGAGAACGGACGGCAACGGGGGTGGGCGGCTACGCCGCCCACCCCCGTTCACGCCACGGCGTCCAAAGCGATTCGCTCGCGGGTTCGGAGCCGCCTGGCCGGTCGCTCCGCTAATGCCGCGGGCGCGTTCGACTCCGAAGCGACGCGACAACCCGATCTAGCGGGGCTGCAACTTCCTCGCGGCGACCGCCCGCTTGTGCGCCTCCGCGTTCTCGATCCACGGCTTTCGCTCGAAGTAGCTCCGCGTGAGACGCGCGACCACGGGCGAGAGCAGGATGAGTGCGAGCAGGTTCGGCAGGATCACGATCCCGAGGAACACGTCGCCCAGACTCCAGACCGCGGCGAGCGGCAGGACCGCGCCGATGAAGTGCATGGCGACGTAGATCAGCTTGTACGGCAGGATCGCCCGTGCGCCGAAGAGATAGTTGGCGCAACGGTCGCCGTAGTAGCTCCACGAGATCGCGGTCGAAACGGCGAACAGGACCACGCTGATCAGGACGATGTAGTCGCCCCACTGCCCCGGGAGCCCCTGTTCGAACGCGAGCGCCGTCAACGGCGCGCCGGTCTCGACCGCCTCGCCGTACAGCGATTCGTGGCGCACCCCGGCCGCGTCGACCGCCACGCCCGCCGCGACATCCACCGTCCCCGTGAACGGCTGCGTCATCTCGGGATCGATGAAGAACCGCTCGACCTGAACCTCGTGCCAGGCGAAGAGTGGCGCACCGATGCCGGTGTCCGTCTGCACGCCATCCTCGATGACGATCTCGGCGGGCGCATCCGTCGGGAGGTAGCGTCCGCTCTCCGTGAGCGTCACATATGAGATGTCGCCACTCGTCAATTCGAACTCGGTCGGGTGGCGGTCATCCCATACGCCGGTGATGATGATCGTGAGGGCGGTCATCGAGCAGATCACGATCGTGTCGATGAAGGGCTCGAGGAGGGCGACCACGCCCTCGGAGACGGGTTCATCGGTCTTGGCCGCCGCGTGCGCGATCGGCGCCGATCCCTGGCCGGACTCGTTCGAGAAGAGGCCGCGTTTGACGCCCCACATCATGGTGACGAGGACGGCGCCGACGCCGGTCCCCGCCACGCCCGCCGACGGACTGAACGCCTCGGAGAAGATGAGCGCGAAGCTCGGCAGGATCTGGTCGTAGTGGACCAGGATGACGTAGAGCGCGCCGACGATGTAGATCGCGGCCATGGCGGGCGCGAGGACGGCCGTGACGCGGCCGATCCGCCCGATCCCGCCGATGATCACCGCGAAGACGAGAGACGTCGTGATGAGGCCGGTGAGCCAGGGAGACCAGCCGAAGGTGGTCTGCACCTGGTCGGCGACCGTGTTGGCCTGGATGGCGTTGCCGGTGATGAACGCGGTCGTGCCGAGCATGAGCGCGAAGAAGACCGCCATCCACTTCCACTTCGGGCCGAGGCCGCGCTCGATGTAGTACATCGGGCCGCCGGAGACCGAGCCCTCCCACCGGTTCGGATCGCGGTCCGGCGCTTCGACCTGGCGGTAGTGTTGCGCGAGCGTGACTTCCGTGAATTTGACGGCCATCCCGAGGAATGCGGTCACCCACATCCAGAAGAGGGCGCCGGGGCCGCCCCAGTGGATGGCGATCGCGACGCCTGCGATGTTGCCGATCCCGACCGTGGCCGAGAGCGCCGTGGTCAGCGCCTGGAAGTGCGAGACGTCGCCGGGCTCCTCCGGGTCGTCGTACTTCCCGGACGTCACGGCGATGCCGTGGCCGAGCCGCCGGAGCTGGACCAGCCCGAGGCGCAACGTCAGGAACACGCCGGTGCCGAGCAGCGCGATCACGACGAACGGTATCCTGTCGCCGCCGATCGAGATCCCCGCCTCCCAGATGAGTTCGCTGAGTGTGGTCGCGATCTCCTGGATCGAGTCGTTGAGTACGCCCAGGATCTGAAGGAGCGAATCCATTCGTATCCCTTGGTGCAATGGTCGGATGATCGGGTACCGTGGCGCCGGTACCGGCGTCACTTCCCGCGGATCTCGGCGGGTCGCGCGCTGGTGGATATCTCAGATTGAAGTGCTTGTAATCTAACGCTATGGCGGAGTGTGGTCCAGGCCGGCGCATCCGTTGCTACAATGCGGCCAGGAGCTCCTCGGGATCGACCGGTTTGACGAAGACGAGGTCGATCCCCCGGCGGGTCAGCTCCTCATCGCCCTCCGGGAGCGACCACCCCGTAATCACGCCGAGGCGCACATCGGGATCGAAGATCCGCAACTGGTCGACGAGTTCCCAGCCGTTCAGATCCGGGAGCCCGAGGTCGCTGAGGACGACGTCGTAGCGGCCGGCGCCGAAGAGGCGCAGAGCGGTCTGGGCGTTGACGGCGGTGGTCACGGCGTGCCCCGCCGCGCGCAGCGATGCGGCGGTGGCTTCGAGGCTGAGGAGATTGTCATCGATCAGAAGGATGCGAAAGGTGTTCGCGCCGGGCGCGCGGCCGGGCCGCACGAGCTTGGCCGGTTGAGCGGCGGTCTTCATGCGTGGCAGCGAGATCAGGACCGTCGTGCCGACGCCCGGCCACGACTCGACTTCCAGATTCCCGCCGTGGCGCCGGACGATCCCGAAGACCTCGGGGAGGCCGAGCCCGGTGCCGTGCACGCCCTTGGTGGTGAAGAACGGCTCGAGTGCGCGCTCGACGACGTCGGGTGTCATCCCGTTTCCGGTGTCCTGTACCGCGACGAGCGCGAGGTCGCCCTCGGCCCGACCGATGAAGCGCAGGGATCCGCCATCGGGCATTGCATCCACGGCGTTCGAGATGAGGTTCATGAGCGCCTGCCGTAACTCGCCGGGATTGCCCTGTACCGCCAGCCCGGGATCGACGTCCTCGACCCATTCGATCATTCCCGGCCGCGTGTGCTTCGTCCACGTCGGCCGGCTGAGTTCGACGGCCTCCTGGACGAGCGCGGCCAGCGAGATGACCTCGACGGGGAGCGCGCCGAGCCGGTGGCGCGTGAAGCGCTGGATGCGGCGGACCGTCTCGGCGCCGCCTTTCGCGGCCATGAGGATGCGCTCGGCGTAGGTGCGGACCTGCGCCGGCCGGTCCCCGTGCTCCTTGATCAGCTCCGCGAACGCGACGATCGGGTTCAACGCGTTGTTCAGATCGTGCGCCACGCCGGCGGCGAGTTCGCCCAGACTGGCGAGCCACTGGGAGCGGGCGAGCTGCTCTTGGGTTTGTTGGAGAATGGCCGATCGCTCGGCCGCCGTCCGCTCGAGTTGGTGGGCCTCCGTGGTGATCCGCCGGAAGGCGCGCGCACGCTCGATCCCGGCACCCAGGTGGTTGCCGATCACTTCGAGCAGGTCGAGCTCGCGGTCGGGGAAGGGCGGGTGCCGCCGGGCCACGAGGACCGAGCCGAGGAGGCGGTCCCCCGCGCGGATCGGAGCGCACGCCGCGTGGTGGGGTCCGCTGCGGAACGCGGCCGGCGCGCCGTCTTCGATGATGCGTTCGTGCAGCAGGCGGTGGCGTCGCCCGCCCTCCGGGTACACCCCATCGCGCGAAGGGCGGTAGTTCGCGCGGACCCGCAGTTCGCCGCCATCACGCACCCCGACCTCGATGCCGTCCACCGGCCACGCGGCGAGCACGGCATCCATCGTTTCCGAGATCAGCGCGTGCTCGTCGAACCCCGAGGCCGGCGCGCGGAGGACGGCCCTCAGGACGTCGCGGTACATGGCGTCCTCGGCACGAACACGCTGCTGCTCGGCGCGCGCCACGGCGATCGTCGCCTGCTCCGCCAATACGCGCAGCAAACGCAGATCCTCGGGGCCGAACGGATCCGCGCGGCCGAGCGCGAGCAGGCCACCGTGCGCAGTGCCCGCGGCGCCGATCAGCGGCACGACCATGCCGTTGCCCGGCCGGGCGCCCGCGAGCGTGCGCACGAGCGGATCCTCGATGGCGGTGTCATCGGCGCGGAGCGGAATGGGTCGGCGTTCGCAGAGCGCGCGGTCGACAAGGGTCGCCGCCCGCGGAAACGCGCGCCCGCGAACCCGCTCCTCGCCCGCCGCTGCCGGCGTCCGCGCAGCCAGGACCACCAGGTCGCCGTTCACCGGCGCCATCCCTGCAACCGCGGCCGACTCACACCGGAGGAGCAGACAAAGGCGATCGAGGAGCAGCGGAAGCAATTCGCGCAGCTCTTTCGCAGCAGCCAGAACGTGCGTGATCTCTGCCAGGAATGCGAGCTCCTGCTCGCGACGCTCGAGCAGGCGCGTGGGGGGGGCCGACGGCGGTGCGGGAGGGACCGGGGAAGTCCACTCGGTCGTCAATTCACCTTTCGGGCCGAGGTCAAACAGCTAGAGTCCGGCTACGGCAGCCGACCGCTGCGCCAACCCGATCTCAACGTCAAGGAGAATAACAGCTTCACGCCGATTGCGCGAGGGGTGGAGCGCATGTCCACAAAGGAGATCCGGCACCCCCGCGGGACGCACGGCCAGGCGGAGTGCCACCGCACCGACCCGCCACCGCAACACCCCATGGCGTCTTTGGTCCGAACCGCCATCCCGCAAGTCCCACGCGGCGCGCCGCACCGCGCCGACCGGCCTACAACCCCGTCGGCAGGTCCACGAATTCCGATGGCAGCCCGTACCGGTCCGAGAGGTGCGCCGCCAGCGCCCGAACCCCCCACGTCTCCGTGGCGTAGTGCCCGCCGTAATACACGTTGAGTCCCCCCTCGACCGCATCGAAGTACGTGTGATGCGTGCCCTCGCCCGTCACGAACGCGTCCAGCCCCGCGGCGATCGCATCCGCGATCATCCCTCCACCGGCCCCGCTGATGATCCCCACCCGCTCGATCAACTCCGGGCCGCCCGGCAACAGCTTCACCCGCACGCCCAACAACTCGTCCAGTCGAGCCGCCAGCGCCTCCCGCCGTAGTTCCAACCGCCCCCACACCCCCAGCTCGATCCCCCGGTACCCGCCGAACCATCCCTCGACCTCCACCCCCAGCTCACGCGCGAGACACACGTTGTTCCCCACCTCGGGATGCACATCCAGCGGAATGTGCGCCGCGTACACCGCGATCCCCGCCTCCAGCAACCGCCGCAGCCGACGATAACGACGCCCCGTCACCGGCCGGTTCCCGTCCCAGAACAGGCCATGGTGCACCAGCAACAGGTCGCAGCCACGATCCGCCGCCGCCGCGATCGCCGCTTCGCTCGCATCCACCGCCGCCGCGATCCGCGTCACCTCCCCTGCGTTCTCCACCTCCAACCCGTTCAACGCGTTCTCGGAATCGGGCACCTCCCCGATCCGGAGGTACCTATCGAGGTAATCAACCAGCTCATCCAGTCGCATGCAGCCCATCCCTTCGAACTCGTCCCCGAACCCCTTCCCCTCCGCTACGCCCTCGACACCTTGGCACCGCACGCGCCCGCGGACCCGTATCCCCAACCGGTGCACGCGCTTGTGGAAAACCCTCCGCGATTTTCCACAGCACGGCCGGGCGCATCGTTGATGATTCTACAACACACGACTACACAATCAGTTACGAGGTTTCGACATCGTGTGGAAAAATCGCGCGGAACGGCCATCATCGTGCCACAACCGGGGTTCCGCGGTGTGATGCACCCGGCCCTTGCCGGGCCGTCCCGACGGCCCGCACGTGCTCGGCGCTCCAACGTCGAGTTGGCAGGAACCGGTCACGTTCATTGCGCGGGGACGGGGCTTTGACGGGTTCGGGACAGCTCGGGCCGAGCCCCGCCGCCCCCGGCCTCTTTTGTGCGCGAGCGCGAGCGAGTGGGCGGCTCCGCCCCTGCGCCGTTCGCTTCCGCTCCCGTACACACTGGCGCTCCCGTTTGCGGCAGTTCCGATCCCGATCCGTTCCCGGACAGCGCCCGACCGTCGCCGCGATTCACGCGCGGTCCCTGTGGCGCTTGTGCCCGGGATCGAGAACACGACAGATCCGGATGCGGGACGCCATGCGCGAGGCGTTCCGCGTCCCCATGGCGCTTGCCTGGCATCGAGAACACGACGCCTGCCGGCGCATGCCACGCCCGGCGCGTGGCCGACCGCATCGCGCCTGGTGACGCCGTGTCGTCTCGCCCCGGGCCCGGGGGGGAGCCCCCGGCTCGTGCGCGATCGCGCACCAGCGCGCCGGACGCGGAGGCGCGGCACGCGATCCGGGCCGGCGGCGCGGCACCGCGCCGTCGGCTGCGCTACACCCGTCCCCGGAGTTGGAGCGGTTCGCCCGCGGGTTCGGAGCCACGCAGCCGCTCGCCGCGCTCGTACCGCGGGCACGTGCGACTCCGAAACGGGGCGACAACCGCTCCAGCCGCGCCGCTCGGCCGGCCCGCGCGGCGCGGGGATCGCCGCGTCTGCGGGGCGGGCCGCTGCGGAGAGGGCGCGAGTCCGGCGCCCGCGGCTCAGCGGTTGGTCAGCGGTTGGTCGCCACGGCCTTTTCCGGCTCGAGGGGCGGCGCGGCGGGTTTCTTCGGCGGTGCGGGAGTCGACGTCTGTGACGCGGCGGCATCCCCCGTCCGGATGTTGCCGTTGAGCCGGCCGCCCTCATCGAGCTTGATGCGGCGCGCCCGCACCTCGCCCTCGATGACGCAGGTCGCCTGGAGCTCGAGGCGACTCTCCGCGATGATCGTTCCGACCACGCGGCCGCCGATGACGGCGTCCTGGGTGGTGACATCGCCGAGGACCGCGCCGTCCTTCCCCACGACCACGGCCTTGCCGGCCTGCACGGTGCCTTCGATGGTCCCTTCGACCCGCAATGTCCCTTCCGTGCTGCAATCGCCGACGACACGCATGCCGGGGCCGATGATCGAGATCACGCCGTCACGGGCCTGCTGGGTGGATTGGGCTTCACTCATGATCTTCCGACTCGGTTCAGAGGGTTTCCTTCCTAGCACGTCTCATCCTCACGGCTCTCGGATGATGGGGAGAGGGTCTATGGGCCGTCCATCCTTGCGCAATTCGAAGTGCAGGTGTGGCGCCGTCGAGCGCCCGGTGGATCCGCTCAACGCGATGACTTCGTTCCGCTCGACGGAGTCACCGGCCGCGACGAACAGGCGCGACGCGTGGCCGTACATGGATTCGTAACCATCGGCGTGTCGGATCAGGACGTAGCGGCCGTACACGCTGTCGGTGCCGGCCGCCTCGACGACGCCCGCACCCGCTGCGCGAATGTAAGAGTCCTGCGGCACGGCAATGTCGAGCCCCGGATGCGGCTCTGCACCGTCAACGCTCAAGGCCTGCGTGATGTAGCCCGACCGCGTCAGCGGCCAGGAGTTGGGAATTCCCGGATCGAGCACGGCGCCGTCGTCCTCGTCGCGCGAGCCGCTCTCTCGCCCTCTCAGCGGCGGCAGGAGCGGTGTACGGCCGCCGGGCGTCACGTCGGCGCCCAGGAGCCGACGCACGCGTTCGTACTGCGCCTCGACGTCGGACAGCGTCCGGGCGAGCTCGACGACCTTGCTCCGCTCCTCTTCGAGGCGCGCGATCTCTCTTTCGAGGCCACCGACCCGCGCCGCCTGCGCCGCCACGTACCACCAGCCCGAAACCAGCACGACGAAGACGACGAGGAGCAGAAACACCGCCACCAGCAGCAACTTCAGGCGGCGATACGAGATCTCGATCGTTCGCGTCTCGAGGTCCCCGTGCGGGACCACGATGAAGGTCAGCCTGCGTTCATCCATGCGGTTTCGGGTTTCATGCGCGCCGCGCCGGAGCGGATCGCCCGGCGCGCGGCGGCCGCCCCTGGCGGCATCGGTCCGAAGTTACGACACGACCTCGACCGCAGACGTGCCGACGAGGAGCTCATAGATCCGCTCGAAGTCCTCGGCGCTGTAGAAGGGGATCTCGATGCGCCCCTTCATGCCGCGTCCGCGGCGGATCTTCGCCGCCGTTCCCAGCGCCCGCTGGAGCTCTTCTTCGAGCCTGCGCTCGGCGGCATCCCGCGGCTTCGCGGCACCGCGACTCGATGCCGCGCCGGTCCGCGCGCGCTGGACGCGGGCCTCGACCTCGCGCACGCTCCATCCCGCTTCGACCGCACGGCGCGCGAGATCGGCCATCTCGCGATCGTTGCCGATCCCCAACAGCGCGCGGGCGTGCCCCGCCGTGAGCCGGCCCTCGGCGAGGAGTTGACGGACGGAGGCCGGGAGCTGGAGCAGCCGGAGCGCGTTCGCGATCGTCGAGCGGTCCCGGCCGACCACTTGCGCGATCTGCTGCTGGGAAAGGCCGAACTCCTCGGCGAGCTGCCGGTAGCCGGCGGCCTCTTCGAGCGGCGAGAGCCCGGCGCGCTGGAGGTTCTCGACCAGCGCGAGCACCAGCATCGCGCGGTCGTCGAGCGAGCGGACCATGGCCGGCACCTCGCTCCACCCCAGGCGCATGACCGCTCGCCAGCGTCGCTCGCCCGCCACCAGCTCCCACGCCGCGCGTCCGCCGGGCGGTCCCGGCCGGACCACCACCGGCTGGAGAAGCCCGTTCTCTCCGATCGATGCGGCCAGCTCGGCCAGCTCCTCCTCGGAGAACTCCCGGCGCGGCTGGAACGGGTTCGGCGCGATCGCCGCGACCGGCAACGACCGCACTTCCGCGGCGTCCGGCGGCTGATCGCCGAGGTATTCACCCAGGAGCGCGCCGAGCCCCTTCCCCAGACGGTCGCGTTTGCCCACGGCCGACCCCTACGATTCCGCGCTGACGGCAGGCGGCACGTGGCCCGGGAACGCGGACCCGGCGGCGACATGACCCGCGGCCGTCTTCGACGCCTTCTGGGGACGCGTCACCATCTCGCGCGCCAGCGCGAGGTAGCTCTGGGCGCCGATGGAGAGGACGTCGTAGAGGACGATCGGCTTGCCGAAACTCGGCGCCTCGGCCAGCCGCACGTTTCGCGGGATCATCGTGCGGTACACCCGGTCGCCGAAATACTCCTTCGCCTCGTCGGCCACCTGTCGCGAGAGGTTGAGGCGCTGGTCGTACATGGTCAGCAGGACGCCCTCGATCTGGAGCCGCGGATTGAGGTTCCGCTGGACCAGCCGCACGGTGTTCAGGAGCTGCGAGAGGCCTTCCAGCGCGTAGAACTCGCACTGGATCGGGATCAGGACGGCATCCGCCGCGGTCAGCGTGTTGAGTGTCAGGAGCCCGAGTGATGGCGGGCAGTCGATGAGGATGAAGTCGTAGTCGCCGCGCACGCCTTCGAGCGCGCGGCGGAGGATCTGTTCGCGTTGGGGCCGGTCGACGAGTTCGACTTCGGCGCCCACCAGATCGCGACTGGAGGGCGCCAGGTCGAGGCGCGGGAAGTGCACCTCACGGATGAGCGCGGCATCGAGGGCGACGCCTTCGATCAGGACGTCGTAGATCGATTGCTCGATCCCGGCGCGCTCGAGGCCGAGGCCGCTGGTGGCGTTGCCCTGGGGGTCGATGTCGATGATGAGCGTACGCTGTTCGGCCACGGCCAGGCTGGCGCCGAGGTTGATGGCAGTCGTGGTCTTCCCGACTCCGCCCTTCTGGTTCGCGATCGCGATGACGCGGGACATGCGCTCCGTTGGCTCGGCATCCGTCCGGGGACCGTGGAATATACCCGGCATCGGCGTTCGGGTAAAGCGACCCCCGCGAGCGCGATGCCGGCCGACATACACGCGGCTGCCCGGGCGGTTCCCCTCTTGACCGCGTTTCCACGGCGGCCTCTCTTGGCCGGCGGCCGCGTCGCGGCCGTGAGGTGTTTCACGTGAAACAGGACCGGATGGGAGCAATGGAGGGGATCGACGAACTGCGGACACGACTCCTGCGTCTCGATGGGCGCGGCTACAAGGCCTACGGCCAGATCCGCGGCGGCTATCGCGCCGCGCGGCTGGACCTGCACATCGACCATGTGCAGGGCGATCCGTTCGCGGAGCCGAGTCGGTTGCGAGCGCATATCGCCCCCGCGGTCGCGCGGCTGCCCGGGTGGAGTCACGCGACGCCGATCCGCCGGATCGCGACGGCCGACTATCTGAATCGCCGCCTGCATGCCGAGCTGGCCGCGCGCGCGGGACGGGTGGGCTCCGGGCGTAGCGGCGAGTTGCGCATTCTGCGCCCCGGCCAGGAGGTCCTGGCGCGCACGAGCGTCCGCGTCGATGAGGCCGGCGGCATCGAGGCCCGCTTCCGGGCGGGGCTGCCGGCGCAGGGGCGCCGGATCATGGGCCGTGCGGCGGCGACGCTCCTGGTGCGCGACGTTCCCGCGGCCCTCGAGGCGGCGCTCCTCTTCGAGTCGCTCGATGCCGGGGAACTGCGACGCCACGTCGAGACGGTCGAGGATGCCGATGCGCTGCGGCAGCAGCTCGAGCCGCGCGGCCTCGTGGCCTTCGTGGGCGATGGCGCCCTCCTCCCCCGCCGCTCCGGCGTGGATGACCGGCCGCTCCCGGCCGACCGGGCCCGGCCGTTTCGATCGCCCGAGGCCCTGCGCGTCACCCTCGAGGCGCCGAACGCGGGCCCCGTGACCGGGATGGGCGTGCCGGCGGGCGTCACTCTGATCGTCGGCGGCGGGTATCACGGGAAGTCGACGTTGCTCCGCGCCATCGAGCGCGGCGTCTACAATCACGTGCCGGGCGACGGTCGAGAGCGCGTCGTCACGATCGACACCGCGGTGAAGATCCGTGCGGAGGATGGGCGCAGCATCGCGGGGACCGACATCTCGAACTTCATCGGACAGCTCCCTGGAGGTGGCGATACGCGCCGGATGGAGACCCCGAACGCGAGCGGCTCGACATCGCAGGCCGCGGCGATCGTCGAGGCCCTCGAAGTCGGCGCGCGCTGCCTCCTGATGGATGAGGACACCTCGGCCACCAACTTCCTGATCCGGGACGCGCGCATGCAGGCGCTGGTCGCCGATGCGGCCGAGCCCATCACGCCGCTGATCGACCGCGTGCGTCCGCTCCACGAGTGCGAGGGCGTCTCGACGATCATGGTCGTCGGCGGGTCGGGTGACTATTTCGACGTCGCGGACACGGTGATCGCGATGCACGCCTACGAACCCGCCGATGTGACGGCCGAGGCGAAACGGATCGCGACGACGCATCCCACCTCCCGGCGGGCCGAGGGCGGCGTGTGGCGCTCGCCGCGCCGGCGCGCGCCGCTTCCCGCCTCGCTCGATCCCAGCGCCGGGCGGCGCGCCGTCTCTGTGAAGACGCGAGCGGAAGATCGACTGGTCTTCGGCACCCAGGAGGTGGACCTGCGCGCGGTCGAGCAGATCGTCGAGCGCGCGCAGACCCGCGCCATGGCGGATGCGCTGGTCTGGGCACGCGGTCGGGCGATCGACGGTCGCCGCTCGATCGCCGAGGCGCTCGCGGTCGTGATGGACGCGATTGCGCGGGACGGGCTGGATACGGTGCAGCGCGAACGCACGGGCGAGCTCGCGGCCTTCCGCATCTTCGAGCTCGCGGCGTTCCTGAACCGGATCCGGGGGCTGGAGACCGTGGGTGGGTGAGGGCGCGCCCGGGGTGCCTGGGGCTGGGGAATTCCGGGGAGGAGGCGTGGTGGAGGGGAGGACGGCCCGGGCATGGCGGGGAACGGCCGGGAACAGGAGCGGGAGCGGGAGCGGGAACGTTTACGTTTACGGGGAGCGGGTCGCGCACGCGCACGGGGCCGGGACGGCCGCTCCTTCCGGAGCGGTGCGAAGCGTCAGTCTGTCCGGATGCGGAAATCGGGCGGGAGGGGGTCGGGCGGCGGCGCGAACTCGTCGACGCGTTCGACGATGGCCGCGGGTGGACCGGCCGTGAGCAGTGCACGCAGGCGCTCGACCGCGGCGGGCGTGCCGGCGGCGATGACCTCGACGCTGCCGTCGGGCCGGTTCCGAACCGAGCCCGCGAGGCCCAGGCGCTCGGCTTCGTGGAGCGTCCACCACCGGAACCCGACGCCCTGAACGCGGCCGATGACGCGGAAGCCACGCCGCACGGTATCGGAATTCATCGATATGACCTCCTGCGCGGGGGTCGCCGGCGGTGCCTCGCACGGATTCCGGCGCCGCGGAGTACCGGCCTCGACGTCGCCCGCCGCGAGTCGCGGGCCCGCCGAGCGCGGGATCCGACGCCGCCGACCGCGGGCGTCGACACCATCTCGCCCCCTGTGCTCTTGGATGTCGTGGAGCACCCGCCTCGGGCGCACCGACTGCGGATGCCGAGAGCACCGACCTACGCGCCTCGACGCGACCGACCGCGCGACCCGGCGCCGGCCCGAAGGCCTCGATCCGCCGCTACCCGGCAAGCCGCGATGCCGCCGACGTGGTTCCCGATAGCGTCGACCGCGGTCCCGTTGACGCGCGCGTCAACGGGACCCGGTGCTCACGCGACGGCTTCCCTGAAATCGCGTGCCTCGCGCTGGAGCCAGCGCTTGTCCTCTTGGAGGGACTCGATCGTCTCCTCCGGCGTCACGTCCCGTTTGCGCAGGTCGGAGACGGCACGGGCGGCGACGATCGCGCCGATGATCACGAGCACCGCGCCGACGATCAGCGCGCCCGCCCAGTAGGCGCCGTTGAAGAGGCGCCCGAGCAGGAGGATCACGCATGCGGCCAGCGCCAGGCCGCCCGCCGCGAGGAGCCCGATGCCTACGGCGAGTTTCACGCCATCGCGCGCCATGGCCGCAGCCGCCTCCTTCATCTCGAGCTTCGCGAGGTTCGCCTGCTGGCGAACCAGTGCACCGGTGTCACCGGCCAGGCGCCGCAGCAAGTCACCGAGCGGGAGCGCCGCATCGCCATCCGGCCGCGCCTCCCGTTGGATTCCACGTTCCCGTTCCATTTGCTCCTCCTGTGCCCCTGGACAACGGCTCGAAACACAAGATGCAGCAACGGATATGCCATGGAACGGCCGCTCTTCGCGCGGCCGGAGCGGCTCCTCCGTGGGCTCGGAGCCGCCGGTGAAACCACGGCGCCCGTGCCGTCGCTCGCCCGACTCCGGGATGATTCGACTCGCGCGGTTCGCCCACGGGTTCGGAGCCGCGAGGCCGCTCGCCGCGCTCGGTCCGCGGGCGCGTTCGACTTCGAAGTGGCGCGACAACCGCTCTAGCGTGCTGGACGCCCCCTTCCCCGGACCCGCCCCGGGTCCGTCATCTCCGCTGCTGCCGCTGCCGCTCCTTGGCCAGCTGGATCTGCTGCGGGATCGAAGCCACGTTCTGCGCCACGTAGTACAGGTTGAGTCCCGATGCGAAGTTCAGGAAGATGACGACCATCACCGCCGGCATGAAATACATGAACATCTTGGTCTGCGGGTTCGGCGGCGTGACTCTGGCGCTGATGCGCTGCATCAGGAACATGCTGGCGCCGAGCAGGAGCGGGAGGATGTAGAGCGGATCGGGGCGCGAGAGGTCCGGGAGCCAGAGGAACCCGACGCCGCGGAACTCGATCGTGTTGAGGAACACGAAGTACAGCGTGATCAGCACCGGATAGGGGATCAGCATGGGGAGGCAACCGCCGAGGGGGTTGAAGCCCTCCTCGCGGTAGAGCCGGATCATCTCCTTCTGGAGGCGCTCCGGGTTGTCCTTGTACTTCTTCTGGATCTCCTGTATCCGCGGCTGGAGTGCCATGTTCTTCATCTGCGAGCGCATGGCTTTGGCGTTGAGCGGCCAGAGGATGCCGCGGATCAGCACGCCGAAGAGGATCAGGACCCAGCCGTAGCCGAGGCCGAGGATCCGGTGCAGCGCGACGATGGCCCAGGTGATGACGTGGGCGAGCGGCCGGATGATCGGCCGGAAGATGGCCCAGCCGATCGGATTGACGTCTTCGAGCCCGTTGCCGAGCGCCGCGAGTCGCTCCGGCTCCTGCGGCCCCAGGTAGAGCCGGTAGGCGAAGGTTCCATCTCGCCCGACGGGGAGCGTGGCGACCAGGTCGGCGGCGTGTTCGCGGGGCGTCGGGCTCGCGATCAGGCCGCCGAACGCGGCCTCCTCGTCGGCGGTCATGGCCGCGGCGAGGAAGTACTTGTTCTTGAGGGCGACCCAGGTGAGCGGCCCCTCCTCGATCCGCTGCGCCTCGACGTCGTCGAGCGATACGCTCCGGATCCCTTCGCGGGTGCCGTTGACGACGAACGCGAGCGCGCGGTAGTCCTGTCTGGGCTCCGCCTCGTGCACGGCCAGGGTCGGGCCCAGCTCGATCCCGAGCACGGGCGGCTCGGCGCCGGGCACCGTGACGTCACCCTCGACATCGATGAGGTAGTGGTCCGGCACGAACGTGTAGCGGAGCCGGATCGAGAAGGCGCCCTGCGGATCCTCGTGGATGAGCTGGACCGTCCGTGCGCCGCCGCCCGGCTCCACGGCCACGGGCCCATCGGGCTCGGCGCGGAACGGGAGGTTGCCCAGCTCGACGACGCGGTCGCCGATGCGCAACTGGTAGCCGACGAGCGCGGCGACGTCGGGCGGCACGAGCTGGACCGGCCCCGGCTGGCTGAACGACGGGAATTCGAGCAGTTCGGCGCCGACCACGGCCGCGCCACGCGTCGAGAGCGCGTAGCGGTACAGCGGCGATGCGACGACAATGGTGTCCGCGGGCCCGACGGGTGGCGCCGGCGCGGCGCGCGCCATCCTCTCCGCGGGCGTCACCGCGCGGCTCGTATCGGCCGCAGCCGGCGCCATCGGCGCAGTCGTGTCCGCGGGTGCCTCGACCGCGGCCGGCCGCGGCGGTTCCGGCGGAAACAGCAGGTTGGTCACCACGATGACGGCGATCATGAGCACGATCGCCAGCACAAACCGTCCGCTCTCCATCACCCACTCGCTGTCCCAACTCGTTTGCGCGCCGCGCCGCCGCTACCGCGGCGCCCCATCGTCGTGGGCACCGGGTCGTAGCCCCGTCCGCCCAGCGGGTGGCAGCGGAGCAGCCGGCGCACCGCGAGCCAGACGCCGCGGAGTGCGCCGTAGCGACGCACCGCCTCTTCGGCGTATGCCGAGCAGCTCGGCGTATAGCGACACGCCGGTGGAAGCTGCGGCGAGATCACGACCCGGTAGAACCGGATCAGGAGGAGGACGCCGCGTCCGAGCAACGTCGTTCGACCCATCGTTCGAGTTCCGACCTGAGTTCCGTGAACGCGGCTCCGTACGCTTCCCGCCGGGCGCGGACCAGGACATCCACGGCGAGGCCCGCGGCCGCCAGCCGCGGGAGAACCGCCTGGCGGAGCGCCTCTCGTATCCTCCGCTTGACGCGATTCCGCGCCACCGCGGAGTGGCGGTACCGTGGAACGACGACCCCCGCGCGCGGATGCCGCGCGGGGGAAGGGGAGTCGAAGACGTCCAGGTGGACGGTCCCGCTCCTCTTCCCCCGCCGAAATAGCGCGCGGATCTCCCGGCCCCGCGTGATCCGACACGCCCGCGGCAGCCGCTGTCTCCCACCCTGCCCGCGCGGCGCCGAGGTCACCGTCGGATCGGGGAATTACTTCGAGCCGATCGTCACGGCGAGCCGCTTGCGGCCCTTCTTGCGCCGCCGACTCAGAACGGCGCGCCCCGCACGGGTGCGCATCCGCGCGCGGAACCCGTGTTTGTTGAGCCGCTTACGGTTCCGTGGCCTGTATGTGGGCTTGCCCATCCCGATCTCCCGATTCGGTTCCGCTTCGTGCCAAGCTCGTAAGTATAGCCGCCACGGCCGGCACCGGTCAAGCGCGTCGGCTTCCGCGGAGTGTATCGCCATCCACCCGTCGCCTCGCGGCCGGCGGGCGCCGCTGCGGGAGTCCCGGGGCATGGCTGCCGAAGCGCGCGCCGGCGCGCCTCGCACCGCCATGCGGCCGTTGACTTATCCACAGCCGCCGTCTAGCTTGACCGCGTCACCGCCGGGCAATCCCCTGCCGTTGATTTCGCCGTGATGGAGCTCACTGCCGCCGAGGCCTGGTCCCGAGTCGTGGAACGCGTCCAGTCGCGGATCTCGGAGCCGCACCACAGGGTCTGGTTCGGGCAGACCGAGGCGGTGACGCTCTCGGGCGATGAACTGGTCGTCCTGGTCTACAACCGCTTCGTGGCGGAGTGGATCGACGACAAGTACGGCCATCTCCTGGCCGACGTGATGGAGCGGGTCTTCGGGCGCCAGCTTCGGATCACCTTTCTCCCGGCCGAACAGGGCGCGACGCCGCCGGGTGCGGTGATGCCGGGGATGCCGGCAGGCGTCGGCCCGGCGATGGTGGGCCCGCCCCCACCCACGCCGGCGCCCCCCGCCCGCCCGCAGCCGCCCGTGACGGTCGGGGCTCCGCTCAACGAACGCTACAGCTTCGAACGGTTCGTGGTCGGGCCGGACAACCAGCTCTCGGCGGCGGCGTGCCGCGCGGTCGCGGAGGCGCCGGCGCGCATCTACAACCCGCTCTTCATCTACGGCGGTGTCGGCCTCGGCAAGACGCACCTCATGCACGCGATCGGGCAGGCCGTGCTGGCGCGCGATCCGACGCGCCGGGTCGCGTACATCTCGAGCGAGCGCTTCACCAACGACTTGATCGCGTCGATCCAGGAGGGTCGGATGGCGGAGTTTCGCCGCCGCTACCGCGAGATCGACCTGCTTCTCATCGACGACGTCCAGTTCCTCGCCGAGAAGGAGCGGACCCAGGAAGAGTTCTTCCACACCTTCAACGCGCTCTACGGCGCGGAACGGCAGATCGTGCTGACCAGCGATCGCCCGCCGAAGGAGATCGCCGGGCTCGAAGAACGCCTGGTCTCCCGCTTCGCGTGGGGGCTGGTCACCGACATCAAAGCGCCGGACCTCGAGACTCGCGTGGCGATCCTGCGCAAGAAGGCCGATGAGGACCAGCTTGTGCTCGACGACGAGGTCCTCGACTTCGTCGCCCGCAACTGCCGCTCGAGCGTGCGCGAGCTGGAAGGCGCCATCATCAAGTTGCTCGCCTACTCATCGCTGACCCGCCGCGAGATCACCCTCGAACTCGCGCGTGAAGCGCTGGGCGGCGTGATCGCGGCGACGTCGGGCGACCGTCTCTCGCCCGCCGCGATCCGCGAGCGCGTCGCCCAGCATTGGGGCGTCACCGTCGATGCACTCGCCTCGAAGCGACGCACGAAGGACATCACGGTGCCGCGCCAGGTCGCGATGTACCTCATCCGCGAGCTGCTGGATACGCCGCTCGTCGAGATCGGGCGCCTCTTCGGCGGCCGCGACCACTCCACGGTCATCCACTCGATCAACAAGGTGGAGCAGGAACTCGCCGCCGATCCGTCGTTCCGCGAGCGAGTCGATTCGCTCCGCGCGGAGCTCGCCGAATGATGTGGACGTTTCGTGGGGAAAGCTTGTGGAAGCGCTCGTGGTTTTCCACTTTGTCGCCGGATCTGTGGGCAACTGGGGCATTGCGCGGAACTCGTCCACGCGATGTCCACAGCGCGGTCCCTCGCCCATCCTCGTGGCCCGCAACGAGAAGCGGCGTGAGGCGGGCGGTTCTCCACGGATCCACAGACTCTACGATGACTACGGAAGAGAAATCTCACGTGGTCCTGATGATTCCAGCGTGTGGACATTCGCCGCGTACCGGAGGGTGAGGCGCTCATGAAATTCACGATCACACGGGACAACCTCCAGCAGGGTCTTGCGGCCGTGGGCGCGAGCGTACCGGTGCGCACGACATTGCCGGTGCTGTCGAACATCCTGTTGGAAGCGGATGCGGACGGTGTGCGGATGAGTGGCACGGACCTGGACATCGCGGTGAGCGTGGCGGTCGCCGCGGAGGTCGAGGAGGCGGGTGCGCTGACCGTGCCGGCGCGCAAGTTCCAGGAACTCGCGCGGGAGTTGCCGGAGCAGCCGGCGCGGGTGGCGACGACGCGGGACCGGCTCGAGCTGACGTGCGGCCGTGCGACGTTCCGCCTGAACGGTCTGCCGCAGGACGAGTTCCCGGCCTTCCCCGCCGTCGACTTCACCGAGAGTTGGCGGGTGCACGGCAAGGTGCTGCACGAGCTGATCCGGCACACCACGTTCGCGGTTTCGACCGAGGAGAGTCGCCCGATCCTGAACGGCGTACTTTGGCAGCTCGGCGAGACGGACATGCGGATGGTGGCGACGAACGGTCACCGGCTGGCGCGGATGGCCGTCCCCGTCGAGGGTCCCGCCTCCATGCGCGCCGATCTGATCGTCCCGCCGAAGGCGCTCCAGCAGGTCGAGCGGCTCTTCGGCGCCGAGGACGAGATCCAGGTGGCGCGCAGCGAGAACCATCTCGGCTTCCAGCACGGGCGCACGCGCGTCTTCACGCGGCTCATCGAGGGGCCGTACCCCCCGTACGAGCAGGTCATCCCGAAGGACAACGACAAGGTCGCCATCGTACAGCGCGATCTGTTCACCGCGGCGCTGCGGCGCATGGCCGTAGTGGCGAGTGAACAGACGCACCGCGTGCGCCTCAGCTTCGGCGGTCCGCTGCTGCGGCTGCGGGTCGAGACGCCCGACCTCGGAGAGGCGCAGGACGAGCTCGAAGTCGACTACCAGGGCGATGCGCTCGACATCGGGTTCAACGCCAGCTATCTGCTCGAAGTGCTGCGTTACATGCCGACCGAAGAGGTGCGCCTCTCGTTCCGCGCGCCGGACCGCGCAGCGCTGATCGAACCGCTCGGGCCCGAGGGCGAGGTCCCGGACTACCTGTGCCTCGTGATGCCGCTGCGGCTGCTCGATTAGAGCGTTTGCCCCGCCGGTTCGGAACACTACGGCCGCGCGCGATCCACGTGCGGCGGTAGTGCAGGAGTGTGAGATGATGCGGCGACCGCCCTGGTGCCGCTCGCGGATCGAGGCGTAGTCCCCGGCACCGGGCGCCGGGCCCCGGAAGCGGCGAGAGCCGCTAGAGCCGATGCCGCATCAGTTCGGAGTCGTGCACCGCGGCCGCAGGTGCATGGCAGACGGACACGCAGTTCCGAAGCGGGGGAGAAGCCGCGCTAGCTTCGGCCCGCCCCTTCCCTGCCCAGCGCCGAGGCGGTGAAGAGGGCTTTGACCGGGTATCCCGCGCCGGCGAGCCGGTCGGCCGCGCCTTCCTCCCGATCCACGATCGCGAGCACGCCGACCACGTGCCCGCCCGCCTCCTCGATGGCAGCGATCGCCCGCAGCGCGCTCTCACCGGTCGTGAGCACGTCCTCGACGACCACGACATCCATCCCCGGTTCGAACGCGCCCTCGATGCGCCGCCCCGTGCCGTGCGACTTGGGCTGCTTGCGCACGGTGAACGCATCCAGCGTCCGGCCCTCGAGCGCCGCCGCGTGCGCGATGGCGTACGCGATCGGATCCGCGCCGAGCGTCAGCCCGCCGACCGCCGCCGGTCTCCAGCCGGCATCATCGAGCGCGGCCAGGCCGAGCCGGCCGATCAGCCGCTGACCCGCGCCGGTCATGGTCGTGCGCCGGGCATCGACGTAGAAATCCGAGCGTGCACCGCTGGCCAGGGTGAAATCTCCGTGCCTGACGGAGCGCTCGAGCAGCAGTGCGCGCAACGCTTCCCTGTCGCTCATGGCGTCGGCGCCTCTTCCCATTCCTCGGTTTGTCCTTCTCCGAACGCATCATCGAGCGCCTGGAGCGCGGCTGCCACGGCCTCGCGCTCGAGGAGCCGACCGACATCGGAGGATTCCAGGAACTCGACGTGCTGGTCCTCGCGGCCGGCGGCGCGGAACAGCCAGCCGTGGCCGCCGCCGTCCTCCGCGGCCCTGCGGAGCCGCGCCCACCGCTCGAGGTACTCGTCGATGCGGTCGAGCGGCACGCGGCGCCGGGTCGTGATGAGTCGTCGCATCACGATCGGCGTGGCGGCGGCGTCCGGCCCGGACCTCCGTTCGCGCCGGGCGCCGGCGCGGCGGGAGTCGATGACGGGAGCGCCGATGGGCATGCGAGCAGCAATCTCATGGGCAGATCCTCCGCGCGCGGGGGAAGACGCGCGCCCATCAGGCACATGCGGGTGGACCCGTTCGGAATAGCGTCACGGCGCGGTCGCGTCAAGGGCGGCACGTCCGCCGGCCAACCGCGCTACCGCACGGCGACATCGGTCGTGTTCGCATCCGGGCGCGCCGGCGCCTCCCAGTCGGCGTCGCCGCGGACCCATTTCTGGAACCAGCGCAGTTCCTCGACCAGGCGGGTGCGGGCGTGGCGCGGTTCGCGGATCCCGTGCCCCTCGCGGGGGAACCGGATGAAGCGGACGGGGACGCCGTGCCGGCGCAGACCGGCGAAGAAGTTGAAGCTCTGACCGATCGTGTCGGTCCGGTCCTGGTCGCCGTGGAACAGGATCGTGGGTGTCTTCGCGCGGTCGAGGTAGGTGTAGCTGGAGCGCTCGAGCCAGAAGTCGGCATTGGACCACGGATCGCCGCCGAGATACCAGCGCGTCACGTCGTAGTTGAACCCCGGGCCGAACTCGCTGCGCCAGTCCGAGACCATGGCACCGAGGCTGGCGGCCTTGAACCGGTCGGTGTGTGTGATCGTCCAGCCGCCCAGGATCCCACCGTAGCTCCACCCCTTGACCGCGAGCGAGTCGGGGTGCGCGATGCCACGGCGGATCATCGCATCGACGCCCGTCATCAGGTCGTGGTAGTCCCCGCCGCCGATGTCGCGCATGTTGCCGCGCAGCAGGTCATCGCCGTAACCGCTCGACCCCCGGACGTTGGGCTGGAGCACGGCGTAGCCGTGGGCGGCCAGGACCTGTGCGTCGGCGTCGAATCCCCGCGTGAAGACGCCCGCGGGGCCGCCGTGGATCTCGAGGACGAAGGCGCCCGGCTCGGTCCGGCCGCCGGGCGGAAGGTAGAGCAGCCCCTCGATCTCGAGGCCATCCTCGCTCTTCCAGCGCACCAGCTCGGGCGCGGCCAGCGTCCGATCCGCGATCCAGGGGTTCGCCTCGGTCACGCGCGTCGGCGCGAACGACGCCGTGGAAGAGACGTAGATGTCGCCGGGCTCGGTCGGCGTGCTCGCGGTGAACGCCACGCGCGCGTGATCCCGCGAGTAGCTCGGCGAGCCGATCATCCCCTCGAAGCGGCTGACCTGCCGGACCTCGCCCGTTCCCACGTCGAGACGGTACAGATTCGCGACCGTCCGCTCGAGCGCGACGATGTGGATCGACCGGCCATCCGGCGCCCAGGCGTAGTCCCGGATCTCGCCGGCGAAATCCGGGGCGAGCTGACGGATCGAGGCCTCGGCCGCGCGCGCGCCGTCCGGCCCGAGCTCCAATGCGTAGAGGTTCCCCTGATCCAGCTTCCAGCTCTCGAGGTCGGGCGCCATGAACGTCAGCGTCCGCCCGTCGGGCGCCCAGGCGAGGTTCGATTCGGGCGCCTCGTTCTCCGTGAGCCGCCGGACCGGCGCCGGGCCCGCGTCCGGCCCTTCCGGCACGCGCACCACCGCGATCTCGGACCGGAACTGATCGTTGCGAGCGTTCTCGGTGCGATACGTGAATGCGATGCGCCGCCCATCGGGCGAGATGGCGAAGTCCCCGATCATGCGCTCGCCCTCGGTGATCGGGTGCGCCTTCCCCGAGTCCGGGTCGGCCGCCACCCACCACAGGTTGGACCACGTACCCCGCCCCTGCCCGTTCGGCGGCTCGCCGACGAACACCGCGTCCGCCCCATCCTTCCGCGCCTTCTCCTCGGCCGTGCTCAGTGTGTCATCCGCGACGAAGATGATCCGCCGCGAATCCGGCGACCACGCGTAGTCACCCACCGACGTCGGGTGCTCGGTGAGCTGCCGCGCCTCGCCGCCATCGGCGCGCAGCAGGAAGATCTGACGCGTCTTCTCCTCGCCGCCCGTGGACCGGATGAAGGCGAGCCAGCGTCCATCCGGCGACCAGCGGGGACGGCTGTCACCCTCCTCCGCCGTGAACGGACGCGCATCCGTGCCATCCGCATTCACGATCCAGAGACGCGAGACATGCTCGTTCTCCTTCCAGTTCAGTTCGGTCCGCGTGAAGACGAGGCGGGTGCCGTCCGGCGAGAGCTGCGGATCGGAGACGCGGGTCAGATCGATGGCGTCGTCGATCGTGAAGGCGCCGGCGGCCGCGCCGGCCCCGGCACCGGACGGACTCTGTGCCCCCACGCGCGGGGCGAACACCGACAGCAACCCCGCGGACAGGATCACGACGGGCGACGTGCGGTTCAGCATGATGGCCTCGGAATGGATGAACGTCCAAACGATACACGGGCGAAGTTATCCAGCGGCCGCGGCGCTCGCCAGGTGTCCCGTCCTGATCGCCAGGTGTCCCGTCCTGAAAGGAAACACGTGCGCGTGCGCGGACGCGAGCGCGGACGGGCGTTCCATGCTCCAGGGCCCACGCGATCCCCGGCGCGCCACTTGCGGTGCCGACACGCGGGACGCATCCTTCCGGATCCGTTCTGTCAGCCCGGCGACGGTCGAGCGCCTCGCCGGGCCGTTCGTTTTGTCCGAAGCGGAGAATGAAATGCCCGAGATCGGTTTCCTCGCGCATCCCTGGTGGATCCCCGTCCTCTACGTCCTTGCGGTCGGTCACCTCACGAACATCT
>DASVCS010000114.1:0-1937 GCA_036381495.1 Longimicrobiales bacterium
ACCAGCAGTGAGCGTGCGGGAGATGCTCGAGCAGGTCGCCGCCGACGTCGGCCCGCTCGACGAGGTGTCCGCGCGCGCCGAGCTGCTCATCGCGGTCGCGCACGAGACCCGTGACCGCGACATCTGGGGCGGTGACCGCGCCCTCACCTACTGGGATCGGCTACCGGAGAAGGTGCGCGCCGCCTGCTACGCGGGGCCGACCCTGGCGGACTGGTGGCAACGAATCACCACCACGCTCGGCTGCACCCACCCGCGCACCGTCGACGACCGGCGCGCGCTCGCCACGGCGCTCGCCGCCGGCGACGACCGTCAAGTGCTGGACGCGCTCCGCACCCGCACCGAAGCGCTGTGCCTACGAGTCCGCCTTGCCGCCCAGCAGCGCCGCGACACACGTCAACCGAAGATGACCGCCGACCAGGAGGGCATGCTGTGAGCTCGTATCGGATCGAAGGCGCGGCGACGCTGCTGTCGTCGCTCGTGCACGGCGGAGAGCACGCCGGGACCGTCTCCTATCTGCGCCGCGAGAAGATTATCGGCCCGGATGGTGCCCCGGTGGACATCCCTGTCGTGTCCGGCAACTCGCTCCGCGGCCTGCTCCGCGACCACGCCGCCACCGTCTTCCACAACGCGCTCGGACGCCCCGAGCTGCCCGTCCAAGTGTTCCACCTGCTGTGGTCAGGCGGGGCGCTCGCGAAAGCCGGAGCGGGGCATGTGCTCGGCGCACGACAACTCGCCGACGTCCGCCGCCTCATCCCAGTCGTGTCCCTCTTCGGCGGATCCGGCGCAGGAAAGATCATCGAAGGGAAGCTACGGGTCGGGAAGCTCGTCCCGATCTGCGCCGAGACCGCCCACATCGTCCCAACCGACCTGCTCCCCGAACAGCCGCGGTCGGTGTGGGAGATGCTCCAGATCGAAGAGTTCACTCGCCGCGACGACGCGAAACGCGACCAGCTCCACCACGCCATCGAAGGATTCACACCGTTAGCGATCGAGGCGTCAACCCGCGGTGACACGCTGCTCGAAGTCGCCGAGCACGCCCCCGCGGTCGAAGACGCCGTCGACGGGCCGGCGCAACAGATGCGCTACGGGGTCGAGACGCTCGCCGCCGGATGCCGCCTGCACTGGTGGGTGTCGCTGCGCGACGTCACCGACGTCGAACGGGCCTTGTTCGCCGCCGCGGTCGACTCGTGGCTCGCCGACGGCGCAGCGATCGGCGGCCGCTCCGCGACCGGCCACGGCCGGCTCCGCCTCGACGTCCACCAATGGCAACACCAGACACCGACAGTCACAGTCGGGCAAGCGCTCGACGTCACCGGCGACCCGCTCGCCCGGCATGTCGCGGAGCACCGCGCCGAGATCATCGACGCCCTCGGATGGTTCGCCTGATGGGCGCACGCGGCCTCCGCCTCGCCGACGCACGCACCGTCCGTGTCACCGCCCGACTCCAAACAGGCCTGGTGCTCCCGACCCGGTTCCCAGCCCCGCTCGACGGGATTATCGCCGCGCAAGTGCGCCGAGACCGGCTCGGCGACAACTACTGGACCGGGACAATGACCATGAGGCCACCACGAGAACTATTGGAACGGGACCCGCACGGCCACTACATCCCCGAAGTGCGCACCTACCGGGACCTGCTGCGGCACTGGCCGCTGCCGCTCGTCCGCCTCAAACCCCGCGGCGTCCCCAACAACCAATGGGTGTGGGCCGCGACCTGCGCCACCGCCGACAACACAGACATCGACGTCCGCCACATACACAAACGCTTCGACACGCAAGAAGCCGAACAGCGGGTGGATCGGCTCCCCGCGAACACCGACGTCGGCGTGCTCAAACCGTGGCGCATCCCCGTCCCGGTCACCGTCTGCTCAACACTCACCTGGTGGGCGCTCGGCGACCCCACAGGGATCGAACGGGTCGTGACGCGGGTCGACGCGATC
>DASVCS010000115.1:0-11586 GCA_036381495.1 Longimicrobiales bacterium
GCGGATCGGCCGCGGTCCGCTTCGCACTCATGCGCGCACCGGCCCGGCGGGTCGTGGGCCCGGATCGGTCATCGCTTCCGCCTCCCGACCGGCGCCCCCTCCCCGGGCACGCCGGAGTCGGACACCCGGCGATCCCGACAGACCCGCCGTCGTGATGGCCCCCGATGCCAGGGATTCCGCAGCACGCGGGATCATGGCATCCCCCCGGCACGAACGGGCGCCAGCACGCCCGCCGGGTCGAACACGCGCTTCAGCTCGTGCATCAGCTTCGATGCACCCCCGGCCGCGTCGGTCGGTGCAAGGTGCTCGAGCAGCATCGCCGGCGCACGCTCGACCACCACCGTGCCGCGCCGGCTCGCCAGCTCCGCGTCGACCTCGGCCAGCCGCTCCGCCCAGCGGCCCGGCTCCGGCACCGTTGCGCCGGCGGCCGGGCCGAGCAGCCGCACGATCCCCTGCCCCGCGTGGGCCGCGACCGTCCACCCGGACGCGCTGTCCGCCAAGCGCGCGGCCAACGCCAGCGTCGCGGGCAGTCGCGACGGCGCATCGGCCAGGCGCACCGACACGCCGGCACGCGCCTCGAGATCGGCCAGGCCGGTCCAGGCCGCGCGTGCATCCGCGGCGGCGAGCGACACCGCCTCCAGCCGCGCCGAGGCCGCGAACTCGCGGATCCGCGCCGTCGCGTCCTCGACCGTCGCCGCGCCACCGTGCAGTCGCACGAGCAGTCCGCACGCCGCGCCTCCGGCGCGCTCGGCGAGGATCGATCCGGGGACCAGTTCGAGCGCCGCGACCGCGAGCCGCGCCTCGCGGATGCGCTCGACCAGCTCGACGAGCGGACCGGTCGCCGCCGCGCCCGTCGCAATCGTGACGTCGTGCCCGGGCAACGCGCGCAGACGCGCCGTCACGCGCGTCACCAGCCCGAGCGTGCCGCGGCTGCCGACGATGAGCCGCACCAGGTCGTAGCCGGCGACGTTCTTCACGACGCGCCCGCCCAGCTCGAGGACCCGGCCGTCACCCGTCACGACCTCGAGCCCGAGGACGTGGTCGCGGACCGCGCCGTACCCCTCGCGCAACGGCCCGGCGGCGCCCATCGCCGCGACCGCGCCGAGCGTCGCGCCCTCGGCGCCTGGCGGATCCAGCGGCAGCCACTGCCGGTGCGCGGCGAGCCGGTCCCGCAGCACGCCGAGCGGCGTGCCCGCGCCTGCGCTCACCACGAGGTCCGCCGGCTCGTGCGCCTCGATCCCGCCCAGCCGCTCCGTCGTGACGACGACGTCGACATCCCGCGGACGCACCCGCAGATCGAGCGCCGTGCCCGCACCCGCCAGCGCAACTCGCCACCCCGCCTCCGCCGCCAGCGCCAGCACCGCCGCCGCCTGCCCGGCATCCGCCGGCGCGACCACCGCGGCGGGCACGACCCCGCACACCGCCCAGTGCGCGGCGTCCGCCCCGGTCCGAAGCCATTCCGCGCCGACGATCGGCGCGAGTGCATCCACCACGGCGCGGGGATCGGCGGCGGTTCGGCCGGATTTGGCGTGCGCGTGCGGGTGCGCATCGCCCCCGCCGCCCCCGGTGGACGCGACGGTTCGGGGCGTGCGCTCCGGCGGCGGGCTCTGCTCGGTCCGCTGCGCCGAATCTGCCCACCATGTCCCTGGCCTCTCCCCGCCCACGGCATCCGCTCCCCCGGTGCCGCTCCCTCCGGGAGAGCCCCCCGCCTCCGCCGCCGACGCGCCATGCGCGGACATCGGCGCGGGCGCACCCCAACCACCGTTCGATCGCGATCCCCCGCCCGATCCCGGTCCCGGGGCGCCTTCCGGGCGCCCCAACCGCGTCGCCGGCCCGACCCACTCGCGGCACACCCGGACCGGCAGCACCTTCGCGGGGTTGGCGAGCCCGCGCGGGTTGAAGACGCGGCGCACGGCGCACATCGTCTCCATCTCGGCGTCGCCGAAGATCAGCGGCATGTACTCGCGCTTGTCCAGTCCGACACCGTGCTCGCCCGTGATCGTGCCGCCGGCCTCGACGCAACTGCGCATGATCTCGCGCGACGCGGCCTGGACGCGCCGCAGCTCGTCCGCGTCGCGTCGGTCGAAGAGGATGTTCGGGTGCAGGTTGCCGTCGCCGGCGTGGAAGACGTTCGAGATGCGCAGGTCGTAGCGATGCGCGATCGCATAGATCCCGGCGAGGACTGCGGGGAGCCGGCTACGCGGAACCACCGCGTCCTGCACGAGCAGGTCCGGCGCGAGCCGGCCCATTGCGCCGAACGCCTTCTTGCGGCCCTGCCAGAGCCGCTCGCGCTCGATATCGTCCGCCGCCCGCCTGACCTCGCGGGCGCCCTCGGCCACGCAGATCGCGCGCGCCCGCTCCGCCTCCGCCGCGAGCCCCGCGCGCGCGCCGTCGAACTCGATGACCAGCGCCGCGCCCACATCCAGCGGGATCCCCGCCGCGTAGACGCTCTCCTCGACCGCGCGGATCGTCTCGCCGTCGATCATCTCGAGCGCCGCCGGGAGCAGCCCGTCCGCGATGATCGCGCTCACCGCGCGACTCGCGTCGTCGATGCGGTCGAAGAGCGCGAGCAGCGTCTCGACCGCCTCCGGCAACGGCGAGAGCTTGACCTCGATCTCCGTCGCCACGCCGAACGTCCCCTCGCTACCGACGAACAGCCCGACCAGGTCGTAGCCCACGGGATCGCCCGCGCCGCGGTCCAGCGCCACGACCTCGCCGTCCGGCAGCACCACGGTCAGCCCGATGATGTGGTTGCTGGTCACGCCGTATTTCAGGCAGTGCGGGCCGCCCGCGTTCTCGGCGACGTTGCCGCCGATCGTGCACGCGGACTGCGAACTGGGATCCGGCGCGTAGTACAACCCGTACGGCGCGGCCGCTTTGCTCAGCCGGACGTTCACCACGCCCGGCTCGACCCGCGCACGACGGTCCGCCGCATCGATCGAGAGGATCCGGTCCATGCGCGCCGTCGACAGGATCACGGCGCCCTCGAGCGCCAGCGCACCGCCCGACAACCCGGTCCCCGACCCACGCGGCACGAACGGCACGCCCGCCTCCGCCAACAGCCGCACGGCCGCCGCGACCTGCGCGGTCCCGCGCGGCCGCACCACCGCGCGCGGCGGGACGCGGTACGCAGTCAGGCCATCGGACTCGTAGACGAGCAGCGCGGCCGGATCGGTGATCACGCCGTCCGCGCCGACCACGGCGCGCAGGCGCGCGACGAGCGCGGGGTCGAGGGGGGTGGGCGCATGGGTGGTGGCGGGCGCCGCGCCGTGCGGAGCCGACGTCGTCACCGCCGGATCGAGAGGTTGGGACATGCCGGGTGCTACCCCGGGGGAGGGGCGGGCGTTCGATGGCGCCCGGCGGCATGCGCAATGCCTGCTCGCCCGACTACACCGGCGCCGCCGTCAGCCTTTCCCACAATTCGGCTACACCACCCCCCACCCCTCCCCCACCCGCCGCACCCGCCCTTCGCGGGTGAGGTGCTCGAGGTACGCCCGCACCGCCCCGCCCGCCGCCCCGCGCAGCGCGGGATCCAGCGCGGGCCCGTACACGGCCGCGACGATGTCGGCGACCGACGTGGCGCCCGCCTCCAGCGCCGCCAGGACCTGGCGTTCGCGCTCGTGGCGATGGCGGACGTAGGCGTCGAGGGCGGCGGGCGGGTCGGTGAAGGAAGGGCCGTGCGCGGGGTGGATCACGCGCGGCGCGAGCGCCCTCACGCGTTCGAGCGAGGCCAGGTACGCGCCCAGGTCGCCTTCCGGTGGCGCGACCAGCGCGGTCTCCTGCCCGCCCATGAGCAGGTCGCCGCAGAAGACGGCCGCGGCCGCCGGCCAGTGGAAGGCAATGTGGTCCGTCGTGTGGCCCGGCGTCGCCACGGCCACCAGTTCGCCGGCATCCGTCGCGATCCGGTCCCCGTCCGCCAGCGTCCCGGCCGCGGCCGCGCGCACCGGTGCGCCCAGCCGCTCCGCCAGTGCCGCCGCGCCCGCCGCGTGGTCCGGATGATCGTGTGTGACGAGGATTTCGACGATGATGTCGTCGCGCTCACCGCGACGGCCCGAAGGACGGGTCGGCAGCACAACGTCCGGCGCCGCGTCCGGCGGAGGACCATCCGCCGAACCGCCACCCGCCGGAGCACCGACCACCGCTGCGACCACCGCATCGAGATGCGCCGCCAGCGCCGGGCCGGGGTCGATCACCGCTAACCGCCGCTCCCCGACGAGGTAGGTCCGCGTCCCGTCCAGCGTCAACGGCGAGGGGTTCGGGGCGAGAATCGAGCGCAGCCCCAGCCTACCGCCGATCCGCCATGATGACTTCGGCCAGCTTGTCGGCCACGGCGCCGATCGCCTCCTCGTCCTCCGGCGTGAACGCGGCCTCCTGGTCGCTGTCCAGATCGATCTGGCCGAGGATCTCATCGCCGGCACGGATCAGGATCACCAGCTCCGAGCGGGTCCTCGGGCTGCACGCCAGGTAATTCTCGATCTGCGTCACGTCCGGGACGTTCTGATTGACGCCTTCCGCCACCGCCGTCCCACAGACGCCCTCGCCCACGGGGATCCGGGCGTGTTCCGTCGGCGCGCCGATGTAGTTGTGCAGCCACAGAACGTTTTCCTCGGGGTCGAGCAGATAGACGCCCACCCAGTCGTAGCGGTCGTCGGACGCCGCCACGCTCTTCACGGCTTCGCGCAGGATCGCGTCCGCGAGATACCCGTCGTCACGCATCTCCTGCATTCGCTTCAACAGCTTCCCGGCTTCCAGCATCCCCGTCTCACCTCGGGTCGTAGGGTTCAAGAGTCTCGGCCGGCGCCGTCCACGCCAGCAGCCATCGCCAGATCTCGCGCCGTGCCTGCGCGTCCGGCTCGTCGTAGAGTCGCTCGATCGCGTCGCCGACCACGGCATCGCGGTACAGCCACAGGTGGTACTGTGGCACCGAGACCGGCGGTCCACCGGCCCAACGCGTCACGTTTTCGACTCGCTGCGCCCGGTATTTGAGACCATGGCGCTCGGCCTGTTTCGCCACCAGCCCGCGGTAGCGCGTCCAGTCCTCCTCGGTCGGCGAGACCAGCCGCCAATCCAGTGCGGTGTACGGCAGCTCCCGCGAGGGATCCTCCTCGGCGGGCGAGAAGATGGCATCCAGCCGCGGCAACAGCACCGCCCGGCGTACACCGGCCACCAGGCATTCGCTCCAAACGGCGATACGGCCCAGGTGCAGCTCCCACGAGATCCGGATGGGGACCGTCATCGCCGACTCGCAACCGAATCGCCACGCGCCGGCACATTCCTGCTCCGGCGCTCGCCGGCAGCGCGGGCCACCGGCCGACCGCTGTCGCCGACCCGCATCACCGCCGCGCGAAATCCGTGTCCGGACCCAGCTCGCGCACGAACGCGGCGATCAGCTTCGCCGTCTGCTCGAGGTCCGCGAGACTCACGATTTCGTTCGGGGAGTGCATGTACCGGTTCGGAACCGAGATCAGACCCGTCGCGACGCCGGCGCGAGAGAGATGGATCGCGTCCGCATCCGTCCCCGTGTAACGCGGCGATGCCGCAATGCTGTAGGCGATCCCCTCCCGCTCCGCGACCTCGACCAGCTTGTCGAAGACCAGCGGATGCGTCGCCGACCCCCGCGTCAGCACCGGGCCGCCGCCCACCTTGTGCTCGCCCAGCTCCTTCTTCTCGACGTCGGGCACATCCGTCGCGAACGTCACATCCACGACCAACGCGACCTGCGGGTCCAGTCGGTAGGCGCTCGTCCGCGCGCCGCCACCGCTGTAGCCGATCTCCTCCTGCGTCGTCGCGACCGCCATGGCCTGCGCCCGCGGCGGGTCCGCCGCGAGGAGACGCAACGCTTCGAGGACGACGAACGCGCCGATCCGGTTGTCGACCGAGCGGCTCGCGATCAGCCCATCATCCAGCTCGACGACGTGCGCGTCGATGACCGCCGGGTCTCCCACGCGCACGCCTCGCTCCCGCACCGCATCGCGCCCGCGCGTCCCCACGTCGATCCACAGATCCGTCAGCTTCGACGCCTTCTCCTTCTCCTCGCCCTTGATCAGGTGGATCGGCTTCTTCCCCACCACGCCGATCACTTCGCCGGCCTGCGTCAGGATCCGGACCCGCTGCCCCACCAGCACCTGCGGGTCCCACCCGCCAATGCCGTCGAAGTACAGCACGCCGTCCTCGTCCACATGGGTGATCATCAGCCCGATCTCGTCCATGTGGCCCGCCAGCATCACCCTCGGCGCGCCACCCTCGCCGACCGTCGCCACCGAGTTGCCGTTGACGTCCACCTCGACGCGCTCCGCGAACTGCTCCGCCTCCGCGCGCCACACGCGCGCCGCCGCCGCCTCGAAGCCGCTCGGGCCAGGCGTATCGAGCAGCCGCTTCAGGAATTCGACCGATTGCACGCCGTGTTCTCCCGTGCCGGAGAGCATTCACAAATCCAGCCCGTAAAGATACATGCAACGCGCAGTGCTGGCCAGGTCAACGACGCGCCGACCGCCAGTCATCCATCGCCAGCACGCCCGCCCCGCCGAGCACGAGACACCCCAGTCCGGCCAACAGGAGCAGGTGGTACTCGTACCCCCACTCCCCGGCCGGGCGGAACACGAAGAACCCGTTCTCCGCGTACGCCACGAAGAGCGCAACCAGCGTCCCGAGGAAGAGGACGCCGGCCACCCATCGCGTCAGCCAGCCCACGAGGAGCGCAAGACCGCCCAGGAACTCGGCGGCCACGACGACCCATGCCCCGGCGTTCGCCGCGGGGACGCCCTGCGCGGCCAGCATCGCGGCGACGCCCGCCACGCCCGGCTCGAAAAACAGCGCGCTCGACCCGTGGACAAGGAAGATGATCCCCAACACCACACGCAGCAGCGCGAGCCCCCACCCGGGGCGCGATGCCTCTGCCATGTCGCCTCCTCTGCTCGTCGTCCCGCTCCGCCGCCTTGCTCCCGTCCGCCAATTTCCGTACCATTCGGTCCGCCCGGCATGCATCCCGGTCGATCGGCCGTTCGGTGTCACCGCCGCGCGCACGAAAGACCGGAGGCCGCCTGGCGGCACGACAGTTCCCGTGGGACCGCGTCGCAGTCGATGCGGTCCGCCGAACCGGCCGCCACCCTCGCGGGAGCGGCCCGCCGCGCTCCGCCGGGCCGGCGCCCCGTTCGGCACAACCCCGCACGAGGTCGTCCGGAGCATGGAGCAGACGTATTTCCGCCGCGGATTCGGGCTCAAGAAGATCATCGAGCCGATCGTCGCCGCCGAGTACCACAGCGCACTCGTCGCCGAGATCCGTGCCAACGGTCACAGCACCACCTTCGGCAATGTGACGATCCGGCTCGCGAAGGAGTTCGGGTTCTGCTACGGCGTCGACCGCGCCGTCGACTACGCCTACGAAACCGCCCACAAGTTCCCCGGCCGCCGGATCTTCCTGGTCGGTGAAATCATCCACAACCCGCATGTCAACCGGCGCATGCTCGAAATGGGCATCACCTTCCTACGGCCGGACAGTACCGGGACTTTCGACTTCTCCGGGATCGGCGCCGATGACGTCGTCATCATCCCCGCCTTCGGCGTCACCCTCCATGACTTCGAACGCCTCCGCGCGATCGGCTGCATCCTCGTCGACACCACGTGCGGTTCCGTGCTCAACGTCTGGAAGCGCGTCGAGTCCTACGCCCGCGACGGCTTCACCGCACTCATCCACGGCAAGTACCACCACGAGGAATCCCGCGCCACGGCATCGCAGGTGCTCACGCACCCCAACGGCAAGTACATCATCGTTCGCGACATGGACGAGGCGCGCCTCGTCACCGATTACATCGAACGCAACGACCAGGCGCTCTCCCGCGAAGCGTTCCAGGACCACTTCGCCGACAAGGCGACCGGCGGCTTCGACCCCGATACCGATCTCGTCCGCATCGGCGTCGCCAACCAGACGACCATGCTCGCCACGGAATCCCTCGCCATCGCCGGCCGCGTCCGCGAAAGCATGATCCGCCGCTACGGAGAGGACACGATCGACGAACACTTCCGCGCCTTCGACACGATCTGCTCCGCCACCCAGGAGCGCCAGGACGCCGTGCTCGAGATGATGCAGGACCCGCCCGACGTCATGGTCGTCATCGGCGGCTACAACTCCTCGAACACCAATCACCTCGCGCACCTCTGCCGCGAATACACGACCACCTACCACATCGCGGATGCCTCCCACATCGACGTACAGACAGGCACGATCCGCCACAAGCCGCAACTCGCACCCGATGCACCCGAGCGGACCGACCACGACTGGCTCCCCGAAGGCGCCATCACCATCGGACTGACCGCCGGCGCGTCCACGCCCAACAACAAGATCGGCGACGCGATCGAGCGGATCCTCGCCATTCGCGGCGTGGCGCTGCCCACGTAGCTCCCCCGCTCCCGAGTTCCCCCGAAGAACGCCCCGGGGCGGCCCAGGGCGCCCCGGCCGAACCCGGCATCGCTGCAAGTGCGCCCCCGGCCGGGACTCCGACCGCCGGGGCCGTCCCGAGCCAGCGCCACCGGGGCGGACCGCAGCACGATGGAAATGCGGAGGCGTGGGATTCGCACCCCGCGCTCGCGTACACCCACAGATGGCCGTTCCGGGCTTCCTCTGGCCCGCTCTCTGCATCCTTTCCCTTCGAAAGCGCTCGGCGGATGGACCGAATGCGGGAAGGAGGAGCCATGCGGTCCACACGACCGGCACCGCACGCCGTACCCGCGGTCTTCGCGGTACTCACCCTCGCCGCCTGTGGCATCCTCGCGACGACCTCGCCACCGCATCCGTCGGCCGCACCGCCACCCTATGGCGGCCCCGGATTCAAGGAATGGCGCGCCGCGCTCGCCGCGGACGATCCGCGCATCGTCGTCTCCCTGCGCGACCGCGTGCTCTGGCTCCTCGACAGCAACGGCGACACGCTCCTCGCCGCGCCGATCGCGATCGGCAGGGATCAGACGTTCACGTACCGCGGCAAGACGTATCACTTCCGCACGCCCCGCGGCCGCCGTCGCGTCCTCGCCAAGAAGGTCGATCCGAAGTGGGTCCCGCCCGAGTGGCACTACTACGAGAAGGCGGCACGGCGCGGCCTCGAGCCCGTCCGCATCGAACCCGGCAAACGCTACCTCCTCGAGGACAGCACCATCATCACGATGCGCGACGGGCAGGTCGGCCGCATCAACCGCTTCGGCAACTTCTGGCCGTTCACGCCGGGGATGGAGATCATCTTCGACGGCAAGATCTTCATCCCACCGATCGGCACGCCGCAACGCGAAATCCCGAACGCGCTCGGCGACTACGCGCTCGATCTGGGCGACGGCTATCTCATCCACGGCACACACGTCTACAACCGCGACTCGATCGGCCGGGCCGCGAGCCACGGCTGCATCCGCATGCGCAACAAGGACATTGCACGATTGTTCAAACTGGTCGAGGTCGGCACGCCGGTGTACATCTATTGAGCGGGCGGCGCGGAGCGTCGCCAGGCCAGGGCCGGCGCCGGGGCTGCGGTTGGACCGGGGACACCCGGGGGCGGGAGCGGGGCCGCCCTTGACCTCCCTATCGTGTATCACTATGTTTCAACATTACTTGGTGCGATAAGAGTCATGCCGGATCGATCGGCCGAAACCCCGCTGTCGGGGTGCCGGCCGGTCTCGTTTTGTAGACCATTGTTCCGGGGCAATCGGCTCCGGAGCGTCGAGCGCGAACATAAGGAGGCGACCATGGCGGAGGCGAAGGCGGTGCCCGCGGCGACGCCCATCGAGGCGCGGGGGTACGCGCACCCGGAAGTACTGGTGTCGACGGAGTGGGTGGCGGCGCATCTGAATGACCCGACGGTGCGGATCATCGAGGTCGATGAGGATGTGCTCCTCTACGAGGTGGGCCACATCCCCGGGGCGGTGAAGATCGACTGGGTGGCGGATCTGAACGACCCGCTCACGCGCGACTACCTCGAAGCGGAGGCGCTCGAGCGCCTCTTGCGCGCCCACGGCGTGAATGCCGACAGCACGCTCGTGCTCTACGGGGACAAGAACAACTGGTGGGCGACCTACGCCTTCTGGGTGCTGCGGCTCTTCGGCCTCGATCGGCTGCGCATCATGGATGGGGGCCGCGCTCGCTGGGAGGCCGAAGGTCGGCCGATGGTGAGTGATGTGCCGAGCTATCCGGCCGGAGACGTGCGCGTGGGGCCGCGCCGGCACGAGGCGGAGATCCGCGCGTTCCGCGAGGATGTGGCCGCGCGCGTGGCCGAGCCGGTCGGCGGTGCGCTCGTCGATGTACGCAGCCCCGAGGAGTATCGGGGCGAGCGGCTGCACATGCCCGACTACCCCAACGAGGGCGCCCTGCGCGGCGGCCACATCCCGGGGGCGAAGAACGTGCCGTGGGGGCGCGCCGTCGATGCCGAGACCCACACCTTCCGGTCGGCCGACGAACTGCGCGCGATCTACGAGGGCGAGCAGGGGCTCCGACCCGACCAGGAGGTGATCACCTACTGCCGCATCGGCGAGCGCAGCAGCCATACCTGGTTCGTGCTGCACTACCTGCTCGGCTACCAGCGCGTGCGCAACTACGACGGCTCGTGGACCGAGTGGGGCAACCTGGTGCGCGCTCCCATCGAGCGCTGAGGATGCCGGCGGACGACCTGGCCGCCTTCATGTGATTCCGTAGTGCAGCAGTGAAGTCGTCCATCGCGTCAACTGGTCGGCGCGGCGCTTCCGTAGTCGGAGGCGCCGCGCCGATGAATAGATGAAGGAGTATGAATGGATCGCCAAACCCGGACCGCGCTACTGGTCGACCACTTCAAGCGGCCCCGGCACAAGGGGCCGATGGAGGATGCGCACGTGCGCATGCCGGGAGGCAACCCCGGCTGCGGCGACGTCGTCGTCGTCTACCTGCGGGCCGATCCCGAAGCGGATCGCATCGAGGCGGTCAGCTTCGAGGGTGAGGGCTGCACCATCAGTCAGGCGGCCGCATCGATCCTGGCCCAGAGGATGAACCGGAAGCGGCCGATGTTCCAGGATGTGCTCGACCTCTCGTACGAGGAGATGATCGACCTGCTGGGTCGCGACATCGTCGGCTCCCGGCCGCGGTGCGCAACGCTCGCGCTGGGCACATTGAAGGCCGCGGTCAAGCGCATCGAGATGGACCGGAAGCTGCGCGCCGCCGGCCGGACCGACGAGGAGATCCGCGAGTTGCGTGATGCCATCGCGCGACAGGCGGCGGGGACCGGTCTCGTCTTCGGCGACGGTGCGGAACAGGCCGCCGCGCGCGCCCCCGATCAACCGCCGCCCGCCCTGTAAACACTCATTGACAGCCGGCTCCGGCGTCGCATATTGATCCAGACTCGCCAAGACGTTCCACGCACACAGCATAGCCGAGAGGTCCGCATGGCCGGGTCACCGCCCGGGGAGGAGATCACGAGGCTGGAGTTGCTCCATGCCACTCACCCCGATGGGCGCATCTTCACGCATCTGGCGGAGGCGTACCGGAAGGCGGGCGATCTGGAGCGAGCGCGGGAGACGATCGAGCGGGGCCTGGAGCGGCACGGGAGCTATCCGAGCGCGCACGTGGTGCACGGGCGGGTGCTG
>DASVCS010000116.1:0-24709 GCA_036381495.1 Longimicrobiales bacterium
CAGCACCCGCCCGTGCACCACGTGCGCGCTCGGATAGCTCCCGTGCCGCTCCAGGCCCCGCTCGATCGTCTCCCGCGCTCGCTCCAGATCGCCCGCCTTCCGGTACGCCTCCGCCAGATGCGTGAAGATGCGCCCATCGGGATTCGCGGAGTAAAGAGCTTCCAGCTTCGCAATCTCGTCGCGCTGGGACTCGGTCATGGCCTGCTCCACGGAGCTGCTGCGGCAAGGTTGTCGGGCGAGGTTCGGAACATAGAGACACGGGCGCGCCCGTGTCAACGCGGTCGCGCCCGATACCGGGAACCCCGCACCGGGTCTCGGGTTGAAAGTACCACCGAGGGCGGTTAATTTTCAACCTTTGTTCGGGTGTCCCTTCAGTCGCCGGGAGTGCTAGTCCCATGATGCGAACGATGCGTGAGAACACGAAGTGGATCATGCTGATCACGGCACTGGCCTTCGTGGGTCTCATGGTCTTCCAGTGGGGGATGGATCTGACGGGCCGCAGCAGTGCGCAGATGAGCGGCGGCCGCATCGGCAGCATCGACGGCGACCCCGTCAGCTATCAGGAGTTCCTCGCGGTCTACCGCAACCTCTACGATCAGCAGCAGGTCTTGCAGAAAGAGCCGATCGGCACGGCGCAGAACCGCGAGATCGAGCAGGCGGCATGGGACCAGTTGGTGATGGATCGTCTGATCGCGCGTGAGATCGCGCGCCGGGACCTGGACGCGACCGATGCCGAGGTGCGGGCCGCGGCTCGCGCCGTGCCGCCGCCCGAGTTCCAGAGCAACCCGATGTTCCAGACCGACGGGCGGTTCGACCCGAACAAGTACTACCAATTCCTGGCATCGCCGGCGGCGGGGAACCAGCTCCTGTTGCAGCTCGAGGCGTATTACCGGACGGTGATCCCGCGCAGCAAGCTGTACCGTCAGGTCACGGCGGGCACGTACCTCTCGGACAGCGAGCTGTGGCGCATCTGGCGGGACCGCAACGAGACGGTGCGGATCCGCTACATCTCGATCGACCCGCTCACCACGGTGCCCGACGCGGAGGTCTCGGTCTCGGACGAGGAGATCGCCCGGTTCTACGAGGAGCATCGCGACGATCTCCAGCACTCGGGACACGCGTCGGTGCGGTGGGTGGCCGTGGACAAGACGCCCACGGCGGCGGATACGGCCGCGGCGCGCTCCCGCGCGCTCGAGCTCCGGGCCGAGATCCTGCGCGGCGCGGACTTCGCCGAGGTCGCCCGGCGCGAGTCGGCGGATTCGGTATCGGCGGCCAACGGCGGTGATCTCGGGACGTTCTCCCGCGGCCAGATGGTGGCCGCCTTCGACGACGCCGTCTGGTCGCTCCCGATCGGCCGCGTCAGCGAGCCGGTCCAGACCAGCTTCGGTTTCCACCTCATCCGGGTCCAGAGCCGCAAGGGCGATCAGGCGAGCGCCCGTCACATTCTCATCCCGATCGAGCGGACGCCCGCCAGCGAGGACTCGCTCCTGACACGCGTCGACTCGCTCGAAGCGCTCGGCGAGACCATGTCGCTCGCCGATGCGGCCGCGTCGTTCGGCCTCCAGGTCCAGACGGTCGACATCGATCCCGACCTCCCCATCATCGCCGGGATCGGCCGCATCGATGATGGCGCGGACTGGGCGTTCCACGAGGCGGAGCCGGGCATGGTCAGCCCGATCTTCGAATCGTCCAGCGCCTTCTACATGCTCGAACTCGTCGAGCGCGTGCCCGCCGGCGTCTACACGCTCGAAGAGGCGACGCCGCAGATCCGGAGCGGACTCGTCATCCGGAAGAAGACCGAGCGCGCCCGACAGGAGGTCCGCAACCTCATCGACCAGATCCGCAACAGCTCGCTCGAAGAGGCGGCGGCCGCCGCCGGCCTGGAGGTCCACGAGGCGGGCCCCTTCACCCGGACCTCCTTCGTCCCGGGGATCGGCCGCGCGAATGCGGTCATCGGCACCGCGTTCGGCCTCGAGGATGGCGAGACGAGCGGCCTCGTCGAAGCGGGCGGCGTCCTCTACGTGATCCAGACCATCGAGCACACGCCCGCCGACCGCGCCAAGTTCGACGAGCAGAAGGCGACGCTCCGCACCACGCTCGCCGCCGCCGCGCAGCAGGCACGGTGGAACCAGTTCCTCGCCAATTTGCGTGAAAATGCGGACATCGTCGACAACCGCGAGCAAGTCCTGAACGCCGCCGGCGCGTAACCTCGCGGTCGGGACCGACCGCTCGAACGATGAACGACCCCCGGCACCTTAGACGGTGCCGGGGGTCGTTTCATCGTGTCGTTCGACGATCACGCCAGCCGAGCGGGCGACCGCCGGCCGGGCGCGCCCGGGGCCGGACTCACGCCGGGATCAGGCGCCGGACGCCGCGTCCTTCTGTTCCGACTCCTTCGCCGCCGAAGCCTGCGCCGCGCCCCCGCTCGCCGCCTCCGACGATGACGCCGGCTTCAACTCCTTCTTCTCGTCGTGGGAGGTCAGCAGCTCGGAACGGATGTCCGTCACCGACCGCTTGAACTCCCGGATCCCCTTCCCGAGCGCGCCGCCCAGCTCAGGGAGCCGCCGGGGCCCGAACACGAGCAGGAGGCCGAGCAGGATGAGGAAGACCTCCCATATCCCAAGGCCGCTGAATGGCATGGCTTTGCTCCGCGTTGAGTTCTACAGCCACGAACGCACGACCAGGGCGACCAGCAGGATGCCGACCAGACTGAGCGCGTTCAGATTGATCGTCAGTGGTCCGATCACGAATGCGACCGCTATGAGGTCGATCCCGAGAGGACCGAACGAGGCGGAGACCGTCGTGGTCAGGAACTTCCGGGCCGCGCTCTCCGGCATGTACAGGGTGGCCAGCTTCGTAAAGAGCGCTCCCAGGAAGAGCCCGACGACGACCGCCCAAGCCATGCGTCCCAAACTGCGCCGCCGTGCGCCGATCATCGTACATCCACACCTGTTCGAGGTTCCATGCGGCTAACGCCGCCGGTCCATGACGTACGCAATTGCATCTCGCAACGAATCGGTCGCTTCGCCGGCCGGCAGCATCGCCAGCGCCGCCTCCGCTTCGGCACCGAAGTCGAGCGCGCGCCGGCGCGCGGCTTCGAGGCCGCCGTTCTCGCGGACGAGCTGGACGACCCGGGCGATGCCGTCATCGGTCGGCTCCGGGTCGGCGAAGAACTCCTCGACCTCGCGGCGTTCCTGCGGACCCATCTCGGCCAGCGCCGCAATGAGCGGGAGCGTGACCTTGTGCTCCCGGAGGTCGTGGCCGGACGGCTTCCCCGTGACGGCCTCCGTCTCGGTGTAGTCGAGCAGGTCGTCGACGACCTGGAACGCCATGCCGAGCCGGTGCCCGTAACGGGCGAGGGTCTCGCGATGGACTTCCGCACCGAGGAGCGCGCCCAATTCGCAGGCGGCCGACATGAGCGATGCGGTCTTGCACGAGATGAGCCGGTAGTATTCCGACTCGGTGTAGTGCAGTGCGTCACACGAGACGAGCTGCCGCATCTCGCCCACGCTCATCTCGTTGGCGGCGCGGGAGAGGACGCGGATCAGCTCGACGCGGCCGAGCGCGGCCAGCTCGCTCATCGAGCGGCTGTAGAGGTAGTCGCCCATGATGATCGCGGTCTGATGGTTCCAGAGCGCGTTCACGGTGGGCATCCCGCGCCGCAGGACGGAGTGGTCCACGGCGTCGTCGTGCACGAGCGTGGCGAGGTGGACGAGCTCGACGATCGCGGCGAGCGTCACCGCTTCCCGCCGTGGCGGGGCCGCGACCTGATTCGAGAGCAGCAGCAGTGTCGGCCGGAACAGTTTTCCGCGGGCCATCAACAGGTAGTCGTTGACTTCATCGATGGCGCGAAAATCGGAGAGCACGATCCGGCGAAGTTCTTCGACGACGCCTTCCAGCCGCTTCCGTAAGGGTTTCTGTATCAGCGCGAGCCGCGGCAGCGCCGTGCGAAGCATCGACTTCCCGTCGGTTTCCAGGTCGGATGTAAACGTGAGAAAGCTACGCGGCGGCCGACGGGTTGTCAAAGCCCGGCGAGCCGGCTCGCCACATCGCGGAAGCCGGCGTCGAGGGCGGCCACGCGGCGGTACGAGTCGCGGGCGTCCTCCGTGCGGCCGAGTTCTTCGTGGCACCGGCCGAGGTGGTAGTAGACGCCGAGCAGCTCCAGCTCGTCGTCGTGGGGGAGGCGCAGCGCGCGGCGGAGGATCCGCTCCGCGACGGCGTAGTCCCCCTTTTCGATGAAGCATTGCCCGAGTTCCTCGTAGATCTTCAACTGGTGCTCGCTCGCGCCGAGCGCGGTGCGGAACTCGGCGATCGCCTCGTCGATCAGCCCCATCTCCTTGAAGGCCAGTCCGAGGTCGTAGTGGCTCGATGCGTCTTCCGCGCCCACTTGCGCCGTGCTCTGCGCGCGGAACTGCGCCAGCAACGCGGCCAGGTCGCCGTCATCGTCGGCCGCCGTCTCCTCGTCGGCCGCCGTCTCCTCGTCGCCATCCCAGACGAGCGAGCCGAGGTCGACGTACGCGGCCGGCGCCGCCTCCTCCGGCGCCGGGTCGGATGACTCGACCGAGGCGCCGTTGACCGAGAGGTCCAGCAGCGAATCGAGGTCGAGCGGAGGCGGCGCCTCGTCGTCATCGGCGGAATCCTCGTCGTCCGGCGCGCCTGCATCGGCTGCGGGCGTGGTCTCGTTCTCGATCGTGGCGTCGGGTTCGGCGAGCGCCGTACCCTCGAAGCCGGCGAGCCGCGGGATCGAGTCGAGATCGAGATCCAACGGTTCCGGGATGTGATCGATCGGCCCGGCGGCCGCGGGTTCATCCGCGTGCTCCGGCTCCCGGGGCGCACCGAGGTCGAGGAGTGGCAGCGGCCCACCGATCTCGACGTCGTCGCCCTCGGCGGGGGCTCTCGGCCGGGGTGCCGCGCCTGGCGGGTGCGACTCGGCCGGCTCCGCTCCGGGTGCGGAGGGATTCGGTGCGTGGAGCGCGGCCCCGGCGCGGGGTGCGTCCGTCGTTTCGCTCTCGAGTCCCGGCAGTGCCGTGGCGCCAGGGCGCGCACCGTCCGTCGATGGGGGGCGCGGCGCGCGGCCGGCCGCGAGCGGCTCGGCATCGGGGTCGAGCTCGAGAATCGCCTCCTTGACCACCTGGGCGCGGTCGGTCCGGCCGGCCTCCAGGTACAGGGTGTAGGCGCGGGACAACTCCTCGACGGCGCGGTCGGTCTCTCCATGCGTCCGCAGATGTCCCGCGAGCAGTTCGAGGACCTCGGGGTCGTCGGTGAGCCGCGCGAGTTCTTCGAGCGCCTCGAACGCCGCCTCCTGCGCGCCCGCCCGCAGCTTCAGCTCCGCGTATTCGCTGAACCACCGTCGCGCATCGGTCAGGAAACCCTGCGCGGCGCTCAGCCGGCCGAGCTTGCGGTAGAGGTCCTCGCGCTGTGGGACGTGGCGCAGTGCCTTGTTGCAGAGCGCGATGGCGTTGTTGTACAGGCCGGCTTCGGCGTACTGGTCGGCCGCGCGTTCGTAGCAGCGCACGGCCTCGGCCTGATGCCCGAGCCGCAGGTGGAGGTCGCCGATCCGGTTGAGCAGACCGAGTTCGATGTCGCCGCCACCCTCTTCCGCGATGCGGATCACCTGCTCGTAGGCCTGGATCGCCCGCGACCATTCCTCCTTCTGCTCGTGGAGCCGAGCCTGTTCCTTCAGTTTGCTGATCGACTTCATCACTTCCGCGGGTTCGCGGACTCGTTGCGCAGCGCGACGTGTTCCAGCAAGCGCCGCGAGAGCAGGCGCGCGCCCGCCGCTTCCGACAGCGAGAGTCGCTGGGCGGCGGCGGGGAACACCAGCTCATCGGGCACCATCCCGATCACTTCGGTCTCGACCACGTGGCCGCCGTAGGTGGCGGCGAGCGCCTCGATCCGCTCGAACACCGCGAGCGGTGTGACACGCTGCGGGTCTTCGAGGTTCATCGAGACTTGGAGCAGCCCCCGACTGGGGAGCGCGAACGCGAGCGCGCGGAGTCCGGGGAACCCACCGTCGCGCTCGCGGATCGCGGCCGCAATGCTCGAGGCCTGCGGCAGCGTGATCCCGGTCAGGCAGACGTTCCACGCGAGCAGGACGGGGCGCGCGCCGACGCACGTCGCGCCCGCAGTCGGGTGTGCACCGGCGTGCGGCCACTCGGGTGGCAACAGGTCGGGCGCCCGCTCGGGCGGCCACGCCTCGCGCAGCGCCTCGAACCCTCCGCGTCGCAGCTCGGCGAGGCGGCGGCCCGGCGGGTCGGAGGCCTCACCGTAGAAGTAGACCGGGATGCCGACGTCCTCCGCCAGGATCTGGCCGACGTTCCGGGCGGACCGCCGAGCGTCCTCCATCGTGAGACCGACCAGGGGGACGAAGGGGAGCACATCGAGTGCGCCGATCCGCGGGTGCACGCCCCGGTGGCGCCGGAGGTCGATTCTCTCGATTGCGATGCGGGCGGCCGCCACGGCCGCGCGTTCCACGACCGCCGGCGCGCCGACGAACGTCACGACGGAACGGTTGTGGTCCGGATCGGCCGACCAGTCGAGGATATCGGCGCCCGCCCCCGCGGCGGCCGAAACAATGGCCCGAACCAGATCCAGGTCCCGTCCTTCGCTGAAGTTCGGCACCGCCTCCAGAACGCTGCCGCTCATTTCAGGGAATGTAGAGTCGGGCGCCCGAGTTTACAAGCGCTCACACCACGCGCGTGCCGCGTTTCCACACGGCGCGAACCAGATTGACGCCCAGGCGGTAGGGGATCTCTCGGTAGTCGGCCGTGCCCCAGGCCACGATGTCGGCCGGCGCGCCGGGGCGCAGCGTGCCGCGCCCATCTTCGAGCCGGAGTGCGCGCGCGCCGCCGGCCGTCGCGGCGACGAGCGCTTCGAGCGGGTCGAATCCCATCTGCGAGCACGCCAGTGTCAGGACCAACGGCATGCTGGGCGTGGGTGCGGATCCGGGGTTGAAGTCGGTCGCGAGCGCGACCTTCGCGCCGAGGTCGAGGAGCCGGCGGCCCGGGGCGTAGTGACTCTTGCCCAGGAAGAGGAGTGTGGCGGGGAGCAGCGTCGCCACGGTGTTCGAGCGGACGAGCGCGCGGATCCCCGTGTCGCTGACCTGGCCCAGGTGGTCCGCGGACGCGGCGCCCAGTTCGACGGCCAACTCGGCGCCACCCGAGTTGTCCAACTCGTCCGCGTGCAGCTTCGGCCAGAGGCCGTGCCGCTGCGCCGCTTCCAGGATCCGCCGCGCCTCGACCGGATTGAACACGCCGGGCTCCATGAACACATCGCAGAAGACCGCGAGTCCGGCCTCGGCCACGGCGGGGATCATCTCTTCGGTCACCAGCTCGACGTAGGCGCCCCGGCGGCCGCGGTATTCGGCGGGGATCTCGTGCGCGCCCATGAACGTCGGCACCAGGTCGAGCGGGCCCTCCGCATCGAGCCGGCGGATCACCCGCAGCATCTTCAGCTCATCCTCGGTGCGCAGGCCGTAGCCGCTCTTGACCTCCGCGGTGGTCGTTCCGAACCGGAGCATCTCGCGCAGGCGCCGGCGCGTCCACTCGACCAGCTCGTCCTCCGAGCGAGCCCGCAGGTCTTCGACCGACGCGTTGATCCCGCCTCCCTTCCGCGCGATCTCCATGTACGGCACGCCGCGGCTGCGCAAGGCGTACTCCTCCGCACGCCAGCGACCGAACACGGCGTGCGTGTGCGAGTCGATGAAGCCGGGGGTGATCACGCCGCCGCCGCAGCGCACGCGTTGTGCGTCGGGGAAGCGCGCGAGGAGTTCGGATTCCGGCCCGATCGCCGCAATCTTGCCATCGGCGATGGCGAGCCCCACGCCGCGGAGCACGCTCGACGGTTCCGCCGATTCACAGGTGACGAGCTGTCCCACATCGGTCAGGACCGTCGCGGTCATGGCGCCGCCTCCCTCCAAAGCTCCGCGAACGCGCCCGCCCCGACCAGCGCCTCGACCGCCGCGATGTCGGGCGTCAGCTCGCGGTCCCCTTCGAGCGGTGCCACCCGCTCCCGGATCCGCGCGTACGCCGCGGCGACGCCGCGTCCCGGCCGGAGCGGCTTCAGGAATTCGAGCGCCTGTGCACCGGCCAGCAGTTCGAGCGCCAGAACCGTCTCGAGCAGGTGAACCGCGTCCCGCGCCTGGAGCGCCGCGGTCATCCCCATCGAGACGTGGTCCTCCTTGTTCGCGTCCGTCGGGATCGAGTCGACGCTCGCCGGCTGCGCCTTCGCCTTCAATTCGGTGACCAGCGCCGCAGCCACGATCTGCGCCATCATCATTCCCGAATGGACGCCGGGGTCGTGGGTCAGGAACGCCGGCAGCCCCGACAGCGCGGGGTCGACCAGGCGCGCGAGCCGCCGCTCGCTGATCGAAGCGAGGTCCGCGCACACCATCGCCAGCAGATCGAGCGCCTGCGCCACCGGCTGGCCGTGGAAGTTCCCGCCGCTCAGGACCCGCTCCTCCTCGGCGAAGATCAGCGGGTTGTCCGTCGCGCTGTTCGCCTCGATCTCGAGGACCTGCCGCACGAACGCCAGCGCCTGCCGCGCCGCGCCGTGCACCTGCGGCATGCACCGCAGCGAGTAGGCGTCCTGCACCCGCGGGTCCCCGTGCCGGTGCGATTCACGGATCTCGGATGCCGCCAGCAGCGCGCGCAGCCGCGCAGCGCTCGTCCCCTGCCCGGGGTGCGGTCGCACCCGCTGGATCGCCGCGTCGAACGCGTCCGGCGTGCCGCGCAGCGCTTCCAGACTCATCGCGCCCGCGACTTCCGCCGTCTCGACCGCGCGTTCCGCCGCCAGCAGCGCCAGCACGCCGACCCCCGTCTGCGCCTGCGTGCCGTTGTTCAGCGCGAGCCCTTCCTTGGCTTCGAGCGTGAGCGGCTCGAGGTCGACGCGCCGCAGCGCCGCGCCCCCGGGCATCCGCTCGCCCGCCACCACCGCCTCGCCCTCGCCCAGCAGCACCAGCGCCAGGTGCGAGAGCGGCGCCAGATCCCCCGACGCGCCCACGCTCCCGCGCGACGGGATCACCGGATGGACCCGCCGGTTCAGCAGCTCGGCCAGTCGCTCGATCACCACCGGCCGCACGCCCGAGTGGCCGAGCGCGAGCACGTTCGCGCGCAACAACATGACGGCCCGCGTCTCCGCCTCCGAGAGCGGCGCGCCGACGCCGCCCGCGTGGCTGCGCAGCAGATTGACCTGGAGCTCACGGATCCGATCCGGCGGGATGACCACCTCGGCGAGCGCGCCGAACCCCGTCGTCAGACCGTAGACGACGCGACCCTCGCCGACCACGCGCTCGACGAACGCGCGCGCCGCCTCGACCCGCGGCCGCGCCTCCGCCGCCAGCCGCACCATCGGCGCCGCCGCGCCCGCAACCCACTCGACGTCCTCGAGACGCAGCCGGTCGCCGTACAACTCCAGAACGTTTTCCATGGCCGGAAGATAGGCGGCACCCCGGCGAGCGACAAGCGCCACGGTGCGCGCCCCGCGGCGCGCGACCGGCCCCGGACCGGCCGGCGGACTACCGAGGACCGAGCGGATCGCTCTGCTGCCGGTAGTCCAGCTTCAGATCGTCGTTGTCCAGCAGGTCCACGTGGAAGAGGAACATGAAGTTCCCGGTCGGCGCCTTGTAGAACGAGAAGTTCGCGCTCCAGCGGTGCAGGTCCCGCGTCAGCGTGAGCGACTGCGCCGAGAATTCGCCCTCCGTGATCGAGTACTGCGTGTTCCAGCTCAGACTCCACTTCTCCGTCGGCTGGTAGCGCAGATTGATCCCCACGCGCTGGTCGGTCGGCGCGTTGCTCCCCGCCGGCGGCCGGTTGAGCGAATAGTCAATGTCCGCGCGCCAGCTCCCCACCGGCCCGCTCGCGGCCCGGCGCCGATCGCGCGACCCGCTAGCGATCGGGTCGGCGGCGCCCGGCACGCCCGCGAACGGGTCTTCGAGCCCCGTACTGTCCGCCGCGGCCTCCGTCGCCGTGTCCGGCGGCGGCGCGCGCCCCAGCCCCAGCGCTTGGAACAGCCACGAGTCGCCGTCCAGCGAAAAACTCGCGTTCAGCCGCCGCAGCCGCAGCGAGAAGGAGCGCGAGCCGTCGTCGTTCTCCCGGAACAGGTCGTGCGCCAGGCTCAGACTCAGCCCCTTCAACAGGTCCGAGTCGATGTTGTGGCTCAGCGTCGCCGTCGTGAAGCCATCCTGCCACGGCCGGCCCCGCGCCTCGACGAAGTCGTACGCGATCGCCGTCGTGCGCAGCGACAACAGCGTGATCTTCTTCGCCTGCGGCAGCCGCCGCGGCTCGCCCGGCGCGGCCACGCTCGCCGTGTCCGTCATCGCCGTGTCCGACGCCTCGTACTTCGCCTCGAACGTCTGACTCACCGTCACCGACAGCCGGTTCTGCTCCAGCGCGCCCGCCGCGCCGAAGACCTCCCGCTGAAGCGGCGTCAACGAGCCCGGATCCAGCGCCGGCGAAAAGCTGTAGCTGAAGCTCGGGCTCACCCGGTGCCGGATCCGGCTGAACGGCCCGAACCCCGGCCAGAACCCGAAGATGTCGCCGCCCAGGCTCGCCCCGAACGACACGCGCGCCGGGGACGCCACCATCGTCGCCAGCGAGTCCGGCTTACGGAACCGGCCGCTCACCGAGACCGACGGGGAGAACGTGCTCGTCCCGATCAGCCGCTGCGAGTAACTCAACGCCGTGCTCCAGTTCACGTCCCGCTCGAGCGTCTCCGGCGCCGCCGGCACCGGCTCGATCGCCACGGAATCCTCGCCCACCGCCACCGTGTCCGCGTACGCCGCGCGCGCGTCCAGCATCGACTGGTTGAAATCCACCCGCTGGCTCAGTGAGAGCCCGCCGATCCGGAACGCCGCATTCGCGCCCCCCTGGAGCTGGCCGCGCCCACGGTCGCGCGGGTCCGCGAACTCCGGATCGATCGTCTGCCGCGTCGACTGGAAATTCGCGCCACCGCTCAGCGTCGCGTTGTTGTACCAATGCCCCTCCCCCGCCGCCGGGAACAGCGTGATCGGCGAGACCGACAGGTTCAGCGACGGCAGACTCGTGTTCACCTGCCCGCTCGCCAGCGACTGCCGCCGGCTCGCACCGAGACTCAGCGAGCCCCAGTCGAAGCGATGCCGCAGCGATGCCGTCGATGAGACGTCCTGCTGGAAGTTCCCCGGATCGAAGGTGTGGTCCCGCAGGAAGCTGGTGCTCGACGAGTAGCGCCCCGATACACTCACGGACGTCCGCTCGCCCGGCTGCCAATTGCTGTTCGTCCCGATCTGGAAGGTGGTGCGCCCGTCGCTCAGCCAGGCGCGGCTGAAGTCGACACTGCCGTTCAGGAACTGGCGCAGCCACTTGAACTGGAGGCGGCCGGTCAGCCGCGTGTAGTCGCCGCTCCGCCAGTCCATCCACGCCCAGGTCCCGAGATAGTCGTTGATCGCCCAGAAGAAGCCGACGTTCTCGATCTGCCTGCGGTAGCCGGACCGGCGCGCGATGTCGTTGATGCCGAAGCGCGGCGTGAGCAGTCCGCTGCGGCGGCCCTGCTTCAGACTCTGCACCATGAACGGGAGCCAGAAGACCGGAACGTCGCCGAAGTTGAGCGTGACATCGCGCGCGATGAGCACGTCGTTGTGCACAATCTTCATGTTGGCGGCGGCGAAGTGGTAGTGGGGCTCTTCGAGGTCGCAGGAGGTGAAGGAGGCGGCGCGGCCGTAGGCGCGATCATCGCCGACCGTGTACAGTTCGCCGCCGTGGACGTACCAGGTGGCGTTCTCGGTGAACTTCGTGCTCGCGCCGTACGCCACGCCGACGCGGCGGTCGACGTCGTAACACACCTGGTCGCTCTCGACCGGCTCGCCCTCGGCCGCGTCGAGGACCGGGTGGCCGTAACCGCAGAGGATCGAGCGATCGAGGTCGTAGCGCAGGAGCGAGTCGGCCTGCATCCCCTGGCCCTGGCGGGTGAGCACCGGCTCGCCGATCAGTTCGAGGTTGCCGCTGTCGGCATCGAAGCGAGCGCGCTCGGCCTGGTACTCGGTCACCGTGTAGCCTTCGAGCGCCCGCAGCGCGAGCATCATCGAGTCCGGCGGGAAGTCCGTCCGCACGAGGATCGCCGAGTCGCCGGACGCCGCGGCGGCCGAGTCGCCGGGGAGCGCGGCGGCCGTGTCACCGGGGAGCGCGCCCGCGGCGGCCGCGCGGGTCAATGAATCCGTCGCGGCCGCGCCGGCCGGCGCCGCGGGCGCGCCCGCGCTCTCGCCGGCGCCGGTGATGCTGTCCGCCGCGGCCGTGTCCACCGGCGGGCGGGCGGCCCGTTCCAGCGCGCGCAATCGCTCGAGCGCTCGTTCCCGCGCGCTGGTCACGGGTTTCGCGCTCTTCCGCTGCTGCGACCACGCGGGCGGCGCCACGGCCAGCCCGAGGGCGCACAGCAGGATCACACCCCGGATCACGGGGCCTCCGCCCACTCCGTGGATTCTGTTGTGGACCGCTCGCGCCGCCGCTCGACCATCCGCGCCAGGCCGATGCTCAGCTCGTAGAGCAGGACGAGCGGAACCATCAGGAAGAGCGTGAGCACGATCAGATCGCCCGGCGTGATCAGACTCGCCACGATCAGGTTGATCACGATCGCGTGCCGGCGCTTCGCTGCCAGCATCTTCGAGTCGACCACGCCGATCATCGCCAGGATGAGCACCACGACCGGCATCTCGAAGACGAGCCCGAACGCCAGGAGCATCTTGATGATGAACCCCAGGTACGGCCCGATCGTGATGTTCTGCCGCAGACTCTCCGTCTGGAAGCTCAGCATGAACTTCAGCGTCACCGGGAGCGCGGCGAAGTAGCCCACCAACACGCCGGCCGCGAAGAGGACCAGACCGAGGTAGAACGCCGGCACGATCGCCCGCCGCTCGTGCGGAAGCAGCGCCGGCGCGACGAACGCCCACACGTGATAGAGCACGATCGGCGCCGCCAGCAGCACGCCGACGATCACCGCCAGCTTGAGCGTGATGAAGAAGGGTTCCGTCGGACTCAGGTAGGCAAGTTTGCCGTCCTCCAGGAACGGCCGGATCGGGTCGATGAGCAGCCCCAGCACACCGTAGTGCGTCACGAGGAAGAAGCCCACCCCCGCACCCACCAGCAGCGAGGCCAGACTCCAGATGATGCGCCCGCGCAGCTCCTCGAGATGATCGAGAAACGGCATCTCGGCCCCCGCCCGTACCACCCGGTCACGCCCCGGCATACGCGCTACAGCGGCAACTCCGCCTGGCTCTCGTTGAGCGCCGTACGCGCACGCCGCGCGTTCAGCTCGCGGAGTTCCTCGACGAATTGATCAATGTCCTGGAAGTTGCGATAGACCGACGCAAAGCGCACGTACGCCACATGATCGCACTGCTTCAGCCGCTCCATCACCATCTCGCCGATCGCGCCCGCCTCGATCTCGTCACGAGGATCCGCGTTCAACTCATCCTCGATCTCATCGACCATCGCCTCGATCTCCGAGAGCGTGATCGGTCGCTTCGCGCACGGCAGCCGCACCGACCGCAACAACTTGCGCCGATCGTACGGCTCGATCGAACCGTCCCGCTTCAGCACCTGCAACGGCCGCTCTTCGACGTACTCGTACGTCGTGAAGCGCCGTCCGCAACTCAGGCACTCGCGTCGCCGCCGCACCGCCCGGCCCTCCCGGCTGGTGCGCGAGTCGACCACGCGGTCCTCGGTCTCATGGCAGTACGGGCAACGCATGTGCGCGAACAACACCTCGACAGCGGCAACACGGCCGCCGTCGCGCGGAAATGCCCGGCGTGGCCGCCGGCGCTCAGCGCCCCTGCAAGCGCGCGAGCCTCTCGCCGGCCAACCGCGCCTCGTCCGAGACGGGATATCCGGCCTGGACTCGACTGAAGTATTCCCGCGCCCGCTGAATGTTCCCCCGTTCCTCCGCGATCACGCCCGCGCGGAACAGCGCCGATGGCGCGCGCGGCGAGTTCGGGAACAACTCGACGACGCGGTCGAACTCGCGGAACGCGCTGTCGAATTCCTCCTCGGCGACGTACGTCTCGGCGATCTGGAACTGTGCGTCCGATGCCCGCGGGTGGGTGGCGAACTGGTCGAGGATCTGCTGGAAGGCGGCGCGCGCGGTCGCCGGTGCGCCCTGGCGCAGCTTCTCCATGCCGATCTGATAGAGCTGGTCGGCGGCGCTGCTGTCGGCGGCGGCGGGTGGCGCCGCGGGCGCGGGGGTTGTGGTGTCGAAAGTGCGCTCGCGCGATTCGAGATCGCGGCGGAGGTCGGCGAGTCGGCGCTGGCTCTGGCCGCTGAGTTCCTGGAGCTGGACCAGTTGCTGTTCCATCTGGAGCAACTGGTGTCCGAGTTCGCCGCGGATCTGGAGCATCATCTCCGAGCCGGCGCGCAGGGAGTCCATCAGCTCGCGGTTCTGCGCACGCAGGAGCGCGACGAGGGAGTCCTGGCGCGCGCTCAGCAGGGAGATTTCGTCGCCGAGCGTCTTGACGTCCCGCTTGGTGGCACAGGCGGCGAAGGCCGCCGTAGAGCCGACGGCGAGGAGGAGGGTGCCGCGGCGAAACGCCGCGGCGACCCTCGACGCCGGCACATGCGGTCGGCCCCCTGGCGGGGCCGCCGCGTTGCTGCACCGCATGAAGCGCCTCCTCACTGGAGCTTGGTCACCTGGCCGGCCGTGACCACGAATTCGGCGCGGCGGTTCTGCGCCCACGCCATCTCGTTCGAGGCCGGGTTGAGGGGCTGCTCCTCACCACGGCTGACCGTCTCGAACCGGTCGGGCGCGAGGCCGAAGCCGGTGAGGAAGGTCTTGACCGCCTGTGCGCGGCGCATGCCGAGCGCGATGTTGTACTCATCGGAGCCGCGCTCATCGGCGTGCCCCACGATGCGGAGCGAAACGGCCGGGTTGGCGCGCAGCACGCCGACTTTTTCGGTCAGGATCCGCTCGGCCTCCGGCCCGATGTCCGACTTGTCGAACTCGAAGTGGACCATCTGCTCGATGATCTCGCGGGCGCGTGCGGCCTCTTCCTCGGCGCGGCGGCGCGCTTCCTCCTCGCGGCGGAGCCTTTCTCGTTCTGCTGCTTCGCGGCGGCGCTGCTCTTCCAATTCCGCTTGGCGTGCCCGCTCCGCGGCCAGCGCGGCACTGTCGGGCTGCGGCTGGACCTGCTGCGGCGGTTCATTCCCGCCGCACGCGGCCAGCAGCAGCGTGCCGACGAGTGCGGGGAGGATGGTTCGCTTGTGCATCGTCGCGTCTCCTTCTGAGTGTAGGTGGATTCGTGAATCCAGTCCGCGGCGCCCTACTCGCCGCGGACCGCCGGTGCCGAAGCCTCCTGGAGCGACGGCGACCAGTCGGGCAGGCGGACCCCTCCGCGCAAGAGCAACGGCCGGGTCCGACCACTCACCGCATCCATAACATACAACCCTCGCCCCTCGGCGCGCACGCCCTTGAAGACGATGTGCCGGCCATCGGGCGCCCAGCTCGGGTCTTCGCTCGACCCGCTGTCGGTGAGCTGCCGCACCGTACCGCCGGGGTCCCGCGAGTCGGCGACCATGACCTGGAGCCGGCCGCGCGAGCGGCCGGTGAACGCCACGAGCGAGCTCTGCGGTGACCAATCCGGCGCCGTGTAGTAGCCCGCCTCGCCGTACACGTAGGGCGTCAGCAGCGTCGCCTCTCCGCCCTCCGCCGGCATGATGTAGATGTGCGGCTGTCCGATCCGATCGGACATGAACGCGATCTGCCGGCCATCCGGCGAGTACGTCGGCGACATGTCCTCGCCCGGTCCGGTCCGCAGCGGCTCGAGGCAGCACGCACCGGCCACGTCGTAGGCGTAGATGTCCGTCCCCGTGCGGGACCAGACCGCGAGCGCCAGCCGCGAGCCGTCCGGCGAGTACGCCGGCGTGAGGTTGAGCGGCGCATCCGCGGCGATCACCCTCACGTCGCCGCTCGACAGATCCCGCTCGACCACTTCCCAGCCGCCGTCCGGCTTGAGCATCGTGTACGCGATGCGCCGGCCGTCCGGCGACCAGACGGGCGTCATGATCGTCTGCGACGATGCGGCGATCCGCTGGACGTTCTCGCCGTCCGAATCGACGACCATCAGCTCGGACCCGCCGTCGGCGGTGCTGAGCACGAACGCGATCCGCGATGCCGCCATCCCCCGCTGGCCGGTCGCCCAACGTACGACCTCATCGGCGGCGGCGTGCACCGCCATGCGGAACTCGGGTGTACCGCCGGCCGGCAGCTCGAACGCCCGGATCTCCTTGATGTGGCCGTAGACGACGTCGTGCAGCGCGAGCCGCAACAGCACGCCGTCCGGCCCGAGCGGCTGCACGCTGCCCGTCACCACGTAGACCACGCCCAGGCCGTTCCACTGCGCGTAGTCGACCGGTCCCTCCGCGAGCTGCGGCGGCGTCTCGTACATCTCGAACCGGTCGCTGTAGTCCAGATCCCGGCGGACGATGGCGTACGTCTGCTCGGCCACGCCGGCGAGCGCGAAGTCCGCCGTGAACGGCCGGACGGCCAGCAGCGGCCGTTGCAGTGTCTGATAGATCAGACCGAGCCGGACGCCGGTCGGCAGTCGCGTCGTGTCCTGCTGCGCCGCCAGCGGCGCCGCGTAAGCTATGAGAAAGAGCAGCCAGAACCGTCGCATTGATCCTATGCTTCCCCGGACCATCTGTAAAGTATCGGCATCAGTGGGCCGGTTGAAAATAGAACGAGATCGGCAGCCGGTCCCCCTCGAACCCTTCGGGGAGCGGGCCGAAAGCGCGCCGCTTGCCGGCCTGCTCGATGGCCGCGCGCGCCTCGAAGTTGAACGCAATGTCGCCGGATCCGCGAATCATGCGGATGTCGGTGACCGAACCGTCGGGCAGGATCACGAAGTAGATCTCGGCCGACAGGTCGCGCCGGCCGGTCCACCGGAAGTATCGGCCGATCTGCCTCGTGATGTTCTCGAGATAGTCCGGGAACGGGAACGCCTCCCCGTCGATCTGGATGTTCAATCCCTCGCCGGCCGTCTCCGCCTTCGGATCCGGGTTCGCGCCCTTCGGCTTCTTGGCCGGTTTCGGCTCGGGCTTCGGCTGGGTCGGCTCCTCGACCACGACCGGCTTCGATTCCGCCTTCGGCTTCGGCTTGGGCTCGAGCTTGGGCTCCGGCTTCGGCGCGGGCTTCGGTTCGGGTTCGGGCGGCGGCGGCTCGGGCTCGGGTTCCGGTTCCGGCTCGGGCGTCGGCGGCGCATTCACGACGACAGGCTCGGGCGGCCCGTGTTCCGCAGGGGGCGGCGAGACGATGTTGACGCGATACACCTTGAGCGGTGGGAGCGGCGGCGTGGCCGTGAGCCCCGAGAACCAGAGGAACGTGCCGAGCCCGGCGTGGGCGGCCAGCGAGGCGAGCCATGCCGTGCCACCCGGCCCGGAGCGCCGGGTCCGTCCGCTGCCCATGCCGCGCACGTGCTACTCCTCCGGCTCCGGCTCGATGGCGACGAGTCCGACCTCGGCCACATCCAGCTCCTTCATGAGGCCGAGCACCGCCGCCACGCGGCCGTACGGCACGTTGCGGTCCCCGCGCAGGTACACGTTCCGGACCTCCTTCTCCTTGACGTATTGCGGGAAGATGGTGCGGAAGTCCTCGACCGACTGGACGGCGACCTCGCCGATGTAGATGGTGCCATCCGCGTCGATGCTCACGATCACGCCCTCGTCCCCGGCGGTGAGTGGCGTCGTCTCGGCTTGCGGGAGCTCGACGTCGATGCCGCCCTGGAGCATGGGAGCGGTGATGATGAAGATGACGAGCAGCGTGAGCGCGACGTCCACCAGGTTGACGAGGTTGACGTCCGCGTTGACGGGGAGTGCCCCCCGGTTCCGCCTGTCTCCTGTGCTCCACACCGGCTAGAGCCTCCCTTCCCGGGCGAGCGTGCCGATGAACTCGCTGGCGAAGCCCTCGAGCTCGCCACTGAAAAAACCGAGCCGGCTGGCGAAGTAGTTGTACGCGATGGCGGCGGGGATCGCCGCGGCAATGCCGGCCGCGGTCGTGATGAGCGCTTCGGCCACGCCCGGCGCGACGGCGTTGATGTTGCTCGAGCCCGCGGCGCTGATCCCGAGGAACGCGTCCATGACGCCGATCACGGTGCCCAGCAGCCCGAGCAGCGGCGCGACGGTCGCGATGATGGCCAGCCACGGGAGGCCGGCGGCCAACTCATCGCGCTCCTGCAACTGCTCCTTCTCGAGGACGAGCCGCATCGCCTGGAGCTGCGCCTCCGAGAGGCCGGCCGTCGGCGGCGCGTTCTCCCGTAGTGCGCCGGGCCGCAGCTCGCTGAAGAAGTTGATCCCCTGCCGGAAGACGCGGGTGTACGGCGATTCGGGCAGCCGGAGTACCGACTTGTATGCATCCTCCAGCCGCTGGCTCCGTTCGAGCGAGCGGACGAAGTGGGCGCCCTGTCGGCGGATCCGCCGGAACTGCCCCGCCTTCCAGAAGATGATCACCCAACTGACGAGCGAGAAGACCGCGCAGATCGTGATGATGATCTTCGTCGATGCGCTACCGTTGATGATCATGTCGAGCGCGCCATCCGGCGCGCCGGCCCGGAACTGTGCCAGCACGTTCAACAACTCGTCTCTCCACCGGCAATGAATCGATAGGTCAGGGCGAGGCCCTCGTCGAGCGAGACCCGCGGCGTCCAGCCGAGCGCTTCGAGCCGCGCCGGGTCCAGACACGAATTGCGCAGCTCGCCGGGCCGCGCCGGCGCGTAGCAGAGTTCGACCTCGCGGCCAGCGGCCTCCATCATCGTGCGCGCCAGCGTATTGACGGAGGTCTCACGCCGCGTCGCGACGTTGAACGCGCGCGCATCCATCCCGCGTGCGCCGTCCAGCGGCTGGTCCGTGACCAGGAGGTTGGCCGCGACCACGTCGCCGACGAAGACGTAGTCGCGCGTTTGCTCGCCGTCGCCGTAGATGGTGAGCGGCGCACCCGCGCTCAGGCGCGTCGAGAAGATCGCGACCACGCCCGCCTCGCCGTGCGGATCCTGGCGCGGGCCGTAGACGTTCGAGTAGCGCAGCGCGACGTAGTCCAACCCGTGCACGCGATAGTAGTACTGGAGGTAGAACTCGGCGGCGAGCTTCGTGACGCCGTAGGGCGAGAGCGGCTGTTTGGGCGCGGTCTCCGGCGTCGGCCGCACCTCCGGCTCGCCGTAGATCACGCCGCCCGACGAGACGAAGACGACGCGCCGCGTCCCGTAGCGCACCGCGCACTCGAGCACGTTCAGCAAGCCGTCCACGTTGATGCGCGCGTCGTGACGCGGATCCGCCACGGACTTGCGCACGTCGATCTGTGCGGCGTGGTGGTTGACGATGTCGAAGCCGCCGACCTCGCGGAACAGCTCCTCGACCGCCGGATCGGCGATCCCGGCGTGCACGAACGACACGCCTGCCGGGAGGTTCTCCCGCCGCCCCGACGAGAGGTCATCGACCACCCAGACCCGGTCTCCGCGCGCGACGTACGCCTCGGCCACATGACTGCCGATGAACCCCGCGCCACCCGTCACCAACACGCGTCTCGGACTCATTCCGCTCCCGTGTCTCCTTCTCCGTCGGGCCCGTCCAACTCGAAGAGATAGCGCGCGGCGTGCACCACCGCGACGCCGTTGCCGTTGCCCGCCGCCTCGCGCAGCCGCACGGTCGGGCGGTGCAGCACCTTCGCGAGGAGCTGGCGGGTCAGCGCCTCGACGACCTCCCGCTGTTCGGGCGCCAGCTCGGGGAGCCGGCGCAGCGCCTTCTCGACCTCCGCCCGGCGCACGGCCTCGGCGCGTCCGCGCAGTTTGCGGATCAGCGGCGCCACGTCGCGCGCCGCGTACCACCGCCAGAAGTCGTCGACGGCCTCATCCACGATCCGCTCCGCCGCCGGCATTTCGGCACGCCGCCGCTCGAGGCTGTCATCCACGATCTGCCGCAGGTCGTCCACGTCGTAGAGGAACACGTTCTCGACCTGGCCGACCGCGGGCTCGACATCCCGCGGCAACGCGATGTCCACGATCAACAGCGGATGCCGCGGACCGCCCGGGAACACCCGGTCGAGCAGCGGCCGCGTCAGCACCGGCCCCGGCGCCGCCGTCGCCGTCATCACGATGTCGATCTTCGGCAGCGCCGCTTCGAGCCCGTCGTACGCAATGGCGCGCCCGCCGACGCGCTCGGCCAGCTCCCGCGCCCGCGCCTCCGTGCGGTTCGCGACGACCACGCTGCGCACGCCCTCCGCCGCAAGGCAGGAGAGCGCCAGCTCGCTCATCTCGCCGGCGCCGAGCACCAGTGCGCGCCGGCCGCGCAGCGAGCCGAAGATCTTGCGCGCCAGCGCCACCGCCGCCGATGGAACCGACGCGGCGCCCGCGCCGAGCGCCGTCTCGCTACGCACCCGGCCGCCCACCGCGAGCGCCGCCTGGAAGAGCCGCGAGAGCGTCGGCCCCGCGACCGCCGCGCTCTCGTACGCCGCCCGGACCTGCCCCTGGATCTGCGCCTCGCCCAGGATCATCGAGTCCAGACTCGTCACCACCCGAAACAGGTGCTCGGCCGCCGCCCGCCCCGTTCGATGATAGAGGTATCGCGCCGCCTCCTCGACCGGCATTCCGGCGCGCCGCGCGAACAGCCGGACCACCGCATCCAACGCCCGACCGCCGCCCCGGCCCTGCCCTGGACCCGGGCTAGGGCTAGGGCTAGGGCTAGGGCTGGGGCTAGGGGGGCTGCCATGGCCACGGCTGTGCGCGTGCGCGTCCTCGCCGCCCTCCGATCCCGACCCCGGCCCCGTCCCCGATCTCGTAAACGTAAACGTTCCCGCTCCCGCTCCCGGCAGTTCCAGATACAACTCCGTCCGGTTGCACGTCGAGAGCAGCACGGCTCCGTCGGCCACGCCGGTGTCCGTCAGTTCCGCGAGGACGGCCGCGGCCTCCTCGGCGGGGAAGACGAAGCGCTCGCGCACCTCGACCGGCGCGGAGCGATGACTGAGCCCGACGACCGCCAGCGGCATTTCGCGCGTCATCCGTGGCGACCCGACGGCCATGGCCGCCTCCGGCCGTCGTGATACACTCCCGCACGCGGCCGAAGTTCCTGGGCACGCGAGCCCTGGCACCGCGCGCTCACAGGAAGAACGGCCCTCCGGCCTCCGCCAACCGCAACACGACGTAGGCGAAGACGACGACGGCGTAGCCGACCACGCAGACCAGTGCGCCGCGCCGGCAGCGGCTGGCACCGCCGGCGCGTGCGCCGAGCGCCGCGAGGAAGACCAGCCAGATCAGGGCACCCCAGACCACTTTCGGGTCCGCCGCCGAGAGCGGCCGCTGGAAGCGCGCCGACCACGCGAACCCGATGAGGAGTCCGAGGCTGAACGCCGGGAACCCGATCGCCAGCGCGCGCCGCCCCAACACGTCGAGCGTGTCCAGTGCGGGGAAGAAGCGGAACACCCGTCCGAAGCGCTTCCCCTTCAGTTCGCGGAACTGGAGCAGGTAGACGAGCCCCGCGGCGAAGGCCACCGTCAGCCCCGCGTATCCGACGAACGACAGCGCGACGTGTACGTACAGCCACGCATCGCGGTACGCCACCGGCGTGCCTGCGGGCGCGAGGCCGAGCGCGAGCGCCGTGCCGAGCAGGATCGCGACGACGGGCGTGAGCACCACGCCCAGCGTGCGCGACTCCCGGAACACGGTGGTGGCGAGCACGACGGCGCCGATCAGGAACCCGAGTGCCGACAGTGACGGTGCCAGCCCCACCAGCGGCGGCTCGCCGAGATGGATCGTGTAGACGGCCAGCGCGGCGGCGTGCAACACGACCGCCGCGCCGGTGAGCATCGCGATCGAGCCCGGCGCCCGGGCACGGCCGCCCGCGAGCGAGCCGCCGAGCAACGCCGCGACCGCGACGTAGCCCGCCAGGGCCGCGAGATGGAGGACCGTCACCACGGCCCGACACACGGCGACGGGCGCCCGGGGGCGCCCGTCCGCAGAGCCGCAGACCGCGGCGCGCAGCACGAGCCCGGGTCGGCCGCCACGATCACGGCACCTTCCCCACCAACCGGACGGGCAGCCCCGGCCGCAACATGGCGTGCGTCATCGACTCGACCTGCACGGTCGCGCTGTTCGCCGCGACCCGGATCACGCGCAGCCGCGCGACCGGTTCGGGCGGCAACGTCTCCGTGTAGCCGAGCGGCGCCCGGCGCTCCGGCACGTAGGCGATCAGCTCATCGCCGATGGCCAGCCCCTGCTCCGCGCCGATGTCGATGAACGCCTGGTCCGCCACGCCGGGCACCGGCTGTTCCTCGACGAACGCGACCAACTTGCCCTCGATGCCGTCCTCGACCGGCTGCGCCGGGCCGGCCATCCCGGGGAACGTATCGAGCGGGATCGCGAGCGCACCCGTCGCGATGCGCTCGAACTGCTCGGATACGACCCCGGTCAACACCGACTCCCCGGCCGCCTCGATGGTCACAACGCCGCCCGGCACGATCACCGAGCCGAGGCCATCGACGAAGCGGCCGGTCTGCACGAGCAGCAGCCGGTCACCCACCTGCGGCCGGGCATCATTCGTATAACGCAGGTAGACGCGGTCGTAACGGAACACCATTTCGGGCAGCTTGGTGTCCGCGGTCCCACGGTCGACCGTGCCGATCAGTTCGGCGACGGCGGGCAACTCCGTCTCATCGCCGAGCCACGGCGCGGCGTAATAATCGCCCGCCTCGACCGGCATGTCGCGCCCGGTCTCCGCCGCGCCGGCCGCGGGTACCGCGGGCTGCGCGCCCGGCTGCGGCTCCGCGCCCGCACCGGGCTCCGCGGCGGCGCCCTCCGGCGCGGCAGAGACCGGCGCGTTCGGCGTCTCCGCGGGCGCCGCGGGCGGCCCGGCCGTCTGCGACGGCACGGCCGGGGGCAGCGGCGGGATCCGCAGCCGCTCCGACGGATAGATCCAGTGCGGGTCCTCGACCGTCTCGCGGTTCGCGTCGTAGATCAGGCCCCACAGGAACGGGTTGTTCAGGTAGAACCCGGCCAGATCCCAGAGCGTGTCGCCGCGCCGCACCACGTGCTCGCGGCCCTGCGGTTGCGGCGGCGCGCCGGCCCGCTCCTGCGCCGCGGCCGGCACCACCCCCGCCGCCACGACGGCCAGCGCCGCGACGGCCGCCTCGCGCAGCCGCGCCATCGATCGATTCGCCTTCCTCACGGGTGCAGCTCCTCCATCAGCGGGGGGCATCGGCTCCGGCGTCCGGACCCGGGCCGCCGAGCGGAATCAAGTCCCCGGCGATGACCTCGGTCGCGTACCGCGTGCGGCCGGACGAGTCCTCCCAACTCCGGTACTCGATCCGACCCTCGACGTACACGCGGTCGCCGCGCCTGACGAAGCGTTCCGTCAACTCCGCGAGGCGGTCCCAGGCGATGATGCGGTGCCAATCCGTCCGCTCGTGTGCCTGGCCGTCCCGACCGGTCCAGCGCCGGCCGGTGGCGAGGGAAAAGCTCGCGACCCGGTTCCCGCCCGCGGTCGTCCGCACTTCCGGGTCCGCCCCGACGTTGCCGATGAGCATCGCCCTGTTCAGACTCCGGCTCATCCCTGCCATCCGGAATACGTCCTGGGGAGAGCAGCTCGCAAGATAGGCCGCAGGTTGGCTCGTGTCAATCGAATAGCGCGGAACGACCGGCTAGCGCCCGCGCGCGAACTCACGCGCCCAGTAGGTGACGATCATGTCGGCGCCCGCGCGCTTGATCGCGACGAGTGCCTCGCGCATCGCCGCATCCGCGTCCAGCCAACCGCGCTCGCCCGCCGCCCGGATCGCCGCGTACTCCCCGGACACGTGGTAGGCGCACACGGGGTAGCCGGTCGCCGCCTTGACGCGCCAGACGATGTCCAGGTACGGCAACGCCGGTTTCACCATGATCAGGTCCGCGCCCTCCGCGATGTCGAGGCGCACCTCGCGCAACGCCTCATCGCCGTTCGCCGGATCCATCTGGTAGCCGCGGCGGTCGCCGAACTGGGGCGCGCTCCCGGCCGCGTCGCGGAAGGGGCCGTAGAATGCGGAGGCGTACTTCGCGGCGTAGGAGAGGATGGCGACGTCCGTGAAGCCCTCGGCATCCAGCGTCCGGCGGATCGCGGCCACGCGGCCGTCCATCATGTCGCTCGGCGCGACGATCTGCGCGCCCGCTCGCGCGTGGCTCAGCGCCTGCCGCGCCAGCAGCTCGAGCGTCTCGTCGTTGTCCACCACGCCGTCGCGGATCACGCCGCAGTGGCCGTGCGAGGTGTACTCGCACAGGCAGACGTCCGTGATCACGACGAGGTCGGGCAGTTCCCGGCGCACCGTCGCGACCGCCCCCTGCACCACGCCATCCTCCGCGTAGCCGCTGCTCCCGCGCTCGTCCTTCGTCTCGGGCACGCCGAAGAGCAGGACGGCGCCAATGCCCAGGTCCTGGGCCTCCGCAGCGTCGCGGACCAGCTCGTCTACCGACGTCTGGTGTACCCCCGGCATCGAGGGCACAGGCCGCCGCACGCCTTTTCCAGGTACGACGAAGAGCGGAAGAATCAGGTCACCGGGCGCGACCGCCGTCTCCCGCACCAGCCGCCGCATCGCCTCGGTCCGCCGCATCCGGCGCGGCCGATACTCCGGAAAACTCCCCATCGAGTCCATCATCGCCTCGTCTCCATGATCGCCCCGCCCCCCCAAGGACACCCGGCGCCCCCCGGCGCCGCGCTTCTCCGCCCCCGCCCCCTCCGTGCGCGAGCGC
>DASVCS010000117.1:0-9500 GCA_036381495.1 Longimicrobiales bacterium
GAGCCGGAGCGCGTCGTCGAGCTGAACCTGCGCAACGCGGACTTCCCGTACGCGCCGCTCTCCATCCCGGACTTCCGCGACCTCGAGCGGGCCGGCGCCGAGGTGTTCGCCGGCGTGGCCGCCTCCACGCTCACGGTGATCCCGCGGGACGTGGGCGACCGCATCGAGCCGGTCCCCTCCGAGATGGTGAGCGGCGGCTACTTCCAGACGCTGGGCATCCGCCCGCACCTGGGCCGCCTGCTCGGGCCGGAGGACGACGTCTCGCCGGGCGCGCACCCGGTCGTCGTGCTGAGCCACGACTACTGGCAGACGTCGTTCGGAGGAGACCCATCGGTCATCGGCAGGTCGATCCGCATCAACGGGCGGGAATACGAGGTGGTCGGCATCGCGCCGCCCGAGTACGAGGGGATGCTGCGCGGCCTCCCGCCGGCCGTGTACGTGCCGCTCATGATGATCAACCAGCTCCAGCCGGCGAACTACGACCAGCTCCAGTCGCGCGACGACCACGGCACGTTCGTGCGCGCGCGGCTCCGGCCGGGCGTCACGCTGGCGCAGGTGCGGACGGCGCTCGCGGCGTTCAGGGCGGACATGGTCGCGCGCTACCCGGACACGTGGCAGGAGAGCTCGCAGGTGGACGCGAGACTGCTGAGCGACATCGTGGTCAACCCGCTGCTGGACCGCTTCATCGTGCTCGCGGCCGGGCTGCTCAGCGTGGTCGTCGGCCTGGTGCTGCTGATCGCGTGCGCCAACCTGGCGAGCTTCCTGCTCGCGCAGGCGCGCGAGCGGCAGCGCGAGGTCGCGATCCGACTCGCGATCGGCGCGGGCCGCGGCGCGCTGCTGCGCCAACTGCTGACTGAGTCGGTGGTGCTCTCGCTGGCGGGCGGGTTGGCGGGCCTCGGCCTCGCCCGGGTGCTGCTGGCCACGCTGCAGGGCGCGGACCTGCCGCTGCCGTTGCCCGTCCACGTCCAGGCGACGCTGAACCCGGTCGTGCTCGGCTACGCATTCGCGCTGTCCGTCCTGGCCGGCGTTCTCTTCGGCCTCGCGCCGGCGCTGCAAACGACGCGCGACGACGTGATCGGAACGATCCGGAGCGAGAACACGGGCGGCGGCCGCAAGCGTGTGCTCTCGCTGCGCGACGCGCTGGTGGTGGCGCAGGTGGCCGGATCCGTGGTGCTGCTGGTCAGCGCCGGGCTGCTGCTGCGCAGCTTGCAGGCGCGGCAGACGATCGATCCCGGCTTCGGAAGCGAGCCGACGGCGCTGCTCACGTTCAACGTGCCGGAGGGACGCACGCCCGAGCAGGCGCGGCTGATGGTCGAGCGGATCGAGGAAGAAGCGCTGCGGCTGCCCGGCGTGCGCGCGGTCGGCGTGACCAGCAACCTGCACCTCAACTCGCTGAGCACGCAGACCGTGAACGTGAAGGTGGAAGGATTCGAGCCGCCGCCGGGACAGGACCATTTCCTGGCGGATCACGCGCGCGTGGATGCCGGCTACTTCGACGCGGCCGGCATCCCGATCGTGCGGGGCCGCAACTTCGATGCGGCGTGGGACCGGGAGGATGGCGCGCGCGTCGCGATCATCAACCAGACCATGGCAGAGCGGTTCTGGCCCGGGCAGGACCCGGTCGGCCGGACCTTCACCGGCGACACGACGCGGTACACGATCGTGGGTGTCGCACGCGACGCGAAGTACCGCACGCTGGGCGAGCCGCCGCGGCTGTTCGTGTACACGGCGTACAGCCAGCGCTACTCGCCCTCGCTCACGATCCTCGCCCGCACGGCCGCGGACGCGGACGGCGCGGCGGTGCGGCTGCTCGCGCTGGTCCGCTCGCTGGACCCCGAGCTGATGGTGCTCGAGACCAAGACCATGGAGCGCCATCTCGCGATCATGCTGCTGCCCGCCCGCCTGGGCGCACTGGTCTTCACGGCGTTCGCCGCGCTGGCGCTCGCGCTCGCGCTGCTCGGCGTATACGGCGTCGTGAGTTACGCGGTGGCGCGCCGCACGCGCGAGGTCGCGATCCGCATGTCCATCGGCGCCGACCCCGCCGGCGTCGTGCGGCTGCTCATGCGCCGCGGCCTCGCGCTGGTCGGGGTGGGGGGCGCGATCGGCGTGGTGGCCGCGCTGCTCGGCGCGCGCGCGTTGCAGGGCATCCTCTACGGCGTCGAGCCGATCGACCCGATCACGTTCATGGCCGTGCCCGTGCTGCTCGTCGCCGTTGGCGCCGCGGCCGCGTTCGTGCCGGCGCGCCGCGCCGCGCGCATCGACCCGGCGCGCGTGCTGACGGTTGACTAGCTCTGTCTCGATCGTGGACGGCGGCCTAGCCGATCGGGGCGTGCTGGACCGAAGGATCGCGGCGAGTGTGTCGCCCTCGAAGGCGCGCCTGCCGACGACGGTGAGGTCGTCAGATGGTTCAACCTTGTACCATTCCGCGAGCTGCGCACAGGCCCTTCGGTCACGAGGAAGGCCCGGTCCCCCCGCCCCTACACCGCCGCGGCGCGGTGGTCGCCCGTCCGCGCCGCCCGGAGCTTCCTGCGCAGCGCACTCAGCGAGCTGCCGGGGTTGGCGACGAGCCAGAGGATCTCCTTCGCGACGTGGCGCCAGAGACGGCCACGCTCGAGCCGCATGCCCAGCTTCGCCAGGCTCGTCTCGTGGAACTCCCAGAAGCGGTCACCCTTGCGGCGGAGCAGGCCCTGGGCGAGCCGCTCGTAATAGTTCGCGCGCGTCTTCCGCAGCGCCCGGCGGTACTCGGCCGGGTCGAGGAAATGCCTGCCGTGCCTGTGCAGGACCGCGAGCCGGTCGAGGGCCATGACATCGAAGCCCCGGCGGCCGGACTGGATCGATCCCTCGTTCTCGGTCCGGACGAACGTGAGCACCTGGTGGACGAAGCCGAAGTCCCAGACCCGCAGGATCTCGTAGCACGCGCTGAGGTCCTCGACGAGCGCCTGGTGCTCCTCTGCGTAGAACGGCGTCCGGCTCCGGACGATGTCCGACCGCATCAGCACCGTCGTGGGCGCGCCGAAGAGGTAGGCATCGTCGAGGAAGTGCATCCGCGCGACCGCCCTTCCGTCCAGGACCGTCGCCCTGGAACGCAAGCCGGTGAACCGCACGGTCCTCTCCGTGAGGCAGAAGGCGGAAACGAGTCCCACGTTGGGGTTCGCCTCGGCGACCGCGACCATCCTGGCCAGGCACTCTGGGAAGATCCAGTTGTCCGCCTCGACCACCTTCGTGTACACGCTCTGGGGCGAGATCAGGCTGAGCGCGCGGTTGTAGTTCGCGACCTGGTCCAGGAGCGTCGGGTTGTCGAAGAGGCGGATGCGGGGATCGCGCTCCGCGTACCGCGCGGCGATCTCGCGGGAACCATCCGTGCTGCAGTTGTTGACCAGGATGTACTCCCAGTTCTTGTACGTCTGCGCGAGCACGCTCTCGATGCATTCGGCCAGGTAGTCTTCCGTGTTGTAGAACGGCGTGACGACGCTGACCAGGGGCTCGTTGCTCATCGTGCACGTGCGGCCGGAGACGGTGATCCGGCTGGAGCCGCTGTTCCCGGAGGAGGCGCCGGCCTGGCCCGTGCCGCGGCCCGCGTGGCCAGCTCCGCGAACAGGGCCTCGTACTGCCGATCGAGCTGCCGCCGGCAGTCGTCCTTGAACGTGCGGAGGCGTCCTGCCGGGTTCCCGGGCCGCGACGCCAGATCGGTGAATTGCCGGATCAGGCGGTCGACATCGAAGCTCTCGACATCCTGGCAGTAATCCCCGAAGCCGGCTCGCTCCAGGAGCGCGTCGTTCTTCTTCGAGTAGCCGATGGAGATGACCGGCCGCTCGAGCAGCAGCGCCAGGACGACGTTGTGGAGCCGGCTACAGACGACGACGTCCACCTCCGCGATCTGCGCCAGGAGATCATCCACGGTGCGGATCGGCTCCGCGATCAGACGGGCCGCCGAATCCCGGCGGGGGGCAGCGGCCCCCAGCGTCTCGACCAGTTCACGGACGGGCCGTTGGTCGGGCCTCGTATCACCGATCAGCAGGCGGACCTCGTACCCGCGCTCCAGGAGCCAGGACACGAACCGCTGCAGCTTGCTCATGTAGGTGGCGTACGCGGCTTCCGCGGCTGCGCCCGTCAGGTTCCACCCGTAATAGCCCATCACGCCGACGCCGACCCTGCGTGGAGGCCACGCGACCGGGTCGCACGGAGGCAGGTGCGCCGCCGGGTAGCTGAATGCCAGGTCCGGGTAGACTGCGTCGCCCGAGACCTCGATTCCCAGCCGCTCCGCGTTCTCCAGCGATGCGTGGTCCCGGTAGGACCGGTACGTCGCGAGTCGGGCCGCTCGCCCGAGGACCCAGCGCGTCGTGCTCACGGCGACCGGCTCGGCGCCGATGCTGAGGAAGTGGACCGGCACCGCGGCGATCCTCGCCGCCCGGCACCAGCGCAGCAGGTGGAACGGCAGGTCGAGCGGCCCCTGACCGAAGTCGTCCAGGATGCCCGTCCCGGGGATGACGAAGAGATCGTACTCGCGGATGCGCCGCACCGCCCGCCTCGACCTGAGCGGCTCGAGGGCGAGCTCCGCGACGGACCCGAGGAGCCCGATCAGCCGCCAGTTCGGGAGACGCCAGAAGTAACGGCGAATCGGGATCGGGTCCATGTCCACCAGGCCGATCCCGTGCGCCGCGACATCGGCCCCGCCCGGGCCGATGCAATCGATGTGTGCCCCTGGGAACAGGCCCCTCAGATTGGCGAGGAACGCGTGGAGGGTCGCCTCGTTGCCGAGGTTGGTCCTGCCGAAGATCCCGAAAACCGCGATCCTTGGACTCGCCATCGCGCCTCCAGCGAGTGCGCGGCCATTCGCGCCCGGCCGCGCCCCGACCGGCTGGTCAGCGGGAGCCCGCGCCGGTTGCCCGGCTGCGCCGCCCGCCGCTCCAGAGGCCCGTGCGGCGCCGGCCGCCGGGAGGTCCATCCGCCTCTCGCTCATTCGGGCGAGCCGATGCCGGCCAGGCTCGCGTTGGCGTGTTCCACGACCCGGGGGTAGAGGTTCGCCGCGCCGCGCACGTCCACCGGGCTGCGGACGAAGACCGTCGCGCAGGGCATCCAGCGGTCGTACTCCCGCTGGATGTCGTAGCGATAGACCGCAGTGCCGAAGTGGAACGTGCCCTGGGGCAGGTGCAGGTCGAGCTCGAAGGAGCAGCGGAACGGGTCATCCGGTGAGACCGAGAACGTGCCGCACCCCAACCGCTCGGTCGAGGTATTGAAGATCTCGTAGTTCTCGTTGTCCGTGACCATCAGCACGACGGCGAGGCCATGCACCGGCTTCGACGAGCGGACCTCGACGTCCACGCGCACGCGCTGCCCGGGCTCGACCTGCACGACCTCGCCCGCCTCGGACTGCACGCGCACCCGGGAGATGTAGGCCTCCCGGTCGGAGGCGTCCCGCCGATCGCCGTGGGACCGATCCAGGTACGCCTTGATCACCTCCTCCGTCGGGCCGATCTGCACGACCCTGCCGCGCTCCAGCAGCAGCGCCCGGTTGCACAGCTCCGCGACCGCCCGCAGGTTGTGGGAGACGAAGATCACGGTCGCCCCGCTCCGGATGACGGACGCCATCTTCTGGGCGCACTTCTGCTGGAACATGTAATCGCCGACGCTGAGCACCTCGTCGACGAGCAGCACGTCGGGATCCACGTGCGCAGCGACGGAGAAAGCCAGGCGCGCGTACATCCCGGACGAGTACCGCTTCACCGGGGTGTCGATGAACTCGCCCACCCCGGAGAACTCGACGATCTCGTCGAACTTGCGGCGGATCTCCTCCCTGCTCATGCCGAGGATGGCGCCGTTCAGAAACACGTTCTCGCGCCCGGTCAGATCCGGATGGAACCCTGCGCCGACCTCGATCAGCGCGGTCAGCCGGCCCTTCACCTGCACGGTGCCGAGCGTGGGCCTCATGATCCCGCTCAGCAGCTTCAGGATCGTGCTCTTGCCCGCGCCATTCGAGCCGACGATGGCGAACGCCTCGCCGCGCGGCACCTCGAAGCTGACGTCCCGCAGCGCCCAGAAATCCCGCTTGCCCAGCTCGGCGGACCGGTTGCGGCGGAACAGCCGGCCCGTCAAGGCGGGAATCAGGTCCCGCAGCGAATCGTACATCTCGCCCTTGCGGAACCTCTTGGATACGTGGTCGAAGCGCAGCACCGCTTCCATTCCACACCTCTTCACACGCTTTCCGCGAAGTAAGGCTCCATGCGCTTGAAGGCGGCGAAGGACAGGCCGAAGCCGACGAGCGCGAAGCCAGCGCTGTACACGAACCACCCGGGCGAGAGGGCCGGCCCGCCGCCGACCGCTGCGCCGATGCCCTCGAGAATGGGCGCCACGGGGTTCAGCAACAGGAGCGGCGCCCAGTCGCCGAAGAGGTGCACCTCGTAGAAGACGGGCGTGAAGAAGATCGCGAAGGTGACGAACACGTCCACGAGGTACTTGACATCACGGAAGAACAGGCTGGCCGCGGAGAGCAGCAGCCCCGCCCCCGCAGCCAGGATGACGAGGTTGACGATGAGCAGCGGCAACCAGAGCATCTCGAGGCGCGGCTCGACGCCGAGGAACGGCAGCAGCGCGGCGACGACGACGGCCGCGACGGCGAAATCCACGAGCTGGGAGAGCACCGCCGCGAAGGGGAAGACCTCGCGGGGCGTGTAGATCTTCGTCACGAGGTTGGCGTTGGAGATCAGGCTCATCGTGGCGAAGCGGATCGCAGACACGAAGAACGCCCAGGGCGCGGACTTCGCCGCGACGATGGCGATACCCTCTGCGCCGAACTCGCCCCCGGAAAGCCGGGCCATCGCGACCCTGACCACGATCCCCGCGCCGACGATGAGGGCGGGCATGAGGATCGCCCACAGTCCTCCCATGATCGACTGCTTGTACCGGACCCTCAGCTCCCGTTGAACGAGCGCGAGGAGGAGATCGCGATGCCCGAACAGCGTCGTGCTCCAGGCCCCCGTGCGCGAGACGGGGAAAGCTCGCATCATGGACTGGCCACGCGCTTCGCGCGTCATTGCGTGCATACGTCGATTCCGGATCTGGGCCTGCGTCCCGCACGTGGGACGACGCTCTCGTCGGGATGTCGCGACGGGGGAGCCGGGCGCGCGCTGGCCCGGACCTGGTCGGCTTCCGGCTTGGATGCGTCAGGAACCTAGCCCGGGCGGCGATCGTGCGCCACCTTTCCCCGCACCGCCGCAGGGCCACATGCCACATCCATGCCCGGCATGGCCTGCCGGCTGGCACCCGCCGGGCTACGGTGAAGATGGGGCGCCAGGAGCCGGGATGGCCCGCATGGCGCCCGCTCGGCGCCGCACGGCCGCGGGCGCCGGGTCTCCGGCCGGGCCGCCGCCAGGCGCGGCGTATGGGAGTCGCGCCGCACGTGCTTCGGCTGCGCGACAGTCGGCGGTCCACCGCCCGGCTCCGCGCGCCGGCGCCGCGGGCTCGGCGCGCCGGCGACGGTGATCGGCGCGCGCTCGCGAACAAGGGACACCTCGGAACGGAGAATGGCTGGAACCTCGACTCGCTCGCGGGCGGTCGGCGCGACCCGGGCCACTCGCCGCCCCGGGCGCACGCGGCCCGAGCTGCCACGGAAGAGCCCGGCCGCCGGGCTCCCCGGCGCGGTCCTCCTCGGCATCGTCCTGGGCTGCCTGGCGTGCCGGGACTCCTCGGGAACAGCGTTCGTGGAGATCCGGCTCCACCCGGCTGCCGCCGTCCTGCACCCGGGCGAACAGCGCGGCCTGCAGGCCTGGGCGATCCGCTCCGACGGCTCCCGGGAGGACGTCACCGCGCGCGTCCAGTGGTCCTCCCTGCGCGACGACGTGGCCGCAGTCTCCGCCGCCGGCGATAGCGCCGTCGCCACCGCGCAGCGACCCGGCCTGACCACGATCACCGCCGCGCTGGACGGACGGCGCGCCGGCCATGCGCTGATCGCCGTGTCCCCGAGGCCTGCGCCCTCCGGGCCGCTGCGGCTCGATCCGGCGCGCCCGCGCTACTTCCGGGATGGCAGCGGCCGGCCCGTGTACCTGACCGGATCGCATACCTGGTCGAACCTCCAGGACAACGGCCAGAGCGACCCGCCGCCCCCGTTCGACTTCGATTCCTACCTCGCCATGCTCGCGCGCCACGGCCACAACTTCATGCGGCTGTGGGCATGGGAGCAGGCGAGCTGGACTGCCGAGATCGCCGGCCCGTACTGGTTCGCACCCACTCCGTACCAGCGCACCGGCCCGGGCCTCGCCGCCGATGGCAAGCCCCGGTTCGACCTCACGAAGTTCGACGACGCGTACTTCCGCCGCCTGCGGGAGCGGGTCATCGCGGCCGGGCGCCGGGGCATCTACGTGTCCATCATGCTGTTCAACGGGTGGAGCATCGAACCGAAGGGGCCCGGCACGGACAACCCCTGGAAGGGACATCCCTACAATCGGGCGAACAACATCAACGGGATCGACGGCGATGCGGACGGCGACGGCGCGGGCACAGAGGTGCACCAGTTGCGGAGCCCCGAGATCCTGCGCCTGCAGGAAGCGTACGTCCGCAGGGTGGTCGACGCGGTGAACGACCTGGACAACGTCCTGTTCGAGATCAGCAACGAGAGCAGCGTCGGGTCCGCCGCGTGGCAGTATCACATGATCGAGTTCCTGCGCCGGTACGAGGCCGGCCTCCCGAAGCAGCACCCCATCGGAATGACTGTGGAGCGCCCCGGCGAGTCCAACGAGGTCCTGTTCCGGAGCCCGGCCGATTGGGTCTCGCCGTTCCGTCAGTCCCGGCGTGCTCTGGAGCCGGGCGTGACCTATGCCTCAAAGGTGGTGATCGCCGACACCGATCACCTGTGTGGCGTGTGCGGGACCGTGGAGTGGGTCTGGAAGAGCTTCACCCGGGGCGAGAACCCGATCATCATGGACCCGTACGACGGCGCTGCGATCGGCCTCGGCGCACGGGACAACTCCGCGGATGAAGAGCTGTGGGGCCCGATCCGCCGCAGTCTCGGCTACGCACGCGTCTTCGCGGAGGTGCTGGACCTGGATCACGTGGAGCCGATGAGTAGTGTGTCATCGAGCGGGTACGCCCTGGCGAGTCCGTGGGCGGCGCGGCCGCAGTACCTCGTCTTCGTCGCGGAGGACACTACCGTGGACGTGGACCTGGTCGGGACGGCGGACTCGCTCGCGGTGGACTGGTTCGACCCGCGCACGGGCGCGCTCCAACCCGGCCCCGCGGTTCCCGGGAGCGGACGCCATACCTTCGAATCGCCGTTCGGGGCGCCGGCCGTGCTCTATCTCCGGAGTGCGGATCCCGGGGGCTGACCGCCGCGCTGGCGGGCGGGTCAGGCCGCCAGCACGACCTTCCGCGCCTCGAACCCCTCCGCGTACCCGGCCGGCGACGCGCACTCGATGCCGCGCAGCCGCATCAGCCCCAGGAACGTCTCCGGCGTGAACCAGCGCTTGCTCCGCTGCGACGCGAAGGCGTCCATCAGGTGGGCGACCTTG
>DASVCS010000118.1:0-109312 GCA_036381495.1 Longimicrobiales bacterium
GGCCCTCAAGCGCGACCAGGGCTCCACGGACCGCCGGCGAGAGTACCTCGCCAGCCGCCTCGAGCTCCTCGACTATGCTCATGAACCACTGGGCCGCCGCATTTGTCAGGCCAATTGATCACGAGGCTGAACGGTTACGAAGAATCGAGTGAAGCCGTGAATGTTTGCATCTGGCGGTATTATGGCCGCGACAGTCGCGGTCGGTGTAGTGGCACCACAATCACCGGAGAAGATGACTGCGCTTCGCATCCCGTCCGGCGCCGGTATTCTCTGAAGCACCTGCTGCTGGCAATACCCGGCGCTTGTCAGTGAGGAAATGGCGAATAGCGGAGCTGAGAACAAATATCGCATGTCGCTACCCCAGTCCAACCGGCACAGCCCGCGTCATCGCTCGATCGTCTGCCGAGGAATGCCGAGCAGACGTTTGCCGTCGGCGCGGCTTGTGCCGTCCAGCACCGCCGCCTGCGGCGTATCGCCGAAGCAGCTTGGGATCCATGAACCTACCGGCCCGCCAGGCCGCTGAAAGCGGCATGGCCATTTGGCGCATCCGCGAACCGCCCCGATCTGCGGAGCTATGCGGGGGCGCTCCATGACGCGTGGATGGGCGTGATCGGCAAGCTCGACTTCGACCGGCCCGTCCGGACGCTCGGCGCTGAGCCCGTTCGGATCCCCGTACGTCACCGGGTCGTTGCCTGCATACACGTGGAGGTTGATCCCGGTTCACCGCCGCGCCCCAGCGTCGCCAGGCGGCTCCCACAGCCACCATGCATAGAACGACCCGAGGAGCGTTGCAACAACGACCGTACCCGCAAAATCGCGTCCGGACCAGGCGAAGGGCGAGCCCGCCATGGTCGTCATCACACCGGCCGTCGACGGGTAAATGACAAGTGAACCGACAAGCATTGCCCCGAGTCGTCTGTGTGCGAGGGGGCGAAGGAGGCCAAGGATCGCTCCGCCGAGTACGCCGCCGATCCAGTAGAGTGCGAGCACCTGGAGCAGGGAGACGTCGTTGGCCTCGAAGCGCCTCGGGCCATCAACGATATAGAGTATCACTGCGATACCGCTATAGCAACCCGCGTACCACACGCCCCACAGGGCACCCACTTCAGATTCTCGTGAATCGAGCGCATTGCGATCCCGGCCCTCGACCCGCTTCGCCTCCTCGGCGAGGGGCCGATCCAGGTCGCCTCTTGCGGCCTCGACGGCCGCGCTCCCGACTGGGCAGGCGCTGACCGAGGCATTGCCGGGAGAGGAGTGATCACTCGATCTCGGCCATGTTGAGCCGACTGCCGTGGTCGGGCGTGTAATGCGGCTCGAACTTCCGTGCGATTCGCCGCGCCTCCTCGGGCGGATAGGCCAGGTAGAGGGCGGCGAGCGTGTGCACGTTCGGGTTGTCCCACACGAGGCGGATCGCTTCGGCCTCGGGGAAGTGGACGTCCGCCATCGCACGCAGTTCATGTGCGACATCGAAGGCACAGCGGTGCTCGGTCACGTCCACCAGTCGGTCGGCCAGGAGCTGCATCGTCGGGGACCCGGGGGCAAGGGCCACGCCGGCGGGGGCGGGGGCGGCCCGCCCCCGCCCCCGCCGTTGACCTCGATCGGCTCCAGTGCGACCGGCTCCTGGCACACGGTCGTGCCATCGTCGCGCGTGATTTCGGCGGTTCCGTCCGGACACTCGGTACTCACCCCGCTCGGATCCCGGTACGTGACCGGGTTGTTGCCCGCATACACGTACGGGTTGATCCCGCCGGCGAGCCCGATCGGGTCCTCGCTGCTGAAGCGCCCGCTCGCCGGGTCGTAGTAGCGCGCCCGCATGTAGTAGAGTCCGGTCTCGCTGTCGTATTCCCGCGCCGCGAAGCGCAACGGGTTCGCCACCGCCTCCGCCACCAGCTTGGTCTCGCCGAAGAACCCGTAGGTGTAGCGGTGGAGCAGCGTTTCTTTCCACCAGAGCCCCTATTCCCCACGCGGAGCGCCACGCCGAAAGGCTGATCGAACACAGAGCCAGAAAACAAACCCTGAAAGTCCACCCACCAGCGCGCCGATCGACGACAGCGACATCTCCACGCCCTCCAGCCCCCAGAACCACCTCCAAGCCAGAGAAAGGAAAACGGCTCCCTCGATCAGCCCGGCAGTGAGGAACGGCCAAGCCGCCGTGACACCTTTTCGCCGGACAAAGAAGAAGAGCGGGACCGCCGAGGCAGAGGTCAGCATCAACGTGGGCGGTAGCCAGAGCAAGAAGGTCAGGCCGAAAACGCGCATCAGGGTGTTTGGTAGCGGCTCACCCGTCGCGACAGGCCCGGCTGCAGGTATCACCGCGAACATGGCTACGGGGAACGCCGCCGCGGCGGCCACTGAGGAAAGCGCGATCCCCGTGACCAGTCGTCGCATCAGACTCCGGTTCTGAGACATCTGTCTGAGCTCACTGTGTGACACGCGCGCCTCGGCCGGTGAAGACCCGGGAGCAGACAGGATCACGGATCCGGCTCGCCCGTGACCGCAAGGTGTCAGGAACCGGCGCCTCCGCAGCTCTGCGGAGGTCTCCCTGCGGCGCGACCGCTCCCGCAGAGGAACCCGTGGATCCCAAGGAGAGCGGAGTCTGGGTTTTCCTGCGATGCACGCCCGCGGGGCCGCACCACCTGACTCACGGCGGCCTCTCGCGCGGCGGGAGCGACCAGGACTCGGCAAGCGCAATCAACCTGATTTCTGCGACGTACCGTCCGTTCTGCCCGACCTTAACTTGGCCGAAATTCGCAAAATGGTCAATACGAGCCTGTCGATAGCGGATTTCCAGGAAGTGAGGAGAGCGCCAGTGAAGATCGAGGCCCTCGACCTGATCCCCCGTGAAGAGCCTTTGGTCGACGTCACCGGGAGGAACCTCCTCACCCTGCGGCGCCAAGAAGACTCGGTAGACGTACGACGTCGTTGCGCCGGCATCACTGCGGATGAGTACCGCATCAACGACGCCGTCCGGGGAACGTACCCGAGCGACTTCACTCCAAGAGACCTCTACGCAGCCTTGAATACTCGCAAGGACCACGAGGAACGCGAGTGGAAGTCGTGTGCGCGTCATGATCGTGGTTGTTGAATTCAATAGACGCGCGAATCCTGTTGTGAGAAACCCCGCGGCCACCGCGCCCATGATCTCGCAACCAACTCTTTGCCCAGGGACGAAGTACACCGACGATGGCACCTCCTACGATTGCGCCGAATACGTAGGTGGCAAGTGCCAGAGCCAACAGCCGGACGCCCGCCTCCCAGCCCATCTGCCTAGCGATGACTCGAACAACGATCGATACGGCGGCGACCGCCGAGAAGACGCTCGCCACACGCGCACCCCAAGCGATGCCCCACGAGATGTTTCGCCTTATCATCCGACCACTACCACTATCCGCGCGCTCGCTCAGCTTCACCTATTGAAATAGGTGAGCCGACGACTGGAACGAACCCCCCGGCGAGCTATAGGAGATCCAATCCATTCGAACCAATAGGATTGGTCGTCGCCAGGGCCGTCGCGCCATTGTAAACACCACCGCGAACCCCTCCCGGAGGTAGTGCGCTGCCGATTAATGTCGCCGGAACAGCCTACGCGCCTCCTGTCCCAGCGCTATCCCGAGGAATGTCCCACCAAGGGTCGATATCACTGCCATCCCGGTGAGACTCCGGTCGGTCACTCCCCCATTGTACAGAATCGATGCGCCAAGAACCATAGGCGTCACGCCGATAATCCCGAGGACTGCTTGGCCCCACGTCCAGCGGCCAAGGAAATTGAGCAGACCGACGAGTAGGCCACCTGTCACCCCACCGATGATGTAGACCTTCGAAACATTCAATGGGGTGATCGTGGTACCGTCCAGTGCGGCGATCCCGCCGGCGACAGCGTAGATCAGCATGTTGATTAGAGTCAGGCCAGCGCCCGTGATCAATCCGACAATGCACCATCCCAGGATCTTCACCAGGTACCCCATGCTGTCACCCGCTCGTTTCTGCCAATCTGCATTCGCGGTCATGTCACTCGATCGGCGCTCATCCTCGAACCACGCCGTCACCGCCCATGCGAAGCGGATGAAGATCTCGTGAAAAACGCCATCTCGGTTGATGGCCCACGTGCCGGTCGCCCCCGCTCGCCCGGGCGGGCGGGTTCAGTAAGCACAGCCAGACCTCGGGAACCGTGAGCCCTCCCAACCTGGCCGCGGGGCCCAGCAGGTGTCTTATCGTAGTGGCCGTCCCAAAGGGGAGCGAGGGGTCGGCAAGCCTCGCCGGATGCACCGCATCCCGAAGCACCGTACGATCGATACACCGCTCGTGAGCGAAACCCGTGCACCGCCGCACTATCACATCTCTCGGCCGCACGGGACGGCGCTCGACGCACATCTCTCTTGACACATTGATCTCTGGGGCGAATAGTGGAACCGCTTTCCTCGGGCGATCGCCGTTGTGGTCCGGCGGCGGATCCTCGCTTCCCGTGGCCGATCCGACGAGTGGTACCACCCAATTTCCATCCGGGGTACACATGCGTGCAACGACTCCAGCTTGGCTCCTGCTCGCTCTGATCGTTCCGGCGTGCGATGGTGGTGGGGCTACGAACCCGATCTATGGTCCGACGGACCCGATCGACGGGCCTACGAGCCCGGCGCCGGTGACCGTCGAGGTGACCCCCCGGGCCGATACGCTGAACGCGATCGGAGACACGCTCGAACTCTCGGCAACGGTCGTGGCGGGGGATAGCGTCCTCGATGACGCGACTATCTCGTGGTCGAGTCTCGATCCCGAGATCGCCACGGTGAGCGAAGGCCGCGTGGTCGGCGTTACGAACGGGACCGCACGGATCACGGCGGTTTCGGGCGATGCGGCGGACACGGCATCGATCACGGTGCGCCAGATTCTTGCCGAAATCGTGGTGAGCCCGCCGACCGACACGTTGGTACCGGGCGACGAGCTCCTCCTGCACCCGGCCGCCCTGGACTCCAACGCAGTGGTGATCGACGGCATCGACCGGTTCACATGGACCACGTCGGATGACGCGATCATCGCCGTCGATAGCGGAGGCATCGTCGAGGCGCTCGCCACCGGCCAGGCGACCGTTTCGGCGAGCTACGGCGAATCCGAGGGAACGGCCGAGATCACGGTCGATTGGCTGCGTCTCGACTGGGTCGGCACGGGCCTGCGCTTCACATGCGGGCTCACGGCAGCCGGCGACGCGTACTGCTGGGGATACAACGAGAGCGGACAGCTCGGCGTCGGGGACACCTTGTCGCGGGCGGAGCCCATCCGCGTGTCGGGCGGCCTCACGTTCCGCGCGTTGGCCGTCGGCAACTGGCATGCGTGCGGCATTACCGCGGAGGGTAAGGCGTACTGCTGGGGAGCGAACTGGGGCGGACAGCTCGGCACGGAAACAGACGCAAGCTACAGCACGGTGCCCGTGCCTGTCGGACTGGACGCCGAAGTCGTTTCGGTGAGCGGGGGTGGTCTGCACACCTGCGCACTCACGGCGTCCGGGCAGGCGTACTGTTGGGGACGCAACGGTTACGGCCAGCTCGGTGCCGAGCCGAGCATCCATGGTACCACGCCCGTCCGGGTTTCGGGCGATCGAACGTTCACGGCGCTGGCCACCGGAGGTCTGCATACCTGTGGTCTCACCGCTGATGGTGTCGCGTATTGCTGGGGCTACAACGCGCTCGGACAGCTCGGCATCGGAGCCAACGATACGCTACCGCACATCCATCCGGCCGCCGTGTCCGGCGGGCTCACGTTCACGTTCCTGGAGGCCCGCGGCAACAACACCTGCGGCATCACGGGTGATGGTACGGGCTACTGCTGGGGTGTGGACGATCGGGGCGAGGTGGGTGATGGCGCGAATTCTCCGACGTGCATAATCGGCACGTTCGAACACAACTGCGCCGCCGCGCCGTCGGCCGTTTCGGCGGCGTTCGCCTTCCGATCCCTGAACCCGGCGCACGGTGGCGCGGGTGCGAGTTACGCATGCGGCATCGCTTCGGATGGAGCAGCCTATTGTTGGGGCTTCAACTTCGGCGGCAATCTCGGCACGGGTGCGGCCGACAGCCCGGATGAGCCGACCGCCGTCGTGGGCGGGCACACCTTCCGGTCGCTCAGCGCCGGCGGCGAGCATACTTGTGGGATCGCCGACGACGCCTACACCTACTGCTGGGGGAGCAATGGCGATGGGCAACTCGGCGACGGCTCGACCACGCTGCGCGCGACGCCGGTGCCGGTCGCTCGCCAGGGCGCCTGACCCGATCGTTCCGAGCCGCGCGGGCGTCGCGCCCACGCGCCCCCGGCGGACGCCCCGCGGCTCGGACCATCCCTGACGGCGGGGCGTCGGTGCGCCCACTCGGGACCCGTGAACCTATGGCACCGACCGGAGCGCGCCGGCAACCGCTCATGTCGTGGCAGGCGGCGGGTGGGGACGCACGGGCGCCCGCACCCGCCCCCGACCGGCGCCCGCGGGACCCCCCACCCCCGAATCCCTTGCCATTCCCGCCGCGCCGGTTCATCTATGGGCCATGATCGCAAAGGCGAGTCTCGCCGCGGCGCTGCTCGCGGTTCTTCAGGCGGGCGCGCCGCAAGACCCGCGAGGCGTCGTCGCGCGCGCGCTCGCCGCCGTCGAGGGCGACAGCGTGGCCGCGGTCGCCGCCCGGTGGACGCAGCGGTTGCGACGGGATTCGACGGATCGTGCGGCCGTGCTCGGCCTCGCGACGATCGCGCGCCTCACCTACGACCACGAGCGAGCGGCCCGGCTCTATGGACGGCTCGTGGAGGGCGGGGACCGGCGGCCGGACGGCATCGCGGCGTACGCGCGCATCGGGCGGGCGTTCGCGCTGCAATCGAGGGGGCTGACCGGCGCAGCCGACAGCGCCTTCGTCCGGGCCCGCGAGGCGGCGCGTGCCACGGGGGACCGGGCGCTCGAAGCGGAGGCGCTCATCCACCTGGCGACCGTCCGGGCTCGCTCGCGCGGCGTGGCCGAGGCCGAAGGGCTCCTCGCGCAGGCGCGCGGCCTCATTGGCCCCGCCGACGTGCGGCTGGATGCGCTTCACCATTGTGGCCGGGCGGCGGTGTTGCGCCTCGTGCGGAACCCGGAGGCGGGGGCCGTGGCCACGGCGGGCGCGGAGCTGGCGCGCCGTGCGGGCGACCGGCGGCTCCGGGCGCGGTGTCTCGGGATCGTCGCCGCCGAGCTCGCCATTCACAGTGCTCGGCTCGACACGGCGCTCGTCGTCTACGACACGGTCGTGGCGGAGCACGAACGCGCGCGCGACTTCGCGGGGCTGGCGGTGGCGCTGCAGTGGCGGGGCTTCTTCGAGCGCTCCGTCGGGGCGCTCGGCGCCGCGCGACGGGATCTGGAGCAGGCCGTCGCGTACAGCGCGGGCGGTCGCAACGCGCCGGTCGAGGCCTGGGCGACCGCGAACCTGGCTTCGCTCGGCCTCCAGATCGGCGACATCGCGTCGGCGGACGCCTACGCCCGACGCGCGATCGCGCTATTCGAAACGCAGCGCGACCTCCGGGGCAGCGCCTATGCCCGCGCGATCCGCGCCGAGCTGCTCGCGGCCGCGGGGAGCTTCGATGAGGCGCGCGAAGAATACCGGGCGACGCTCCGCGTCTACGCCGACGCGCCCGCGCCGACGGCGGAGCTGCCGACCCACGTCGCGCTCGCGCACCTGGCCATGCGCGAGGGCGATTGGGCCGAGGCGGAGCGCGAGCTCGGCCGGGCCCGGGCGGTGGCGGAGGCGAACACGCTGCCGGGATGGGCGGCGGGGCTCCAATACCACGACGCGGCGCTCGCGCTCCGACGCGGGCGGCCGGCCGACGCCATCGCCATCATCCGCGTCGCGCTCGAGGACCTTCCGGATTGGCAGGGCGACTACCGGTTCGCCTATCGGGCGCGCCTCGCCGAGGCGTACGTTCGCCTGGGCGACCTCGAGCGCGCGGCCGCCGAGCTGTCGGCCGCGAGCGACGCGCTCGATTCCTGGCGCGCCTCCCTCGACCACCAGCGGCTCCGGCTCCTGGCGTTCCAGCGCAAGGAGGACTTCTCCGATCCCGACCTCGGCGTCGCGACCGTGATCGCGGCGCTCGCATCGAACGGCCGCGCGGCCGCGGCGTTCCACCTCGCCGAGCGCCGGCGGGCGCGGGAACTGCTCGATCGCATGGTGCGCGCGGCCGCGGTGCTGGAGCGGAGTGGGACGTCGCGCGACAGCGCTGCGGCGGCGCGGTCGTCCGCCGGTGCGACCGCGGGTTGGCAGGAGATCGCGGCCGCGATCCCGGACGAGCGGACGGCCGTCCTCGAGTTCGTCACCGGACAGGGCGGCGAGCCGACGACGCTGTTTGCGATCACGCGATCGGGGCTCCACGCGGAGGTGCTGCCGCCCGCGGACACGCTCGAAGACGACATCGCCCGTTTCGTCGCGCTGCTCGGGGCCGGCGCCGACGCCGGCCCGCTCGCCCGCGCGTTGCACGCCGCCGTCCTCGAGTCCGCGCTCGCCGCGCTGCCGCGGGGCGCGGACCGGCTCGTCATCATCCCGGCCGGGCCGTTCCAGCGCCTGCCGTTCGACGCCCTCGTCGCCGGGGACGGCGCCCGCCTGGTCGAGCACTACGCCGTGAGTCTCGCACCCTCCGCGACCGTGGCCGCCCGTATCTGGAAGCGGCCGGCCGCGTCCGGCGCGGCGACTCTCCTCGCGTTCGCCGACCCGGTGCTCGACGTCCCGGATGCGGCCGCTCGAGGGCCCGACGCGGCGGCCGCCGGCCTCGAACGGAGCCGATCCATCAGCGAAGCACTCGCCGAGCTGCCGCGGCTCCGCGCGTCCGCCCGCGAGGCGCGCTCCATCGCACGCTACGCCCCGCGCGCGACCGTGCTGCGCCGCAGCGCGGCGAGCGAGGCGTGGCTCGGGCAGAACGCGCTCACGCCCTACCGGATCCTCCACTTCGCGACGCACGCCCTCGTGGACGACGCGGGCACCGCCCGCACCGGTCTCGTCCTCGCGCCCGGCGGCGGCGAAGACGGGTTCGTCACGCCCGGCGAGCTGGCGCGCCTCGCGCTGGACGCGGATCTCGTCGTGCTGGCCGCGTGCCGGACCGTGCGGGGCATCTCCGTGCGCGGCGAGGGGGTGCAGGGGCTGACGGCACCGCTCCTCGAGGCCGGCGCCCGCGCCGTCGTAGCCAGCCGCTGGGATGTCGGCGACGCGGTGTCGGCCGGGTTCATGGCGTCCTTCTACCGGGCGATGGCCGACGGCCTCCCGGCCGGGGCCGCGCTGCGCGCCGCGAAGCTCGCGGCGCTCCGCGGCGGCGCTCCCGTCGAGGACTGGGCGGCGTACACGCTCGTCGGCGACCCGCTCGTTCGGCCGGCGCTGGAATTGCCGCCATCGCGCTGGCCCATGATCCTCGCCGTTCTTGCCATTCTCGCCGCCGTGGCTGCCGTCGCGCGCGGCGCAGCCGGCGTCGCGCGGCGTGCGGCCGGCCGGCCTCGCTCGGATCCCCTGCCGGGCGCTGGCGCGCCTCGAGCGCCGGGGCCGGCCGTGCGGGTCGTCGACCCTCCGACGGCGGACGACTCCGTGAGGTGAAGCGCCGAGCGGTGCCATCGCTCCCCGCCCGGGGACATCAGTCGAACGTCACGATCAATTGCGGCCGTCTCGCGGGCGAATCGTAGCTGTCCGCGCTGTCGAAGAAGGTGGCTCTGATCACCGAGACCGGCGGCAGAGCGCTCACCAGGTCCCTGACCAGGAGCCCGTTGTTGGCCCAAACGCCGCTCGCCCAGTTCTGCACGATCGCCGTGACGTCGAATTCGAGCGGCACGACCGTCGACGTCGGCGGGAGTGCCTGCGCCTGCGAGGTCGTGAAGTAGCTGGGCTGGTTGGCGTAGGTGAGCGTCGATGGGCTCCAGGGCCCCGAGAACGCATTGACGCCGAAGGTCGTGTTGTCGTCCGCGGGCAGGCTCGAGGCGTAGAGGCGGAGCACGGCGCTGCGGATTGTGCGGCCGGCGATCTGTTCCTGGAGCCCGTCGAATTTCAGAGCCGAGGATGCGCACACGAATTCGGTGCCGAAGGACAGGACGCTGAAGTTGCAGCCGACCCCGAGGTCGCCCGTAGGGTAGGTGTTCCCGGCGAGTGCCGGATCGGTGGTGCTGAACAGCATCGTGTTGTCGGCCGACGCATACGCGGTGATCTCCGAAGGGGCCTCGACGGTGACAGTCCGGACCTCGCTGTACGGGCTGTCGCCGACGGGCGTGCGTGCGCGAACGCGGTAATAGTAGGTGCCCGGCGAGCGGGTGAGACTCACCGAGAACGGGCTCAGCCGGGTCCTGCTGGCTTGGAACACCGTCACGAAGCCGCCGTCGGGAGATGCGGTGGACTCCTCCAGCTCGTAGCCGTCGCCGCTGCCGACCAGGCAACGTGTGCCGCACGGCCACTCGTACGTCCACGACAGGTCGATGGTCTGCCCGGAGACGTCGGGCTGCGCGAGCACCGGCGGCTCCAGCAGGAAGTTGGCTGTCACGAACTTGTTCCGGTCCATGAGGACGCTCACGGGGTTGGCCGAGGAGACCACGTCGCCGCTCCAGTTGCCGAAGCGGAATCCGGTGCTCGGTGTCGCGGTCAGCGTCACGGCGGTGCCCGCGGCGTAGCTCGGTTGGTCCGGGTCCCTGGCGACCGTCCCCCCGGCGATCGGCGAGCCCGGCGAGACGTCGGTCGTGAGCGTATACGTGCCGGCCGCGTCGACCGTGAAGGCGACGGCGACCTTCTGCGGGCTGTTGTCCGCGAGGCTCGAGTTCACGGACACGGCGGCCGTGTACACCCCGGCAGGGAGCGACCCCGTGGACGCGTCGAGCGTGAGCGTGGCCGGCGCCGTCGTGGTGTTGAGCGAAGCAGTGAGCCAGCCGGTGGGCTGACCGGGCGTATAGGACACGGATATGTCCAGGCCGCTCAGCGTACCCCCGCCGCCGTTGCTGACGGCTACGGTCTGGCTCGCCGGGTCGGCGCCTCCGGCCGCGGCGCTGAAGCTCACGCTGGTGGGCGCGAGCGCGATGGAGGGTTCGGGTTCGGGGGCGACCGTCAGCGGCGCGCCGGTGACGTTGTTGCTCTCGTCGGACTCGACCACGGCGTCTTCGGTATCCGCGATGATGCCGATGTAGTATTGGCCCGGCGCGGTGCCCGAGGGGATCACCTGAATGAAGTCGTTGGGGACGTAGGCCGCGCCCGGGGGGAGGGTGTTGATTCGCCCGTCGAAGAGCAACTCGTCGTCCGCGGTGATCGCCGCATCCATGGAGAGGTAAATACCGAATCGAAACGCCCCGGCCGGTCCGTCGCCCTGGTTGGCCAATGAGAAGGTCACCGATATGCGGCCCCCCGGGGCGGCGGTGGTCGGCGTGACCGTGAGCGGCGTCGTGAACGCGAGGTCGGGCGCACCGGCGTCGACGGTGAACGTGACCGTCAGCACGACCGGGCCGTTGGTCGCGGTCGCGGAGTAGACCGAGACGGACGCCGTGTACGTGTCGGCGGGCAGCGTGCCCACGTTCGCCTCGAGCGTGAGCGTCGTCGGTGCCACGTCTGACGAGAGCGTCGCGCTGAGCCATCCGGTGTGCTGCCCGGTTTCGTACGTGATACTGGCGCCGAGGCCGTTGAGCGTGCCCCCGCCGCCGTTGGTCACGGAGACCGTCTGCGTCGCGGGATCCATCCCGCCCTCGGCGGCCTCGAAGCTCACGTCGGTCTGCGAGAGCACGATGGCAGGCGCGGACGCGGGGGCCGTCACGGTCAGCCGGGCGCTGGCGAAGTTGTTGGTCTCGTCCGACTCGGGCACGCCGTCATCGGCGTCGAGTAGCACGCCGATGTAGTAGCTCCCCGGCTGGATGGTCTCCGGGATCGTGGCGCCCCCGACATCTCGGGCCGCTGTGGTCGCGGGCGCGAGGGAGGGGAGGGAATCGCCGCGCAGCCACGTGTCGGCCGCCGTGATCGTGGAATCCGCGGACAGGTAGATCCCGTAGCCGAAGTCTCCTGACGCGGCGCTTCCTTCATTGCGGACGTTCATGACCGAAAGCGTGACGACGTCGCCCGCCGCGACGGTCGTCGGCGTGGCGCCCAGCGTCCCTGCGATGACGAGGTCCGGCGCCGGCGCGACGGTGAAGCTCACGCTCACCGGTTGCGCGCCGTTCGTCGCGACGCCGGAGGCGACGGTCACCGTGGCGGTGTACGTGCCGGTGGCCAGGGTGTCCGTGGCCGCCGCGAGCGAAAGCGTGGTCGGTGCCGTCGTGGCCGCGAGCGAGGCATCGAGCCAGCCGGCCGGCTGCCCGTCGGCGTACGCGACCGAGATGCCGAGGCCGTCCAGCGTGCCCCCGCCGACGTTCGTGACCGAGACGGTCTGCGCGGGAGGGTCGTCGCCGCCGGCAGTCGCGCTGAACGCGACCGAGTCGGGCGAGAGCGCGATCGCGGGTGGCGGCGGCTCGACCGTGAGCGTCACGTTCACGATCCGTGGGCTGCCGTTCGCGCCCGCGGATGCCACCCTCACGGCGGCGCCGTAGCTCCCGGCGTCGAGCTTTCCGGTCGCGGCCGAGAGCGTCAGCGTGGTCGGCGCCGTCGTCGCGTCGAGTGTGGCCGTGAGCCAGCCGTTCGGCTCCCCACCGGCGTAGCTCACACTCACAGTCAACCCGCTGAGCGTCCCGCCCCCGGCGTTCGTGATGGAGACGGTCTGTTCGGCCGGGTCGCCCGCGCCCTGCACGACCGTGAAGCCGACGCTCGTGGGCGAGAGCGAGAGCCGGGCCGGCTCGGGCGGCTCGACGGGATCCTCGTCGCCGCAGGCCATCGCGAGGGTGAGCGCGAGGGTGATCCCCAGTGTGAAAGCGAGAGAGGAACGGGGGCGCATGGTCGAGGTCCTCCCGGGAGGCGTCGTGGTCGCCGTCGTAGGCCGCGGAGCGACGGACGAGCGCCCGTCGCTCGGGCACCGCGAGATCCGCCCGCGGCGAGCGTGACGGCCGACGGGGGGACGCGATGCCTTCCCTCTGGAGGGACGCAGCCAGGCGGTCGGGATTCTCACTCGGGCCGCGGCCCTGGGCCTTGCCCCGGCCGCGCGTTGCGGGCCGCGAAGACCGCCGCGCCCGGCGGGGCGCGGGCATCAAGACATGGCTGCCTTAACCATGGCCGGCCGTCGTCGGCTCGGAATCGCTCGCGAACCGAGTGGGCGTGACCACACCGGCGCGACCGGTGAGAACATCACCCGCCGAGCTGCGTCTCTTTTCCGGGAAACCTTTGGCATCCCCGCGGCCGAGGCCGGACTCGCGGTGAGCGATACGGCACCGCGCCGCGCGGGGGATTCCGGGAGACCTTCTCACGGAATACGAAACGGCCGAGCGCGAGATCGAGCGCCCCCGATTCGAGACAAGGAGATGCCGACGATGTTCGCACGAACGACCCGAGCGACTCCCGCGCTACTGCTGCTTTCGCTCCTCGCGTGCGGTGCCGACGAGGGTAGCGGGCCCGATCCCGATCCCGATCCCGATCCCGTGCCACCCGTGGCGACGTCGCTCGAGATCGCACCGGACACCGCCACGCTCACCGCGATCGGCGACACGGTCCGGCTCGAAGCCGAAGTACGTGACCAGGACGGCGAGGTCATGACGGATGCCGCCGTGACGTGGAGCAGCCTGGACGCGGGCGTGGCGACGGTGTCCGGCACCGGCCTCGCGACGGCGGCGGCCGAGGGGGCGGCCCGGATCGTGGCCGCGGCCGGAGAGACGGCGGACACGGCCGTCCTCACCGTCGAGCAGATGCCGGCCGCGCTCGAGGTGAGCCCGGACTCGGCGACGCTCGTGCCGGGCGACACGCTGCGGCTCACGGCGGCGGTCACGGACTCGAACGGCGTCGCCGTCGAGGGTGCGGCGGTCACCTGGTCGAGCGCGGACGAGGCGGTGGTCGTGGTCGACAGCGCCGGCCGCGTCGACGCGCTCTCCGAGGGTGTGGCGCGGGTCACGGCGAAGGCCGGCCCCGCCGCCGACACGGCGACGATCACCGTGGGACCGGAACCGGAGCCGGAACCGAGCACCATCGAGGTGAGCCCGGGTACGGTGACGTTCAGCGCCGTGGGTGATTCCGTGCAACTGAGCGCGGTGGTCCGGGATGCGAACGGTCACGAGGTCGAAGGGGCTGAGGCGGAGTGGTCGAGCGCGGACGCCGTGGTCGCGACCGTGAGCGAGGGCGGGTGGGTGGTCGCGCGGGGCAACGGGACGACGGTCATCGAGGCGCGTTCCGGCGAGCTCGCGGACACGGCGGTGGCTGTCGTCGCGCAGGTCGCGGCCGAGCTCGGGGTGAGCCCGGCCGAGGCGACCCTCGCCCAGGGAGACACGGTGCGGCTCACCGCGGCGGCCACGGACTCGAACGGTGTGGCCATTGAGAGCGCCGCGGTGACCTGGTCGAGCGCGGACGAGGCGGTGGCCACCGTGGACGGTACGGGGCTGGTGACGGCGGTGCGGGGCGGCGAGACGCAGCTCACCGCGAGCGCGGGCGCGGCGAGCGGCGCGGCGACGATCGCCGTGCTGGACCGGCTGCTGTTCCAGAGCGATCGCGACGGTAATTCCGAGATCTACGTGATGAACGCGGATGGCAGCGGGCAGGTGAACGTCTCGCGCGACCCCGCGCCCGACGAGGACCCCGTGTGGTCACCGGACGGGTCCCGAATCGCATTCGTGAGCAGGCGCGACGGCAATTCCGAGATCTATGTGGTGAACGCTGATGGGAGCGGGCTCGCGAACCTCTCGAACAGCGAGGCGTTCGACGGCAATCCCGCGTGGTCGCCGGACGGGACGAAGATTGCGTTCGAGAGCACCCGGGGGGGCGGCAACGTCGAGATCTACGTGATGAGCGCCGATGGAACCAACCCGGTGAATCTCACGAGATCGGGCGGCGTCAACGATCACTCCCCGGCGTGGTCGCCCGACGGAACCAAGATCGCGTTCAGCAGCCATCCGAACGGAAACTACGACATCTTCGTGATGAACGCCGCGGACGGCAGCGACAAGACCAATCTCACGAACGACGCCGGCGGCAATTACGAGCCGATCTGGTCGCCGGACGGGACGAAGATCCTGTTCGTGAGCCAGCGCGACGGCAACGACGAGATCTACGTGGTGAACGCCGACGGCACGGGCCGAGCCAACCTGACGCAGGATCCCGGGTTCGATGGCGAAGCCGCGTGGTCGCCGGACGGGCTGCGACTGGCGTTCACGAGCCTCCGTGACGGGACCGCCCGGATCTACCTGCTCCTCGCTGCCGATGGGAGCGGTCTGACCCGCTTGACGCAGGATCTCTCCGGCAGCAGCAGACCTGCGTGGTCGCCGGACGGCATGAGGATCGCGTTCCAGACGGGCCGCGACGGCGACCCGGAGGTCTACGTGATGAACGTGGACGGCAGCGGCCTGATCAACCTCACGAACCGCGCGGGCTTCGACGGGTCGCCCGCCTGGCAGCCGCGGCCGTAGCCCGCGGTCGCGGCCGAGACCGAGCGCCTCACCGGTCGAAACGGCGCGGTTTCTCGACCCCGGCCTCCCGCTCCGCCGCGTCCGGGCACGCGGCGCCACCCGGCCGCGCCCGGGTTCATCCCGATGGAGCGATGATGCGGCACCGGATCCCGCCCGGCGCGCCGGACGCCGCCGTCCATACTCAGCGCCGCACCCTCCGCTCACCGGATGCTCATCCAGTACGGCACGCGTCCGTTCGGCGTATCCCACGCCTGGACCGCGAGGTAGTAGGTACCGGGCGGAAGCGTGCCGGTCAGGATCTCCTGCTGGCCCGGGGGCAGCACGCTCGAGCCGATGTAGCGCGGTCCGCTCTCCGTCTCGTCGAACGCGTAGAGGTCGAGGTCGCTGAAGAGGTTGCTGGTCGCGGTGGAGTACGTGTAGGCCAGCTCGATCCGGATGGTGGTCGTCGCGGTCAGCTCGAAGCGGTACCAGTCCTGGAGCTTCTTCTCGCCGTTCACGTTCGCGAAGACACACTCCGCCGTGCAGCCGACGCCGGCATCGTCGATGATCGCGCCCGCGTCGCCGATCTCGGTCTCGCCCGCGATGATGGCGAACGGCGCGGCCGCGTTGGCGGCGTCGGCGGTGTCGTTCGCCTCGGCCCCGGCGACGAAGGCCGGGAACGGACCCTCGTCCACGTGGGTCAGCGCGAGCATGCCCTTGCTGACGATGTCGGTTCCCGCGGGGTCGTTGTCGTCGAACGAGTAATCCCAGCTCGCGAGCACGAGGCCGACGCCGTCGGCGTAGTGCTCGGCCGTCGTCTCGAAGATGTCCTCCGGCGCGTACCGGCCCGTCTGCTTGAACTCGTGGAGCGCCTTGACGGTGGTGAAGGTGCCGGCCGGGACGGTGGCCGATCCCGGGCTGAGCACCATCTCGTCGCCGTGCGCGGGGCCATCGGCGAGGAAGAAGGTCGAGTTCCCGAACGACGCGGCGGTACGCGACAGGATCTGGCGCCACTCGCCGCCCTCGCCCGTCGCGACCCATTGCCAGAGCCCCGTCTCATCCTGCGCGAGGTATTCGGTGATGGTGCGGAACCCGGCCTCGGCGCCCGGGTTGCCCTGGAGGCGGTAGACCATGGTGCGCCACGCGCTCCGCCCCTGCCACGACGCCTCCGCCTCGACATGCACGTAGTAGCTGCCCTGGAACCCGTCCTTGCTGCACCCCGTGGACGAAGCGCAGACCACGGTCGTATCGATCGCCTCGTACCGCCAGCGCTTCCCGGTGGCGAACGGGACCCCGGCCGCGGGCACCGCCGGTGGCGGCGGCTCCGCCGTCGAGAAGGTCCACGAATGGCCCTGGGCGAGCGGATTGCCGGCCTGGTCCCGCGCGCCGGTCGTGATCGTGGCGGTGTAGGCGGTCCCTGAATCCAGCGGCGCAGACGGCGCGAACGTCGCCGTACGACTCGCGTAGCTGATGGAGCCGGGCACGGCGGGGTCCAGCAGGAAGGTGCCGGCGTTCAGCGTCGCTGGGTCCATATCCTCCGAGAACGTCGCGCGGATCGTGGTGGCCACGTCCACATCGGCGGCACCGGGGTCGGGGCTGGTCGAAGCGACCGTCGGCGGTGTGGTGTCCGGCTCGTCGTTCTCCTCAGCGCCGGGAGCACTGGGGCCGTCGCCGCAGCGGGCGAGTGCGAGGGCGGCGAAGATGACGGCGAAGATGGCGGCGGCGTGGGCGCGGATCGCCGCCCGGACCGCCTCGGCGCGCCACGGCGGCGGTGTCACGGAGTCGTGGTGGCTGGAACGCGAAAACATGGCCGCACTGCCTCCGGTCCGGAGTTCTCGTGGCGGGAGCGCGGGCGGCGAACGTCGCGGCGAATGGCGCCGCGAGCCGCGCCGCGAACCGTGCGGCGATCCGCGCGGCCGCACCCACGCCCCAACTCGAACGGCGACGCTCCATCGCCATCCGATCGAGAGACGCATCCGGGCGCCGGTTCTTCTCACGTCAGGTCTTCCGAGCCCGTCCGCGTTCCGAGCCGCCCGGTCGACGGGCATCTTCGGATTCGACGGGATCGGGGAGGGATAGGGGAGGGATAGATAGCTATGGATCGGAACGGACGGAGACGGCCGGGAGCGGGAGCGGGGACGTTTACGTTTACGGGAACGCGGGGGCGCCGGGGCTTGGCCTCGGCCTCAGCCGGGGGGCCGGGAGGTCGGCCGGGCCCCCCCGGAGGTTGACAGCGCAGGCGGGTGCGGGGCCGGAGCGAGCGCCGATCGGTGCTCCGGCACGCTGCCCCGTCCCGAACGCCGGCCCCAGCGGGGACACGGCCCCGCCCGGCAAGCGAGCGGAGCGCCCCGCACCCGCCTGCGCATACGCCCCGAACCATGCCGGCACGAACGCCCCGCGCACCCGCGCCTACGGCCGTATCGAGAACCGCCGCGGCTCCGAGCGCAGACGCCGGCCATCGGCGAGGACGGCCTCGACCCACCAGAAATAGTCGGTGCCGGGCGTGAGGCCGCTTGCCGTCGGGATGGCGGCGGCCGTGTCCCGGGTGGTGGCCGAGAACACGGCTCCGCCCTCATCGTCGGCGATCTCGACCTCGTACCGCAGCGCTTCGGGGACGGCGCGCCAGACGACGGCGGTCGGTGCCCGGCGCAGCGCGCCCGCCGGCGCGACGGTCTCGACGACGTCGCCGGCGCCGCGCATGACTTCCGGCGCGCCGTCGCCGAGTCGCCAGATGGTCGCGGCGCCGATCACCAGTGCGATCGCAGCCGCGGCGGCCAGACCGGTGCGGGACGACCGTGCCGGAGGGGGATGCGTCGCGGCGACCGTTCGCAGCAGCTCGAACTCCGGCCGGCAATGCGCGCAGCCCATGACGTGATCGAGCGTCCGGAGGCGCCCCGCCTCCGGCCCGTCCCGCTCGACGAGCGCGCGCAGCGCCTCGGGCGGCGGGCAGTCGGCGCGGTCCGCGGGCGCCCGCGTCTCGAGCAGCCGCGCGTAGACGGCCTGAAGCTCGCGTTCGTTCATGTGACCACTCCGGGTGCGAAGCCGAGCCGCCGCATCTCGGCCCGAAGATCGGCGAGCCCCCGATAGAGCAGATTGCGCGCCTTCGCTTCCGTCCACCCGAGCAACTGCGCGATCTCCGCGTGACCGTACCCCGCCAGGTACATTCGCACGACCGGCCGCCGTGAGTCGGAGAGCGCGTCGATCGCTCGGCCGAGCGCCGCGAGTACTTCCGCCTCCTGTGCGGCTTCGTCCGGTCGGGTTCCGGCGGCGCTCAGCGTCACCGCGCGTCCTCCCCGCTCGAGGGCGGCATCGAGTGCCTCCTCCCGCCGTGCCCTGCGCCGTCGGATCAGGTCCACGGCCGCCGACATGGCCGTCTGATACACGTAAGACGCGGGCGCGGCCGCAATCCTCTCACCCTCGCCCAGGGCGCGCCAGATCCGGATGCGGACGTCCTGAACCAGCTCCTGCACGTCCGCTTCCCCGAAGTCATGGCGGCGACCCACACCCCGGATCAGCTCGCCGAAGCGGGCCACGAGGTCTTCGAGCGCTCGGGAGGTCGGATCTTCACGCACGGGCACACCACTCTCGCGGTCGGGTCGCCGGCCGGCATCGCCCGGGCGTCGAGAGCCGGCGCGCCGGCCGGCCGGATCGGACGACGGGTGGCTCCATCGGCCCCGCAACGCGGCACCCCGGCAGTAGCCGAACCCGGCAAAGGTACGGGCGCGGTCGGTCGAGCCGCAACGGCACACGACAGGCCGCGGCCCGATTGACACAACCCCCGCCACCGGCCTAGCTTACCGCCGATCCCCCGACCCCAGGAGCGCGATGTCCGCGAATACACCGGATCCCGGAGCCCCCCAGCTCGCCGCCCTCATCGCCCGGGCCATCGGCGAGCGGCCGCTGAGCGTCGAAGAGGCGGAATCGGCCTTCAACACGATCATGGCGGGGCAGGCGACCCACGTGCAGATCGCGGCGCTGCTGGCCGCACTGCGCACCCGCGGCGAGACGCCGGCCGAGGTGGCGGGCGGAGTGCGTGCCTTGCGACGAGCGATGGTGCCGGTCCCGGTCTCCGCCGGCGACGCCGTCGTCGACACCTGCGGGACGGGCGGGGGCCGGGTCACCACGTTCAACATCTCGACCGCCGCGGCGCTCGTGGCCGCGGCCGCAGGCGTGCGCATCGCGAAGCACGGAAACCGGTCGTTCACCTCGCGGTGTGGCAGCGCGGACGTGCTCGAAGCGCTCGGCGTCGCCATCGAGCTCTCGCCCGAAGGGATGGCGCAGGTCCTGGACGAGGCCGGGATCGTCTTCATGTTCGCGCCGCTGCTGCACCCGGCGATGCGGCACGTCGGACCGGTCCGGCGCGAGCTCGGCATCCCGACGATCATGAACCTGCTGGGGCCGCTGACCAACCCGGCGGGCGCGCGGCGGCAGGTGGTCGGCGTGCCGGATCCGGCGCTCCTCGACCTCGTGGCCGGCGCGCTCCTCGAGCTGGGGCACGAGCGCGCGCTCGTCGTCCACGGCGCGCCGGGGCTCGACGAGCTCAGCCCGCTCGGTCCCACGGAGGTGGTCGAGCTACGCGATGGCGCGTTGCACCGCGAGCGGCTCGACCCCGCCGAGCGCTTCGGCTGGCATCGCTTCGAGCCGGCCGAACTGGCCGGCGGCGACCCGAACGACAACGCGCGGATCGTGATGGGCGTGCTCGAGGGAAGGGTGGCGGGCGCGGCGCGCGCGGCCGTCACGCTCAACGCGGGCGCCGCGCTCTACGTGGCCGGTGCGGTCGAGACGCTCGACGCGGGCGTGGCCGACGCCGAGCGTGTCATCGACGCCGGCGCGGCGGTCGGCGTACTCGAGCGCCTGCGCGCCGCCTCGCAACGCGCGGCGGGGCAGGGAGGGCGCTAGCGCGCCTGTCGCGTCACTTCGGAGTCGCACACGCCCGCGAACCGAACGCGGCGAGCGGCCGCGCGGCTCCGAACCGGCAGAGGAACTGCTCCAGCGCCGCGGCGACGACTCCCGTCGGGCATCCCGGCGGCTCCCGCACCCCGGCCCCAGCCCGACGCCGGCGGCGCCGATCTCAGTATCTCCGGATCACGCCGACCACGATCCCCTGGACCGTGACCTCGTCCTCCGCGAAGAACATCGGGTCCATCGCCGGGTTCGCCGGCTGGAGCCGGATCCGGCCGCCGGGCTCCCGGTAGTACTTCTTCACCGTGGCCGAGTCGCCGTGCACGAGCGCCACGACCATCTCCCCGTTGCGGGCCGTGCGCCGCGCGTTCACCACGATGTAGTCGCCGTCCCGGATCTGTTCGTCGATCATCGACTCGCCGCGCACCCGCAGCACGTAGTTCTGTGCGCCGCGCCCCAGCAGGTCCTCGGGGACCGCGATGGTCTCCTGCTCCCGGATCGCCTCGATCGGCTCGCCCGCCGCGACGCTCCCCAGGAGCGGCAACTCGACGGCCGAGACACGCATCTGCGCCGGCAACAACTCGATCGAGCGACTCTCGTTGTAGCTCTTTCGGATGTAGCCCTTCTTCGTCAGATTCTCCAGGTGCTCGTGTACGGTCGCGAGCGACGAGAGCTGGAACTCGCGGGCGATCTCCTCGAAGCTCGGGGCGTAACCGTGGGTCTCGACGTAGCTCCGCAGGAAGTCCAGGATCTGTTTCTGTCGTTTGGTCAGGGCCATGACATCCTCTCATCGCTCGCGGGTCGAAGGACCGGCCTCCCGCCGTGCATGCGCGTGTCCGCGCGTGTATGACCGAGGCCGGTTCGGCTTTGTCGGACCGCGGCGGCCGCGTGGGTCGGCCCATGTGAGCCGGCGCGGCGCCGACACGGCGGGCCGCCGGCGCCGAAGAAGAACCGAAGACATGATACCCGAAAGAGAACCGAAGCGCAAGGGGGCCGGGTGAGCATCCTCGAGCGGATCGTGGCGAGCAAGCGCGAGGAGGTGGCGCGACTGCGGCCTCGGGCGTCCGTATTACGGGAGGCGGCGGCGCGGGCGCCGGCGCCGCGACCGTTCGCGCGGGCGCTGCGGCGTGGGGGCGAAGTGGCGGTGATCGCGGAGATCAAGCGGCGTTCTCCGTCCGCCGGTTGGCTCAGGCCGGAGCTGTCGGTGACGGCCGTGGCGGAGGCGTACGCGGGGGCGGGCGCGGCGGCGCTGAGCGTGCTGACGGACGGCGAGTACTTCGGCGGCTCGCTGGAGGACCTTCAGGCGGTGCGGTCGGCCGTTTCGTTGCCGGTGCTGCGAAAGGACTTCGTGGTGGATCCGCTCCAGGTGGAGGAGGCGCGGGCGGCGGGCGCGGATGCGGTGCTGCTGATCGTCCGGATCCTGGATGACGTGCTGCTGGCCGACCTGTTGGCGCTGGCGGGCGAGCTGGAACTGGGTGCGCTGGTGGAGGTGCACACGCCGGACGAGCTCGAGCGCGCGTTGCGGGCGGGCGCCCACGTGATCGGCGTCAACAACCGGGACCTCGCGAGCTTTCGAACGGATCTGGCCGTGGTGCTCGGGTTGGCGGATTCGGTGCCGCCGGGGCGGGTGCTGGTGGCGGAGAGCGGGATCCGGACGGCGGCGGACGTGGACCGGCTGGGCGCCGCGGGCGCGGACGCGGTGCTCGTGGGGGAGACGTTCATGCGCGCGCCGGATCCGGGTGCGGCCGCCGCGGAGCTGGTCGGGCGTGCGCGACGGGCGCGTGGTGGGGCGCGCGGCGAGGTGGCGGCGTCGTGACGCGCGTGAAGATCTGCGGCCTCTGCCGGCCGGAGGACGCGGGGGTTGCCGAGGCGGCAGGGGCGGATTACATCGGCGTGATCCTGGCGCCGGGCGGGCCGCGGTCGCAGCCGATCGAGGCCGCGGCGGCGATCTACGCCGCGGCGCCGGGGTTGAAGCGGGTGGGTGTGTTCGTGGATGCGTCGCCGGAGACGATGGCGAGCGCGGCGCGGCGGTTGGGGCTGGACGTGCTCCAGCTCCACGGCGCGGAGGACCCGCGGACGGTCGCGGCGCTGGCGGCGGACGTCGGGCGTGAGGTGTGGAAGGCGGTGCGGCCGCGGGACCGCGCGGAGTTCCTGGCGGCCGTGGATCGGTACGGGCCGGTGGCCGACGCGCTCCTGCTGGACGGCTGGAGCGAGCGGGGCGCGGGCGGTACCGGGACGCGGTTTCCGTGGGACGAGGTCGCGGCGGTCCGGGACCGGGTCCCGGCCGGACTGCGACTGGTGGCGGCCGGGGGGCTGCACCCCGGGAACGTGACGGAGGCGGTCGCCCGGCTCTCGCCCGACATCGTGGACGTGAGCTCGGGCGTCGAGCGGCGCGTCGGAGAGAAGGCGCCGGAGCGGGTGCGCGCATTCGTCGCGGCCGTGCGCGGCGTCGCATGAGGCGGAGCGGTTCCCGCGAGGCCGGAGGGCAACCGATGATGCAGGAGATCGAGACGACGGGCGTCGCGGCGGAGACCGGTCGGTTCGGCCGGTTCGGCGGCCGCTACGTGCCCGAGACGCTGATGGGTGCGCTGGATGAGCTGGCGGCGGCGTACGCGGAGGCGGTGGAGGATCCGACGTTCCGTGAGGCGCTCGACGCGTTGCTGCGCGACTACGTGGGACGGCCGACGCCGCTCTACCGGGCACACCGGCTGGGGGATGCGATCGGCGGCGCGCGCGTGTACCTGAAGCGCGAGGACCTGAACCACACGGGCGCGCACAAGATCAACAACGCGCTCGGCCAGATCCTGCTGGCGCGGCGGATGGGCAAGCAGCGGATCATCGCGGAGACGGGTGCGGGCCAGCACGGCGTGGCGACGGCGACGGCGTGTGCGCTCTTCGGTCTGGACTGCGTGATCTACATGGGGGCGGAGGATGCGCGCCGGCAGGCGCTGAACGTCTTCCGCATGGAGCTGCTGGGCGCGGAGGTGCGCACGGTCGAGGCGGGGACGCGAACGCTGAAGGATGCCACGAACGAGGCGATCCGCGACTGGGTCACGAACGTGCGTGACACGCACTACATCATCGGCTCGGTGGTCGGGCCGGACCCGTATCCGCGCATCGTGCGGGACTTCCAGTCGGTGATCGGGCGAGAGGCGCGGGCGCAGCTCGAGGCGATCGAGGGCCGCCTGCCGGGGACGGTCGTGGCCTGCGTCGGCGGGGGGTCGAACGCGATGGGGATCTTCCACGCGTTCGTCGACGAGCCATCCGTCGCGCTGGTCGGCGTCGAGGCGGCGGGGGAGGGGCTCGATACGGGCCGGCACTCGGCCTCGCTCGGTGCCGGGCGGCCGGGCGTCCTGCACGGCTCGCTCAGCTATCTGCTCCAGGACGAGGCGGGGCAGGTGGCGCCGGCGCACTCGATCTCCGCGGGGCTCGACTATCCCGGCGTCGGTCCGGAGCACGCGCACCTGAAGGAGAGCGGCCGGGCGCGCTACGAGAGCGTGACGGACGCGGAGGCGCTGGACGCCTTCGCCCGGCTCTCGCGCCTCGAGGGGATCATCCCTGCGCTCGAGAGCGCACACGCGGTCGCCTGGCTGCTGCGGGAGGGTCGCGAGCGGGCGGACGACGGGCCGATCGTGGTCTGCCTCAGCGGGCGCGGCGACAAGGACGTGGCGGAGATCGCCGCGCGTACCGCCGGGCGCGAGGTGCGCTGAGAGCGCGGCGACGGTGATCGGGATCGAGGGACGTTCGGGATGAACCGACCCCTGGACGAGGCTGGCGTGGCGGGACCTGTGCCCGTCGCGCCGAGCGGGCCCGCACCGGGCGGGCCGGCGCCGGCTCCGGATGCCGGCCGCGCCGGCGTGTCCGCCGAGCGCATCGAGGAGCTGCTCCAGCTCTTCGAGAAGTGTCTGCGGGCCTACCGGATGTACCAGTCGAACAACCCCGTCTACCAGGGCTTCGTGGAACGGCTGCGCGCGGCGTTCGTGGAACTGTGGACGGAGGCGCCCGAGCTGCGGTTCACGGTCGAGGAGGACGGCCTGGTCTACGAGGGCCGCACGTATGCGGTCGGCGAGGGTCGTGAGTCGCTCGCGTTCCAGTTCTTCAAGGATGGCGTCCGCTTCGTCACCTTCCTGCGCGGCTTCGAGGACGAAGTCGAGGCGTTCCTCGAACTCGTGCACGGTGCCCGGCAGCTCGGCCTGGAAGATGAGGACGACCTGGTCACGCTGTTGTGGGAGCGTGAGTTCACGTCGTTCCGCTACGGCTACGTCGACGTACTGGCGGAGGGGTTCGAGCTGCCGGACGCGCCCGAGGTGCCGGAGCTGAACGGCATCCCGCAGGAGGTGCTCCGCGCGGAGGTCGCCGACCAGGGCGCCGAGGAGGCGGAGCCCGACGCCGCGGCCGCGCCGCCGCCGGACAGCGCGACCTTCTCGCGGGAGGACTTCAAGGAGACGCTCTACTTTCTCGATCCGGACGAGTTCCAGTTGCTGCGCGCCGAGCTGGAGGACGAGTGGCGTCGGGACCTGGAAGCGGACGTGCTGTACGCGCTGTTCGACCGGCTCGAAGACCCGGTGCCGGAGCGGCAGGCCGAAGTCCTCTCGATCCTCCGCCAGCTCCTGCCGGTCTTCCTCGGCCGCGGCCAGCTCCGGCTGGTCGCCATGGTCCTGACCGAACTCGAGGGTATGCGAAGCAACGCCTACCTCCTCGGGCCGGAGCAGGAGCAGGAGGTCGAGCGCCTCCTGGACGAACTGAGCGACCCCGCGGTCCTCGAGCCGTTGATCCGCTTGCTCGACGATGGCGCGATCGTGATCGCGGGGCGGGAACTCTCGTCCGTGATCGGGCGACTGCGGCCGCACGCGTTGCCGGCCCTGCTCCGCGCGACCGAGACGGCCGCCGCGGCGGCCACGCGGGAACGACTTGCGGAGGCCGTGGGCGCGCTCGGGGCCAAACACGAGGCGCACGTTCTGGAGCTGCTCGGGGCGGCCGATGCACCCGTCCGCATGGGCGCCGTCCGGCTGACGGGCCGCCTCCGGCTCGGCGCCGCCGTGTCCCCGCTCGCCAGGCTGCTGGATGCACCGGAGCCGACGCTCCGGCACGCCGTCGTCGAGGCGCTGCTGGCCATCCGCACGGCGGAGGCGCTCGAGGCGCTTCTGCGCGCGCTCAAGGATCCGGCGCGCGAGGTCCGCCTGGCCGCGGCGCGCGGGCTGGGTGCACTGCACTACGCCCCGGCCGCCAGCCAGTTGGAAGCCGCAATCACGGGGCGTGCAATGCGCACCGCCGACCTCACGGAGAAACTCGCGTTCTTCCAGGCCTACGCCGCCGTGGCGGGCGGTGAGGCCGTACCCGTTCTGGACCGGCTGCTCAACGCCCGGCGCTCACTCGGCCGGCGACTGCCGGCCGAGCTGCGCGCGTGTGCGGCCACCGCGCTCGGCCAGGTCGGCACGCCGCCGGCACGGAGTGCACTCGAGCGCGCCGCGAACGACCAGGACGCCGTGATCCGCGGTGCCGTCGTGCGCGCGTTGCGTAACGAGGCCGCCTCGTGAACCACGTGGCCGTGGCACCGGTGGTCGAGAGCGGCCGGGCGCTCCAGCTCCAGGGCCGGGAACTGCTCGGCGCGCTGTACGCGGCCATCCGCTCGCTCAAGCTCTACCCACTCGAGAACGCGACCGTCCAGAACGCGCTGACCGAGCTGCACGATGTAGCGACGCGCATTGTCGAGCGGGAGGGGACGATCGAGCTACGGCTCGTGGGCGATTTCTTCTTCCTCAACGACGCCCGCCTGCGGTTGGACCTGACCAACTACGCCGCGTTCTCGTTCGTCTCGGGCGCACTCTCACGGCACGGCATCGGCGTCATCGAGATCGAGCCGTCGGTCGCGCGTGATGAGTGGGCGCCGTTCCTCTCGCTGCTCTTGCGGGAGGAGGCGGCCGAGGATCCGTTTCCGCGCTTCGAGGCGCGGCTTGCGGATACCCCCGTCGCGAACATCCACGTGGACGGCGGACGGGACCGCGCCGTGCGTGGCGATGATGATGACGAGGTCAAGGAGGTCGCGAAGCGGACGTACTTCCAGACCGTCCACGTGGCGCGCGAGGTCCTGACCGACGTCCGGCTGGGGAAGGCGGTGAACGTGCGGCGCGTCAAGCGCGCGGTCCAGTCGATCGTCGACCAGGTGCTGAACCACGAGCCCACGATGCTGGGGATGACGCACCTGCGGGAATACGACGAGTACACGTTCACGCACTCGGTGAACGTGTGCATTCTGAGCGTCGTGATCGGCCAGCGGCTGGGGCTCTCGCGGCTCCAGCTCTACGAACTCGGGCTGGGCGCGCTCTTCCACGACATCGGCAAGATGCGGTTGGATCCGGAGCTGCTCCAGACGCCGGGGCGGCTGACGGCGGCGCAGTTCGAGCAGGTCAAGGAGCATCCGACGGAGGGATTGCTGACGCTCTTCTCGATGCACGGCTTCTCGGCGATGCCGTACCGCGCGATGCTGACGGCGTACGAGCACCACATGAAGCGGGACCTGACCGGGTACCCGATGAACCGGCGGCCGCGGGCGCCGACGCTGTTCTCGCGGATCGTCGCGGTTGCGGATGGCTTCGACGCCGGGACCGCGCGGCGCAGCTATCAGCCGATGCCGAAGACGCCGGACGCCGTCCTGCGCGAAATGCGGGACAACCCCTCGTACGGCTACGACCCGCTCTTGGTGAAGGCGCTGATCAACGCGACCGGCGTCTATCCGGTGGGGACGCTGGTGATCCTGGACAGCTTCGAGCTGGCGCTGGTGATCGAGGCGAACCCGGACCCGAGACGGATGCATCAGCCGATCGTGAAGCTGCTCGCGGACTCGGAGGGCCTGCCGGTGCGGTTGCCGGTGGTCCTCGACCTGAGCGAGATGGACCCCGAGGCCAACCGGCCGCGGCGGTCGATCATCAAGACGACGGACCCCGACAAGTACGGAATTCGTGTCGCAGACTACTTCATCTGAGCCTGATCGCCTGGCGGCGCGCTTCGCGGCGCTCCGGGCGGAGGGGCGCCGCGCGCTGATCCCCTACATCCCGGCCGGGTACCCGGCCCTGGATGCCACGCCCGACCTGCTCGATCGCCTCGCGCGCGCCGGGGCGGACGTGATCGAGTTCGGCGTACCGTTCAGCGATCCGCTGGCCGACGGGCCGACCGTCCAGCGGGCATCGTTCCGGGCGCTGGAGGCGGGCGTGACGCTGGATTGGACGCTCGACACGCTGGCGGGTTTCCACCAGCGGGATGAGACGCCGGTCATCCTCTTCACCTACCTGAACCCGGTGATGGCCTACGGCGTGGATCGGTTCCTGCGCGATGCGGCGGCGGCGGGCGCCGCGGGCGCGCTGGTCCTCGACCTGCCGGTGGGGTCCGACCCGGCGCTCGAAGATGCGTTCGAAGCATCACCGCTCCCGCTGGTCCGGCTGATCGCGCCGACCACGCCCGCCGCCCGCGCCATCGAGATCGCGCAGCGCGCCCAGGGCTTCCTCTACTACATCTCGAGGACGGGAGTCACGGGCGCCAGCGACGTGCTCCGCACGGAGTTGGCGCAGGAGGTCGCGGCGTTGCGCGCCCGGACGAAGGTCCCCGTCGCGGTCGGTTTCGGGATCTCGACGCCCGAGCAGGCGCAGGCCGTCGGCCGCGTGGCGGATGGCGTCGTCGTAGGCAGCGCCCTCATCAATGCATTGGATCGCGGCGGCCCGGCGGAGGCCGAGGCGTTCCTGGCGTCGCTGCGCCGGGGGGTGGACGGGGACGGCTAGAGAGTGCCCGCGCGCTGGATTGGAACGGCCGGGAACGGGAGCGGGAGCGGGAACGTTTACGTTTACGGGAGGGGGACGGCGGAGAGGCGGCGGGGACGCGCACGCGCACCCGCACGCGCTCGCGCACGAGAGGGGGAGCGGTGGACGGGAGGGGGCGTGCCGGGGCGTGGCCGGGCGCATCCGGATCCGCGCTCAGCCACCTCGGTCGCGCAGACGGCGTTCCACGGTCTCGTCGGGTTCGACGAAGAGGGTGCGTGCTCGCTCGATCGCGACGCGGCCGGGGGGCGAGCGGCGCGGCTTGCGCACGTATTTGCGCCGCGTCCAGTCGACGGCGACCGTCCCCGAGCTCCGGGCGCGGCTGTGCAGCGCGGCGAGGACGGCGGCCTCGGTCAGGTCGCGCGCCGGCGGGTTGCCGTCCGGATCGCTCCAGCGCAGGACGACGTGCGCGCCCGCCACGGCGCGGGCGTGCAGCCAGATGTCCGTGGGCGCCGAATGGTGGAAGGTGAGTTCGTCGTTCGCGCGGCCGCTCCGCCCGACGCGGACTTCGAGACCGCCGGTCGTATGATAGGTCCGGTACGGGAGGGCCGGGGGCTGCGCCTTCCTGCGGGCGGTACGCTCCGGCGCATCGCCGATGACCGCCGCGACCTCGCCGCCCACGTCCTCGCCGGATTCCGCACGCTTCCGTAGGGCCTCGAGCCGGGCGCGTTCCTCATCCACGCGTTGAAGGAGCGGCGGGATCCGCTCCGACGCGCGCTCGCGCTTGCGCGCCTCGGCATACAGCCGGTTGGCATTCTCGACGGGCGAGCGTGCGGGATCGAGCGCGACGCGCACCGTTCCACCGCTGAAGTCGGAGAGAACCGCGTGGTCGCTCCCCTTGCGTACGCGATCGAGCTGACTGAGGAGCAGGTCCGCATCGCGGCGGAGCCGTTCCGCGGCGGGCGCGGCGGCGGCCAGCTCGGCGTCGAGCCGGCGGCGGCGCGCTTCGAGGCGGGCGATGCGCTCGCGCAGTCGCTCGAGGAGCGCCGCGGGGACTCGCGGCATGGGCGGCGCGGCCGGTCCCTCGGCGCCACCCGCCCGGGCGATGGCCTCCAGCAGCGATGCGCAGGCCAGGCCGGGGATGCCGGGGAGGGGGAGCGGGTACGGCTGGAGGCGCGTGCCCATTTCGAGCAGGTGCGGCGCGGCCGGCGGCAGCACGGCGAGCGCGACGTAGCGGGTGTGCGCGGCATCGAGCGCGTCGGGTGCATCGGTGCGCGCCGCCTCACCCAGCAGGGCGGGCGCGTTCAGTGGGCTCGTGTAGGCGACGGCGTCGATGAGCGCGCGCGGCCGCTGTGGCGGCGGGACGGGCCCGAGCAGCGCCCGCCACTTCGCCGCGTCCAGCGGCGCCTCGAGGCCCTGCCGCGCCGGCGCGGGCGGTGGCGCGTAGCGCGCGCCCGGCCGGAGCTGCCGCGCGCCGGCCGTCCGACGCCAGAGCGCGGCCACGATCCGGCCCTCGCCATCGAGGGCGAGCAGGTTCCACTGATTGGCGAGCAGTTCGACCACGATGCGCCGGGGCCGCTCCGCGGGCGCGTGCGGCACGGCGAGGTCGATGAGCAGGATGCGCTCATCGGGGGGCGCCGCGACGCCGGCCACGGTGGTGCGGCGCGCGGTCCGGACCGGCTCCGGCAGCGCGCCGGCGGGCGCGGCTAGGTGGATCAGCCCGGACGTCGGATGCAGATCGAGGGTGAGCGTCGAATCATCGAGGAGAATCGCCGCGCGCCGCCGCGCCGGGTCCAGAGAGATCGCCTCGACCGGGCGTCCGGTCAGGCGCGCGGCGAGCTCGTCGGCCAGGTAGCGGACGAGCAGTGAATCGTAACGAATTGCGTTTGACACCGTTGGAAGATGCCGTTAGCTTCCGGCCGGCGTCAACCGACCGCGGCGGGGTCGGTCGGGTGTGGGGCCGCGGAGCGCGGCCGAGGGAGTGCACACGGGTGGCCGTGGCGCGGCATCGCGCGCCGCGCCGCCGGGCGCCCGGAGTCCGGGAATCGGCGGGATGAGCGTCCAGAGCGGCGGCCGCGGGCGGCGCAAGACCGTCCGCGATCTCCTCGAAATGAAACGGCGCGGCGAGAAGATCGTCGCGCTCACCGCATACGACTACCTCTTCGCGCGGCTGGTCGACAACGGCGACGTCGACGTCGTGCTCGTCGGCGACTCGCTCGGTCAGGTCTTCCTCGGCTACGACTCGACGCTCCCGGTCACGTTGGACGACATGATCCACCACGCGCGTGCGGTGCGGCGCGGGGTCGAGCGCGCATTGCTCGTCGTGGATCTTCCGTTCCTCACCTACCAGGTCTCGCCGCGAGAGGCGCTGCGCAATGCCGGCCGCGTCATGCGCGAGACCGGGGCCGAGGCGGTCAAGCTCGAAGGCGGCGACGAGGAGACGGCGGCGACCGTGCGCGCGCTGGTCCGCGCGGGGATCCCCGTCATGGGGCATCTCGGGCTGACGCCGCAATCCGTCCACGCGCTCGGCGGTTACCGCGTCCAGGGGCGGGAGACGGCTGCTGCGGAGCGACTCCGCGCCGACGCGGCGCGCCTGGCGGATGCGGGCTGCTTCTCGATCGTGCTCGAGCTCATTCCGGGCGCGCTCACCGCGGAGATCAGCCGCGCCGTGCACGTGCCGACCATCGGGATCGGCGCGGGCGCGGGCGCGGATGGTCAGGTCCTCGTGCTCCCGGACATGCTGGGGCTCAATGAGGGCTTCGAGCCGCGCTTCCTACGCCGTTTCGCGGCGCTCGCCGAAGCCGCGCGGGAGGGGATCGCGGCGTACGCCGCGGCGGTCCGCAGCGGCGAGTATCCGGGCCCGGAGCACACGTTCGAGTGAACGTCGTCACTACGAGGGCGGCAGTCCGGGAGGCGGTCGCGCGACTCCGGACCGGCGCGGAGCCGTCGCGTGGCGCGCGCATCGCGCTCGTCCCGACCATGGGGTCGCTGCACGAGGGGCACCTCTCGCTGGTCGACCGCGCGCGGGAGCGGGCGGACCACGTCGTGCTCTCGATCTTCGTGAATCCGTTACAGTTCGGGCCGGGCGAGGATTTCGAGCGGTACCCACGCGACGCCGAGCGGGACCTGCGTCTGGCCGAGGCGCGCGGCGTCGACGTCGTCTTCCTGCCCGAGGCCGGCGAGATGTATCCGGCGGGCGCGCCCGCGGTGCAGATCGTGCCCATGCGTCTGGCCGATCGGCTCTGTGGCGCGTTCCGGCCCGGCCACTTCCAGGGCGTGTTGACCGTGGTCGCGAAGCTGTTCCACGTGGTCCAGCCGGATGTGGCGGTCTTCGGCCAGAAGGATTACCAGCAGGCGCTGCTCGTGCAGCGGATGGTCCAGGACCTCGACTTTCCGATCGAGATCGAGGTGGCGCCGATCGTGCGCGAATCCGATGGGCTGGCGATGAGTTCGCGCAACGTCTACCTGGAACCGGAGGCGCGGGCAAGTGCCTCGAGTCTCTGGCGCGGCCTCCGCAGCGCCGCGGAGGCGTTCGGTGCCGGCGAGCGCGATGCGGCGCGATTGCGGCGGCTGGTGCTCGAGTCGCTCGGGGCGGAACCGGGGATCCGGCCGCAGTACGTCGAGCTGGTACACCCCACCACGCTCGAGCCGCTGGAGGAGGCGGAACCGGGCGCCGTCTTGGCGGCCGCCGTCTTCGTCGGCGAGACGCGACTGATCGACAACGTGATCTTGCAATGATGCGGGGGCGACCCATGCAGCGGACCCTATGCAAATCGAAGGTGCACCGGGCGACGGTCACCGATGCGAACCTGAACTACGAGGGCTCGATCACAGTGGATGCGCTGCTCCTCGAAGCGGCGGACATCCGGGAATACGAGCGCGTACAGGTGGTGAACCTCAACAACGGCGAGCGTTTCGAGACGTACACGATCGCGGACGAGGCGGGCTCCGGGGCGGTCGTGCTGAACGGCGCGGCCGCGCGCCTCGTGCAGCCGGGCGACCGCGTGATCATCATCAGCTACGCCCAGTACGACGAGGATGAGGCGGCCGGGCACAAGCCCCGTCTCGTCTTCGTGGATGACGCGAACCGGGCGGTGCCGGGCACCCTCGCCGCCGCCTCGATGCGGGTCCGACAAGCCTGACGCGGGTATGGCCGCCTGGGCCGGAATCGCGCTCGCGCTCCGTGGCCCCGAAGATGATGCCATGCGCTCCCGACTCCCGACCATCGCGCACCCGCTGGCCGGACGGGCCGTGGCGTGGCATGTGCTCGAGGCGATGGCGGAGATCGAGGCCGCGCCCGCGCGCCTGCTCCTGCTCTCGATGCTGCCGCTCGACGCCGCCATCACGGGCGAGCTCCCAGCCGAGGTCGTCGAGACGCCGCCGCGCGGCTGGTGGGATGCGGTGGCCGGCCGGCTCGGACCGGAAGTCGACCACCTCCTCATCGCGGATGCCGCGGCGGCCGGGCTCCGGCGCTCGATGGCGGCACTCGTGAACGGGCGCGCGGGGCGCGTGCTCGTCGACGCCGAGGGCGCCCCGCTCGCGGTGTGGCTCGAACGCGGCGCCGCGGAGGCCGCGGCCGGTGGGCCGCCGTCGTTCGAGGTCCTGGCGCGCGGGCTCGAGGCCGTTCCGGCAGAGCCGGCGGAAGCGTTTCTGGTCCGCGACCGCGCCTCGCTCGCCCGTGCGGGTGCGCTGATCCGCGACAGACTGGTGCGGCGCCTCATGGCCGGCGGCGCCACGTTCCTGCTCCCCGCAAGCGTGCTCGTCGATGTCGACGTACGCATCGGCCCGGACAGCGTGGTCTACCCGGGCGTCGTGCTCGAAGGGAGTACGACGATCGGGGCGGAGACCGTGATCGGTCCCGGCTGCCGCATCATCGACAGTTCGGTCGGGAGCGGCGTCGAGCTGAAGGGGTGGAACTACATCGTGGGTGCGAACATCCGGAACCGCGCAGTGCTCGAGCCGTATGTGCGGCGCGGCTTCGATTGAGGCCGCGGCGGCCGGGCGGCTGCCGGCGTGGGCCGAGGCGGGTCCGGCGCGGCGCGCCCATGCCGCGCGGGTCGCCGCGCTGATGGACGACTGGGCGCGGCGCCTCGGATTGGACGCCGGCGAGCGGCTGCGCTGGCGCGCGGCCGGGTGGCTGCACGATGCGTTGCGCGATGCCGACCCCGCCGTGCTTCGCCGCCGCGTGCCGCCCGAGTTCCGCGATCTCCCGGACCCGCTGCTGCACGGGCCGGCCGCCGCCCGGCGACTCGCCGAAGATGGCGTGGCCGACGCGCCGCTCCTCACCGCCATCGCCTATCACACGATCGGACACCCGACGCTCGATGCGCTCGGTCGTGCGCTCTACCTCGCGGACTACCTCGAGCCCGGCCGCACGTTCGACCCGGGCGGGCGCGCCGCGCTCCGTGCCCGGCTCCCCGGCGCGATGGAGGAGGCGCTGGTTCACGTCGTCGCCGCTCGCCTGAAGCACCTGCTGGATTCCGGCCGGGCGCTGCGGCCCGAGAGCGTCGCCTTCTGGAACGCCATCGTCGGCGCATGAACGGGCGACTGCGACGCCTGGCGCTGCCGCTCGCGCTCCTCGCTGTGGCGGTCTTCGTCACGTCCTTCGTCCTGGGGCTCGGCTGGAGCCGCGATGGGGAGGGCCACGCCGCCGCGGTCGATGCCCGGCGCATCTCGAGGGCCTCCGGCGCGCGCCTGCGCATCGAGGTCCTCAATGCGGGCGGCCGCGCCGGCATGGCCCGCGCCGCCACGCACCGCCTCCGCGATCGCGGCTTCGACGTGGTGTACTACGGCAATGCGGAGGAGTTCGGCCGGGACTCGTCGGTGGTCGTCGACCGCGTGGGCGACCTCGAATCCGCCCGCGCCGTCGCCGACGCGCTCGGTATCCGCGCGGTGGCGACCCACCCGGACTCGACGCTGCTGCTCGAAGTGACCGTCCTGCTGGGCAAGGACTGGCGGCCCGCCCCGCCCGAGCGCCCGGACGGGTGGGGCGCACGCATCGGCCGGCTGTGGAGATGGGTGCGGGGCGGGGGATCGTAGATCAGCCCGGCCGCCGCGCCGGCGGCCGCAACCCACCCAGCGCGAGGAACGGCTTCGGCGCGCGGAGCTCGTGCTCGGCCGCGAGCTGGCCGCACGCGGCGGCGATGTCGCGCCCGCGCGGCGTCCGGACGCTGGCGGGGATCCCCTCGGCATCCAGGATCGCCGCGAACTCGCGGATCCGCGCCGCGGGCGTGGGCCGCCAGTCGTTGCCCGGGATCGGGTTGTACGGGATCAGGTTGACGTGCGCCGACACCGACCGGGCCAGGCCGGCCAGCTCACGGGCGAGGTCGGGGGCGTCGTTGATCCCATCGATCATCACGTACTCGAAGGTGATGCGACGCCCGCCCGCGGCCTCGAAGCGGTGGAGCGCCTCGAGCAGTGCGGGAAGCGGGTACTTCTTCTCGACCGGCACGATCCGCCGGCGCAGCTCGTGGTTCGGCGCGTGCAGCGACACGGCCAGCCGAAACTGCTCCGGCCGCTCGGCCAGCGCGAGAATCCCCGGGACGATCCCCACCGTCGAGACCGTGATGCGCCGCGCCCCCACGCCATACGCGCCGTTGAGGAGCGTGAGCGCCGCGAACACCGACTCCCGGTTCATCAGCGGCTCGCCCATCCCCATGAAGACCAGGTGCGTGATCGCACCGAGCCCCAGCTCGCGGGCGCGCCGCCGCGCACCACGGTACTGCGCCACGATCTCACCGGCCGTGAGCTGGCGGCGGTAACCGGACCACCCCGTCGCGCAGAAGACGCACGCCATGGCGCACCCCGCCTGCGACGAGATGCACAGCGTCAGCCGGCCGTCGGCCGGGATGAGGACCGACTCGACCCGCTCGCCGTCCGCCAGCCGCCACAGGTGCTTGACCGTGCCATCCGCCGACCGGACCTCGCGCACCGCCTCCGGCGCCGTGAGCCGGAAGCGCTCGCCCAGGATGGCCCGCTCCGCGGCGGGCAGGTCGGTCATCTCGGCAAAGCTCGACGCATCACGCTCGTAGAGCCACGCCCGGAGCTGCCGAATGCGGTACGACGGCTGCCGTCGCGCCGCGAAATGCTCGGCGAGCCGGGCGTCGACCGCGTCGGACGGAAGATCGATCAGGTCTGCCGGTTCAGGCAATGCGCCTCCTCGAGCGCGCCGGTCCGCTCGGAGTCGCCTCCGACGGACCGCTTGATGGTGGTTTCACAGACGGTTAACTTAACCGGATTGTGCGTTTCATGAAAACCCTGGCCCTTCCGATCGAGGCCGCTTTGCTGCTGACGGACCTGATCACGCCCGAGCGGATCAAGATCCCGCTCGACGCACGGAACAAGGACGACATCCTCAGGGAGCTGGTGGACGTCGTCACTCGCGCCGATGGTATCGAGCACCCGGAGGACGTGCTCCGCGCCGTACGGGAACGAGAGGCGGTGCTCTCCACCGGGATCGGCAACGGCGTCGCGATCCCGCACGGGAAATCGCCGGCCATCGGGGATCTGCGGATGGCCGCCGGCACGACGGTCGAGCCGATCGACTTCGATGCCCTCGATGGCCAGCCGGTCCGGCTCTTCTTCCTGCTGGTCGGCCCGGAGAGCGCGGCGGGCCCGCACATCAAGGCACTCAGCCGGATCTCCAGGCTGGTGCGGAAGGACTCGGTGCGCGAGCGCCTGATGGCCGCGAGCGACGCGGACGCCTTCTATCGCGCGCTCCAGGACGCCGAGGGCGCGTGACGCGGGCGCTCCCGGCATACCTCCCGGCGTTCGTCTGGGCGGCGCTCCTGCTGCTCGTCGGCAGTGTCCCCGATCTCCATGGTCCCGCGATCGACTTCCCGCTCGACAAGGTGGCGCATTTCTTCATGTACGGCGTGCTCGGGGCCCTCGCGGCCCTCGGCTGGCGCCGTGCGGGGCGGCGCCCGGCGTGGCCGTGGGTCCTGCTCGGCGCCCTGCTGATCGGCGCGGCCGATGAGTTGCACCAGCGAGGGGTGTCCGGGAGATCGGCGGATGTGCTGGACTGGGTTGCGGATCTGGCGGGAATCGTGTCGATGTTCGTGCCCGGGCTGCGAGTCGCGGCGATGAGGGGCGATGAGGGAGGAGAGGTTCGATGAGTCGTAGCGTGCCGACGGCGCTGCGGAGTACCATGGTCGGTTCGTTGAGGGCCGAGGATGCGGGCGACCGGGTGCGCCTCGCGGGTTGGGTCCACCGGCGCCGCGACCTGGGCGGGCTGGTGTTCGTGGACCTGCGGGACCGGTCGGGGCTCATCCAGCTTTCTTTCGGGCCCGACTGGACGTCGCCGGACGCCCTCGAGCGCGCCGGTCACCTGCGGCCGGAGGATGTGGTCGCCGTCGAGGGCGAGGTCGTCGAGCGGCCCGCGGGGAACGTGAACCCGGAACTCGCCACGGGCGCGGTCGAGGTGCACGTGACGGAGCTCGAGGTGCTGGCGGCGGCGGAGACGCCGCCGATCCCGGTGGCCGCGCCGCCGGGCGAGGATCTGCCTGCCGAGGAGCTGCGGCTGCGCTACCGGTATCTGGACCTGCGGCGCACGGAGTTGCAACGGGCGTTCGCCGTGCGCCATCGCGCGATGCAGTTGGTCCGGGCGCACCTCTCCGCCGAGGGGTTCTGGGAGGTCGAGACGCCGATGCTGACGCGCCGCACCCCCGAGGGCGCGCGCGACTACCTCGTGCCGAGCCGCATCCACGTGGGCGAGTTCTACGCGCTGCCGCAGTCCCCGCAGATCTACAAGCAGCTCCTGATGGTGGCGGGGTTCGACCGCTACTTCCAGATCGCGCGCTGCCTGCGAGACGAAGACCTGCGCGCCGATCGGCAGCCGGAGTTCACGCAGATCGACGCCGAGATGTCGTTCGTGTCGGAGGAAGACGTCTTCCGCGTCGGGGAAGGGATGATCGCCAGCCTCTGGGCGGAGCTGCTGGGCGTCGAGCTGGCCACGCCGTTTCCGCGGCTCACGTACGCCGAGGCGATGGCGCGCTACGGCACGGACAAGCCGGACCTCCGCTTCGGCATGGAGTTCCAGGACGTGACCGCGCTCCTGCAGGAGGCGGACTTCCGCCTTTTCCGGGACACGCGAGGCACCGGCGCGCGGATCAAGGGTATACGTGCGCCAGGCGGCGGTAATGCGTTGTCACGCAAGGAACTGGACCGTTTGACCGAAGTGGCGCGGGCCGCGGGCGCGGCGGGCGCGCTGTGGGTGCGCCGGACGGAGGAGGGGCTGTCGGGGCCGTTCGCCAAGGCGCTGACCGGCGGCCTGGCGGACGCGTTCATCGAGCGGACCGGCCTCGAGCCCGGCGACCTCTTCGTCGTGGTGATCGGCCGGTACCGGACGCTCGAGGTCGTGGATGAGAGCCATCTCGGTGCGACCGAGGATTTCCCGCTGCGGGGCGCCGAAGGTGCGCTGGATGCGTTGCGGCGCCATCTGGGCGATCTGTTGGGCCTCCGGGATCCGGCGGTGCATCGCTGGGCGTGGATTACGGAATTCCCGCTCTTCGAATGGGACATCGAGGCGAAGCGGTTGGCGGCGGCGCACCACCCGTTCACGATGCCGCACCCGGAGGACATCGCCACGCTGATGCGGTACACGGAGGATGGTGTGCTGGACGCCGGGCGGGCACGGAACCTGTTCGATGAGGGGCTGCGCTCGCGGGCGTACGACGCGGTGTACAACGGGCATGAGATGGCGAGTGGTTCGATCCGGATCCACGATGCCGAATTGCAGCGGCGCGTCTTCCGTGCGGTGGGGATCGGCGAGGAGGAGGCCGAGCGGAAGTTCGGGTTCCTGCTCGAGGCGTTCCGCTACGGCGTTCCGCCGCACGGCGGCTTCGCGTTCGGTTTCGATCGCCTGGTCATGCTGTTGGTCGGCGCGACGAGCCTGCGGGACGTGATTGCGTTCCCGAAGACCACGGCGGCGCGCGCCCTGTTCGAGGGTGCGCCGGCGGCCGTCGGGGCGGAGGAGCTGCGCGAGCTGCACCTCGCCGTGGTCGCAGAGAAGGAGTCAGGGAAGTAAGTGGAGCGGAACCCGATTCAGCACCGGCTCCCGGCCGAAGGCGCGGATTATCAGCTTCTGGCGGGGGTCAACGATGCGAACCTCCAGGAGTTGGCACGGGCGACGGGGTGCCGGGTGATCCTGCGCGGGGATCACCTGGTGCTCTCGGGCGAGTTGCGGGACATCGAGCGCGCGATCCCGGCGGCACGGCGACTGATCGACCTCGCGCGGCTCGGCACGGTCTTCGGCGCCGAGGACGTCCGGCGGGTGGTCAGCGAGTCGGCGGCCGGCAACGGCAGGGTCGCCGTCGTCGAGACGGACGAGAAGCCGGTGGACACGCGCATCCTGCTCGCCGGCTCGAAGAAGATCATCGCGCCGCGCTCGGAGGGCCAGACGGCGTATCTCCGCGCGGTCGCGGAAAACGACATCGTCGTGGCGATCGGCCCGGCGGGGACGGGGAAGACCTACCTCGCCGTCGCCATCGCGGTGGATGCCCTGCGGAAGAACCGTGTCAAGCGGATCATCCTGGCGCGTCCGGCGGTCGAGGCGGGGGAGAACCTCGGCTTCCTACCGGGGGACCTCCAGGAAAAGGTGGATCCGTACCTGCGACCGTTGTACGATGCACTGAACGACCTGATGCCGAGCGACTGGGTGCGGCGGTCGCTCGAGACGCGTACCATCGAGATCGCGCCGCTGGCGTACATGCGCGGTCGCACGCTGTCGGATGCGTTCGTGATCCTCGACGAGGCGCAGAACGCGACCGGCGCGCAGATGAAGATGTTCCTGACGCGGCTGGGCCCGAACTCGCGGACCGTGATCACGGGCGACAAGACGCAGATCGATCTGCCGCGGCGCGAGGACTCGGGGCTGCTCCAGATCGAGCGGATCCTCCAGGGGATCGAGGGGATCCAATTCGTCTACCTGGACAGCATCGACGTGGTGCGGCATCGTCTGGTCAAGGAGATCATCCGGGCGTACAGCGCCGCCGACGAACAGGCACAGGAGCCGTAACGTCGTGGACGACCGTTTCGGGATGCGGGAAGCGCTGCGGGCGCTGAGCAAGGCGCCCGAGCGGATCTGGCCGGACGGAATCCTCCATCACGGGGTGCGTGTCGCGCTGTTGTGCGGTCTCGCGCTGGTCGTGCACCTCCTCTTCCCGATCGCGCCGGTGCCGGACTTCCCCGTCCTCGAGAAGGGGATGGTCGCGGAGGAGGACGTCATCGCGCAGGTCGGCTTCCCGATCTACAAGGCGGAGGCCGACCTGGCGCGGGAGCGCGCGGAGGCCGCGGCGGGCGTCGCGCCGCTCTTCGAATACGATCCATCTGCGGTGGACACGATGCGGGCGCGCGTCGCCGATTTCCTCGATCGGATCCGCGGGATCGTCGAGGGGACGGCGGACGAGACGGCGGAGCGCGCCGAGTTGCGCCGGTTGCTCCAGTCGTACGGCCTGCCGACGAACGACGAGTCCGTCGCGCTGATCCAGTCGCCGCGCCAGCGCAGTCTCCTGGAACGCGCGCTGAACGACGCGATCCGGTCGGAACTGCCGGTGGGGATCGCGTCGACGACGGATGCGGCGGAGAACGTGGCGTCGCAGATCCGGCTCCGCCGCGGGGAGGAGGAGCGGCTGTTGCCGCGGGACTCGCTGCTCACGGCGCCACGCTTCTTCGAGCGGGCGGCGCGGCATCTGCCGCGGTCTTCCGCGGCCGAGCTGGCCGAGCTCCAGCGGCTGGTCCTGATCCGCTTCTTCGAGCCCAGCGTCCGGCTGAACCGGGACGCGACGGAGGCGGCGCGGGAACGGGCGCGGCGGGCGGTTCCGGCGATCAAGGGCGAAGTCCTGAAGGGCGAGAAGATCGTCGGCGCGCACGAGCAGATCCGCGATGCCGAGCTCGAGCGCTTGCAGGCGTACCAGGAGCAGCTCGCGAAGCTGGGCGAGGTTCCCGGCGCGGCGACGAGCGTGGGGCGGTCCGCCGGCGCGGTCCTCTACAACATCGCGCTCCTCCTGATCTTCGGTCTGCTGCTCCTGCACGACGGCCCGGCCGTGTACCGCAACTTCCGGCACATCGTGCTGATCGCCGCGCTGATCCTGTTCCCGGCGGGGGTGGCGGCCGTGGTGGCGGGGAGCGGCTGGCCGGCGGAGCTGATTCCGATCGCGTTCCCGGCCCTCGTCGTGGCCGTGCTCTGGGGCGGCCGCCTGGCGCTCATCCTGGCGCTGGTGCTGGCGGTGCTGCTCGCCGGCCAGACCCCGTTCCTCGGCCTCTCGGTGCTCTTCACGCTCGTGGCCGGCGGCGCGACGGCGGCGCTCGCCGCGCGCGTGGTGCGACGCCGCTCACAGACCTGGATCTACATCGCGATCCTCGCCGCGGCCTACGTGGCGGCCGCCGTGATCCTCGGCCTCTTGCGCTCGCGGGAGGCGGCGGAGGTCATCACCTCGTCGGCGTGGGGCACACTCAACGCGGTGGCGAGCGTCCTGATCGCGCTGGGATTCCTCCCGCTCTTCGAGGCGTTCACACGGATCACCACGGATCAGACGCTGCTCGAACTCTCGGACATGAACCACCCGTTGCTCCAGCGTTTGCAGCGGGAGGCGCCGGGCACGTTCTCGCACACGTTGAACGTGGCGAACCTGGCGGAAGCGGCGGCGCGGGCGATCGGCGCGAACGCGCTGCTCACCCGGGTCGGCGTCTACTACCACGACATCGGCAAGACGCTCAAGCCGCAGTACTTTATCGAGAACCAGCCGCAGGGTCGGAATCCGCACGACAAGTTGAAGCCGGCCACGTCGGCGATGATCGTGCGCAACCACGTGGTGGAAGGGCTCCGGCTGGCCGGGGAGGGGAAGCTGCCGGCGTCCGTGAGCGCGTTCATCGCGGAGCACCACGGGACGCAGCAGATCAGCTTCTTCTACGAGCGCGCTCGCGAACTGGACCCGGACGGCGAGTTCGATGAGCGGGACTTCGCCTATCCGGGGCCGCGGCCACAGTCGCGGGAGACGGCGATCGTGATGCTGGCCGACTCGGTCGAGTCGGCGGCGCGGGTGCTCCAGGATCCGACGCCCGAGCGGATCCGCGCGCTGGTCGATCGCATCGTCGAAGGCAAGATGGCGCAGGGCCAGCTCGAGGACGCGCCGCTGACGCTCCAGGAGCTGGCGCGGATCAAGGACCAGTTCGTCAGCGGGCTGGCGGGGATCTACCACCAGCGGATCGACTATCCGTCGGCGCGCGAGGAGCCGGAGGGTACGCCGGCGGCGGCTCCCGGCGCCGCAGCCGGCCGTGGATGACGGAGCGGCGCGTGCGGGTGAGCGTGGAGGCGCGACTCGACCGGCGCGCCGGGATCGGGAAGCGCGAGGCGTCGGAGCAGGTGCGCCGCGCCGCGCTGGCCACGCTCGAAGACCAGGCCGTGGCCGACGCGGAACTGTCCATCGCGCTGGTGGACGACGCGATGATCTCCGAGCTGAACGAGCGTTACCTCGGGCACGCCGGCCCGACGGACGTCATCTCCTTCGCGCTGCACGAGCCGGGTGCGCCCGTCGTCGGCGACGTCTACATCGGCTGGGACCAGGCGCTACGGCAGGCGCAGTCGCTCGGCATCGCGCCTCGCGAAGAGCTGGCGCGGCTCGCGATCCACGGCACGCTGCACGTCCTCGGCTTCGAACACCCTGAGGGCGCGGATCGCGAGCGGTCCGCGATGTGGGCGCGGCAGGAGGCGATCCTGCGCCGCCTCGAGGAGGACCGGTGAGCGCGCGCGAGGTCGGACGGTCGCTGCGGCGGCACCTGATCGCCGGACTCGTCGTGATCGCGCCGGTCAGCATTACCGCGGTCGTCCTGTGGTGGATCTTCGAACGCCTGGACGGGCTGCTCGGCGACATCATCTATCCCGCGATCGGGATCGCGATCCCCGGCCTCGGCCTGCTCCTCCTCCTCGCGCTGCTCGTCGCGGTCGGATGGGCCGCGGAACGGGCGGTCGGCGCGCGCGTCGTCGCGTCGTGGCACGCCGTCCTCGAACGGTTCCCCCTCACGCGCCGGCTCTACACCGCGTCGAACCGCATCGTGCGAACGGTCTTCGGCGAGGACAAGCGTTTCTTCCGCGACGTCGTCCTGGTCGAGTACCCCGGGCCGGGGCGCTGGTCGATCGGCTTCATCACGACGCGCGCGCCCGCGGCCGCGGCGGCCCGCGTCGAGGACGGCGTGACCGTGTTCATCCCGACGACGCCGAACCCCACGACCGGATACCTCGTCGTGGTCGCGCGCCGTGAAGTCATTCCGCTCTCGTGGACGCTTGAGGAGGCGTTCACCTACATCCTCTCGGCGGGCGGCGTGGCCCCCGTGGGCGGGGAAGCGCCGGCGGCGCCGGGCCGGATCGAGAGATGAGCACGATCGACCCGTCGCGGCCGGCGGAGGCCTCCGGTCTCCAGCTCGAGCGGATCCTCGAGCTCATCGACGCGCGGGATGCGGCCATGTTGCAGACGCTCCTGTCCGATCTGCACCCCAGTGACGTGGCCGACGTGGTCGAGGAGCTGGACGAGGACGACCGCGTCTACCTGCTCGGACTGCTCCCCGCCGAACTCGCCTCCGAGACGCTCGCCGAGATGGAGAGCGAGGAGCACCCCGAGGAGATCCTCGCGGCGCTCGAGCCCGACCGGATCGGCGAACTCATCTCGGAGCTCTCCGACGACGATGCCGTCGACCTGATCGGCGAGCTGCCGCCGGAGGAGCAGGCCCGGATCCTCGCCGTGCTGCCGCGCCTCGAGGCCGGTGAGCTGCGCAAGCTGCTCCAGTACGACGACGAGTCGGCCGGCGGGATCATGACCACCGAGCTGGTCGCGATCTCCGTCCACCTGACGGCCGCGCAGGCCATCGAGGAGGTCCGTCGCCAGGCGCGTGAGATCGGGGGCGACTTCTACACCATCTTCGTGGTGGACCTGCTCCGGCGGCTGCTCGGCACGCTCTCGCTCCAGCGACTGGTCCTGGCCGAGCCGCACGCCCGGGTGCGGGACCTCGTCGAACCCCCGGTGGTCGCCGTGCCGGCGGACATGGACCAGGAAGAGGTCGGGCGACTCATCGCGCGCTACAACGTGCCGTCCGTCCCCGTCGTCGGCCCGGACAACGTGCTCCTGGGCCGGGTGACCTGGGACGACGTCATCGATGTCATGGAAGCGGAGCAAACCGAGGACATCCTGCGGCTCGGCGGCGTCGTCGCGGAGGAGGTCCGCGGCGGCTGGCTCGATGCCGTGCGCAGCCGCCTGCCCTGGCTCCTGCTGAACCTGATCACCGCCGCGATCGCCGCGTCCGTCGTCGGCATCTTCATCGACACCATCCAGGCGTTCGCCATCCTGGCGGTCATCATGCCCGTGATCGCGGGGATGGGCGGCAACGCGGGGACGCAGGCGCTCGCCGTGACGGTGCGGCGCCTCGCGCTCAGCGACGAGCGCGATGCACGCCGCTGGGGCGTGGTCGGCAAGGAGGTCCTCGTCGGCCTGGTGAACGGCGCCGCGCTCGGCGGCTTCGTCGCCGTCACCAATTGGCTCCTCGGCGTCCTCTATCCGGAGTTCTGGACCGCCTCGCCGCTGCTCGGCCTGGTCGTCCTCCTCGCGATGTGGGGGAACCTGGTCGTCGCCTCCTTCGCCGGCGCCTTCGTGCCGATCCTGCTCGAACGCCTCGGCGTGGACCCCGCTGTCGCGTCCTCGATCTTCGTCACCACGTTCACCGACCTCGCGGGGTTCTTCCTCCTGCTCGGCCTCGCGTCCGCGGTCCTGCTATGAAGCGGTGGCGGCGTACGGCCGCGATCATCCGGCGCCTCAGCCCCTTCGTTCTGGCCTTCCTCCGCGACCGGCGCCGCTGGATCCTCTTCGGGGCGCCCAAGCGCCGCACCGAGGCCGACCACGCACGCCGCGCCGAACGGCTCACCGCAACCATTGCCGCGCTCGGCCCGACCTTCATCAAGCTCGCGCAGGTCTTCAGCGCGCGCGCCGACATCCTGCCCGAGCCGTACCTCTCGGCCATCGGCCGGCTCCAGGACCGCGTGCCGCCGGATCCGCCCGATGTCATCGAGTCCGTGATCGCCAGCGAACTCGGTCAGCCGATCGACCACGTCTTCCAGGCCTTCGACCGCGAACCCGTCGCCGCGGCCAGTCTCGGCCAGGTCCACCGCGCCCGCGTCGCCGGCGAGGACGTCGCCGTCAAGGTGCTGCGACCCGGCGTCGAGGCGCTCATCGCCGTCGACCTCGACATCTCGTTCCGCGTACTCTATCTCCTCAACATCCTCGCACCCAACCACCACGTCCGCGCGCTCACCACCGTGGTCCGCGAGTTCAGTGTCCGCATCCGCGAAGAGATGGACTTCCGCCAGGAGGCCGGCCACATTGCCGTCTTCCGCGAACACTTCGCCCGGGACCGCCGCGTGCGCGCCCCCCGCGTCTTCGAGGCGTTCACCCGCCGCCGCGTCCTTGTCATGGAGTGGGTGCCCGGCGCCAAGATCGACCACCTGACGGAGCGCTTCGCGAGCGGCGAACTCGAATTCCGCCGGATCATGGAGACGCTCGCCGAGGTCTACCTCCGCATGCTCCTCGTCGACGGCTTCATGCACGCCGACCCGCACCCCGGCAACATCCTGGTCGATGCCGAGGGCCGGCTCGTCTTCCTCGACTGGGGGATGGCGATCCAGCTCAGTCGCTCGACCCGTGACCAGATCGTCCGCATCGCGCTCGCCGCCGGCCGCGACGACCTGGACGCGATGATCAGCGGGATGTACGAACTGGGGATGATCGATCCCTCGATCTCGCGCGCCGAAGTGCGGGATGCGGCGGGCGAGATCATGGCGGTCATCGAGCGGGCGCGCGAGCTGGGCCCCCGCGCCGTGCAGCAGGCGGTGCAGGAGATCATGGACACCTTCTATACGTGGCCGCTGATCCTGCCCCGCGAGCTGGTCTACTTCTTCCGCGCCGCCGTGCTGCTCGAGGGGATCGGCTTCCGCTACGATGCGTATTTCAACGGGCTGGACATCGCGCGGCCGGTCATCCGCCGGATGCGCGGCGAGCTGTTGCGTGCGGTGGCGCGCGAGCCCACGGCGGTGGCGCGCGGCTTCATGGAAGATGCGCGGACCGCGGTGGTCGGGGTGCGCGAGATCCTGCGGCGCGCCGAGCGCGAGGAGTTCCGGATCCGTGTCCACCCCCGGGACGTGGTGCACGCGGAGCGGTTCCTTCTGCTCCAGGTCCGGCGTGTCCTGGTGAGTCTGTTCGCGGTGACGGTCGCACTGATCTCGGCGATCACGTTCCTGGCGTTGGGGAAGCTGTGGCTGCTTGGTGTGGGGCTGGCGCTCTCGCTGTTCCTGTTCGTGGTCGCGTTCATCATCCCGACGCATCTGCTCGAGAACCCGCTCCGACACGCGCGGGGGATCCGGCCGTCGCGCGAGGGGCCGCGGTGAGGCGGCGGCAGGCCGGGCTCGCCGTTTGACAGGCCCTGCACGTGTGGGCATCTTCCAAGCCATGGGCGGCGACGAACTCACGGCGGCCGATCGGGATCTCCTTGCGGAGTTCAGGGCGGGGAAGCGGACGGCGCTCGCGCGCGTGATCACGCGGGTCGAGAACGCGCGGCCGGGGTTCCAGGCGATCCTGAGCGAGCTGCACGCCTCGCTCGGGCGCGCGCAGCGGATCGGGATCACGGGGCCGCCGGGCGCGGGGAAGTCGACGCTCGTGGCGGCGCTGGTCTCGGTGTACCGGGAGCGCGGCGAAACCGTGGCCGTCGTCGCGGTGGACCCGACCTCGCCCTTCACCGGCGGCGCGCTGCTCGGCGACCGCATCCGCATGAGCGAGGTCTCGCTCGATACCGGCGTCTTCATCCGATCCATGGCCTCGCGCGGCTCGCTCGGCGGGCTGGCCGTCACCACGAAGGAGGTGGCCGATGTGCTCGACGCGTTCGGCTTCGACCGGATCCTCATCGAGACGGTCGGCGTCGGGCAGTCCGAGCTGGATATCGCGGCGGCCGCGGACAGCACCGTCGTGGTCCTGGTCCCCGAGTCCGGGGACTCGGTCCAGGCCATGAAGGCGGGTCTCATGGAGATCTCGGATCTCTTCGTGGTGAACAAGGCGGACCGTCCCGGCTCCGAGCGGCTCGCGCGCGAGATCGAGATGGCGCTGCGGCTGCGCAGCGGCGGCCAGGGGATGCGCGTGCCGGCGCATCACGGGGTCGACCTGGCGCGCGTGGGGCGCGCCCGGGCTGAGGATCCAGCGGCGCGGGCTCGGATGTCCGATGCCGCGGCCCGGACCGAGGGCGATGAGCGGGATCCCCGGCCCGTGCCCGACGCCCGCGCCGGCGGCGCGGAGCCTCCGGCCGAACCGCGGCCCTGGTCGATCCCGGTGCTGCGGACGGTGGCGGAGAGCGGGGAAGGCGTGCCGGAGCTCGTCGGCGCGCTGGACGCACACATGGCCTGGCTGTCCGGGTCGGGCGAGCTGGGACGCCGGCGGCGCGCACGGTTGGCGGAGCGCGTGCGGGAAGTGGTGCTCCGGACGTTGAAAGAATGGGTTTGGCTGGATCGCGGCGGTGAGGCGGTGCTCGAGGAGGCGCTCCCGGCGCTCGAAGCGGGGCGCGAGACGCCCTATGAACTGGCGGCGCGAATCGTGCGCGCCGCAACGGGGTAGAAGCGCCGCGCCGACGTGATACATGAACTGCACACGGGACGGCTGAGCATGGGGACCACGGACCGGGATGTCGCGATGGCGGACGTTGCAGAGCAACTCCGCGAGCGTGAGCGCGAAGTGGCCGAGCTGCGGGCGCGGCTGGCCGAATGGGAGGCGGCGTACCAGCGGGTGCCGACGCGGGAGATCGACTTCACGACCGTCTCCGGCACGCCCGTCGCGCCGCTGTACACGCCGCTCGATGCGCCGCCCGTGGAGGCGTACACGGACCGGCTCGGCTTCCCGGGCGAGTACCCGTTCACGCGCGGGCCGTACACCACGATGTACCGCACGCGGCTCTGGACGATGCGCCAGTTCGCCGGTTTCGGTACGTCGGAGGAGACGAACCGGCGCTACCACTACCTGCTCGAGCACGGGCAGACGGGGCTGAGCGTGGCGTTCGACTTCCCGACGCTGATGGGGTACGACTCGGACCATCCGCGGTCGCTGGGCGAAGTGGGGAAGTGCGGGGTGGCGATCTCGAGTCTGGCCGACATGGAGACGCTCTTCGACGGCATCCCGCTCGACCAGGTCTCGGTTTCCATGACGATCAACGGGCCGGCCATCATCCTGTTCTGCTTCTACGTCGCGGCGGCGGAACGGCAGGGTGTGGCGGCGGAGAAGCTGCGCGGCACCGTCCAGAACGACATCCTCAAGGAGTACATGGCGCAGCACGCGTGGATCTACCCGCCGGAGCCCGCGCTGAAGCTGATCGTCGACATGTTCGAGTGGTGCTCGGCGCACGCGCCGAAGTACAACCCGATCTCGATCAGCGGCTACCACATCCGGGAAGCCGGCTCGACCGCCGCGCAGGAGCTGGCGTACACGCTGCGCAACGGCTTCGAGTACGTCGAGCGCGGCATCGCGCGCGGGCTCGACGTGGACGACTTCGCGCCGCGACTCTCGTTCTTCTTCGACGTCCACAACGACTTCTTCGAGGAGATCGCGAAGTTCCGTGCCGCGCGGCGGATCTGGGCGCGGCGCATGCGCGAGGTGTACGGCGCGAAGAAGGAAGAGTCATGGCGGCTGCGCACCCACGCGCAGACCGCGGGCGTGACGCTGGTGGCGCAACAGCCGGAAAACAACATCGTTCGCGTCGCATACCAGGCGCTGGCCGCGGTGCTGGGCGGCACGCAGTCGCTGCACACCAACTCGATGGATGAGACGCTGGCGCTCCCCACCGAGAAGTCGGTCCGGATCGCGCTGCGGACGCAGCAGATCCTGGCCTACGAGACCGGCGTGGCGAACACGATCGACCCGCTCGCGGGTTCGTACTTCGTCGAGGCCATGACCGATGAGCTCGAGCGGCAGGCGGAAGCGATCTTCGCCGAGGTCGATGCGCTGGGGGGCGTGGTCCCCGGCATCGAGCAGGGCTATTTCCAGCGGGAGATCGCGCGCAGCGCCGAGCGGCAGCAGCGGGAGATCGAGGCCGGCGACCGGCTCGTGGTCGGCGTCAACGCGTTCCGGGGCGGCAACGAGGACGCGGACATCGAGATCCTGAAGGTGGGCGAGGAGGCGGAGCGGCGCCAGCGCGAGCGGCTGGCGGAGCTGCGGGCCAGGCGCGACGATGCCGAGGTCCGGGCCGCGCTGGAGCGTCTGCGGCAGGCGGGCGAGCGCGGGGAGAACGTCGTCGAACCGATGCTCGACTGCGCGCGGGCGTACTGCACGCTCTACGAGATCCGCCACGCACTCGAAGCGGTCTTCGGCAATTATCGGGAGCCGGTGTTCTTCTGATGCACCCACCGACGGCGGGCGTGGCCGCAGCGGGCGGCCACCGTGCCGGATCTGGAAGCAGGTGAGCGGAGGCGGCTCTGAGCGGTAGCGAGATCGCCTGGCGTCTCATTCTGGTCATCGTGCTCGTGCTGGCCAACGGCTTCTTCGTGGCCGCCGAGTTCGCGCTGGTCGGTGCGCGCCGCACGCGCATCGATGCGTTGGTCGAGCACGGCAACCGGCGGGCTCGACTCGCACGTCGAGCGATCGTAAACCTCGACCACTACATCTCGGGGACCCAGCTCGGAATCACGCTCGCCTCGCTCGGTCTGGGGTGGGTCGGCGAGAGCACGGTGGCCGCCATCCTGATCCAGGCGTTCGACGGGCTGCCGCCGCCCTGGAACGTCGTGGCCAGTCACGGCGTGGCCGCGCCCGTCGCGTTCGCGTTCATCACCTTCCTGCACATCGTGCTGGGCGAACTCGCGCCGAAGTCTCTGGCGCTGCTCTTCCCGGAGCCCACGAGTCTCTGGACGGCGGGTCCGCTGATCTTCTTCTCGAAGGTTTTCGCGCCCTTCATTGCGCTGCTCAACGGTTCCGCGAACCTGCTGCTGCGGGCGCTCGGTCTCCAGGCGCCCACGGAGGTCGAGCGGGTGCACCGGCCGGAAGAGATCGAGATGCTGGTGACACAGTTGTACGAGCAGGGCGCGCTGGCGGAGGAGCCGGTCGAGATGATCCGTGGCGTCTTCGATCTTTCGGAGACCACGGCGGGCGAGGTCATGACGCCGCGCACGGACATCGCGGCGCTCCCGGTCGATGCGACCATCGACGAGGCGGCGGCGCTGATCCTCGAGAAGGGCCACTCGCGGATCCCGGTGTACGAGGAATCGCTGGACCGGATCCTCGGGATCGTCCTGGCACGAGAGGTCTGGTGGGCGCAGAAGGAGGATCGCGGCACTCTCGCCGAGCTGATCCGGCCGGTGCCGTTCGTTCCGGACAGCAAGGACATCGAGGGGTTGCTCCGCGAGATGCAGCGCGAGCGCGTCCACATGGCGGTGGTGGTCGATGAATACGGCGGCACCGCGGGGATCGTGACGATCGAGGACCTGATCGAAGAGATCGTCGGTGAGATCCGCGATGAGCACGAACAAGCCGAGCCGCTCGAGATCGAAGAGCTGCCCGGCGGCGAGGTGCTGCTGAACGGGACCGTGCCGATCTTCGAGCTGAACGAGCGCTACGGACTCCGGCTGCCCGAGGACGAGTACACGACGATCGCCGGGTACGTGATGGGCCGCTTCGGCCGGATCCCGGGCGTCGGCGATGAGGTCGAGTTCCCCGGCGGCCGGCTCCACGTGGTCTCGATGGAGGGCCGGCGCATCGAGCGGCTCGCGCTGCGCCTCGAGTCCGCGCCGTCCGGCGCCGGCTCGACGACGCCCCGCTGAACCGCGTTCCGGGGGCGGGGCCGTGGCGTGGTGGCGCAATTACTTCGACGAGACCTTCTTCCGGCTGCACGAGGATCTCTTCCCCGAGCGTGAGAGCCGGCGCGAGGTCGGCGCGATCCTCGAACTGCTCGGTCTGCCCTACGGCGCCCGGGTCCTGGATCTGCCCTGCGGCTGGGGGCGCCACACGAACCTCCTCGCCGCGGCCGGCCAGACCGCGTTCGGCGCGGATCTCTCCGTCGACCTGCTGCGCCGCGCCGCGGCCGGCGCCCGCGCCGCCGGCCAACCGGCGCGCTTCGCCGCGGCCGACCTGCGCGCGCTCCCGTTCCGCGACGCGTGCTTCGATGCCGTGATCAACGTCTTCACGAGTCTCGGCCTCTTCCTCGAGGACGCCGAAGACCTCCGCGCGCTCGTCGAGACGCATCGCGTGCTCCGACGCGGCGGCCGGTTCCTGCTCGAGAGCATGCACCGCGACGACGTCGTCTGTACCTACGCCGCCCGCGACCGCTGGACGCTCCCCAACGGTATCGAGGTCCGCGTCCGGCGCCGCTTCGACCCCGTCAGCGGGATCAGCTACGAGCGCCTGCGCTGGCGCAGGGGCGAGGAACACGGCGAGAAGCGCCACGCCCTGCGCCTGCGCACCGCCACCGAGATCCACGGGCTGCTCACCGCCGCCGGCTTCCGGGACGTCCGCTACTACGGGGACTGGACAGGCGAGCCGTTCACCCACGAGTCGCCGCGCGTGATCGCCGTGGCGACGAAGGAGTGAGGCGTAGGACCGGGGCGGCGGACCGAGCGGGCGACGCCGGGCCGCGAGGGCCCGGCGCCGCGCCGAACGACCGCCCCCGGGGGCGCTACATTACCGCCGCCTGCGCCCCCGATAGCGACAGGTCGGGGTTCCCCGGGGGCGGCGCCGTCGGTCATCGTCGTCACCCGCCTTCGACGCAGGTCGTGTTCGCCGCGTTCGCGGGGAAGGTGTTCGCCGCCTCGATCTGCGCCAGCGTGAGCGGCGCGATCTCGGCGTCGCGCTCGCCCAGCTCGAAGCCGCAGGTCCCCCATCCCGAGATGTCGTTGCCCTCGATGGTGAGGCCGGCGGCGTTGACCGATTCACGGCCCCAGAGGATTCCCGACAGGCCCGTGTCCGCGATCGTGTTGTCGCGGATCACGATCGGACTCGTTGCGAGGGACTGGGCCTCACGCGTCGAGATGCCGTTGCCGCTCGGCGAGCTCACGAAGTTGTCCTCGAACGTGACGCCGCTGCACTCGCGGATGAAGACGCCCTCGGCGCCGCCGATGAAGCGGCTGTTCGTCACGGTCACGCTCTGCGAGAGACAATCCCGGAGCAGCAGGCCTTCGCCGGCCGCGGGGTCCGGGCCCACGCTCGCGATGGCGTTCACGGTCGCGGTGCCGGTGAAGCGCCGCAGCCGAACGGAGCCGGCCACGACGAGGTTGTACTCGTCCGGCGTCGCCGGGTCGCCATCGTGGTCGACGACCAGTCCGCTCAAGGTGGGGTTCTCCGCCTCGATGTCGATGTTGTCGGCGAAGCCGGAGACCACCGAGATGACCGGGCCGCCGTCGGCGCCGTCCACGCGGCTGTTGGTCACCGTGACGCCGGAGCCGGCGACCGCGATCCCCACGCCTTCCAGCGCCGGGTCGAACGACGCGGCCGAGATCCAGCTCCGGATCCCGTAGCCGTTCAGGTCGAGCGTGATGCCGCTCGTGCCGACCACGATGCCGTTGCCCTTGGCCGGTTCGCCCGTCACCGGGTCCACCACCGGCTGCGTCGGGTCGTCGGGATCTCGGGCATCGCAGCCGAAGACCGTGCCGCCCGGCGCCGGCGTTCCGGTATCATCCAGCATCACATCGTGCTCGACCCCCGCCGGCAGCGTGAGCGTCGTGTCGGGGAGCAGCCGCACGGTCGAGCCCGCCGGCACGTCCACGAAGAGCTGGTGCGCGTACATGGTCGCGGCCGGGTCGCCCGCCTCGACCGCCGGCTCGCCGATCAGCACGTCGCACGCCTTCGGCAGCAGGTACGCACCGGTCGAATCCTGCGGCGGCGTGTACGGCACGCGCTCGGTGATCACCGTGGCGAACCGCGGCGCCAGGACCTCCGCTCGCCGCGACTGCATCGGTACATCGGTGCAGCCGCCCGCGCCGAGGACGACAAGCGTGCACCCCGCGACGGTCACTCTCTGGATTCTTCGCATCGATACGGTCCTCCACTGGAAGGTTGGCGTCGTGATGCTCGGTGGGCGCCGCTCTCCGGGCAACTCGGGTGCCGCCGCGGAAACCGCGGAGCGACGCGGTTTTGCTGTGGACCGCGCTCGGAAGCGGCACCATCGCGGTGCGGCCCATGCACCGCTTCGGTTCTGCCACGCCGGTCGGGCCGAGCGGTTGGCGTTCGTGGGCGTCTGCGACGCGCGCCGGATCGAAAGGCGTCGCGATCCCGCCGACTCCACATCCGCTCCACAGGCCTCCGGCGCGCGCCGCACGCGGCGCGGCGTGATGTCGTAATGTCGTGATATCGCGATGCCGCCCGGCCGTTGTGCGGGTGCGCACTTCCTTGCCCACCCTCCGGCAGCGCAGTAGCTTCATCCGTTGTGAACGCAGACGAACGAACGATCGATCAATCGCGCATGAATAGAGGACAGACCACGATGGCCGAACGGAAGATCCGCGTGCTCGTGGCCAAGCCGGGGCTGGACGGGCACGACCGCGGCGCGAAGGTGATCGCCAGTTCCTTTCGCGATGCAGGCTTCGAGGTGATCTACACGGGCCTGCACCAGACGCCGGAGATGATCGTGAACGCGGCCGTCCAGGAGGATGTGGACGTGGTGGCGCTCTCGATCCTCTCGGGCGCGCACATGACGCTGTTTCGTCGGATCCTCGAGCTGCTGCGCGAACAGGGCGCCGATCACATCCTGGTCACGGGTGGTGGGATCATCCCGGAGGAGGATGCGGCGGAGCTGCGCAAGATGGGCGTGGGCCGCATCTTCGGGCCCGGCACACCGACCTCGGAGCCGATCGAGTACATCCGTGGCTGGTTCGCCGAGCATGGTCAAAGCCGCGAGTAGGGCCGGCCCGCCGGCGATGGCCGGGCGGCTGCGGCAGCGGGTGCAGGAGCTGCTGGAGCTGGAGGCGCGGACCCGCGAGGGCGGCGGTCCGGACAAGATCGAGCGCCAGCACGCGCAGGGGAAGCTGACCGCGCGGGAGCGGATCCAGTTGCTGCTGGATCCGGGGACGCGCTTCCTCGAGGTCGGGCTGCTGATCGCCTACGACGAGTACGAGGGGAAGGCGCCGGCGGCGGGTGTGGTGACGGGCGTGGGCACGATCCATGGCCGGCCCGTCGTCGTGGTGGCGAACGATGCCACCGTGAAAGCCGGCTCGTGGTGGCCGGAGACGATCAAGAAGATGCTGCGCGCGCAGGAGATCGCGATGCGCTGCCGCATCCCGATCATCTACCTGGTCGATTCCGCGGGCGTCAACCTCCCGTACCAGGGCGGCGTCTTCCCGGGCCAGTACGGCGCGAGCCGGATCTTCTACTACAACTCGATCATGCGACGGTACCTGCGCGTACCGCAGATCGCGGCGGTCATGGGGCCGTGCATCGCGGGCGGCGCGTACCTGCCCGCGCTGTCGGACGTGATCCTGATGGTCGAGGGCACCAGCTTCATGGGGCTGGGCGGCCCGAACCTGGTGAAGGGCGCGATCGGCCAGACCGTGGATGCCGAGACGCTCGGCGGCGCGCGTACGCACACGACGCTGAGCGGGGTGGCGCACTACCGGGTCCCCGACGACCGGGCGTGCGTGTCCCGCATCCGCGAGCTGATCGCCGAGCTGCCGTACACGCCGCCGGGCGGCGCGAATGCGTCGCGAGCGCGGCCGCCGGAGCGTGATCCGGCGGCTCTCTACGACATCCTCCCGGACGACCACCGCCAGCCGTACAACGTCCGCGACCTCCTCGCCTGCCTGCTCGATGAGGGTCGCTTCGACGAGTTCCAGGCCGACTACGCGCCCGAGATGATCTGCGGCGCCGCCCGCATCTGCGGCCACGCCGTGGGCGTGATCGCGAACGCGCGGGGGATGCTCAAGGACCCGCGCGGCGGACCACCCCGCTTCGGCGGCATTGTCTACACGGACAGCGCGGAGAAGACCGCCTACTTCATCGAGACCATGAACCGGCACGGCACGCCGCTCCTCTTCATCCAGGACGTGAGCGGCTTCATGGTCGGCACTGAGGCGGAGCAGTCGGGGATCATCCGCGCCGGCGCCCGCTTCGTCGAGGCGATGGCGACCGCGACCGTGCCGAAGCTGGTCCTGACCGTCAATCACGCGTCGGGCGCGGGCTATTACGCGATGGCGGCACAGGGCTTCGATCCGGACTTCATCTTCACCTGGCCGACGGGGCGGATGGGCGTGATGGAGGGCGAGAGCGCCGTCGTTGCGCTCTTCGGCCCCCAGCTCGAGGAGTTGCGCAAGCAGGGCCGTGCGCCGGATGCCGAGTTGCAGGCCCGGATCGATGCCGTCCGCGCGGACTACGAGCACCAGCTCGATGCCCGTTACGCCGCAGCGCGCGGCTTCGTGGATGCGGTGATCGTGCCCGAGGAGACGCGCGACGTCCTGGCGCTCGCGCTCGGCGCCGCACTGCACAACCCGGGGCCGCACATCGGGCCGTTCGGTGGGTTGCGCGAGGCGGGCGACGGAGTTCCGACCCGATCATGACCGGTGACAATCGATGACGGAAAAGATCATTCGCATCGCGTCCGGCCAGGGCTTCTGGGGCGACCGGCTGGATGCGCCGGTCGAGCAGGTCCGGCGCGGCCCGATCGACTACCTGATGCTCGACTACCTGGCCGAGGTCACGATGTCGATCCTCCAGAAGCAGCGCGCGCGCGACGCTTCGCAGGGGTACGCCCGCGACTTCGTCCCCCTGATGGGCGAGATCCTTCCGGACTGCGTGGAGCGCGGGATCCGCGTCATTGCGAACGCGGGCGGCGTGAACATCGAGGCGTGCCGCGATGCGGTGCTCGACGAGGCGCGCAAGGCGGGGCTCGCCGGCGGCGTGCGGGTCGGCGTCATCCTCGGTGACGACATCCTCGAGCGCCTCGAAGACCTGATCGCCCGCGGCCACGAGCTGCGCAACATGGAGACGGGCCGCCCGCTCACCGATGTTTTGGACCGGGTCCAGAGCGCGAACGCGTACATCGGCGCGCGGCCCATCGTGACCGCGCTCGAGCGCGACGCCACGGTGGTCATCACGGGGCGCTCGACGGACACCGCGCTGACGTACGCGCCGATGATCCACGAGTTCGGCTGGTCGCCGGCCGACCACGACCGGCTCGCGGCGGGCGTGGTCGCAGGCCACATCAACGAGTGCGGCGCGCAGGCGACGGGCGGGAACTGCCTGCTCGACTGGGAGACGATCCCGGATCTGGCCGACGTCGGCTTCCCGATCATCGAGGCGGCGCCCGACGGCAGCTTTATCGTCACCAAGCATGCGGGGACCGGCGGCCGCGTCAGCGTCGGGACGGTGACGGAGCAGTTGGTCTACGAGATGGGCGACCCGCGGGCATACATCACGCCCGATGTGATCGCGGACTTCACCACGATCCACCTAGAGCAGGAGGCGCCGGACCGCGTGCGCGTGAGCGGCGTCCGGGGGACCGGGCCGACGGACAAGCTGAAGGTCTCGATCTCGTACGGCGCCGGCTACAAGGCGGTGGGCACGCTGGTCTACGCCTGGCCGGACGCCGTGGCCAAGGCGCAGGCCGCGGACCGGATCCTGCGGGAGAGGCTCGACCGGATGGGGCTACGCTTCGACGAGATCCGGACGGAGTACGTGGGGTGGAACGCGACGCACGGCCCGCTGGCGGGACCACCGCCGGCGGACCTGCCGGAAGTCCAGCTCCGGGTGGCCGTGCGGAGCGAGGAGCGTGGCCCGGTCGAACGCTTCACGCGGGAGATCGCGCCGCTCATCCTGACGGGGCCGCCGAGCGTGACCGGCTTCGCCGGCGGCCGCCCGAGGGTGCAGGAGATCGTTGCCTTCTGGCCGGCGCTGATCGACCGCAGCGAGATCGAGCCGAAGCTGCGGGTGGAGGTGACCGAGGCATGAACGCACGCAGGAACAGGTTGCTCGTCGAGATCCTGCTCCCGATCCTGATCATCCTGGCGCTGTTCACGTTGACGCTGATCTGGAACGTCGTCGCCGCGTTCGTCGTCCTCTTCCTGGGGCTCGTGATCTGGCTCGCGCGCTACGTACAGCGCCACGAGCCGCACCAGCCGGGCGAGTGACGGACGGGGTGGAGGAGGGGACCATGCCGAAACTCTCACTGATGCGGCTCGCGCACGCGCGATCGGGGGACAAGGGCGACACCGTCAACGTCGGCTTGATCGCGCGCCGCCCCGAGTATTACCCGCTGCTCGTCGACCAGGTGACGACGGCCGCGGTCCGCGCGCACTTCGACGGCCTGGTGCACGGCGCCGTGGAACGCTTCGAGCTGCCGAATCTGAAGGCGCTCAACTTCCTGCTCCACAACGCGTTGGACGGCGGAGGCACAGTCTCTCTGATGACCGACGCGCAGGGGAAGACCTTCTCGACGGCGCTGCTGCGCATGGAGATCGAGGTCCCGGAGCAGGTGTACGCCGAGGCGACCGAACGGGGCGAGGATGGCTGAATTCGGGCGGATCCTCTACGGCGTCGAAGACCGCGTCGCCGCGGTCACGCTGAACCGGCCGGAGAAGCGGAACGCGCTGGACGACCGCACGGTGGCCGAGCTGCGCGAGGCGTTCCTGCGCGCGGAGGCCGATGATGCGGTGGCGGTGGTCCTGCTGCGGGGCGCCGGGCCCGACTTCTGCGCCGGCGCCGACCTGGCGCAGCTCGAGAAGATCGCGGCCGGCGCGGGGCCGCTCGAGAACCTGGCGGATGCCGAGGCGCTGGGCGCGCTGCTGGTCCTGATGCGGCGGCTGGCCAAGCCGATCGTCGCGGCGGTCCACGGCCACGCCTTCGCGGGCGGCGCCGGGCTGGCCACCGCCTGCGATGTGGTGCTCGCCGCGGAGGACGCGCGCTTCGGCTACCCCGAGGTGCACCTGGGATTCGTGCCGGCCATGGTCATGGCGCTGCTCAGGCGCGCGTGCGGCGAGAAGATCGCCTTCGAGCTGGTCGCCCGTGGCGACCGGATCGAGGCCGACGTCGCGCATCGCATCGGGCTGGTGAACCGGATCCTCCCCGCGGCCACGTTCGACGCGGATGCCGCCGAGTACGCGCGCGAGCTGGCGGCCCGCTCGCCCTCCGCGCTCCGGCTCGTCAAGCGGCTTTTCTACGGCATCGACGGCGCGAGCTTCGAGGAGGCCATCGCCCGCGGCGCAGAGGTCAACGTCCTGGCGCGCATGACCGAAGACACGCGCGCGGGCGTGCGCCGGTTCCTCGAGCGGCGCGCGCCGCGCTGACCGGCGGCCCCTCATGGGCTGGTTCCGCCCCTCACGCGAGCGACGGGGGCCCGACCCCTACCTGAACTGGAAGATCGCGCTCTTCATCACCGGCGGGGCGCTCGGCGCCGCCGGGATGCTGCGCAACGACGGACGCCTCGTCGCCGCCGGGATCGCGGTGCTCGCCGTCGGCGTGGTGCTCCGGTTCCTGCGGAGTTAGAGCGGTCGTCGCGTCACTTCGGAGTCGTGCGCGCCCCCGAACCGGGCGCAGCGAACGGCCGCACGGCTCCGAACCCGTCGGTGAGCCGCGTTGGAGCGGCCGTCGCGTCGGTCCGGAGTCGCACACGCGCGTCGCGAGCGCGCGGGCGGCCGAGCGGCTCCGAACCAGCGGACGCAGCGCTCCGGAGCGGCGTCCGCTTGAAGCAAGGGGCGGCGTTGGTTATCTTTGTCGTCTCAACGATGTACGCACTCTTTCGGGGCGGCCGTCCAGCCGCCCCGAAGCGCAAGGGGCATGGTTCGGATCGCAGAGGTCCTTCCGGGGACGATCGCCGAAGAGCTGCGGCTCGAGATCGGCAGCCGCATCGTGCGGATCAACGGCGAGCCGGTGCGGGACACGATCGATTTCCGCTTCTTCGAAGCGGAATCGCGGGTCGAGCTGGAAGTGGTGCCGGCGGATGGCGGCCGCGCGACGATCTACGAGATCGAGAAGGACCCCGAGGATGGATTGGGCGTGGTCCCCGCGCCGGATGCAGTCCGCGAGTGTGCCAACAAGTGCGTCTTCTGCTTCGTCGACGGCAACCCGCCGGGGGTACGGCGCACCCTCGGGCTCCGCGACGACGACTTCCGTCTTTCGTTCACCTACGGCAGCTACGTGACGCTGACGAACCTGGGGCCGAAGGGGTTCGCGCGTCTGATCGAGCAGCGCCTCTCGCCGCTGTACGTGAGCGTGCACGCCACGGAACCCGAGGTGCGCATGCGGCTGCTGGGGGTCCCGCGCGGCGGCGACATCGTCGAGCGGCTCGAACGACTCGTGGACGCCGGCATCGAAGTCCACACGCAGGTCGTGCTCTGCCCCGGCTGGAACGATGGCCCGCACCTCGACCGGACGATCGAGGATCTGTGGCGACTCGGTCCGGGGGTCCTCTCGCTCTCGGTCGTGCCGGTCGGACTGACGCGCTACAACCTCGGCCGGCCGGTCCGCCTGCTCGAGCCGGCGGAGGCGGCGGCGGCCATCGACCGCGTCGACGCGGCGCGGGCGCGGGCTCGCGCCGAGCGCGCCACGGGGTGGGCGTACGCGGGCGATGAGATGTTCTTCATTGCCGGCCGGCCGATCCCGGAGGCGGCGTATTACGATGACGGCGAGCTGACGGAGAACGGCGTCGGTGCGGTGCGGCGGCTGCTGGACGACTTCGAGGCCGGGCTCCCGGCCGTCCCGCGGCTCGAAGGTCGCCGGGTGGTGCTCCTCTCCGGTACGCGCATGGCGCCCGTCCTCGCGCCGCTCGGCGACCGCCTCGCGGCCGCGACCGGCGCGACCGTCGAGGTCATCGGCGTCGAGAACACGCTCTTCGGACCGTCGGTCAACACCGCCGGGCTGCTCCCCGGCCGCGCCCTGCTCGATGCGCTGCGCGCCGCGGCTCCCTTCGACATCGCGCTGCTGCCGGCCGAGGCGCTCAACCACGACGACGTCTTCATCGACGATGTGTCGTTCGCGGATGTCGTGGCGGCGTTCGCGCCGGCGCGCGTCGTGGCAGCGTTCGAACCCGCGAGTGCCCTGACCGGATCGTGAGTCGCGAGCTGCCGGCCGTCGCGGTGGTGGGGCGGCCGAACGTGGGCAAGTCCACGCTCTTCAACCGCATCCTCGGCCGGCGCCTCGCGATCGTCGAGGACGTGCCGGGCGTGACGCGGGACCGGCACTTCGCTCGCGCCGATTGGGCCGGCCGCGCCTTCTACGTGATCGACACCGGTGGGCTCGAGACGGAAACGGATGAGCCGCTGGCCGCGGCGATCCGCCGGCAGGTCCTGGCCGCGATCGAAGAGGCGGACGTCCTGGTCTTCGTCGTGGATGGCAAGACGGGGCTGCACCCGATGGACGAGCGGATCGCGGGGTTGTTGCGGCGGGCGGAGCGGCCGGTGGTCCTGGTGGTCAACAAGATGGACCGCCTGCCGGAAGACCTGGGGCATCACGACTTCTGGGCGCTGGGGCTGGGTGAGCCGCTCCCGGTGAGCGCGATCTCGGGGAAGGGCTCGGGCGATGTGCTGGATGCGGTCGTGGCGCGGCTGCCGGACCGGCCCGAGAGCGCCGTGCCGGACGACACACTGCACGTGGCGGTGATCGGCAGGCCGAACGTGGGGAAGTCCAGCTTCGTCAACCGGCTCCTCGGCGAGGAGCGGATGGTGGTGGGCGAGACGCCGGGGACCACGCGCGACAGTGTCGACACGCCGCTCCGCTACCACGGGCGCACCCTGATGTTCATCGACACGGCCGGACTGCGGCGGCAGGCGCGGATCGACGAGAGCCTCGAGTACTACAGTGCGCTGCGGACGGCGCGCTCGATCGAGCGGGCCGACGTCTGTCTGCTGCTCGTGGACGCGAGCGAGCCGGTGCACTTGCAGGATCTGAAGATCGCGGAGCGGGCGTGGGAGGCGGGCTGCGGCCTGATCATCGTGGCGAACAAGTGGGACCTGGTCGAGAAGGAGACGGGGACGGCGGCGGCGTACGAGCGACACCTGCGCGAGCGCGCGCCCTCGCTGCGCTGGGTCCCGGTGATCTTCACCTCGGCGCTCACGGGGCAGCGCGTGCAGCGGACGTTGGACCTGGTGCTCGAAGTCGCGGCGGAGCGCGCGCGTCGCATTCCGACGAGTGAGGTGACGGAGGCGTTCCGGTCGCTCGCGGCGCGGCAGCCGCCGCCGCACTTCCGGGGGCGGGAGGTGAAGCTGCTGTACGCCACGCAGGTCGACACCGCGCCGCCGACGTTCGTCATCTTCACGAACCTGCCGAAGGGGATCCCGGCCCACTACCTTCGGTACCTGCACAACGGACTACGGGAGCGCTGGGGCTTCGTCGGGGTGCCGCTCCGCTTCCGGGTGCGCGGGCGACGGGAGCGGCGCGAATGAACGTGATCTTCCTCGTGGCGAGCTATCTCCTCGGCGCCGTACCTTCGAGCTACCTGGCGGGGCGGTGGACGCGAGGGGTGGACCTGCGCCGTCTGGGGAGCGGCAACCTCGGGGCGACCAACGCGTTCCGCGTGCTCGGCTGGCGGATCGCGCTCCCGGTGCTGCTCTTCGACATGTTCAAGGGATGGTTCCCCGTCTTCTTCTTCCCGCAGTGGGATGGCGCCGGACCCGCCTGGGCGCTGGCCTACGGCGCCGCCGCGCTGGTCGGGCACGTGTTCAGCATCTACGTGCGCTTTCGCGGTGGGAAGGGCGTGGCGACGGGAGCCGGCGTCCTCCTGGCGCTCGCGCCGCGCGCAGTGCTGGCCGGGCTGGCCGTGTGGGTCGTGCTGGTCGCGGCGACGCGCATCGTCTCCGTGGCGTCGCTGGCCGCGGCGATCGTGGTCCCGATCGTGGTCCGGCTCACGCGGGGGCCGGACACGGTGTTCTGGCTCTCGGTGGGGCTGGCGATCTTCGTGGTCTATGCGCACCGGTCGAACATCCGGCGCCTGCTCCGGGGGGAAGAACGGCGGATCGGCGGCAGGATGGGAGAGGCGAGATGAGAGGCGAGGTCGGTGTCCTCGGCGCCGGGAGCTGGGGGACCACGCTGGCGAACCTGCTGGCGCGCAAGGGGCACCGGGTGCGGCTCTGGTCGCACGAGGCGGAGGTCGCGCGAGAGATCAACGCGGAGCGGGAGAACGCGAAGTACCTGCCCGGCATTTCACTCGATCCGCGCCTCGAGGCCACGGTGGACCTCCGGGAGGCCGTCGAGGATGCCGAGGTCATCGTGTCGGTGAGCCCGTCGCAGTACGTGCGAGGGATCGTGCAACGAGCGGCCCCCTGGATCCGACCCGATGCCATGGTCGTGAGCGCATCCAAGGGGATCGAGACCGGCACGCTCCAGACCATGGCGGATGTACTGGACGACGTGCTGCCGCGGGCGCCGGCGCGCACCTGCTACCTCTCGGGTCCGAGCTTCGCGCTCGAGGTCGCGCGCGAGCAGCCGACGGCGGTGGTCGCGGCGAGCCGGTCGGACGTGGTGGCGCGCCGCGGGCAGGAACTCTTCCAGACGCCGTACTTCCGGGTGTACACCAATCCGGATGTGCGTGGCGTCGAGCTCGGCGGCGCGCTCAAGAACGTGATCGCGCTCGCGGCCGGCATGGCCGCGGGGCTGGGCCTCGGCAACAACGCGCGAGCGGCGCTGATCACGCGCGGCCTCGCCGAGATCGCGCGCCTCGGGCTGGCCATGGGCGCCAGCCCCCTGACCTTCGCCGGCCTCGCGGGGATGGGCGACCTGATCCTCACCTGCACCGGTGAGCTGAGCCGGAACCGGCGCGTCGGCGTGGCCCTCGGCCAGGGGCGCTCGCTCGACGACGTCCTGGCCGAGATGACCATGGTCGCGGAAGGCATCGAAACGACGCGCGCGACGCACGCACTCGCCGAGCGGATGGACATCGAGATGCCGATCGTCGCCGAGGTCCACGCCGTCCTCTTCGACGGCCGCGACCCGCGCGAAGCCGTCGACAACCTGATGCTGCGCGAGCCGAAAGCGGAGTTGTGGCGATGAGCGAGGAGCCGATCGTACGCAAGGAATACTACTCGATCACCGAGGTGTGCGAGCTTGTCGACTTGAAGCCGCACGTGCTGCGGTACTGGGAGAGTCAGTTCCCGGCGCTCAACCCGTCGAAGAATCGCTCGGGCAACCGGGTGTACCGACGCAAGGAGATCGAGCTCGTCCTGCTGGTCAAGCGACTCCTGTACGAGGAGAAGTACACGATCGAGGGTGCGCGCCGGAAGCTGGACCAACTCCGCAAGGGCGGGGAACTGGCGGCGGAAGCCGAGCGGGCGCTCAACGGCGAGATGATCGCGCTGCTCCGAGACGAGCTGCGCCGCGTTCGCGACGTCCTCACGCCCGCCGGCTCCTGATGCGGATCCTGGTGACGAACGACGATGGCCACCTGGCGATCGGGCTGCGCACGCTCGCGGACGCCGCCCGCCGCATCGGCGACGTCCACGTCGTCGCGCCGGACCGCGAACAGAGCGCGACGAGTCATTCACTGACACTGCATTATCCGCTGCGGGCGCGGCAAACCGAGGACGGCGTCTGGATCGTGGACGGTACGCCCACGGATTGCATTGTCCTGGCGCTCGGCGAATTGCTCCCCGAGCGGCCGGACGTGGTGCTGTCGGGTGTGAACCACGGCGCGAACCTGGGCGATGACGTCCTCTACTCGGGGACCGTCGCGGCGGCGATGGAGGCGACGATCCTGGGGATCCCGGCCATCGCGCTCTCCTACGCGGGCCGCGACAGTGAGGGCATTGGCGCGTGGACGGACGTCCTCGCGGGACTGCTCAGGCAGCTCATCCGTGAGGACTTCCCCGCAGAGACGCTGCTCAACATCAACCTGCCGCCCATCCCGCCCGATGCGGTGCAGGGCGTCCGCACGACCACGCTCGGCCGGCGGGCGTACGTGGATTCACTGACGCGGGCACGCGATCCCAGCGGGAGAGAGTACTTCTGGATCGGCGGCGGAGAGAGCCGCTGGTGGGGCGGCCCCGAGTCCGATTTCCGAGCGGTGCACTCGGATTGCGTGTCGATCACGCCGCTCCACCTCGACCTGACCAGCTACCGGCTGATGAAGGAGATTGACGCGTGGAACCTTCGGGTCTGAGCGACGGCCGCTTCGAGCGGTTGCGTCGTCAGTTGATCGAGACGATCCGCGAGCGCGGGATCGATGACCTCGAGGTGCTCGAAGCGTTCGACCGCGTGCCGCGCCACCTGTTCGTCCCGGACGCCGTGCAGCACCGCGCGTACGAGGATGCGCCGCTGCCGATCGGTTACGCGCAGACGGCGTCGCAGCCGTCGATCCAGGCGCTGTACCTCCAGACCCTGCGACTCGGGCCGCAGGACCGCGTCCTCGAGATCGGCACCGGGAGCGGCTATCAAACGGCGCTGCTCGCCCACCTCGCGGGGCACGTCTACTCGGTGGAACGCATCCGGGAACTCTCCGTGCGCGCTCGCGCGGTGCTCGACAGCCTGCGCATCTCGAACGTGGCGCTGCTGGTCGGTGATGGAAGCATCGGCTGGTCCCGCTACGCGCCGTTCGATGCGATCCTCGTCGCCGCCGCCGCGCCCGCCGCGCCGCCCGCGCTGCTCGACCAGCTCGCGCCCGGCGGCCGCATGTTGATCCCGATCGGTGGCCGCGACGAGCAGCGCCTGACGCTCTTCCGCCGGACGCCGGACGGGATCGAGAGCGAGGATGTGGGCGGCTGCCTCTTCGTGCCACTCGTCGGCCGCTTCGGCTGGCCGACATGACCGTGGCACCACCACGGGATCGGCGAGGAGGCTCGGAGGCGATGTGCCGCGCCGGCGCGCCGCGTGCTGCGGGACCGCGCGACTCTTTCGTCCCGGTGGGGTGATCCTTATCTTGCCCCCGACGCCGAGACACGAACAGCGAGCGGGAGCACGCCATGCCAGAGCAGACCGGGCCGGGGCCGGAGCGTCGTTATCTCCCGCCCGTCTTCACGCGGTGGACCGGATCCACACAGGCCGCGCCCCCGGGCGAGCGGGCGGCGCCGCCGTTCATTCCGGAGGCCGGCGCGCGGCCCGACCGGCGCACGCCGGACCCACTCGAAGCGGCCTCGGCGCTCCCGGTCCGCGAGCCCGTGTCGGATCCGTTCGCTGATCGGGCGTCGATCGTCGATGCGGCGCCCGGCTTCGAATCGGAACCCGCCGCCGGCCCCGCGGAACCGGCCTCGGCCGGCAGCCCGCCGTTGTCCTCGGACGGTCTGCGGACGGACCCCGTGGGCGGCGTGTCGGACGACCCGTTCGCGGACCCCGTCGGCGTGGCATCGATCCCGCCCGCCGATGTCGCCGCGCTCCCGATGCTCGATGACCCGCTGACCCCGGCGGCCGGGAGCGGGGCGGTCATCGAACTCGCCGATCGCCTCGAGCGCATCGCCGCGCGGCTCCGCAGCGAGGGCGCCGCGGCGCTCGGACCGGGCCTCACCGGGAGCGACCGGCTGGATGCCATCCTGACCGGGCTCCTGGCCGGCTACCTGGCCGGGCGCGATGGATAATGCCATCCGCGACCCGCTCGCGGAGCACGTCCGCGCGTGCATCCGCGATGTGCCCGACTTCCCGCAACCGGGGATCCTTTTCAAGGACATCACGCCGCTCCTCGCCGATGCCGAGACGTTCGCGGCCGTCGTCCGTCGCCTCGCGGATCCCTTCGCGGACCGCGCCATCGACCAGGTGGTCGGCATCGAGGCGCGCGGCTTCATCTTCGCCGCGCCCGTGGCGCTCGCGCTCGGCAGCGGCTTCGTCCCGATCCGCAAGCCCCGCAAGCTGCCGTACCGCACCGTCCGCGTCGAATACGCGCTCGAATACGGCACGGACGCGCTCGAAGCCCACGAGGACGCGATCCGCCCCGGCCAGCGCGTGCTGGTCGTTGACGACGTCCTGGCCACCGGCGGCACCGCGGCCGCAGCCGCCGACCTCGTCGAGCGACTGGGCGGCACGGTCGCCGGGATGGCGTTCGTCGCGGAGCTCTCGTTCCTGGAGGGGCGGGCACGGCTGCGTGGCCGGCCTGTCGAGTCGGTCGTGACGTTCGACGAAGGGGAATGAAGGGCGGTCGGCTCCGAAACCAGTGGCACGGAGCCGCTCGACACGCACGGACCGCTGCGATGAGAGCATTTCCTCCGCCGGTTCGGTGCTGCGTGGCCGCCCTCGACGCAGTTGCGGCCGCCGTGCACGACTCCGAAGTGATACGGCAACCGCTCTAAATCAGGCAGGATGCGGCTGCAATGAGCGAGCCCCACCGGACGCGGCGCCCCATCACGGCGCGGGTCGAAGCCACGGGCGCGGAAGCGAAGGAGCGAGGGCGGTCGGAGGCGGCGTTGCGCGAGGCGTTCTCGCGCTGGGCGACGGGCGTCGCCGTCGTCGCTGCGCGCGACGGGACGACGACCTACGCGATCACCGCGACGGCGTTCCTCCCCGTCTCCATCGATCCGCCGCGTGTCCTCGTCTCGATCAACCCGAATGCGACGGTGCTGCCGTTCCTCCAGGAGGAGGGTGCGGAGTTCGGCGTGAGCGTGCTGGCGGAGGACCAGCGGCGGCTCGCGAGCATTTTCGCGGACACGGGCCCACTCGCGCAGATGTACTTCCCCCGGGGCGGCGACCCCGTACTCCCCGACGCACTCGCCGCGTTCACGTGCCGCGTCACACGCCGGGACCTCGTGGGCGACCACACCCTGGTCATCGGCGAGGTCGTGCGCATCGCCGTCGGGCCCGACCGGCGGCCGCTGCTCTACTTCCGGCGGGAGTACGGGACGCTGGGGTAGAAGACCGGCGCGATCGCGGACGCGCCGTGGCCGCCGGGTTGAGCAGGGCAGGCCATTCCGCTAAATTTCATCGGACTCGCCCCCGTAGCTCAGGCGGATAGAGCGGCGGTTTCCTAAACCGTGTCATGCGCAGGTTCGAGTCCTGCCGGGGGCATCCTCAAGGACAGTCAGTGCAACGACTTATGAAGAACGGGTCGGCCTACGGGCCGGCCCGTTCTTCGTGATGTATCACTCTTGTATCATTCCGTAAGCGGGCGTACGCGGCGGTGGAGCGCGCGCAGGCTGCGGTCCGGAACGCCGCCGCGGTGCGCGCGTGGGCCGTGCCACCGGTGGATCAGGAGCTTACGGCACTCCCGTCGCACACGGCGCGACGACGAGCCCGCGGCCACCTTCCGGTAGAGCCGCAGGCAGCTCCGCTGCATCAGAAGGTGGTCGCGGCTCAAACTGCCGTCGTGCACGCGAATCCGGGTCAGCGGCTCGATGATGGCGACGGGCTCGCTCTCGCGGCGCAGGCGGATCCAGAGGTCGAGATCCTCGCAGCCGGTCAGGTACGGATCGAAACCGCCCATGCGCTCGAGCAATGCGCGGCGCACGACCACGGCGGAGGTCGTGATGCCGGGCTTCAGTCCGATCGCATCGAGCAGGGCCGCGCCGCCGAACGGGACGGAGTCGTCATATTGGCCGAGCGAACGGCCGGCCGGATCGATCTGCCACAGGCGCGTATAGCACCAGTCGGCTTCCGGCCGATTGGCCAGCGCGGCGACCTGAGCCTCGAGCTTTCCGGGCATCCAGATATCATCGTGGTCCAGGAACGCCACGTACTCGCCACGGGCGTGTCCGATGCCGATATTGCGGGCGACGGCGGGCGATCCAGAGCGTTCCGCACCTACCAGGCGGATCTTGGGATCACCCAGGCCGGCGACGTATTCAGCGGTCCCGTCCGTAGAGCCGTCGTCCACGACGATCAGCTCCCAATGCGCGTAGGTCTGCGCCCGCACGGATTCGATCGTCTCGCGTAGCAGCCGCAGCCGGTTGTACGTGGGGATCACGACGGAGAGCAGGGGCGGTGGCGTGGCCATGGGAAGCAGTGTAATGCACGGCCCGGCCAGGTACAACGGAGCTGACCGCGATCGGTTGCGGAGATCCGCCCGCCCACGCATTCGGAAGATCAACGGAGCAGCGCATTACACGAAACGGAGTCGCCTGGCGCGGCTCCGTTTCGTGTATTGTAGGCCTGATGGCCCCGCGCGGGCGGGGGCGGGCTGGCTCCGATCCTGCAACGTCGCACGGCACGCACGAGCCACGGGAGCTGCGTATGCCCTCCACGCCCGCCGGCAGTGGAGCCCCGAGTCCGGAGCGCGACGCCGCGCGTATACACCGGCGTGCCGTCGCGGCCCGTCGTGGCGAGTCCGGCGGCATCCATCCCGTCCGGCAGGCGCTGCGCGCGATCGTCCCGCTCGTACTCCTCCTCATCCCCGCGGCCGCCCGGGCGCAGGTCGAGCTGCCGCAACCCGTGGGCTACGTCAACGACTTCGCGGGCGTGATCCCCGAGGAGCGCGAGCGCCAGATCGAGCGGATCGCGGCGGAGGTCCGCGCCAAATCGGGCGGCGAGATCGTGGTCGTGACGCTGCCGTCGTTGGAGGGTCGGACGCGGGACGAGGTCGCGCTCCAGATCGGCCGGGAGTGGCGCGTGGGCAAGAAGGGGCCGCCGGGGGATCCGACGCGGAACACGGGCGTCGTGGTGCTGGTCGTGCCGAAGGAGACGGCACCGGACGGCCGGGGGCAGCTCAAGATCGAGACGGGGACGGGGACGACGCGGTTCATCACGGCGGCGCAGGCCGGTCGGATCGCGGACACGTACATGCTCCCCGATTTCCGGCGGGGCGACTACGGTGCGGGCATTCTGCGGGGCGTCGTGGCGCTCGGCGCGGCGTATGCGGAGGAGTTCGGCTTCCAGTTGACCGGCGAGGCGCCACCGCCGCCCGAGCGGGAGGGGGAGCGGGAGCCGGGCGGCGCGCCGGCGGCGGGCGTGATCTTCCTGATCCTCTTCGCCGCGATCGTCCTGCTCTCGATCCTCCGCCGCGGCGGCCGGCGTGGCCGACGCGGCCGGCGGCGCGGGTTCCGTGGGCCGTGGATCCTGCCGTTCCCGATGGGCGGCGGCCACCGTGGAGGGTGGGGCGGATTCGGTGGGGGATTCGGGGGGTTCGGCGGCGGGGGTGGATTCGGCGGCTTCGGGGGTGGAGGCGGGTTCGGCGGCGGCGGCGCGGGCCGGAGCTGGTGAGGAGCGCGAGATGAAGGATCCTCGGCAGGCGGCGCGTGAATTCGCCGGCGCGCTCGCCGCGACCCTCGGCGATCGGCTGCGGAGCGTCGTGCTCTACGGCTCGGTGGCCCGAGGCGAGGCGGTGCCGGGCGTGAGCGACATCAACGTCCTGGTCCTCCTCGACCGCATCGATCCGGCGGCGCTCCGGACCGCCGCGCCGGCCGCCCGCCGGTGGGCGGATGCGGGCAACACGGCGCCGCTGCTGATGGCGTGGTCCGAATGGCGGCGCGCGTCCGATTCGTTCGCCGTCGAGTTCGCGGACATGCGCGACGCCCATGAGGTGTTGCACGGCGATGACCCGCTGGACGGCCTCAGCATCGAGCCGACGGCGCTCCGGCTCCAGACGGAGCGCGAGCTGCGGGGGAAGCTGCTCCAGCTTCGTGAAGGCATGCTCCTCGCCGGCGAGCGGCGCCGCGAAATCGGGCGCCTGCTCATGCTCGCGCTCCCCTCGTTCGTGACCTATTTCCGCGCCGTGCTCCGCCTGGCCGGGCGGCCCGCACCGCTCCGGAGCGAATCGGCCATCGAAGAGGCGGCGGCGCTCGTCGAGGCCGATCCCGCGCCATTCCTCGACGTCTGGCGGGCGCGGGTGCGGCGCGTGCCGCCCTCGGTTCCGCTCGATGCTCCGCTCGTCACGGGCTACTACGCCCTCGCTGAACGGACGGCCGGCTACGTGGACGCGCTGGCGCAGGAGAGGGAAGAATGAAACGGGATCCGTACGACCGCCTCCGCGCGCGCGCCGCGACGAGCGCGCTCCTTATCGCCCTCGCACTGCTCCCGGCGTGCGGTTACAACCGCATCCAGGCGCTGGATGAGCGGGTCGCGGAGACGCGGGGGAACATCGAGGCCGAGCTGATGCGACGCAACGACCTGATCCCCAACCTGGTCGCGACCGTGGACCAGGCGGCCCGGTTCGAACGGGAGACGTTCACGCAGGTAGCCGAGGCCCGGTCCGGCCTCACGCAGGCGCGCGAGCGCGTCGCCCGCGCCGTCCAGGGCCAGGCACCGCCCGAAGAGCTGGCGGGCGCGAACGCGGCGCTGAGCGAGAACCTGCGGCTCTTCCTCAACGTCGCCGTCGAGGCCTATCCGACGCTCCGCGCAAACCGGAATTTCATCGCGCTCCAGGACGAGCTGACGGCCACGGAGAACCGCATCGCGGTCGCGCGGCGGGACTACAACGAGGCGGTCCGGACCTACAACACCTACATCCGGCAATTCCCGCAGGTGATCACCGCTCGCGTGATCGGCGCGGAGCCGTACGAGCCGTTCGAGGCGCCGGCAGGGGTGGAACGGCCGCCGACGGTCGAGTTCGAGCGGTAGCGGGGCCTCACACCCCGCGATACCGGGACGTGATCGGCAGCCGGCGGTCCTTGCCGAAGGCGCGGGGCGTGATCTTGACGCCGGGCGGCGCCTGGCGGCGGGTGGCGGATGGTGCACCAGAGGGTCGGAGCTTCTGGGTGCTCGATCGGCGGCACCGCCCACGGGCCCACGGGAGCGCTGCATGAGTGCCGCACGCGCGCCGTGCGAGCGCTACGCGGGGGCGTTTGCGGTCATTGCGTTCAAATGAATGCTTGGACCTGCCCCGATTCCGTGGACGGTTAACTATTTGGGTTTGAATGGTTGATTTCTTTCCCTCCTTCCCACCGGGGGAGTTCGAACGCCGGAGCGCCGCAGGCGCGGAGGCGACGTTGACGGGCCCGCCGAAGGTTGCCCCGCTCGTGAACCCGCGCGGCGCCGACCCCGGGACGGCCCAGCGGTATCTCGACTCACGCGGCAACCTCCTCCTCGGTCCGTCGCTCGAAGGCGAGCGGCGAGAGCTGGCCCAGCGCCGAATGACGACGATGTGGGTTATACCAGCCCTCAATGAACTCGAAAACCGCCCGGCGCGCCTCATCTTGGGTGCGGAAGCAGTGCCGGTCAAGCAGCTCGCACTCGAGCGTCGCGAAAAAACTTTCGCAGAGAGCGTTGTCATAGCAATCGCCGACACTGCCCATCGAGGGCCGGACCCGCGCCTCACGGCACCGCCGGCCGAACGCGAACGAGGTGTACTGCGAGCCCTGATCCGAATGATGGACCACCTCCCGGGGGCGCCTGCGGGCGATCGCCATGTCCAGCGCGTCCAGGACGAGCTCGGTGCGCAGGTGCGTGGCCATGGCCCAGCCCACCACGCGCCGGCTCCACACGTCCAGCACGACTGCCAGATACAGGAATCCCGCCCAGGTCGGGATATAGGTGATATCGGCCACCCACAGCCGGTCCGGCGCCTCCGCCGCGAAGGTGCACTCCACCAGATCAGGCGCCGGGCGCGCGTCCGCCTCGCGCCGCGTCGTCACCGTCTTCCTGCGCCGGCTCACGCCCTCGAGCCCCTGCTCCTTCATCAGCCGCGCCACCCGCTTGGCGGCAACCTTCTCGCCGTCCTCCTTCAGCTCGGCATGGATCCGCGGCCGGCCGTAGGTGCCGCGCGAGTGCTCATGTATCTCTCGGATCCGCTCGCACAGCACCGCATCGCGCAGCGCGCGCATCGACGGCGTACGTGTCAGCCACGCGTAGTACCCACTGGGGGAGACGCCCAGCACTCGGCACATCGTGGCAACCGGATACATGGCCTGGTGCGCTTTCACGAACTCGAAGACTTCCGGGGTACTGCGTCGGTCTCCCGAGCGAACCAGGCCACGGCTTTTGCCACGATCTCCCGCTCCACGCGGAGCTGCTTGTTCTCCCGGCGCAGCCGCCTGAGCTCCTGCTGGTCCTTGCTGGTCAGGCCATCGGCGCGGCGGCCTTCGTCCCGGTCCGCCTGCTGCACCCAGTTGCGGATCGTCTGCGCCGTCGGCTCGAACTCGCGGCCGAGCTCCTCAGGCGTGCGACCGGACCGGACCAGCTCCACCAACTGCTGCCGGTACTCCTGTGGGTAAAATCGTCGTTTCGCCATCGTGGACTCCTTTCTCTCCCGAGAAGAGTAAGTATCCACGGAATCGGGTCAACTCCAGCTTCCTGTGAAAGGGAGATGCGGCGGAGCCTTGTGTCGGGGAGTGGGGATGAGGGGTCAGAAACCAGGGGGCCGCTCTCGAGGATCGGAGATCGGGGGTGGGGGTCGGGGATTGCGGATCGGCAATCGGGGGAGGAGCGGACGGACGGACGGGCGGGCGGACCGGCGGGCAGGCGCGCCGGTGGACGGCCGGGCAGACGGATGGCCCCGCGGCCGGCGACTGACTGGCGAGTCGCCGCTGACGGCAGAGCATGTCCGTGAGGGTGGAGAATGCAGCCACGAGGCGGGCGATGCGCACGTCGGCGCCCTCGGCCACCGGCGGCCATGCCCCCGGTTGTGGAAAATGCAACAAAAAAGGCGGTCCGCCGTCGGTTCGTGTTGCGTTTTCGGCAAATATTCCGGCAGATGCAACACGATGCGGGCGTGAAGCCGTTGCGTGCTGCGTTTCCGTGAATATGTCTTGGCTTTGCAACACGAACGCTCCGCAAGCGTCGTAGTTGTTGCATTTTCGGTAGTCGGGCGCTCACCCGGGAGCCGCGACCGGCGGTGAGCGCGGTAAGCGCGGCACGGCCGTCCTGCGCGGGCGGCCACGCGGCTCCGAACCGGCGGAGGAAATGCGCTAGCTGTTTGCGATCTCGAGCACGGCCGACTCAAGCGACTCGTCCTGCACTCCTAGGATGCGCGCACCTGCGAATCGCTCCACGAGTTGGCTCCGAATCTCTTCCTCGTCGGACCCGTCGCTCGATAACGGAATGAGCACCCGATCACCGCTGCCGCGCGCTCCAGGAAACCGGCGGTGCATGACCAGCCGTTGCTCGTCGGATAGGTCCCGTACATCGAGGACGAGAACCCTCCGTTTCCGGAACTCATCGCGAGTGAGGCGGCGGATCAGCCGCCCCTCATGAACGATGTAGGCTTGGTGAGCGACCTTCTCCAACTGATCGAGCTGATGCGAAGACACCAGGACAGCCGTGCCATCTGACGCGACCATCTCCAGCGTCGAACGGAGCTCAGACTGCGCTCTGGGATCGAGCGCGGCAAAGCTCTCGTCGAGGAGCAGGAGGTCGGGCCGGCCGAGTAGCGCCTGTGCAAGACCGGCGCGTACGACGTTGCCGGTCGAGAGCGCAGATATCCGCTGCGCCGCGAGCGGCTCCAGACGGAACCGCCCGATCAATTCCGCCACCTGTCTCGCCGCCTCATTGCGTGCGAGCTCGCGTAGCCCGGCGTAAAGGAAGAGCGCTTCACGCAACGTCAGATCTTGGGGTATCACGGGTACGGCGGGACAGAACCCGATGCGCCGCCGCACTGTCCGGTCCAGCACCGGGCTTCCGAACCACCGGATGATGCCCGAGGTCGGCCGGATCGATCCAACGGCGAGATCGAGGATCGTTGTCTTGCCTGCCCCGTTGACGCCGACCAACCCGGCGATCACCCCGGGTCTCAGCGAAAGGTCAATGCCCTGCAGCGCCTGCACCGGATCCGTACCGCGCGAAGCAGCGGGGTAGGTGACCCGGACGCCCTCGAACGACAGGGCGGCGATCTCGGAGCGAACGCTCATGTCTGCCCTCTGCGCGCGATGATGCGTGGGCGGCTGAGGATCGCGCGGATCGCCGCGATGACCACGAGGATCTGAAGGAGAACGGTCCCGAGAGCCGCGGGGGTGGCCGGGGATCCGGCCAGAAGATCGGTCACCCTCGCGCCCATCGGGATCGCGTATTCGATCGCCCCGACGAGCATTCGAACCCATTCGGGCGCAGCGTCGGGTAGCCACCGCTCCAGCGGGCCGGCCCCGAGGACGATCACCAGCAGTCCGGCAACGGCAACCGCATCCCGAGGAAGTAGCAGCGATCCGAGTTGCGCGTAGGCGACGAACCCCAGTGAGCCGACCCAAACGAAAGCGGCGGCAACAGCGAGCTCCGGCGTCACGGGTGCCCGCCCCACGATGATCAAGTATACCAGGAAGACCAGCATCATGCCGGCGGAAAGGAGTCCGGCTGCGATCCAGAAGGAGAGCGCGACCACACCGCGACGCGCGGGTTGGAGCAGGAGCAGACGCACCGAACCGTCCTCCCGCAACCGCGTGTACGTGTCATAGCCGGCCAAGAATCCCGCAAGCATGGAAGCCGACACCCAGACACTCCACCACGGCCCGGCGTTCGCCCCAATCTCCAAGTCGTACCAGATAACCGCGGCGGCAAGTGCGAGCCAGATCCAGGGTCCACGTGAGCGAAGCCACGCCAGCACGTACAAACCCAGAACCGCGCGAAGCGGCCGCATATCTCGGCGTCCGATCATTCGACAGGCAAGCGGTAGACATGCACAGTTGCCGAATGCGCATCGAGGAGGTACAGGAGCCCGCCGTCGGGTGCGACTGCGATGTGCGTCGCAACCTCCGGCACCCGATACCGCGTAATGACGGTATCCGCAGGGCTCACCACATCCACTGCCACCTGCTCCGGGTACCCCTCGTTGCCCGCACTGGATTCGAGCGCAGTCAGAATGTACGCGCGGCCGCTCCGGTCCGTCGCGATACCCAAAGAAATTGGATCGAATGGCGGCTCAGGACGGCCCCCGGGGCGCGCCGCGGCTGCTGGGGGTGTGTAGTCTTCCGGGATGCGTCGCCACTCGAACGGCAAATCGCGAGGAATGGACCGAAACGTCTCCGTTTCCATCGAGTAGAGTTCGATCTTCGGATCATTGAGATATGCGATCCAGATCCATTTGCCGTCAGGCGTCCCCGCGGGCAAGACGAAATACTTGATGTGCGCTACGAATGGATTCTCTGTCGGCTCGCGCTCGCCGATCTCGGCAACGGTCCGCCCATCCCTTTCCGCGATTCGAATGAGCGGCCAAGCCGCTCCGTTCTTGGACGGAAGACTCCACTTCGGACTATTGGCGAGAACGATGCGGCGCGGCCCCAACGCGCTGAGGGCCTCTTCCATTCCATCATTGATAACAGAGCCAATAAACTGTCCGTCCGGGGTCATGCGTACAAGCCGTTGGAGCTTAGGATCCAAAACTATAACCTCCCCGGACAGGATTGCCAAGTCCTGAACCATCTGGAATTCTCCGGGGCCTCTGCCCGCCCGCCCGATGACGTGGATGGGCCGCCCTACCGCATCGAACGACTTCACGGTCTTGTCCCCGAAATCGGCAAAGAAAACGTTACCCGCGGAATCAACATCGATGTTGATGGGATGGAGCAGTCCAGACCACGGGTCTCGTGCATCATCTACTCTTATCTCTTGCAATACTGAAATATCGTCCAGTACATGTTCCCCACAAGCCGTACTGAAAATCAGCGCGGCCACGATCAATTGCTGTACACGCATGTGTCGTCCTCACGAAATCGTGGGGGAAGCCATACCGCATGGGGGGCCCAGCCATGCCGAAGCTGGTGCATCCCGTTCCGTTGGCAACTATCCACACGGCCTCCATGGCATTGGCTCCCCGCACAAGCGCCACCAGGCTGCTCAGGTTTCAACTACGACGGAGCCGGTCAATTACCGGCTGATGAAAAGCACCTACTCGATGGTGCACCGAAGGATGTAGCACCACCCGCGGGCCGCAGCCAGATAGATGTCGTTGGGTGGGAAGTCCTCGTCACACCCGTCCAGGCACTCCCTCGAATACTGTGCCATCGCGGGCGTCGTCGCCATACCGATACCACCGAGCACGCTTGCTCCCAGGACGAGAGCCATGATAATCCTTCGCATTTCTACCTCCGTAGGATTGAGCGAACGAAAAGGTAGATTCCACGTGGCGCTTGTGCGGGGACAACTGTAGATGATGCGGTGAAATGAGGGGCTATTCGATGGCAAGCGATGTAGCGGTTCACCTCCCGACGAGGTTGGCCCGAGATCCACAACGGGTCTCCGGCCATGTCGATCGTCGAAGAACTCAAGACAGCGGGCGCGCCTCTCTCTTCCCGTGACCCTTCGGCCACGCGGCGGCCCGGGCAGGTCGGCGACCAGGGGGCGTGCTGCGTGCTCATTACCGCCGTACTCTGGAGGAACGTTTCCTTTGGCAACAGCCGCAGGGGGCCGCCTCTCGTCTAGTGGCAGCTGCTGACCGCCTCCTCGGCTCATACGCTGATAACCTCATTCTAATTATGCGGCTACGACAACAACGGTGTCACATCCACTCGTTCCTCCACCCCACGCCTTTCGGCGCGCCTCCATTCTCTTCTTCCCAGTCGCGCGGGGAAGTTCGACATCGTGACTGGGGCGTCCGTTCACGCCAACGCTTTGCGGGCGATCGCCGGGATCCGTGAGTGCCGCGTGACGTACTTCCAGAACCGGTCCTTCTCTCGCTTAACTTCACGTTGCTGCTGGCGCATTGGCGACCCGGTGAGCCCGAGCGCGGCCGCGAAGATGGCGGACCTGCGCTCTCCGGTCGCCATCAGCCGGAATACCACCCGCATCCGGTCGTCGGGGAGCAGGCGCGCGATCGCCTGGATCGCCCGGGCCACCTGCACATCCCTGTCGTACGCGGTTGACGGCTCGGCGCTTGGTCTCGACCACACTCGGCACCATTTTCGCTCTCGGTCTTGCCGAGCGCGTTCGGCCCTCGCTGAATTGGCGGCGTTGCGCCACGCTGCGTTGTACAAATGTGCTCTGTTTGGCGCGGCGTCCATCGGCCGCCGCGTAGCATGCCATTCAAGGACGGCATCCACGACGGCGTCATGAATCAACCCATCGTCGAGCACAGGTAACTTGCGCCGAAGCAGCGGCACCAGCGCGCCACCGTTTTCCCAAGCGCTCAAGATGGAAGGATCGTCTCGGGTACGGCCTCCGGGCGAACCTTCATCCGTGGGCTCTTTTCGCGTCGTGCCATGCACCCTTGCCCCCTTTAGCGCCGCAACAGCACTGCGTGGACTTCATGGCAAAGATAAGATGGCAGAGCCATAGGTCAAGGGTGTTGTTGTCTTTATGCCAACACCTGTCAAATCCAACGAGGCGGTGAGGCGGTTGGCGTCGGATTTTGGTGAAGAGCCCCGCGCGTCTCGGCTTGCCGATTCGGGCCGCGGTAGCCAGCGGTGGCGTGACCAAAGGCCCTCCCGTCCGCCGCATCCCCTCCCGGCAGGTCGCCAGCCCCAGCCCGCGCGCCGCAGGCGCGCCCGATCAAACCCCGCGATACCGGGACGTGATCGGCAGCCGGCGGTCCTTGCCGAAGGCGCGGGGCGTGATCTTGACGCCTGGCGGCGCCTGACGGCGCTTGTATTCGCTGTGGTCGACCATCCCGAGCACCTTGCGAACGACGGCAGCGTCCCAGCCGGCGGCCACGAGCTCATCGAAGCTCCAGTCCCCTTCGACGTAGCGTTCGAGGATCGGGTCGAGCTGCTCGTACGGCGGCAAGGCGTCCACATCCCGCTGGCCGGGCCGCAGCTCGGCCGACGGCGGCTTCTCCAGCACCGTCTTCGGGATCACCGCTCCGCCCTCGCGCGCGTTGCGCCAGTGCGCCAGCTCGAAGACCAGCGTCTTGGGCACGTCCTTGAGCACGGCGAACCCGCCGGCCATGTCGCCGTAGAGCGTGCTGTAGCCGGTCGCCATCTCGCTCTTGTTGCCGGTGGTCAGGACGAGCCAGCCGAACTTGTTGGACAGCGCCATGAGGAGCATCCCGCGGATGCGGGCCTGGAGGTTCTCCTCGGCGACGCCGGGCTCGAGGCCCTCGAACGTCGGTGCGAGCGTCTCGAGCGCGGCCTGGAAGACGGGCTCGATGGGGAGCTCGATGAGGTCGATGCCGAGGGCGTCGGCCAGCGCGGCGGCATCGGTCCGGCTCCCCTCGGACGAGTAGCGGGACGGGAGCGAGACACCGGTCACGGCGTCGGCGCCGATCGCGTCCGCGGCGATGACGGCGGTGAGCGACGAGTCGATCCCGCCGGAGAGCCCCAGGACGACGTGCTGGAAGCCGTTCTTCTTCACGTAGTCGCGTGTGCCGAGGACCAGCGCGTGGTAGACCTCGGCGAGGTCGTCGTGCTCGATGGCGACCGGCGGCGGGAGCGGCGGTCGTTCGCGGGGCGCGCCGGCGAGCGCGCGCCGCTCGACGCCGCGGGGGACCGGGCGTGCGGCGTGCCGCTGCAACGGATCGTGGAGCCGCGCGCGGAAGACGCGTTCGAGCTCGATGTCGCAGACCAGCAGGGTCTCCTCGAACGGCGGGGCCTCGGCCAGGATCTCGCCGGACGCATCGAAGACGATGCTGTTGCCGTCGAAGACCAGTTCGTCCTGGCCGCCGACCTGGTTGACGTAGGCGATCACGACGCCGTGGTCGGCGGCGCGTGTCGAGAGCATACGGTGCCGGCGGCTCCACTTGCCGCGGTGGTAGGGCGAGGCGTTGATGTTGACGACGACGTCGGCGCCCGCGCGCGCGAGGCGGGAGAGCGGCGCGCCCGGCACCCAGATGTCCTCGCAGATCGAGATCCCGACGCGCGCGCCGCCGATCTCGACGAGCAGCTCGCCACTGCCCGCGCGGAAGTACCGCAGTTCATCGAACACGCCGTAGTTCGGCAGCCGGTGCTTGTGATAGATGCCGGCGACCGCGCCGTCATGCAGGACCGCGGCCGCGTTGTAGAGGTCGATGTCTCGGTCGACGAAGCCGACCACGGCCGTGATCCCGCGCGTCCGTTCGGCCATTTCGAGAAGCGCTGCCCGGTTGTCCTCGACGAACGCCGGCTTCAGCAGCAGGTCCTCCGGCGGGTAGCCGGTGATGGCCAGCTCCGGGAATGCGATCAGGTCGGCGCCCTGGTCGCGCGCGGCCTCGAGACGCTCCATCATCCGGGCGACGTTCCCCGGGAGATCGCCTACCGTTGTATTGATCTGTGCGAGCGCCAGGCGCAACCGGCCCATTTCTTGCTCCGCTGTTCAGCGGTTCCTCGGCCCCCCAGCCCGTCGCAGCCGGAGCAGGCCCCTGATGTCCGAGAATGTAGTCCCCGCCGCCACTCCCCTGCAACAAACGGCGGCGGTGCGCGCCAGACCGAGCCCCCGCCGCGTGGTTGCGCCGGTGACTCCGCCAGTGCGGACACGCAGGCGCGGGCTGGAGCGCCGGCCGGCCGCCGCGCGGGATGTCATGACGCCCAACCCCGTGTGCTGCGGCCCCCTCGACACCGTCGTGCGCGCCGCCGCGATCATGGATGGCCTCCACTGCGGCTGCGTACCCGTCGTCGACCCGTGCACGCGCCGGATCCTCGGTATGCTCACCGACCGCGACCTCGCGCTGCGCGTCGTCGCCCAGGGCTTGGCACCCGCGCACGTCCGGGTCGAGACGGTCATGAGCCGCGGCATCATCTGCGGGCGCCCGGATGACGATATCGAGGAGATCGGCGAGCGCATGCGGACGCACCGGGTGCGTCGCATCCCGATCGTCGATGCCGACGGCCGCGTGGTGGGCATCATCGCCCAGGCCGACCTGGCCGTACGCGCCATGCGCGAACGCTACGCCGCCGACGCCGAGGAGGTGGCCCGCACCCTCGAGACGATCTCGCTGCCGACCCTCCCCGAGCGGCTGTGAAGGGTCCGCAGCGATGATCGGCCGCAGGCGCCGTCGGTCGTTCCCAGCCCCGCCCGATCCCCGCCCCGTGCGCGAGCGCGTGCGCGTGCTCGTGCGGGTGCGCGTCGCCATTGCCGCTCCGCCGCTTGACCCCGGTCCCGTAAACGTAAACGCTCCCGCTCCAGGCGGCGCAGCCGCCGCTCCCGTTCCCGGCCGTCCCCATCCCGACCCGTGCGCGAGCGCGACCCGAATCCCGTAAACGTAAACGTTCCCGCTCCCGCTCCCGTTCCCGGCCGTCCCCCACACCCGCCCGCCGGTACGCCCCTTGCACCTCTGAGCCCTGAGGGAAGTCCAGGAAACAGCCGAGGAGGTGCCCATGGCGACACGGCCCAACGAGGATCGCGAGCGGCGCGAAGGCGCGCCCCGGGAGCCGGAGATGTCGTCCGAGGTGCGCGCCGCCGAGGGCGGAGTCGGGGAGAGGGGAGCAGAGGCGCAGGAGCCGATGGAACGCGTCAAGGAACAGGCCGGCGAGGTGAAGGAACGCGCCGAGGAGATGGGCGGACGCATGAAGGAGCGCGCCGGCGAGTTCATCGAGACGCGGAAGAGCCGGATGGCGGGCCGGATCGACCGGGTGGGTGAGCGCCTCGAGCGGAAGGCGCGCTCGATGAGTCGCAAGGGCGGGCTCAACCGCCCGGCCTCCCGGATCCTGCACAAGGCGGGCGACACACTCGAAGACGGCGCCGAATACCTCCGGACGCACGACCTCCGCGCCATGGGGAGCGACATTTCGGGCGGGATCCGGCGGCATCCGATGCTCAGCGTGGGGGCCGCCTTCGGCGCGGGACTGCTGGTCGGCCGCGCGATGGGCGGCGGCGAGGAAAGAGAGGAGGAGGAGAGGGAGAAGGAGAAGGAACCCCGGCACGTCGAGCGGCCGCACGAGCATGGCCCGCTCCGCAGCGCACTGACCTACCGCGCCAAGCAGCAGCTCGGCCACGCGCTGGTCGGTGCCGTGGGCGCGATGATGGCCCGGCGCGTCCGGGAACGCGTGGCCGGAGAGTACCGGTAGCGCGGGAGCGCGGGCGCCCCCCGGCGCCCGCACCACCGTCCCGCCCACCTCCCCCCTCCCGCGCGGCGCGCGCCGGGAGCCACGCAGCGGGGGCGCCGCCTCCTTGACAGCGGCCGCCGCACGGCACCAACTTTGGAACTCTCCTCGTGGGTCGGCCACGGCCCCATGCCTTGCGGTGGCGTCCGATCCGAATCACGTTGACGTCATCTCCATCGCTGGAAGGTGCGTATGAAGCGGTACTCGCTCGCCCTGCTGCTGGTGTGTCTGTGCGCCGTCCCGGCGCGCGCCCAGGAGACGTTGCTCCAGAGTTGTGTCCAGGCGCTGCCGCAGGGCCCGGACATCACGCAGGACGTCCAGGATCAGTTCCACTTCCTGTGCGCGCAGGTCGTGAACTCGCTGATCGCGGTGCAGCCGGGCGTCGGGATCGCGTTTTCCGGGGGCAATCCGGTGCTCGGCACCGGCACCACGCTCGGCCGGCGCCTCGGCATCCTGCCGCGGGTCAGCGTGACCGCCCGCGCGAACGGCGCGTTCATTGACATGCCCGGCCTCTTCGACGGGTTCTCGCCCGTCGTGACGAACGAGCAGCCGGCGCTGCCGCCGATGGAGACCGTCGGGGTTCCGGTCGGCTCGCTCCAGGGCGACATCTCGATCGGCCTCCTGAACGGCATCTCGCTGGGCCCGACCGTGGGCGGCTTCGGCGCCGTCGACCTGCTCGGGAGCGTCTCCTTCGTCCCCGTCATCGAAAAGGCCGGGATCTCCGAGACGATCACCAACTTCGGTCTCGGCGCCCGCGTCGGGATCCTCGAGCAGGGCCTGGTCGTACCGGGCATCTCGGTCTCCGGCATGTTCCGCAGGATGGGCGACGTCACCTTCGGCGACATCGAGGCCGGTGATGCCGGCGAGTTCACTACCGACCTCACGACGTGGAGCGTGCGCGCCGTCGCAAGCAAGGGCGTGCTGATGCTCGACTTCGCGATCGGCGCCGGCTACGACCGCTACTCGAGCGACACGGCGCTCGACTGGCGGCTCACCTGCGCCACGCAGAACTGCCTCGACGAGAACGGCGATCCGATCACCGCCGCGGGGCAGATCGCCGGCGAACTCTCGAGCTCCGCGTGGAACGTCTTCGGCGACGTCTCGCTCAACCTCCTCGTCATCAACCTGGTCGGCGAGATCGGTTACCAGAAGGCCATCGAGGGGTTGACCCCCGACGACCTGCGTGACGCGGGCGTCATCGAGCAGGATCTCAGCGCCGACGCCCTGAACGGCGGCCACCTGTTCGGCAGCGTGGGGTTGCGCTTCACGCTCTGAGCCGCTCTCCGGTCCGCGCGCCGGCCACGCCGGCGCTCCACCACGCGCCGCCACGTTGAACGGCCGTCCGAAATGCGGTATCTTTCGGTGCTTCGCGTGTTCAGGCAGCGGATGGCAGAGAAGGGGAGCGCGTGCCGGAGCTTCCGGGGAGAGATGCGGATCGGCCCCCCGCCGTCGAGGTCGAGGGGATCGCCCGCCGGTTCGGCCACCGGTGGGCGTTGCGCGGCATCTCGCTCCGTGTCGAGCCGGGTGAGGTCGTCGCGCTGGTCGGACACAACGGCAGCGGCAAGACCACGCTGCTGCGCGTGATCGCGACCGCGCTCCGGCCGACGCGCGGCGATGGACGCGTCTTCGGCTACGACCTCCGCCGCGACGCCGCGCGGGTGCGCGAGCACGTCGGTCTGCTCGGCCACGCGCCCGGCGTGTACGGCGACCTCACGGCCGCCGAGAACCTGCGATTCGCCGCGCGGATGGCTGGTCTCGCGGCGGACGACCGCGCCATTGCGCACGCGCTCGAACGCGTCGGCCTGGCCCGCGAAGCGGACGTGCGCGCCCGCGGCTTCTCCGCCGGTATGCGCCGCCGCCTCGCACTCGCCCGCATCGTCCTGCGCCGTCCGCGTCTGCTCCTCCTCGACGAGCCCTACGCCAGCCTCGATGACGATGGCGTGGCCCGCGTCGACGCGATCCTCGCCGAGCTGAAGAGCGCCGGCCACGCCGCACTCGTCGCGACGCACGGCGACCCGCACGCGCGCGGGGTCGTCGACCGCGTCCTCTCACTCGCCGGCGGCCGGATCGCCGCCGCGCCAGCGGCCGAGCCGGCGGACGCGCACGCACGCCGCACCCGCGCGCCGGCAGAGGCCGTCCCCGTGCGCGCCGCCGGGGGAGTCCACGGGTGAGCTGGCGTCGCGAGGCGGCACGCGCCGCCGCGGTGGCATGGAAGGACCTCACCGCCGAACGGCGGACACGCGCCAACTTCAACGCCGTCGCCTTCCTCGCCATCCTCATCCTGCTCCTCTTCGGCTTCGCGCTCGGACCGGACACCGAGGCGCTCCGCGCCGCGGCCGCGGGCATCCTCTGGCTCACCATCCTCTTCAGCGGCATCCTCGCCTTCAACCGGTCGTACCAGCTCGAGCTCGAGGACGGCGCCCTCGAGACGCTCCTGCTCTATCCTGGTGACCGCCGGGCGCTCTTCCTCGGCAAGGTCGCGGCCAACCTCGTCTTCGTCCTCCTGATGGAGGCGCTGGTCCTGCCGCTCGCCGCGGTCCTCTACGACCTGCCGCTGCTCCGCCCGTTCCCCGGCCTCGCCGGCGTCCTCGTCCTCGGGACCATCGGCTTCGTCGCGCTCGGCACCTTCTACGCCGCCATGGCCAGCCGCGTGCGCGCCCGGGAGGTGCTGCTCCCGCTGCTCCTCTTCCCGATGCTCGTGCCGGTGCTCATCGCGGCCGTCGAGGCCACCGGCGCCATGCTCTCGGGAGATCCACTGCGCGAGGGCGGGTCGTGGTTGCGCCTGCTCGCGGCGTTCGACCTGATCTTCGTTCCCGCTTCGTGGATCGCATTCGAATACATTGTCGAGGAATGACATGACTCCGGTGTCATCAAGTGAATTCTCAGGCCCGACACGGTTCGCGCGAGCGTGGACCGTGCTCGGTTGGCTCGCATTCGCCGCGCTCATCGGCGCGCACATCGTCGGCTTCGCCATCTCCCGGCCCGACCGCGACATGGGCCACCTGCAGAAGATCATGTACCTGCACTTTCCCGTGGCGCTGACCGCGTTCGGCTCGTTCGCGGTCGTGTTCGTCGCGAGCGGGCTGTACCTGCTCCGCCGCGCCGAGCACTACGACCTGTTGGCCGCCTCGGCGGCGGAGGTCGGCGTGGTGCTGACGGCGCTCACCCTGTCGCTCGGATCGATCTGGGCGCGCCCGACCTGGGGCGTCTGGTGGACGTGGGACCCCCGCGTGACCACGACGGCCATCATGCTCCTCGTCTACGTCGGGTACCTGGCACTGCGCGCCTTCACCGAGGATCCCGAGCAGCGCGCGCGGTGGAGCGCCGCGGTCGGCATGCTCGGCTTCCTCAACGTGCCGGTCGTGTACATGTCCGTCCGCTGGTGGCGCAGCATCCACCAGGTCCAGTCGAGTCCCTCGACGGTGGCGCCCGCGTACGCATTGAGCCTGCGGCTCCACTTCATTGCCTTCCTGCTGATTTTCGTGTACTTCATCGGGCGACGGTACCATGCGGCGCGGCTCGAACGCGCGGCGACAGCCGCCGTGGAAGAGGCGGCGCTGACGGAAGGAGAGGTCCATGTCTGAGTGGGGCTTCGTCATGGCCGCGTACGCGGTGGCCTGGACGGTCCTCGGCGGATACGCGCTCTACGTGCGCGCCCGGATCCGCCGGGCGCGGGCGATGCTCGAGGGGATGGGGGAGGGAAGGGAGGTCGTGAGATGACGAGCCAGGCCCGCCGGCCGCGCCGGGTCGGCTTGATCATCGGGATCCTGGTCATCGTGGGCTCGTTCGGCTACCTGATCTACGGCGGGATCGGCAAGAACCTGGTGTATTTCGTGACGCCGACCGAGTTGCTGGCGCGTGATGCGGCTGCGCGGGGCGAGGCAGTGCGGTTGGGTGGCCAGGTGGTACCGGGCTCGGTACACTGGGATGCGGAGGCGCTGGACCTGCGGTTCCGGATCACGGATGGTCGGAACGTGATCCGGGTGCATTCGACGGGGGCGCCGCCACAGATGTTCCGGGACGGGATCGGCGTCGTGATCGAGGGGCGCCTCGGGCCGGAGGGGGTCTTCGAGTCGACGAACCTGATGGTGAAGCACTCGAACGAGTACCGTCCGCCGCACGAGGGGGAGATGCCGAAGGAGATGTACCGGACGTTGATCCAGGAGGCCGGAACGTGACGCACGTGCTGGGCTACAGCGCGAGCGTGCTGGCGTTCCTGCTCAGCGTGTACGGCGCGGTCGCGGCGGTCGCGGGCGTGCGCCTGCGCCGGCCGGAGTGGGTGCGCAGCGCCGAGATGGCCGCGTACGCCAACCTCGCCTTGATGACGCTGGCCGCGCTGGCCATGGTGTACGCGCTGGTGACGCACGACTTCAGCGTGTCGTACGTGGCGCAGGTGGGGAGCCGGTCGACGCCGCTGTTCTACACGGTGATCTCGCTGTGGGGCGCGCTCGAGGGCTCGATCCTCCTGTGGGGCTGGGTCCTGGCCGGCTACACCGCCGCGGCGCTGTACTTCACCCGCGAGCGGTCGGGCGCCATGGGCGCCTACGCGCTGGCGACGATGCTCGGCGTCGGCGCGTTCTTCTACCTGCTGCTGGCCGGCCCCGCCAATCCGTTCGGCCGCGTCTGGCCGGTCCCGCTGGATGGGCCCGGGCCGAACCCGCTCCTCCAGAACCACCCGTTGATGGGCGTGCATCCGCCGCTGCTCTACCTGGGCTACGTTGGGATGACGGTGCCGTTCGCCTTCGCGGTCGGCGCGCTCCTCTCCGGCCGTCTCGACGCCGGCTGGCTTCGGATGACACGCCGCTGGACCGTGCCGGCCTGGACCTTCCTCTCGCTCGCGATCATCGCGGGGATGTGGTGGTCGTACGACGTGCTCGGCTGGGGCGGTTACTGGGCGTGGGACCCGGTCGAGAACGCGTCGTTCATGCCCTGGCTGACCGCGACGGCGTTCCTCCACTCGGCCATGGTGCAGGAGCGACGCGGGATGCTGAAGGTCTGGAACCTGGTCCTGATCGTGGCGACCTTCCTGCTGACCATCCTGGGCACGTTCCTGACGCGCAGCGGAATCCTCTCGTCGGTACACGCCTTCACGCAGGGGACGATCGGGTACTACTTCGTCGCGTTCATTGCGCTGGTGCTCTTCTTCTCGCTGGCGCTCGTGGCGGGGAGTGCCGGCTCGCTGCGCCAGACGGGGCGTCTGGATGCGGCGGTCTCGCGTGAGACGGTCTTCCTGGTGAACAACCTGCTGCTCAGCGCCTTCGCCCTGACGGTGCTGCTGGGAACGATGTATCCGCTGGTCGCGGAAGCGCTGCGGGGCGTGAAGGTCAGCGTGGGCGCGCCGTTCTTCAACCAGATGACGGTGCCGCTCTGCGTGGCGTTGCTCTTCCTGATGGGCGTGGGTCCCGCGCTGCCGTGGCGGCGCGCCGACCGGGACGTGCTCCGACGGCAGTTCGTGCCGCCGTTCGTCGCCATGTTGTGCGTCGGTGCGGCGGCCGTCGCGCTGGGCGTGCGCGGTCCGTACACGGTGCTGGCGTTCGCGTTCGCGGCGTTCACGCTGGTGGCGAACGGCCGCGAGTACGTGAGTGGCGTGCGTGCGCGGATGCGGTCGCAGGGAGAGGGTCCGGCCACGGCGTTGATCCGGCTGGTCGCCTCGAACCGGCGGCGCTACGGCGGTTACCTCGCGCACATCGGGGTGATCGCGCTCACGGTCGGGATCGCGGCGTCGTCGAGCTACCGGAGGGAGTACGAGGCGACGCTCGGGCCGGGCGAGACGATGCGGGCCGGGAAGTTCGAGCTCCGCTTCGACCGTCTCTGGGCGCGCAACGAGCCGCGGCGCTTCGCGGTCGGGGCGGACGTGACCGTCCTCGATGGAGGGGCGGAGGTCGGGCGCCTCGAGCCGCGCCTCAACTTCTACGGCAGTGACCAGCCGATCGCGACGCCGGCCGTCCGCAGCCGGCCCGACCGGGACCTCTACGTCAACCTCATGGCCTTCGAGCGGGACGGCTCTTCGGCGACGCTGCGGGTCCTGATCGAGCCGCTGGTCTTCTGGATCTGGATCGGCGGCGGGATCATCGGCGCGGGCGGATTGCTGGCGGCCTGGCCGCGTCGCCGGCGCACGTCGCGGGCCGCGGAAGACGCGCCGGCGAGCGCGCCGGTCGCGGCGGGGCAGGGGGTCTCGTGAATTGGCGCGGCACGCTCATCGCGCTGGCGGTCGTCCTGCCCCTCATCCTGCTGTTCCGGGTCGGGATGCACCGTGACCCGCGCGCGATCCCCTCGCCGCTGCCGGGCCGGCCGGCGCCGGACTTCGCGTTGCGGCGGATGGACGCGGACACCGCCGCCGGGACGCTGCCGACGGACACGTCGCTGGTCCGGCTCGAAGAGCTGCGCGGCCGCGTCGTCGTCCTCAACTTCTGGGCATCGTGGTGTCTGGCGTGTCGGGACGAGCACGCCGCGCTCTCGGCCGTGGCCGAGGCGTACCGCGACCGGGGCGTGGTCTTCTACGGCGTGCTCTACAACGACACGCCCGAGAGCGCGCGGCGCTGGATCGAGGAGATGGGCGGCCAGAGCTACGAGACGCTGCTCGATCCGGGCGCGCGCACCGCAATCGACTACGGCCTGTACGGCGTTCCCGAGACGTTCCTCATCGACCGGAGCGGCCGCGTCGCGGCGAAGCAGATCGGGCCGGTCACCGAGGCGCGCCTCAGCGCGCGCCTCGATTCGTTGTTGGCCGCCGCGCCCGCGGAGGCGACGCCGTGAGCCGCCGCCTGCTCGCCGGGGCCATCCTCGCCGCACTCCTCCCCACCGGCGCCGCATGGGCGCGCCAGAGCGCGCCGGCCGACTCGGCGCTCGAGGCGCGCGTCCGGGAAGTCGCCGCGGGGTTGCGCTGCCCGGTCTGTCAGGGGCTCTCGATCCTGGACTCGCCCACGGAGCTCGCCCAGGAGATGCGCGCCGTCGTCCGGGAGCAGCTCGCCGAGGGCCGCACGCCGGCCGAGGTCAAGGAGTACTTCGTGAGCAAGTACGGCGAGTGGATCCTGCTCGAACCCACACCCGAGGGGCTGAACCTCGTCGTCTATCTCCTGCCGTGGCTGACCGTGGCGGCCGGCGCGGCGGTCATTGCGATCGGTGTCCGGCGCTGGACGCGAACGGGTGGCGAGCCGGACCCCACCCCGCCGGAAGCGGTATAACATCAGGTTCGCGTGAACCGGTCATCGTTACTGCACGGGAGCGGGAGCGGCGGCTCCTCGATACTGCACGGGAACGGGAGCGGCGGCTTCGCCGCCTGGAGCGGGAGCGTTTACGTTTACGGGAAACGGGGAGCGCCCTCCATCCCCGTAGACGTAAACGTCCCCGCTCCCGCTCCCGTTCCCGGGGGGCGCCCCGAACCACGCACGATCCACGCGAACTCGATATGAGTCATCGCCCGCGCCGTGCGCGGGCCCTGGTGCATGAAAGGGCCGTGTGCGGCCGCGCCTGCGCACGAGCCTTTCAGGAGCCGGCACGCATCCGGCAGTCCAGATCCGCGGTGTGCCGCGAATGCGTCGCGGCCGACCGCCGACCCGAGCGAATGGAGCAGGGATGTTTCCGACCCTCATCGATATTGGCGGCTTCAGGATCACGACCTTCGGGTTGATGCTGGTCCTGTCGATCTTGACCGGCGCGTGGGTTCTCTCGAAGCAACTCGAACGCCGCGAGATCGACGGTGCAGTGGCCTGGGACGTCGCGACGTGGGTCGCCATTGCCGGGGTCCTGGGCGCCAAGCTCTACTTCCTCGCGCTGCACTGGCGCGCGGTGGTCGCCGACCCGTTGGGCGAGCTGTTGAGCCGCGGGGGCCTGGTCTGGTACGGCGGCCTGCTGGGCGGCGTGCTCACGTTCTACTGGCAGGTGAGGCGCAGGAATCTGCCGCTCGGCAAGATGTTCGATGCGACGGCGCCGGCGCTCATGCTCGCCTACGCCGTGGGGCGCATCGGCTGCTTCCTCGTCGGCGATGACTACGGCCTGCCCACGAACGGCTGGATGGGGATCGCGTTCCCGGAGGGTGCGCCCCCGAGCACGGCCGGGTACCTCCGCTCGGTGGGCGCGGACATCCCGCTGAGCGTGCCGGATGCGACCGTACTCGCCGTGCACCCGACGCAGCTCTACGAGGTGGCTGCCGCGCTCGTCCTCTTCGCCATCCTGTGGAAGGTCTCCTCGCGCGCGTGGCGGCCCGGGCGGCTCTTCGGGCTCTATCTGGCGCTCTACGGCGTCGAGCGGTTCCTGATCGAGTTCGTGCGCGCGAAGGGGGACCGGTTCGTCTTCGGTCTCTCGACGTCGCAGGTGGCCAGCCTGATCCTCTTCGTCATCGCGGCGTACCTCTGGCGGCCGGCCGGCGCGCCGGCGGGTGCCACGGCGATGTCGGGGCGGGAAGCCGCCGCGCCGGCGCGATCACAGGCGAGCAAGTAGCGCAGGGATCCGGGCGAAGTCCGCTTCGAGTGCGGGGAGCAGCTCGCGGCGGCGGACCGCGGCGGAGGGGTGGAGGAGCGGGAGCAGCGTCATCCGCCTGCCACTCCATTCAATGGTCCGCGGCACGCCGCGCACCTTCGTGATCCGCTCGCCGGGCATGAAATACGTGAGCGCGATCCGCCCGAGCGTCACGAGCAGTTCCGGCGCGACGAGGCGGAGCTGCTCTTCCAGCCACGGCGCGTGCGCGCGGATCTCCGCCGCGCGCGGGTTCCGGTTCCCCGGTGGCCGGCACGCGACGATGTTGGTGATGAAGACGTCCGCGCGATCCATTCCGTTCTCCTCGAAGAGACGATCGAGCAGCCGCCCGGCGCGGCCGACGAACGGGCGCCCCTGACGGTCCTCATCGGCGCCGGGCGCCTCGCCGATGAACATGACGCGCGCATCCCGCGGTCCGGTCCCGGCAACGACCTGCGTGCGTTCAGGCGCCAGCGCACAGCGCGTGCAGCAGGCCATCGACCGGAAGAGCGAGCCGAGCGACGTGGCGCGTTCGACCTCCGCCGGGATGCCGGGCACGAACGGCGTCGGATCCCCCTTGCCGCGCCAGCAGTCTCGCTCCTCGCGACGAGCACGGCGTCTCGACATCGGCGCTTCCTCCCCTTGCGAACTGGTCGTTTCCGGCACGCGCGAGCGGGACAAGATCCCGCGCCGGAGCGTGGCGCGCAACGCGTGTGCCGCCGTGCGTGCTTGACGGCGCCGCATCGCGGACCGACTATGAAGGGGATGCAACGCCTCGAGGTCGCCGCGCATCGCGAGGCTTTCCGCCCCGAATCACGCCGGAGCCGAACCGAGATGACCCGTTACACCGGAGGCACCGTGGAGACGACCACGCTGGTCCTGGGTCGGGAGGAGAAGAAGGAGACCGCCGAACGCGTTCGGCAGGCGCTGGACGGAGAGCCCGGAGTGATGCGGGTGCTGGCGCGGCCGGACCGGCGGGCCGTCTACGTGCGGCACAGCGCCGCCCGCGCGCCGCGCCACCGGCTGCTCGAGCGCCTCGAGGGCGAAGGCATCAGCGTGCGGATCGCTTCGCGCTAGAGTCGCCCTCGATCCCCGCCCTTCGTGGAATGCCGCTTGCACCCCTGATCGGGTGCGCCGCTTGCTCTGTGGCCCGCTCCCGACGGGAGCGGCCGTAAGGGGGGCGGCGCGGCCGGGCACGGGGCCGCTCGGCCCGGCCCGCCTGACACGGGGTCGGATCTTCGTCGGGACCGCGCCCGCGGCCACGGAGATCACGCGACCCAGCATCGTCGCGGGTGCCCATGCGTTACTCCTCGTCGACCGCGCACGCTGCGCACTCGCACGCGGTTGCGCACGAACGCGCGCCGCGCGGCGTCCGGCTCCCCTCGATCACAGGCGCGCTCGTGGCGACCGTGCTGTGCGCCGCCTGTGGCGCGCACCTCTTCGACCACTGGCGCGGGCGGCCCGTCCTCACACGGGCGACCGCCGTGCCCGCCGACCGCCTCTGGGATCGGCTCGCCCGGCGCGCCGGTGCACTCGACCTCGTGCTGACCGCCGTCCAACCCGACCGGCGCCTCATCGAGTTCGACTGGATCACCGCGCCCGGTGACGGCCGGATCTACCTCCGGTGCACGCCCGCCGGTCCCATCGGCAGCGCATCCCTGCGGCCGCGCGTCATGGTCCGGCCCTCGCCGACCGGGAGCGTGGTCATCATCGCGACGGAGGTCCGGGCCACCACCTCCGCGACGTGCGAGTCGACCGGCCAGTTCGAGGACTGGCTCTTCGGCCGACTCGAGCCGGCCATCGCTGAAGCCGCTGCCTCGAGCGACGCCGGCGCCGTCACCGATCGGCCGGACTGAACTCGGGTCGCGGCCCGCCGTTCATCGCTCCGCCGGCTCGCGGATCCGGATCACGCGGCTGGCCGATTCCGAAGCACCCGTCACCTGGTCCGTGATCACCAGGTCCAGCGCGTACAGCCCGGGCTCGAGCGGGGCCAGCGGCAGATCGACCGTCAGCACGGCGGTGCGGCCCTGTTCCCCCGTGTCGCTCCACGTGAGCGCGACAGGCTCGTCCCCGTCCGCCAACCCCAGCGTCCGTCCGAGCCAGTTCAGCGCACGCGCCAGCAACGGACGACCGTCCGCGCGCCGCGCAGCCAGTGAGACGCTGTAGTGCGTGGCGCCGTCCAGCCCCGGCGTCAGACCCCGTGCCTCGGCGTACAGCCCCACCGTGTCCGCGGCCGAAAGGACCAGGTTGCCGCGCGCGCGCAACCGCGCGTCCGCCCGCCCGGTGGGCGGCGCACCGCTCCCGAACGGCCGCGCGATCAGCAAGTCCGACAGCGAGGGAGCGCCGCCGGAATCGGCCGCGACCTCGGTCCGGTAGCGCGCACGGCCCGCGAAACGGCGCTCCGCCTCCATCATCTCGAGACTGTACAGGTAGCTCCCCGGCGCCACCGTCAGCTCGAACGAAACCACCGCCGTGTCCCCCTCGAGGTGCGCCGCCCGCCGCACCACGCGGACCGGTTCGTACTCCTCATCGAGCAGGAAGAGGCCGGCAGCGAACTGCGCCGCCGGCCCGTTGTCGAGCGAGTCCAGCGGCAACGCACCATCCACCCGGAGCACCACCGAATCCCCCCTCGGGAACCGCGAGACCTGGTGTGCAATCGGCATCAGCCGCTCGACCACCTTCGTCGCGAAGCCGCCCCGCGCCCGCGACGCATCCAGCGGCCACGGCTCGCCGGGTGCCGGCGTTTCGGGGAATCCGGCCGTGGCCAGCGCCTGGGGGAGGAATGCGAGAGACTTCGGATCGTAGTGCTCGATCAGCCCCTCACTCATGGTCATCGACCAGTAGCGGATGCGCTCGCGGCTCGTCGGCACGCCGTAGCGGATCGTCAGTTCCTTGAGGTCGTTGCCCCATCGCGTCATGCCCCGCACCCGCGGCGCCCCGGAGAGGAGCCGGCACCAGACCCGACGCGCGAGGTGCTCCGCACGACGCTCGTTGCCCGGCACCATGTAGAGCGGATCCGAGAGGCGCCACAACGCCCGTTCGTATGCCAACTGGGCCTCCCGATGCATCTCCTCGTAGCGGTCCTTCTCATCGGGGGCGAGCAGGTCTTCGACGCTGCGGAACTCGCGCCGCTCCTCGGGCGGGAGTTGTCGGAGTCCCTCGTCGAAGCGGGCCTCCGCGGCCGAGTCATCGCCGGCGGCGTGGAGTGCGTAGCCTTCGAGGAACGGTCCCCACACCGAGTCGCCCGAGGCCCAGGTGAAGGTTCGGGCCGCCGAGACCGCCTCTTCCGCGCGGCCATCCTCGACCAGGTAGCGCAGCAGCGGGCCGACGGTACCCAGCTCGCCGGGTAGCGCCGCGAATGCGCGCCGGAGCGACTCGACGGCATCCTGTCGCGCGCGGGTCACCCGCGGATCCTCCTCGGGCGGCGGCGGCGACGGCGGCGTGCCCGAGTCGTCGTAGCGCAAGCAGAACCGCCCCACGATCTCGTCGCATTCCGAGGCGCTGACGGGCGAGCCGAAACGAGACGGGATCAGGTGGCGCATCAGGTATTCGTACTCCCGTTCCGCCCGGCGCGCGGCATCCCGCAACGCTTCCGCCGAGTCCGCGGAGATCGGCGCGGGGAGCACCGACTGAAGGACGAGGAGCGCGACCGGCAATGCGGACATCGAACCTCCGTAGCTGGAATCCTTTTTGCGTCAAGCGTTGCGGCTCCAGTACCTCTCCCCGAAACGGAGGCGACCATGGCCAGAGATCAGGTCGCCGGTGCGATCATCCTCGATACGCTGCGCGAGCGCATCGTCTCGGGGCTCTACGTCGGATACTGGCGTCCTGGAGAGCGGCTGCCCAGCATCCGCGAGATCGCAGAGGCGGAACGTGTTGACCGCAAGACCGCGGCCGCCGCGTACCACCGACTGGAAGAGGAGGGCCTCGTCCTGGTCCGACCTCGCTCCGGCGTGTATCTGTGCGCCGCACCCCCTCCAGCCGCGCCCGGGCCGCTCGAACGCCTGCACCGGCAGTGGCTACAGCACACCTTCGAGGGCGCCCGCGCCCTCGGCCTCGATACCCGTACCATCCTGCGCCTCGTCGGCGCCGTCGCCGACCTCGAACAGTTGCGGCTGCCCGTCATCGAGTGTAACTGGTCCCAGGCCGAAGCCATCGCCGTCGAACTCCGCGAACGGCTCTACGTTCAGGCCATGCCCTACCTGCTCGATGACCTGCGCCCCGGCGATCCCGTGCTGGCGGAGGCACCGGTCCTCGTGACCACGCCGTACCACTCCGCCGAACTCTCGCTCCTCGCGCCCGGCCGCGTGGTCCTCGAAACCACGCTCGCCCCCGACGTCCTGCGCGAACTGCGCACGCGCGCCGCGCTCGAACGCGTCGTCGTCATCGCCGGCAACGACATCCACGCCCAGAAGGTGCGTCGCGCGCTGGCCCACTGCGGCGTGGGCCCCGCCGATGAACCGGTGCGCATCGTGCCCGCCATCGATCGCGCGGAACTCGCCGCCGCCGTCCAGGCCGCCGACCTCGTCTTCCTCTGGCCGGGCACGCCGGCCTGGGTCGAAGAGGCGCTCCCCGCTCGCTACCGGCGGATCCGGCCGCGCCGGAGCATATCGGATGAGGCGCTGACGCGCATTCAACTCGCTCTGCTGGATGCGGCGCTGCGCCGGGCGCGCGACGCTAGTACGTCCATCGACGCCGCAGTTCGACGATGAACTGCGGCTCCGGCGCAGTCACGGGGAGCGCGGTTCCGATGCGGCGGAAGAGGAGACCGCGGTCCGCGGGCTCGACGCCGAGCACGAGCGTCCACTCGGGGTCGATCCGCCACTGCAGGCGGACGGCCCAGATGTTCGTGGCGGCCTGACCGGGCCCGAAGAGAGTAGCCAGGCCGGCATCGACCGTGAGGAAGACCTCGTCGCCGAGCTGGCGGCCGAAGGCGACGGCCGGCGCGCCGAAGCCGATGAAGGGGCCGGGTGTGGGCCGGATCTGCACGTAGTCGAGCGGGAGGCCGAGGTCGGCGACGAGGGCCTCTTCGAGTTCGATGCTCGCGACCTCCGCCAGGCTGCCGACGCCGAACAGCGCCTCTTCGTAGAGGGAGGGGCCGGGGAAGGCACCCTCTTCGAGCGCGAAGCTGGGCTGCCCGAAGAGCAGGAAGCTGAGGAGTTCCGACTCGGGGATCCGCGTGCCGTCGGCGGTCGAGAGCGCGACGGTGGGTGCATTCAGGGTACCGCCGACGGTGATGATGATCTCGATCGGTTGCCCGTTGGGACCGAGCACCGTCCGTGATGCGGTGATGTCCAGCGCCGGGTTGATGTCGATCGAGCCGAAGAACCGCACAGTCGCACTCTGGATGTCGAAACGCCGGACCAGCGGGCCGACCCGGAGGGTGAAGGTGCCGCGTTCGCCCTCCAGGGTGCCGAATATGCGTAGGTTCTCCCCCAATTTGAGGAGTGTCAGCTCGCCGTGCAACTGCACGCGGAGCTGGTCGGTGACGAACCAGAGGTCGTCGCCGGCCTCGACGATGACCTCATCGAGGACGACGTCCCGCAGCCATGCCTCGAAGCCGGTCCGCGGCGGCGCGGCGCCGGCGAGCAGGGCATCGCCGTCCCCGCCCGCCTCACCGGCGGCGAGGGCGACGAAATCGTCCTCGGCTGTGCCGGTATCGAGTTCCGGGAGACGCAGGTCGCCATCGTTGAAGGTGACGTCGCCGGTGATGATGGGCGCGCGGAGTTCGCCGCCGAGATGGAGCCAGCCCCAGAGCGCGGCGGGGTCGCGGTCGTCGGCGCCGGTCGGGCGGAACTCGTCGAAGTCGAGCCGCACATCGGCCACGGGCCGGGCCAGGTCGGGGAAGGCGATGGTGCCGCGAGCGGTCGCCCAGCCGTCGCTGCGTGCGCGGATCTCGCGGATGATGGCGCGGTTGCCTTCGAGTCGGATGTCGGCGGTGATCTCCTCGTAGCGCTGGTCGAGCGCGGGGATGGTGACGGCGCCGTCGAACACCTCGATCGTGCCGGCGAGCGTGGGTCGGTCGACGGTGCCGTCCAGCGAGATGCGCGCGCGCAGCAGGCCCTCGGCGTCCTCGACCTCCGGGGTCGCGATCTCGAGCGCGGCGAGCGAGATGTCGTCGGCGACGAGCGTGGCTCGCAGCGGCGCACTACGCAGGAGGCGCACCCGCGGGAGGAGGGTGAGCTCGAGTTCCATGGGGAGCACGGCGTCGAACCGTGCCTCGCCCGCCGCATCCACGAGGGCCGTCGCGCGCGCGGACAGCCGCCGATCCTCGAAGAGGAGCGTGCCCTCGATGTAGCCGACGGCCACGCCGCGAACGCTCCCGTTGAGGAGTCGGAATTCGCCTCCGACGCGCGGCGTCGTGTCGGGTCCGACGGCGCGGGCCTGGAGCCACAGCTCGCCGGTGACCACCGGTGCCTGCCCGATCATGACGAGGACCTCACCGATGGGGAGCGCCCGGATATCGACGCGGAGCTCCGTCGGCCCCGTGGGCGGGAGCCGGCCATCGACCGCGATGCGGCCGTTGCCGCCCGTCTCCTCGAGGACCAGGTCGCGGATCTCGTAGCCGGGCGCCTCTCCCCCCCAGGTGATGCGAGCCGGCCGGGTGAGCGTCCAGCGCTCCTCGGTCAGGTCGATGACCAGGCGGCGGATCCGCGCCTCGTTCGGCCCATCCGATCGGAGCGTCCCCTCGGAGGCGAGCTGCACGACGCGGCCGTCCGCGCGGGCGGCATCCACTTCGAGGTCGAAGCGCGGCTCGTCGAAGTCGAGCGCGATCGTGGCGGTGTCGTAGGTGCCGGCGCCCGGTGTCTCGACGTCGTCCGCGGCCAGTCGCAGGCGGATCCGGGGGAGCGGCTCACCGAGTCCGATGCGGTACGTCGCGTCGGCCGATGAGACGGCCCAATCGTCGTAGCGGAGCCCGGCGCCCTCGAGCGTCCCCGCGAACGTCGGACGCTCGAGCGTTCCGGTGAGGCGCCCTGCCGTCCGGACCGCGCCGCCGAACGTGGCATCCGGCGGGATGGGCAGGTACGGCCCGAACGCGCCCAGGTCGCGCACGGCCACGCGGTAGCGGATCGCGCCGGCCTCGGGCGCCGTGAAGTGCCACTCCCCGGCGGCCTCGAGCGAGAGTGGACCGACGCGCAGCGCGAGGGTGTCGATCGAGAGCGCGCCGGCCTCGGCCGCGGCGGCGATCCGGACCGTATCCGCGGGCCCGGTCTCCCAGCCGGTGAAGCGGCCGCGGAGGCGGAGCCGAGCGGAGAGGCGCGCCGGGTCGAACCCGCGTCCGACGAGCGAGAAGCGGGAGGTGAGCGCGACCGGTGGGACCGCGGGCTCGAGCAGTGCATCCAGCCGGAGGGCGCTCGTGCTTCCGGTCAAGTCGTACGCCGCGACGGGGCCCGTGAGGTCCAGCGTCCCGGCAAGGGCGAGCGTGCCGCCGGCCACGGCGAGCGCCACGTCCAGCTCGAGCGGCGCGCGCCCCGGCGGCCCGCGCAGGGTGATTCGTCCCGTGACCCGGCCCGCCAGCGGCAGCCCCGGCGCGAGCGGCCGCAATGCGCCGAGCGGGACGTCCGTCAGCTCGATGTCCGCGCTCCGGAGCGCGAAGCCATCGAGCGCGAAGGCCGCGCGTCCAGCGATCCGCGCCGTGAACGGCTCCGCAAGTCCGGCCGTGGTCAGTCGGGCCGCCACGTCGAAGCGCAGGTCGTCGGGCGTCCCGACGACGCGGCCGGTCAGCGTGCCGCCGTACCCCGTCGGTCCGGTGAAGCGCTCGAGCAGCGAGAGCTCGAGCGGTGCGAGGCTGAGGTCCACGCGAAGCCATGTGACGCCCGCGGGTCCGCCCGCCGCGAGCTCGAGCGCGCCGCGTAGCCGCGAGCCGTCCACTGCCGCCGTCAGATCCCTGAGCCGCAACGCCGAGCGCCCGTCCGGGAGCGGTTCGATGGCCAGGTCGAACGACGCGGTCCCGTCGGGCGGCAGGGTGGGAACGAGAAACCGCAGGTCGGAGAACCGGACGCGCGCAACCCGCGCGGCCGCGGCGATCCCGAGCCCCGGCGCATCCGGCACGTACACACCCGCCACGTCCGAGAGGACGGTCCCATCCACCGCTGCACGCGCCGCCTCGAACGCCACGCGTTCCGGGGGGAAGGCCACCCGTCCGGACCGGACGTCGATCGTCAGGGTTCGATCGAGCCCGGGAAACCGCGCCGTCGTCCGGACGCGCGCGACCCGGACCACGGGCGGCTGGCCCGGGACGGAGAGGCCGACGCGGGGCAGGGCGGCGTCCACATCGCGGAACAGCGTGCGACCGCCGCCGGGCGGCCGGATCTCCGCGCGGCCCCCGATCACCCGCACGTCGCGCAACAGCACGAGCGGTCCCGCCGGGCCGCCGTTCGGCGCCCCGCCGGCATCACCGTCCAGCAGACCGGCCAGGACGCGCTCGAAGTTCCAGCGCCGCTCGCCGGCCCGGCGCTCGAAGAAGAACACCGGCGCACGCAGCACCACCGAGTCGGCGACGATGCTGCCGCTGTTGAGCGCCGCGCCGTCCACGATGGCCGTGACCTCCTCCGCGCGGAAGAACGGCCGTGGCTCGAGCCCCGCCCAGGAGACGTCCACGAGTCGCAGCCGAACCGCACCCGCCAGGGGCGCGCTCTGAGGTCGCATCGCGGCGAGTCGTCGGGTGATGCTCCGCTCGAAGGCGGCGATCCCGACCTTCTCGACCCTGCGGGCCGGCGCCGGCCGCCGCGCCGGCGCCGGGATCGGTGGCGGTGGGGGGATGACCGGGATCCGGCCGGGCTGCGCACCGGGTTGGCCACGGCCGCCGGGCGGCATCGGGACCGGCGGTGGCGGCGGGATCCGCGGCATCCGCCCGGCCTCGGGCCCGGGCTCGGCTGCCTCCTCGGGTACCGGCTCACGCTCGGCGGTGGGCGCCGCCGCGCCCGCCCGGTCGGGGGGCGCCTCACGGCCCGGCGCGGCCGCAGGCCGCGCCTCCTCCGCCTCCCGCGGCCCGGCGCGCGGCCGCAGGAGGAACCACCAGAGGACGAAAGCGAGCGGCAGGACCAGCGATCCGATCCGCGCGAGCGTCACGAACACGGCGCGCAGCCGGGACCGCCGTCGCTCCGTCACGGCATCAGAACGGGCCGCCGACGGCCAGATGAACGCGGAACCGGCCGAGGAACGATTCGGGTGGCGGCTGGAACTCGTCCAGGACGCGGATCAGCGCCTCGGTCTCGGGGTCGGGCAGGTACAGCGGCGCGACGAGGGGGTCGTAGGGGTTGTACGCCACGTCGAGGCGAACCGGCCCGATCGGTGTCGACGCGCGCAGACCGATCCCCGGCGTCACCCGCCACGCGCCATCGCGGAAGCGCCGCAGCACCTCCTCGCCGCCGACCGCGCCGGCATCCACGAAGAAGGCGAGCCGCAGGTACTCGGAGAGGACGGGCACCGGCGTGCGCAGCTCGAGATTCGCCACCCCGAGCGTGGTACCGCCGATCGGCACGAAGCGGATCGTCGCCGAATCGAAGACCGCGTTGTCGCCCACGTAGACGCCCGGGCCCAGCTCGTTGCGGCCGAACCCGCGGACGCTGTTCGCGCCGCCGGCGTAGAAACGCTCCTCCGGCGGCAGGAAGTCCTCGCCCGGGTTCAGCGACGCCGTGCCGAAGAAGCTCCCCAGCTCGAGGTGCCCGGCCAGACTCCAGCCGCGGCCGAACGACAGATAGCGGGTGCCCTCGACGGTCCCCCGCGTGAAATCGACCTCGGACGCCAGCCACGGCGCCGCCCACGCGACCGCGCCGCGGACGACGTAGCCGTCCACCGGGTCCACCACGGGGACCGACCGGTCCCGGACCCAGTCCAGCCCCAGGCTGTTCTTCCACCGCGGCCGCGAGAGCGCCGCGATGTCGCTGGGCAGGCACACCAGAAACGCCGTGCAGAAGAGTGCCGGCAGCGCGATCGTGCTCGCCCGCTCCACATCCAGCGCCACCGTGAGCGCCGAACGCATGCCGAGCCGCCGCGCCACCGCCAGGCGCGCCCCCTGCGCCTCCCGCTGGAAGACGTTCGGCTCCGACTGACGCTCCGCGTACGCGCTCAACGCAAGCTGGTTGCGCGGACTCAGGAACCACGGCTGCGTCAGGTCGGCGCTGAACCGATAATCCAGCTCGTCCGCAAACGGGTCCCCCTCGAACGCGCGGCAGATCGAGCCGCCGAACCCCGCATCCAGCGGCCGACCGATCCCGATCTTGCTCAGCGAGCCGGTCAACGCGAGCCGGCGTGCGCCGCCCCCGAAACTCCGACTCACCCACTCGACCCGCGTCCGGAAACAGTCCACCGTACCGTACCCCACCGCCGCCTCCACCACGTGCACCGGCCCCTCGACAATGCGCACCACCACCGTCGCGGTCGCACTGTCGCTCGGCGTGAGCTGGAGCGAGTCCGGCGCGATCGACACCGTCGCGAACTGCACCAGCTCCAGGCCGTACAGGTTCCGCTGGCTCTCGACCAACTCATCCGCCCGCAACAGCTCACCCGCCCGGAACGTGAGCTGCCGCACCACCGCGCGCCGCCCCAACTGCTCCGCGCCGCGCACCACGATCGTGTCCACCACCACCCGCGGTCCCGGCACCGCCCGGAGCGTCGCCCGCGCCACGTCCACCACCGTGTCCACGGCGTAGTTCCGCAACACCTGCGCGTACGCGCGGCCCAGCTCCAGCAACGTCGACTGCACCGTGTCCGCCGACGCCGCGAAATCCCCCACGTCGAACAGCTCCCCCTCCCGGAGCGGAAGCCGCGCCCGCAACTCCCGCAACTGCTCGGCATCCAGGACCGTGTCCACTCCCTCGACCCGGAACGACTCCAGCGTCACCGGATCCCCCCGCAGGATCACGAACCGAACCTCGACGCCATCCTCCGGACGCACCGGCTCCACCGCCGGCACCACCTCCGTCCCGAAGTAGCCGCTCTGACGGTAGAACAACGCCAGCCGCCGCACGTCCCGCAGCACCGTCCCCGCATCCAACCGCCGCTCCTCCCGCCCGATGTCCGTGAACGGTATGCAGATCGGCAGCCCCAGCAGCCGGCAGTGCGACGGCTCCGTCTCCACCACCTGCGCGAGCGTGTCCGCCGTGTACGGCGCCGGATCCACGAAGATCACCCGCTCGATCTCTCGACCCTCGTACGCCGCCAGCCCCGGGTACCGGTCCGCCGGCCCCTCTCGCGCCGCGCATCCGGCCACGCCCAGTACCGCACAAACGAAGAGGGCCGCAGCGGCGCCCGCCGGCCCCCACGCCCTCGTCGCCTTCATTCTCCGCTCGTGCCTCCCGCGTCCTCCCGCCGCGTCCGTCCTCGTACAAACGCGTGTTTTCATGCAAGCCATACGCCACCCGCCGAACACCGCAGGACCACGCACCGCCGGCCCCACCCCCGCCGCAGGTGGCATCGTTCTTGCCCCCCCGTCGCCTCGAACGTCAGATGTTTGCGGAGAACGGCGACCTCGCCCAACGAACCCTGATGAAACGCATGCCCTGCCTGCCGGCGCTCCTCGCCGGGATCGCCTGTGCCGCGGGGATCGCGGCGTGTCGCGACGAGGAGCCGGAACGGCCGGCCGAACGGGCGGAGGCCGGGGCGCCGGCGGCGGCGGTCGTCAGTCCGGCGTTCACGACAGTGACGGACGCGATGTTGACGGGCGTCAACGCGGCATCGCAGGACTGGCTGATCCACGGGGGTGCGTACAACAACCAGAGGTACTCGGCGCTGAATCAGATCACGCGGGAGAACGTGGCGGGGCTGGTGCCGGTCTGGATCCACCAGACGGGGATTGCGGAGTCGTTCGCGACCACGCCGCTCGTGGTGGACAACACGATGTATCTCAGCACGCCGGAGAGCCACGTGGTGGCGCTGAACGCGGTGACGGGAGAGCGGCTGTGGGAGTTCATCCCGCTGCTCGAGACCGTGACGGTGTGCTGCGGTCCGGAGAACCGGGGGGTGGCGGTCTACGGCGACCGGGTGTACGTGGGCACGCTGGATGCGCGGGTGATCGCGCTGAACAACCGGACGGGCGAGGTGGTGTGGGAGACGGCACTCGCCGATCCGGAGGATGGGTACAGCGTCACGATGGCGCCGCTGGCGTACGCGGGGAAGGTGGTGGTCGGGGTGGACGGGGGCGAGTACGGGATTCGCGGCTTCGTGGTCGCGCTGGACGCGGAGACGGGGAAGGAGGTCTGGCGCTGGCACACGATCCCGGCGCCGGGGCAGGGGTCGGGGGGGTGGTGGGGCGAGTGGAAGGACGCGACGCCGTTCGGGACGTCGCTGCATCGTGACATTGCGGGCGAGCAGGAGAACCGGGGGGAGCATCTGGAGTCGTGGAAGCGGGGCGGGGGAGGGGTGCGGACGACACCGGCGTACGACCCGACGACCCAGATGCTGTACCTCGTGGTCGGGCATCCGGCGCCGAGCCTGGATGGGCGGCAGCGGCCGGGCGACAATCTGTACACGGGCTCGATCGTCGCGCTGGACGGGAGCACCGGCGAGTTGAAGTGGCACTTCCAGTACCTGCCCCACGATGTCTGGGGCCTCAGCGGCGGCAGTCCGCCGTTCCTCTTCGAGGGCGCCGGCGGGCGCTACGTCGGACACGCGGCGAACGTCGGCTGGCTCTACGTCCTGGATGCGGCGACCGGGCGTCCGGTCCTGCGATCGGAGAACTTCGTGCCGCAGGACAACCTCTTCGCGCCGCCGACCGATTCGGGGACCTGGATGCTCCCCGGCGCCGACGGCGGCAACGGCGGCTCGCCGGTGGCGTACTCGCCGCGGACCCGGCTGGCCTACGTGCTGGGCCTCCACCAACCCATGGTCTACACGCGGCGATTCGAGCCGAAGGTCGACGGGCGGCTCTGGCTCGGCGGTTCGTTCCGATACACGCCCGACCAGCCGCAATGGGGCGTCATCTCCGCGATCGACACCCGGACCGGCCGGATCGTCTGGCAACGGCAGCTACCGGACCCCGCCATGGGCGGCGCGCTCGTCACCGCGGGGGACGTCCTCTTCATCGGCGAGAGCAGCGGCACGCTGGACGCCTTCGACGCCGTGACCGGCGAGCTGCTCTGGCAGTTCCACACCGGCGCCGGCGTCAACGCCGCGCCGATCACCTACATGGTCAACGGCGTTCAGTACGTCGCCGTGGCGTCGGGCGGGAACTATCAACTCGATACGCCACGCGGAGATAACTTGATCGTGTTCGCGTTGCACTCGAATCAGCGCACGGTGGCGCCGCGCAGCTATCCCGCGCCGCGCTACCGACGAGTGGGGGCGATCCGGTACGGCGAGGTCCGTCAGGTCCCGGCCGCGCAGCTCGAGGCATCCCGCAACCGGCGTCCGGCGCCGGCGCCCCGGCGCTGACATCGACTCCGTCAGTTCACCCCTCGCGCTCCCGACTGGGGGAGTCCCACCTTGACCCCGCCGGGCGCTCGACGTTAAAACCCGCCTACATTCGCCTTGCTTCGGTGAAATCCGGATCCGCCCTCGCGTCGACGCAGCGGTCGCGCGAGGGCGTTGTTCATCGTCCTCGATCCGGACCGGGGCGGCGGCACCTTCCTTCGGGTCCGTGCCCCGCCTCCGGGATGTGGCGTGCGCGCGCCGGAATACCGGTCGCGCGGGGGCATGTGCACGTCTGGAACACCGGCGCAGGGCGGCGCGCACGGTTCCTTTCTCGACGGAGGCGATCCATGAGACATCGTAGTTGGGCGGCGCGCATGGCGGCCGTACTGTTCCTCGCGACGCCGGGTGCGCTCGTGGCGCAGGAAGCCACGCTCCAGGGTCGGGTCACGGATGCGCAGGGCGGCCCGATCGTCGGCGCCACCGTGATGGTACGGGGCACCGGCAACGCGAGCTTCACCGATGATGCCGGCCGCTACCTCCTGAGCGTCTCGCCGGGGACCCACGAGATCCAGGCCTCGATGATCGGACACCGGCCCGTGGTCGAGACCGTCACCCTGAACGCGGGCGAGACCCGGACGCTGGACTTCACGCTCGAACTCTCCGCCATCGAGCTGACCGAGATCGTCGCCTCCGTCGAGGCGGGCGAGGTGACGCGCCGCGAGATGGGTACCGACATCGCCTCGATCGATGTGCGCAACCAGATCGAGAACGCCGTCGTCACCAACATCTCCGAGATGCTCAACGGCCGCGCGGGGAACGTGACCATCACCCAGGCCTCGGGGAACGTCGGCGCCGGGTCGCGTATCCGGGTCCGCGGGATCAACAGCCTGACGCAATCGAACAATCCGCTCGTGATCATTGATGGCGTACGCGCCTCGAACGACACGGATTTCGGGATCAACCGCGGTCAGACCTTCTCGCGCTTCAACGACCTCGACCCCAGCAACATCGCGCGGATCCAGGTGGTCAAGGGCCCGGCCGCCCTGGCGCTGTACGGCAGTGAGGCGGCATCCGGCGTCATCATCATCGAGACGAAGAACGGCGCCGCCGCCCGCGACGGGATGCAGATCTCGATGCAACTCCAGCAGGGCGCCATGTGGGACGTGGCGGACTACCCCGACCACCTGGCGGATGTGACGCCGTTCGTCACCGGGCCGGACGACCCGAAGCTCGCCGGTTGGAGGGTCGAGGAGCACCCGCTCACCCACCAGGTCTTCGTGGTCGACAACCCGTTCGAGGATGAGAGCACCTCACCGTTCCGCACCGGACGCCTTACGAACGCGAGCGTCCAGATCAGCGGCCGCGCCTCGAGCGTGAGCTACTTCACCTCGCTCGGCTACGACGATGAGACCGGTGTGCTCCCGAGCAACGACCTCCAGCGCATCAACTTCCGCGCGAACTTCCAGGCCACGCCGAACGAGAAGGTCTCGGTGACGGCCAGCTCGGGCTACATCACCTCGACCACCAACCTGCCCAAGAGCGGAAACAACACGAGCGGCTTCTTCGTGAACGCGATGAACGGCACGCCGTACTCGTCGAAGAGCGACGATGGCCGGTGCCTGGCCACCGTCCTGCTCGGCGATGACCCGAGCGTCTGCGACAAGGACGGCAACGTCCGCGCCGCGTTCGACAAGATCGCCGCGATCGTCAGCCGCGAGGACCTCGAGCGGTTCACCGGGTCGGTCCGCGTCAATTACACGCCGTTCACCTGGCTGACCAACTCGGCCATGCTGGGCGCGGACATCGTCGACCAGGTCTTCAACGACGCGATCCCGTACGACCCGGAAATCCCGTTCAGCTTCGCGGCCGGCGGCGAATTCTTCCGCTCGCGCAACCTCCGGCGGCACGTGACCGTGGATCTCTCCTCGACCGCGTCGTACGACATCACCGGCTCGCTCGCCGGTCGCACCGCGGTCGGCGCGCAGTACTTCCAGAACGAACTCGAGTCCATTTCCTGCGAAGGCCGCATCTTCGTGAACGACCAGGCCAACGCCTGCGACGCGGGCGTCAGCCTGCGCGGCTTCTCCGACTTCTCGGAGAAGGTCGAGGTCGGCGCGTACCTCCAGCAGCGCTTCGATTACGGCAACTACCTCTTCGTCACCGGCGCGCTGCGGGTGGACGACAACAGCGCGCTCGGCGCCGAAGAGCCCGCCATCTGGTCGCCGAGCGTCAACGGCTCGCTCGTGGTCAGCGATCTGCCGATGTGGAACGTCGACCCCGGCACCGTCAGCCAGTTGCGCGTCCGTGCCGCCTGGGGCACCGCCACGCAGTCGCCGGTCGCGTACGCGGCGGAACGCACCTACAGCATCGTGCGGCTGAACCGCGGCGGTCAGATCGTGCCGGGACTCAGCCCCGAGGATCCGGGCAACCCCGAGCTCGGGCCCGAGCGGAGCTCCGAGATCGAGCTCGGCTTCGATGCCGGCGTGCTCGACGACCGCATCGGGGTCCAGTTCACCTACTTCCGGCGCACCACCAAGGACGCCATCGTGTCGCGCCCCGTCCCGCCGTCCAGCGGGTTCGCCGACAACCAGCTCGTCAACCTCGGTGAGGTCCGCAACAACGGCTTCGAGGCAAGCATCAACGCGCTCCTCCTCGATCGCCGCAACATGACCTGGGACGCCACGCTCACCGTCTCGTCGACCAAATCGACGGTCACCGACCTCGGCGACCTCGACGGATTCGGCGGCTTCCGTGAAGGCTATCCGCCCGACTCCTACATCGACCGCGTCATCACGCACGCCGAGCGCGATGCCGACGGCAACATCATCCCCGAGAGCATCGAGTACGCGCCCGGCACGCTCGGCGACGGCAGCGGCCGCCGCCTGGTGGGGCAGGGATACCCGACGAACGAGGAGAGCCTGCTCACCACGCTCACGCTCTTCGACAACCTGCGGATCTCGTCGCTCTTCGATCGCGCCGCGGGCCACCGCGTCTTCAGCGGGACGCTCTCGACTCAGGCCACCGGATCGACGCTCGCGGAGAACTCCTCCTTCGGCCGCCTCTGGGCGTACCGCCAGATCCTGCTCACACCGGTCGAGCAGGCCACCATCGAGCAGGACGTCGCACAGGGCGACTTCGACCTCTTCTGGACGCCCCGCGCCGACTTCATCAAGTTCCGCGAGCTCAAGGTCAGCTACGACCTGCCGACCGACCTCGCCAACCGCTTCGGCATGAGCAACGCCACCATCTACATCGGCGGGCGCAACCTCCACACCTGGACCGACTTCCCGGGGCTCGACCCCGAGATCAACCAGGAAGGCGCCAGAGACACCATCGGCGCACTCGAAGCGAACGCGCTCCCGCCCGCGCGCATGTTCTTCAGCGGCATCCGCGTGACCTTCTGATGGTGCGCACCCGAATCCGAACGGAAGGAGAGACGAGCATGCTCAGCCACACGACTCCGACCTCGCGGCACGCGGCGCGCATCCTCCCCGCGGTGCTGCTCCTCGGACTGGCCGCGGCCACGTCCGCCTGCGATTCGCTCCTCGATGTGGACCCCAGCCCCCACACCGTGCCGGCCGACGAACTGAACAAGCCGACCTCGCTCGAAGCACGCCTGGTGGGCGCTGAAGCCAACTTCTTCCTCGCCTACGACATGGCCATCGTCTTCGGCGGACTCTTCACCGATGAGCTCGCCGACCCCGGCAACGCGATCGACGAGCGCCGCGTCACCGCCGACAACGGCCTCATCGGCGCGACCGACGAGGCGCCCGAGGGGATCGATGGCCTCTGGACGCCGATGCAGCGCGCGGCCTTCACCTCCAACCAGATGCAGGACGACATCCTGGCGGGGAGCTTCGGCGATCTCATCCCCGATCCGCCCAACTCCTCGGAGCTCGCCCGGATGTCCCTCTTCGCCGGCTATTCCAAGCTCGTCCTGGGCGAACTCTTCTGCTCGACCGCCTTCAACGGCCAGGGCCCGGAATACACCTCCGAGCAGACCTATCAGCTCGCCGCCGATGAACTCCAGATGGCCATCGACGCCATCGACGCCGCCACCGCCGGCCCGGAGGACCTCGACGTCCTCTACGCCGCCTACGTCGGCCGCGCCCGTGCCCTCCTCGAAGCCGGCGACCTCGAGGGCGCGCGCGCCGCGGCCGAGCAGGTGCCGCCCGACTGGGCCTACATCGCGGATGTCTACTCCAACAACAGCTCGCTCGAGGAGAACGACATCTGGAACATGCTGACGGATGCCCAGCGCTACACCGTCGCGCCGGACTTCCGCAACCTCACCATCGATGACACCGGCGAGGACGACCCGCGCGTCGACGTCTTCCAGGACCCGGACGACCCCTTCGCCATCGATGGCTCCACGCCGCTCTTCCAGGCACGGAAGTATACGAGCCCCACTTCGCCCATCCGCTTCGCCTCGGGCCATGAGGCTCAATACATCCTCGCCGAGATCGCGGCCGCCGGCGGCGACGCGGGCACCGCCGTCGACATCATCAACGAGGTCCGCGCCCGCTACGGCATCACCATCCAGTACGCGAGCACGGACCCCCAGGAGGTCCTGACCAAGCTCCTCGACGAGCGCGGCCGCACCCTCTTCCTCGAGGGCCAGCGGATGGGCGACCTCCGCCGCTTCCGCGAACGCTACGGGATCGACGAGTTCCCGACCGGCGACAACTACGAGGACAACGTGTGCATGCCGTTGCCCAACGCGGAGCGCGACAACAACCCGGATATCTGAGGCTGGGGCTAGGGCTGGGGCTAGGGCTGGGGAAGGCGGCCCAACCTCCGGGGGCGGCGCCCACCCCGCGTGGCCGGCCGCGATTAACCCTAGCCCCAGCCCCAGCCCTAGCCCCAGCCCTCACTTGACACACCGCCGAATCTCTATTACTCTCAACAGGTTTGGCGTCTTCGCCACACCCGCCCGCGCCGACAACGGTCTGCGGGCGGGTGTGTTCCATGACCCGTACACCGAAAGCCGTTATGGCACGACACCCGACTGCACGTCGCGTCCATCGCCCCAGCGCCACGGCCGAGGACGCGTTCACCGCGCACGTCATCGAGTGGAGCGCGTGGGCGAAGGAGAACGCTCGCTCACTCCTCTGGGCAGGCGCCATCCTGATTCTGGCCATCACCGTCGGTCTCTATCTCCGCAACTTCAGGAACGCGCGCCAGATCAGGGCGCAGGACCGGCTCGCGCAACTCCACCAGACCGCCGCCAGCGGGAACTGGGCGCTCGCGGCTCGCGACATTGAAGCGTTCCTCGCCTCGTTCGATGGCACCGACGCCGCTTCCGAGGCGCGGTTGCTCCTCGCCAAGGCGTACCTGCACGAAGGTCAGCCGGAGAAGGCGATCGACGCCGTACAGACCATCGCCGGCGACCTGGACGGCACCTTCGGCACCTCCGCGGCGATGCTTCTGGGCGCCGCCTACGAGGCCGCAGGCCAGGCCGAACAGGCCGAGGCCGTCTACCTCCGCGTCGCGGACGGCAGCGATGCCGAATACATCCAGCGTGAGGCTCTCGATTCGGCCGCGCGTCTGCGCATGGCCCGCGGGGATGCCGCCGGCGCCGCCGAGCTCTACGAACGCGTCCTGGACCTGCTCGACCCGACCAGCCCGGAACGCGGCATCTACGAGCTCCGGCTCGCCGAGGCCAACGCCGCGCAGCAGGGCTGAGCGCCGGCGGGGCGACCCGCTCACGTTGCGGTCCACGGGGGCCGGCGCCCGACCCGGCGGCGGCCCCCTCACCATCTCCGACCAGTGATCGGATCCGACGCTCCCGAAACCGCGCCCCCGCGCGCGCTCCTCGACCTGCTGCGCGGCCGGCGCGTCGTCGTGCTCGCCGGCGCCGGGTGCAGCACGGCGTCCGGGATCCCCGACTACCGGGGTCCGGAGTCCTCCCGCCGACGCCGCAAGCCGATCCAGTACCAGGAGTTCGTCCGGAGCGAGGAGGCCCGCGCACGATACTGGGCACGCAGTGCCGTCGGCTGGCAGCGCATCGCCACGGCCCGACCCAATCCCGCACATCACGCGCTCGCCAGACTCGAGGAGGGCGGCGTGGTGCAGGGAATCATCACGCAGAACGTCGATGGGCTGCACCACGCCGCCGGCAACCGCCGCGTCGTCGAGCTGCACGGCTCGCTGGCCCGCGTGCGCTGTCTCGCCTGTGGCCGGACTCTCCCGCGCGCCCTCTACCAACAGCGACTCCTGGCCCTGAACCGGGCCTGGGCGCAGCGACTGGCGCGCCTCTCACGGCACGACACCCCCGAGGCGGCACCCGATGGCGACGCCGACCTGCCCGCAGACGCCCTCGCGGACTTCCGCGTGCCGGGCTGCGAGACCTGCGACGGCGTCCTCAAACCCGACGTCGTCTTCTTCGGCGAAAACGTGCCCCGCGAGCGCGTCGACGAAGCCTGGCGCCTCTTCAACGACGGCGACGTGCTCCTCGTCATCGGCTCCTCGCTCACCGTCTTCTCCGGGCGCCGCTTCATCTACCGCGCCCGCGAGACCGGCATCCCGATCGCCATCGTCAATCTCGGACCCACCCGCGCCGATGACGTGGCCGCCGTGAAGATCGAGGCACGCGTCGACCACTTGCTGCCCGCGCTCGCGGAGGCGCTCCTCCCGCGAGACTGACCGGGCCCACACGCGTCGGCTCCAGCCCATCCGAATCGGCCCCTCACGCGCTCGTCCGCGCCGCAAAGCCGGCCGCGACGCCCGGGCGCCGCTCGCTCCGCATGAATCCGCCGGGATCCGCCGGATCCGCTCCGGGTGCCGGATCGCCTGCGCGCCGCGCCGGCTGCGACCGGCGCGACGAGCGTCGAGGCGGTTCGGATCACCGGACGGCCCAGGTTTCCCGCGTTCCCGACGCGTGAATCGGACCGTTTCGGCTCGCATCGGACGTTCCCGCTGGTCCAGTCGCCGTACTTCGCATAATACACATTATGTAAACTCACGCGCGCCGAGTCTGTGGAAAACCGTCAGGATTGTCCACGCGCGTTCACGCGTCGGAACCACGGGCGCCGATCGAGCCGGTGGCCAGCCTCCCCCGGAACGACGCTTGCGCTGGTGAGGTCGCGGCCGGGCCCGTTCATTCGTGGGGCGTGGCCCGGATCCCCGTGTGTGAAGGAGGAGGCCGTTGTCGCTCGTGCTGCGTTCGCTGCTCGTGGTCGCGGCCGGCATCGCCGCGGTGCTCGTGGGCCGGGCGCTGCTGGGCCGGATCGTCGGGCGGAATCGTGTTGCGGGCGCGCAGGATACGGCGGCGGTGGTGATGGAAGGGATGGCCGCACTGTACGGCGTGCTGCTGGCGTTTCTGCTTTCCGGGGCGTGGGACCGGCTCGACCAGGCGCGCGCCACGATGACGCTGGAGACCGACGCGCTCGTGGACCTGGTGCAGATCGCTCGGTTCCTCCCCGCCCCGGCAGGGCCGCGGCTCACGAGCGCGGCGGAGGCGTACCGGGAGAACGCGGTCGCGGAGATTGTCCTGCTAGCGGAGGGCGGCACTGCCGTGGCCGGGGACACGATCGTCGGCCGGCTCTGGCGGATCATCGCCGGTTTCGAGCCGCGGACGCCGGGGCAGGAACAGTTGCAGAGCCGTGCATTCGACGCGGTGGACGTCCTGGGGACGCAGCGGCGGATCCGGCTGCGGCAGGCGGCCCGCGGGTTGCCGAGCGTCCTCTGGCTGATCCTGGCGGTTGGCGCCGCGGCCGTTCTCGGTGTGGCGATGTTGTCGAGCCTTGGTGGACGGCTCTCCGCCGTGTACCTCGCCATGCTCGCCGC
>DASVCS010000119.1:0-18844 GCA_036381495.1 Longimicrobiales bacterium
CTTCCGATTCCCCGGCGGGTAGGGGACTGAAATCTGTTAAGCGAGTGGTCCAGCCGCAGCCTCACGGTGAAGCTTCCGATTCCCCGGCGGGTAGGGGACTGAAATTTCTTAGGCACGTGTCATCTCCTCGAATTCGTGGATGGAAGCTTCCGATTCCCCGGCGGGTAGGGGACTGAAATAGGCCGTGGAGATGCTCGCGGAGGCGAAGGAGCTGAGCGAAGCTTCCGATTCCCCGGCGGGTAGGGAACTGAAATCCTTGGCGGTCTCAACTTCGCACAGCCAATGGGTCGAAGCTTCCGATTCCCCGGCGGGTAGGGGACTGAAATGCAACGCGCAGACCGCCAAGAAGATGGTGGACATCGGAAGCTTCCGATTCCCCGGCGGGTAGGGGACTGAAATTGAAGCGCGATATGGTAGCCGAGATCGAGGCGGCGGAAGCTTCCGATTCCCCGGCGGGTAGGGGACTGAAATTTCGAGACCAGTGTGGTGGACGCGGGAGGGGAGGTATGAAGCTTCCGATTCCCCGGCGGGTAGGGGACTGAAATTCCGCACCCCCAGCGCCACATCATCCAGGCGGTCGTCGAAGCTTCCGATTCCCCGGCGGGTAGGGGACTGAAATGCACAACCACGGCGGACCTGTAGCACGCGACTTCGCGGAAGCTTCCGATTCCCCGGCGGGTAGGGGACTGAAATGCTCGCCGACAGTCTGTAGTGCGTGGATGACCCGAAAGAAGCTTCCGATTCCCCGGCGGGTAGGGGACTGAAATATCAACCGTTCAGCCTAATTCCACCTCCTAGATGACTGAAGCTTCCGATTCCCCGGCGGGTAGGGGACTGAAATTTTCGACGTTCCCCGCCACCCCGAGCACTCCGTCCTCCGAAGCTTCCGATTCCCCGGCGGGTAGGGGACTGAAATGACAGCACGGCCATGGAGCGCCGCGAAATCGCGCCGCGAAGCTTCCGATTCCCCGGCGGGTAGGGGACTGAAATACAACGAGACGTTTCTCGTGGCTACCGAGGATACCCGAAGCTTCCGATTCCCCGGCGGGTAGGGGACTGAAATCCAGGGATGGGCATCCAGATCGGCACGGTCGGAGCGAAGCTTCCGATTCCCCGGCGGGTAGGGGACTGAAATGCCAGCTTTCTTGATGGTACCGGCGCGGCTCACCTAGAAGCTTCCGATTCCCCGGCGGGTAGGGGACTGAAATGATCTAAGCGCGACCCGATCGGTTGAACCGGTACCGGAAGCTTCCGATTCCCCGGCGGGTAGGGGACTGAAATGCACCAACCAAGGAATAGGCGAAACCCAACAAACTGAAGCTTCCGATTCCCCGGCGGGTAGGGGACTGACATTGATTTTATCCCTCCTGATGTTTGGCTAGTGATTGAGAAGCTTCCGATTCCCCGGCGGGTAGGGGACTGAAATTCATGTTCACTTTCTCGTACACGCCCGCGGTGGCGGTGAAGCTTCCGATTCCCCGGCGGGTAGGGGACTGAAATATCCGCCGTCGGTCGTTAGCTCACGCCGTTACGACAGAAGCTTCCGATTCCCCGGCGGGTAGGGGACTGAAAGGGGATCGAACCGCCGCGCGGCCGCGGCAATCTGCCCGGAAGCTTCCGATTCCCCGGCGGGTAGGGGACTGAAAGCGACCGCAACGCACGCTTGCCCATCGCCTTCGCGGCCGTCCCACTCCTCCTCGCGGTCGCCGTCGTCGCGAGTTGGCGCCCCGGCCGCCGCGCCACTCGCGCCGAGTCCGCATGCGTGCTATGCGAGTAGGAGGCGACCCGCCGGATCCCCGTGCGGCCGCTCGCGCGCTCGGCGCGGGGACCTACCGCCGTCCGCCGCCCGGACTCAGGACCCGGTCCGCACCTGCCTCGAACGCACGCCGGGCCACCGTCTCGAGCACCGGGCCGAGGACCTCCGCCCGACCGATGCGCCCGACTCACACCGTCTCCGCCGCCCCATCCCATCCTTGACGCGCCCCGCGGGCCGGTTTACGTTCCGCATCAACGGCGACCGGCCGCGAGGAAACACGGCGCGCGGGCGGATCGCCGGGCCGGGCCGCGGGTTGCGCGCCCGGTCGGTCGGCGGCGGGCGGCCGGGTCCGCGGCCGCAACGCGAAGAGAACGAGATGCATCATCCCCGCACCATCTGCTGCTGTTGTCGTCGTATGGTCCTGCCCCGACCGGGGGGCGGGCGGGCGTGTTCACGCCGGTGAACGGAGACATCACCGGCCTCGGACACGGCGAACCCGCCCCGGCCTGCCCCTCGCAGGCCGGGGCGTTTTCGTCGAGAGGCCGGGCCAGTGCGATGTCGCCGCCCGCAGTGGCCGGCGGCCTCCCGAACGGAGGCCGAGGAGCGCGAGGGGGCGAGTGGACGAGGTGAGAATGCGAGGCACCGTCCTGGAACCGGGTGCCGCCGTCGGGCGGCCCGCCGACCGTACGCCCGCCGATGGCGGTCGGGGCGGAGCCGCACTGCTGCCGCCGGCGGGCGGGATCGCGTGCCCGCCGACCCTGCTCGAGCGGGTCCGTGCCCACGCGGCGGAGGCGTACCCGCTCGAGGCGTGCGGTCTCCTGATCGGGCGGGAAGATACGGCCGAGTTCCGCCTCACTCGCGTGCTGCCGTGCCCCAACGTGGCGGCGCAGGAAGAGCGGCACCGGCGCTTCGCGATCGAGCCGCGGGCCGTGCTGAACGTCCGGCGCGCGCTGAGGGGAACCGGAGAGGCGATCATCGGGTTCTTCCATTCACACCCGGACGCCGAGGCGACCCCGTCCGCCACGGACATGGAGTTCATCCGGCTCTGGCCGCATACGGCGTGGATGATCGTACCGGTCCGCGAGGGTCGGGCGCTGGCGCCGCGTTCGTGGTGGCTCGTCGACGGCGAGTCCCGGGCCCGCGAGCTGGTGGTGCGGGAGGCGGCGGCGCGAGCCGTCGTCTGCCCCGAGTAGCCGGCGGGAGCGAGGCCCCGCGAGGTCGACGCGGTCCGGGACCGTGCGCGGGTGCGATCGAGCGCATCCGGCCGCTCCGGCGGCCCGTGCGCCGTCGGGCGCGATCGAGCGCATCCGGCGACTCCGGCGTCCCGTGCGCCGGGGTCGCCGGCGGCCCGCGAGGGGGCAGGACGCGCGGGTCCGCCGCCCGCGGGTGGAGAACGCACACGGCGGCGCGGGGTCCAAGCGTTCGGCTCAGCCTGCCCGCTGCGGTGCCCGTGGGATCCAGGAACGCACAGGGGGATGCGCGGGTCGAAGCGTACGACCGCTCCGCGCCCCGAACGGATGCAGGATGGAAGAAATCATGCACGCCGCGGAACCGCGGGAGCCCGAGCTCCCGGACCTCGCACGCGAGGAACTGGTGCGCTACAGCCGCCACCTCATCATGCCGGAGGTGGGCCGGGAGGGGCAGCAGCGCCTCAAGGCGGCGAAGGTGCTCCTGGTCGGCGCCGGCGGCCTCGGCTCGCCGCTCGGGCTCTACCTCGCCGCGGCGGGCGTGGGGACGCTGGGCGTCGTCGACTTCGATGTCGTCGACGAGACGAACCTCCAGCGGCAGGTGCTCTACAGCGCGGACGACGTGGGGCGGCCGAAGCTCGAGGCGGCGGCCGAGCGGCTCCACGGCGTGAATCCGCACATCACGATCGTGCCGCACCCGGTCCGACTGTCGAGCGAGAACGCGCTCGAGCTGTTCGAGCCCTACGACATCGTGGTGGACGGCAGCGACAACTTCCCCACCCGCTATCTGGTCAACGATGCGTGCGTGCTCTCCGGCAAGCCCAACGTCTACGGCTCGATCTTTCGCTTCGAGGGCCAGGTCTCGGTCTTCGGCGCGCCGGGCGGCCCGTGCTACCGCTGCCTCTTCCGCGAGCCGCCGCCGCCCGGGCTCGTTCCGAGCTGCGCGGAGGGCGGCGTGCTCGGCGTGCTCCCCGGGATCATCGGCGCGCTCCAGGCGCTCGAAACGCTCAAGCTGATCCTGGGCCGTGGCGACTCGCTGGCCGGACGCCTGCTGCTCTTCGATGCGCTGGCCATGCGCTGGCGGGAGCTGAAGCTGCGGCGCAACCCGGAGTGCCCCGTGTGCGGCGACCGCCCGACGATCACGGAACTCATCGACTACGAGGTGTTCTGCGGCGTGAAGCCGGCCGCGGATGCCGTGGAAGACGACGTCATCCCCGAGTTGGCGCCTGCCGAGCTGAGGGCGCGACTCGGCGGCGACCGGCCGCCGGTCCTCATCGACGTGCGCGAGCCGCACGAGTGGGACATCGCGAACCTCGGAGCGCACGGCGCCCGACTCATCCCGCTGGCGGAGCTGGGCTCACGGCTGGACGAGCTGGACCGCGGGGCGGAGATCGTGGTGCACTGCCGGACGGGTGTTCGGAGCGCGCGCGCGGTCGAGCAGCTCCGCGCCGCGGGGTTCGAGCGCGTCCTCAGTCTCCGGGGCGGGATCCTCGCCTGGGCCGACGAGGTCGACCCGACACTGCCGAGGTATTGATGATGGCGCGGCGCATCCACTCGGTCGCCGCCGCGGATCGCGGCGCGGGAGGCAGCGCGGAGAGCGAGATGATCGACGATTTCATTGGCCACACACCGATGGTCCGGCTCGAGCGCGTCGTGGAGCCCGGGATGGCGGAGGTGTGGGTGAAGCTCGAGGGGCTGAACCCCGGCGGCTCGATCAAGGACCGTACGGCGCTCGCGCTGGTGCGGAGCGGCGAAGAGCGCGGTCTGCTGCCGCCGGGCGGGACGATCGTCGAGCCGACGTCGGGCAACACGGGGATCGGCCTGGCGCAGGTGGCCGCGGCGCGCGGCTACCGGCTGGTGCTCTGCCTGCCCTCGTCCATGAGCATCGAACGGAAGCGCACACTGCGCGCATACGGCGCCGAGCTGGTCCTGACCGACCCCGAGCTGCGGATGCTCGCCGCCATCAAGGAAGCCGAACGGATCCGCGACGAGACCGGCGCGTACATGCCGGATCAGTTCGCGAACCCCGCGAACCCGGAGATCCACTACCGCACGACGGCGCCCGAACTGTGGCAGGCGATGGATGGCCGGGTCGATGCGTTCGTCTACGGCACCGGGACGGGGGGTACGATCTCCGGCGTCGGCCGGTTCCTGAAGGAGCACGACCCGGCCATCCAGGTCATTGCGGTCGAGCCCGCGCGCTCGGCGGTGCTATCCGGCAAGCCGCGCGGGCAGCACCAGTTCCAGGGGATGGGACCGGGCTTCATCCCGCCGAACCTCGATCGGTCCGTCATCGACCGCGTGATCCCCGCATGGGAGGAGGATGCGTTTCCCTTCGCCCGGCGGCTCGCGCGGGAGGAGGGGCTGTTCGTCGGGATGAGCAGCGGCGCGATCGCCTGGGCCGCACTCGAAGTCGCCCGCGAGCTGGGGACCGGACACCGCGTGGCCTGCATCGCGCCCGATTCGGGCGCGCGCTACCTCACCACGCCGCTCTATGCCCCGGAGGAGGAGGCGTCCGCGGCCCGCGGCGCGTGATGGCGCGGCTGGATCCGGATCTCTCGACCTTGACACCGCCACGGGGGCGTGCTACCGTTGCGAGGGCATTCCGCGAGGGATGCGGGAACGAACGATACCGTGAAGCCATGAACGTCGCGATCCGCCGCACGATGATGTCGAAGATGAAGATGACGCGGCTCTCATCGAGAGGCGGCGCCGTGGCGTGTGTGCGTTAGCGAGCGGAACCAGGACAGCGGCACGCGGCCTCTCGAGGAATCGAGGGGCCGCATTTTTTTTGATCGAACCCTCATGAACGTACCAGGCGTGCTACGTCCCGCGCGGGTCCGCGTCCCCGGGAGCACATCGAATCTCGGCGCGGGCTTCGACTGCCTCGGCCTCGCGCTGAATCGTTACCTGACGGCGACGTACGAGCCGGCGCCGACGACGGCGCTCGAAGTCCGGCGATACGGCACGCTAGCGGCGCTCGATCTCGGACCGGACGAGGACATCCTGGTGCGGGCCTTCCGCGCGCGGATCCGGGGCGAGCGGGGCATCGAGCCCGGCGGCGTCCTCCGCGTCGAGTCGCAGATCCCGATCGGCCGGGGGCTCGGCTCGTCGGCGGCGGCGCTCATTGCGGGGCTGGGACTCGCGTCCGCGGCACTGCGTGCGGGGCGCTTCGACCGCGCGGCGACGCTGTGGGAGGTCGACGCCGAGGAGGGCCACCCGGACAATGGCGCGCCCTCGTTGTTCGGTGGGCTCGTCGGGGTCACGCGAGGCGGAACGGGCCGGCCGCGGGCGTTTCGGCTCCCGCTCTCGAACCGTATCGGTCTCGCCTTCGCGGCACCCGGCCACGAGGTCCGGACTCGGGCAGCGCGGGCCGTGCTGCCGGCGCAGGTTCCCTTCACCGATGTCGCGGCCGGCCTCGGCCGACTCGCGGCGTTGGTCCGCGGACTGGCTACGGGCGATCCGGAGCTGATCGGGCTCGGCATGACCGACCGGCTCCACGTGCCGCACCGCCTCGAGCTCATCCCGGGCGCCGCGGAAGCGATCGCCGCGGCGCGCGCCGCCGGGGCGTGGGGCGTGACCATCTCCGGGAGCGGCTCCGGGCTGATTGCCGCCTGCGCGCCCGACCGCGCATCGGCGATCGCGGACGCCATGGCGAGCGCGTTCCACGGAACCGCGGCCGGCGAGGGCGCAACCGCCTTTGCCGCGCGGCCCGACCGGCACGGCACGCTGTGCCGGGAGGCGGCGCAGTGAGGCCGATCGTGCTGAAGCTCGGCGGCAGTCCCTCGGCGCGGCGACGCGGACCCGTGCCGGAGGCGCCCTTCGGGCGCCCCGGGATCGGGGTGGGGATCGGAACTGTCGGGAACGTGTGCGTGAGCGATGAAACCAGGTGATGGACGGGGCGTGATCCGGCGCTACGCGTCGCTCCTCCCCGTCACGGCACAGACGCCGGCGTTGACGCTCGACGAGGGGGACACGCCGCTGATTGCCGCGCCGCGGCTGGCGCGCTGGGTCGGCGTGGACGGGCTGTACCTCAAGTTCGAGGGGATGAACCCCACCGGCTCGTTCAAGGACCGGGGGATGGTGGTGGCCGTGGCGAAGGCGCAGGAGACGGGTGCACGCATGGTGCTGTGCGCCTCGACCGGGAACACGGCCGCGAGTGCGGCGGCCTACGCGGCGCGTGCGGGTCTCACGGCCATCGTGCTCATCCCCGATGGCAAGGTCGCGCCGGGGAAGCTGGCGCAGGCCCGCGCATACGGCGCACGCGTCGTGGCGCTACCGACGCATTTCGACGGCGCGCTCGACCTCTCCCGCACACTGGCCGAGCGGTACCCGGCCACACTGGTCAATTCCGTGAATCCGCACCGGATCGAAGGGCAGGCGACTGCGGCGTACGAAGTCTGTGATGCGCTCGGCGATGCGCCGGACGTGCTCGCGCTGCCCGTCGGCAACGGCGGCAACATCACTGCGTACTGGCTCGGGTTCCGCCGGTACCGCGAACATGGCGGCAGCACGCGGCTGCCGCGCCTGCTGGGTGCGCAGGCGGCGGGTGCGGCGCCGCTCGTCCGGGGCCACGCCATCGCGGAGCCGGAAACGGTCGCCAGTGCGATCCGGATCGGGCGCCCCGCGAACTGGGCGCCGGCTACGGCCGCCGCCCGCGAGTCCGGCGGCGAGATCCGGGCCGTGACGGATGAGGAGATCCTCGAAGCCTGTCGCACGGTCGCGCGCCTCGAAGGCGTATTCTGCGAGCCCGCATCCGCGGCAGGCATCGCCGGCCTGCGCGCCGCGGTCCGCGCCGGGAGCATTGCGCCGGCGGTCCGCGCGGTCTGCGTGCTCACCGGCCACGGTCTCAAGGATCCGGGCGGCGCCCTCGATCAGGCCGCCGATGCCATCCTGCGCCTCCCCGCCGACGAGCGCGCCGTCGCGGACGCACTCGGGCTCGCCGCGGCCCCACCGCCCCGCGGCGCCCATCGTCCCCCGAACGGCGAGAGCCGGGGGAGTTCGGACGAATAGGTCCCGGCCGAACTCCGCCTCACACGTCTCCCCGGAGCAGCGCGAAGTACTCCGCCACATCGAAGCCGACGGGGTTGACCTCGAAGAAGCGGCCGCGCCTGAAGTACCCCGTGGTCGGGAAATACGGCGGCGGACTGAGGGCCGCGCACTCGTCGTACGAATAGCGCTTCACGTTGCCCGTACCGGCGGTCGTGCCGACGGCACCGCGCTGCCGCTGGATGATCCCGCCGGTCAGGAACAGACAGCCACGGCCCCACTCCGTGCTGCCGCACGCCTCGGCATCCCTCGCCCCCGAGTCGTAGTTGTCCACCGTGAAGATGTTCAGCGTCAGCACGGTCCCGTGCAGGATCTCCTCCGGCGTGTCATCGAACGACCGGTAGCTGTTGCCGTTGCCCCACGGCACGGCCGGCGCGTTGATGAGGTTGTCCGCGATCACGACGTCGCCGCCCGCGAAGAGGCCGAGCATGTCGTCGTTGGCGTCATCGTCATCCGTGCAGTTCCGGTCGGCGGAGCCGGGGAGCGTGGCGTACGTGAGGTCGTCCGCGATGATGATGTCCCCCGTCGCGGCGAGGGTGACGTGGCCGCGCAGCACACCGCTGATCGCGACGTCGCCATCCACGTAGATCACGCCCTTGAACTCGGGGTTGAGCTGCCGCGTGATGGGGAACAGGTAGAGCGAGTCGGGCGCTTCGGCACCCGCGGCCACGACGACGGCCGGCACCGTACCCGGCCACGGCACCCAGTTGCCGTCGGGGATCTCGTCTCCGCCGTCGATGTGCCGGCCCGTCCGCGTCTCCTGCATCCCGTTCCTGGTCGTATCCTGGAACTCGCCGAACAGCTCGTTCGCGCCGCCGAGATAGCACCGGCCGCCACTGCGGAGCGATGCCACGGCGTTGTCGTTCGGGTCGTCGCCATCGCCCGGGTGGTAGTTGTAACCGGGATCGGGCGGATCGTGCGCCGCCGCCGTCTTGAACACGCCGTGGGTGCCGACGTGGCCGCAGTTCGGCGAGCGCGTGAGCATGTAATCCCGCGGCCACCCCTGGTTGTACGTCGGCGGCCGGCCGGCCACGACGTACCAGGCATCATCCGGGTCTCTCACCCGAAACACCCGGATGAAGCCCTCGTTCGCGTCCGTGACATCGCCATCGCCGTTGAGGTCGCGCGCCGTGAACTCGATGCGGAGCGGTGCCTCGCTCGCGTCGCTCCTGAAGCTGCTGGTGAAGACCATGTTCGCGTCGGTCGCGAACCCCTCGAGTTCGTTCAGGTTCGCGGTCTCGGGCATCTGGATCTCCGGCACGCGTTCCTCGTAGCCCTGGACGAAGATCGCCGTGCCCGGATTCTCCGCCCGGATCCGCCCCGCCGTCGTGACCGGGCCGTGGAACGTGGCGCCGGACGCATAGATCTTGATGTCGGAATTCGAGTGGACGGGGCCGAAGATCTGGTCGCCGTTGCCGAACTTGATGTCCGAGGGCTCGAAGTCCGTGAAGTAGGCGTACTTCGCAAAGCTCTCCTGTACGATCTCGAGGCGGCGGACCACGCGGTCGCCGCTGCCGTCCTCCGCGACCGCGACCACGCTGCCGAAGACGCCGTACTGTCCGGTCGTCGAGCCGGTCGGGCCCGCATAGATCCAGCGCCGGATGCCCGGGATCACGTCTCCCTCGGCATTGCGGACCGTGCCGGTCTTGAGGAGCGTGTAGCCCGTGTCCGGGAAGAGGTCCGGGTCGGCATTCAGCATGGCGCGCCCCTCCTGGAGCCCGGCATCGACGGCCGCTTCCAGAACGCTCTGCCGCTCGTCGTATGTGCTGATCATGACCGCATTGGACGTCACGAGCGATGCGGCGGTCGAGAGCGCGCCGACGGCGAGGAGGATCAGGAGCACGAGGACGAGGGCGACGCCCGGTCGGTCGTGCTTCAACATTTCGTGTGACATGGCCAGCTCTCCGCGATTCACGAGCCCGGGACCGTCACGGGCGAAGATGCCGTGAGTCCCGAGAGGGATGGCGTACAGTCCTGCGCGGCGAGCGCGTAGGTGTAGGTCACGCCGGGCTCGACGCGCGGGTCGACGTAGAGGTAGCTCGTCTCGCCGGCGGGAAGGCTCATGAACGGGTCACCCCATTCGACCTCGGTGGCCGTCCGTTTCCAGAGGACGTAGCGCACGACGTCCCCCTCGCCGTGGCCGTCATCGGCGACGGGATCCCAGCTCAGCTCGATGGCGGACTCGCCCGTCCCGGCGATCGTGACCGGGACCGCGGCGATCGACGTGGTCATCAGTGGCTCGTCGCCGCAGGTGCGCGGCGCGGCGAGGCCCGCGTTCCGCAGCCGGATCAGGCGCGAGATGGCGCCGGTCCGCTCGTCCTCGCCGGTCATCCCGTTGGTCGCGGTGAAGTGGACGCGGACGGCGCGGATACTGTCGATGACGGCAAGGCGGCCGGTGTCGGTGGGGGAGCCGTGGATCGGCGCGGCGTGCGCCAGCGGCAGATCGTCCGCGGCGATATCCTCGAGCCAGGCCTGCGTGTCCGGCGGCGCGACGATGCGTACGTACTCGAAGAACGGCAGGCTGTCGGTGCGCAGCAGGTTACGCGCGACGATTTCCATAGCCGCGTCGTTGACCTGCCGATAGAGTACGTAGTCATCCGTCCGCGTCGTCGTCGAGTCCGGCGCGAAGAAGAAGAGGATCGTCTCCGCGGGGCTGACCAGCCCCGGCCCCGAGCCGTACGAGGTGTCCGGGTACTGGAAGAGCGTCCCGGGGAAGGTGAAGCGCCGTGCCTCCGTCAACTCGTGGACCAACTCATCCGGCGCCGCGGTGTCCGAGTAGATCGCGAAGACGTCGTTCGCGTCGTTCGTCATGTAGTCGACGTTGATCGCGATGAGGTCGGGCCCGGCGTAGACGAGATACGGTTGTTTCAGCGGGACGCCGGAGCCGGCGGTGCGGAGATCCTTTTCGAGCACGTTGGCGGCGTACCGGAAGTTCTGGAGCAGGTTCATCCGGTCGGCACCCCGCGCGAACGCGGCGATCTGGCTGTGCAGCATGCCGAACGCGCCGACCATGATCACACCGAAGATGACCAGCGCGATCAGGAGCTCGGTCAGCGTCACGCCGGGATGGACGCGGAACACGGGCGCCTTCGGCGTCGGCCCGCGCCGTGCGCCCGCCGGCCGGCGGATTCCGCGCATTGCGGCCACGGCCACGGTGCGCGGCCTCATGGCTTCCCCACGCTGACCGTCCGCTGGACGGGCTCGGTCAGACCCGGCCCGTCCACGGTCACGGTGATCTTCTTGTATTCGGCGATCCCCGCGCTACTCGAATCCCGGACCGTCAGGAACAACGTCGTGCGCGTGAAGCCCGGCGGGTCGTCGAGCGCGGTCTTCGTCTCGGCGTAGCGATCGGAGAGCACGTCGTAGTTGGGGTCCGTCCGGATCAGCTCGACCCGGTCTTCGGCGATCTGTACGGCCAGCGCGTGCTGGTCGCTCGTCGTCACGACGTGCACCAGACGCGCCGTCGTCGCCTGCATCCCCACGAGGACCACCGCCAGCAGCACGACCGCGACCGTGATCTCGATGATCGTAAACCCGTCGCGTACCTGCATGTCAGAACCCCCTTTCCCACGACGCCGCCACGTAGCGGAACCACGTCGTCCGTCCGGTCGAGCGTTCGATCTCGAACGCGCGGGTGTCCGCCGGGTATCCGCCGCTCTTCGCGGCGCGAGCCGAGGTCAGGTAGAATCCGCCGTGCTCGCTCGCACTGCCGTCGCGGTGGAACGCGAGCGCCGGCACGCCGGCCTGTTCGCGCGCGAACGTCACGGCCGTGCCACCCACCGGCCGCGACGGCGCGCCGCCGCGGCCGAACACGACGCCCTCGCCGAGTTCGACCATGCGCACCGGCTCGCCCTCATCCATGTGGCCATCGCTGTCCACATCCTCGTGCACCCGCAACCGGGCGTGCACCGTGTCGAACGCGACCACCACGTCGTACTGCCGCTTCACCGCCAGCCGCTGCGCCGCGAGGAGCGTGGTGGTCACCGAATGCGTCGTCGCCCGCATGCGGTAGGCATCCACATCCACCATCGGCCGCGCGAGGCCGATCAGGATGCCGATGAGCACCATGACGATGAGTACCTCGAGGACCGTGAACCCCTCACGCCGGCCGTACGCCCGCCCGCGGCCGGCGCCCCCGCGGCGCGCAGGGACGTGACCGGCTTCGGTCCGGCTCCGGATCGGCCCGACCCGCCTTCCGTATGGGTCCACCATACACGACTCGTCGGTCTGGTTCGTGGGTTCGCGCGGGCGCGCCGCGCGCGCCGGATCTCCAAACGGCCCGGGTGATCGAGATCCGCGGATGTGACCTCGACCCGCTTCGTTCGTCTACATTGATTGTGCCAATCCCATAACTCCAACGGCGAGTCGCGCCTGGCCGGGATGCGAGCCGGGCTCGATCGCGAAAAGGTTGCGCGGATCGCAACCTTTTTTCGCCATCTCGAGGGCGTCACCGGCCGCGGCCGGCCGCCGGCTCCACGACCCCGCGCGCGACGGCCGCCACATCGAAGGACCTTGCCAAGCCACCGCCTCGCGTACAGATTCGGCGGGGTGGGGTGCGGCACGTGCGCCTCTCCCTCCGATTCGCCCTCCGTATCCACCCTCGACCGGAGTTCGTGATGAGGCCATCTCTCGTCATTGCCGCGGCGTTCGCCGTGGGCGCCGCTGCCTCTGCCGCGCCGGCACAGGTCGACGCGCCGCCGATCCGCTTCGAGACGTTCACGCTGGACAACGGCCTGAAGGTGATCGTCCACGAAGACCATTCGACGCCCATCGTCGCCGTGAACGTCTGGTACGACGTGGGCAGCGCGAACGAGCCGCCGGGGCGCTCCGGCTTCGCGCACCTCTTCGAGCACATGTTCTTCCAGGAGACGGAGAACCTCGAAGCAGGGGAGATCATGTCGATGATTCCGGCGGCGGGCGGCGAGTTCAACGGCAGTACGGACAAGGACCGGACCAACTACTACGAGGTGCTCCCCTCGAACCGGCTCAATCTCGCGCTCTGGATCCACGCGGAGCAGATGGCGCGTCTCCAGGTCACGCCCGAGAACTTCCAGCGGGAGCGGGAAGTCGTGAAGGAGGAGCGGCGTCGTACGTTCGAGAATCAGCCGTACGCGGGGGCGATCGCCATCACGCTCGATACGCTGATCAACGATTGGGAGCCGTACGATCACCCGACGATCGGTAGCATGGAGGACCTGAACGCCGCCACTGCGGAAGACGTCCGAGCGTTCTACCGCCAGTACTACGTGCCGAACAACGCGACGATCGCGGTCGCGGGGGATGTCACGGTGGCAGAGGTGAAGCGGCTCGTGGAGGAGTACTTCGGCGACATCCCCCGCGGTCCCGAGATCGCCGAGCTGCCGCCGCCCACGCCGACGCCGCGCACGGATGGAGAGCGCCGCGTCTTCGTCACGGACGCACTGGCCACGCTGCCGCTGCTCGCAATGGGGTTCAACATCCCACCGCACGACGACCCCGACACCTACGCGCTCCAGCTCCTCTCGGCCATCTTCTCGGCCGGCGAGTCCAGCCGGCTGCACCAGCGGCTGGTGAAGCAGGAGAAGGCGGCGGTCAGCGTGGGCGCGGGGTTGAACAGCCTGATCGGGCCGGGCTCGTTCATGTTCTTCGCACTGCCGAACCAGGGTGTCGAGACGGCGCGGCTGCGAACGCTGATCGACGAGGAGATCCAGAAGCTGAAGGCGGAAGGCGTGACGGAGCACGAACTCCAGAAGGCCAAGAACCAGCTCCGCATGAGCCAGATCCAGCAGCGACAAACCGTCTTCTCCCGCGCGGACCTGCTCCAGCACTACCGCCGCTACCACGGCGATGTCGGGTCGATCAACGACGATCTCGGGCGGTACATGGACGTCGGTGTGGATGACATCCGGGCCGTGGCGCGGAAGTATCTCACGCCGGCGAACCGCACGATAGTCATCGTCGTGCCGCCGCAGCAGGCGTCGGCGACATCATCCAATGGCGAAACGGAGTGAGGAGGCGGCCATGAACAAGATCAGGACCCTCGGCATCCTCGGGCTGCTCTTCATTGCCGGTAGCGCCGCCGCGCCGTTGTCCGCGCAGGATCAGGCGCCCGGCGGCGACGGCGCCCACCAGCAGCCGCCCGCGCCGCTCCCGATGCGACCGGTCGCACTGCCCGAGTTCCACGAGGGCACGCTCGACAACGGCGCGAAGATCATCGTGGTCGAGGACCACGAGACGCCGATCGTTTCGCTGAATCTCCGGATCCGCAGCGGCGCGGCCGCCGACCCGCAGGGGAAGGCGGGCGTGGCGGCGCTCACGGCGGCGCTCCTCGACAAGGGCACGGAGTCCCGGACGGCGCGCGAGATCGCCGAGACGATCGACTTCGTCGGCGGTACGCTCGGCGCCAGTGCATCCGATGACTGGACGAACATCGGTGCGACGGTCCTCACGGAATACGTGGACACGGCGCTCATGTTGCTGAGCGACATCGTGCTGCATCCGACGTTCCCGGAGGAGGAACTGGAGATCGAGCGCCAGCGTACGCTCTCGTCGCTCCAGGTGGAGTTGAGCCAGCCCGCGGCGCTCGCGGCGCGCCGTTTCATGGCGGAGGTCTACGGGTCGCATCCGTACGGCGTGGCGCCGACGCCCGAGTCGGTACGCGCCATCCAGCAAGCCGACCTGCGCGTCTTCCACCAGGCGCACTACCGGCCGGAAGATGCTCTCTTCGTGGTGGCCGGCGATGTGGACCCGGACGACATCATTGCGCGTCTCGACCGCCGGTTCGCGGACTGGGCGCCCGGTGCGGCGCCGCGGCCGGCGTGGCCGGAGCCGCCGGCGCGCTCGGCGCGCGAGATCATCCTGATCCACAAGCCGGGCAGTGTGCAGGCGGTGATCCGCATCGGGCACCTGCTGCCGCCCGCGACGGACGCGGACTGGATCACGCTCGATGTGGCCCAGCAGGTCCTGGGCGGTGGGACTACGGGGTGGTTCTTCCGGACGCTGCGCGGAGAGAAGGGCTACACCTACGGCGCGTACGCGACGGCGGCGCAGCGGCTGGACGCGGGGTACTTCCAGGCGTGGGCGGAGGTGCGCAACGAGGTGGCGGACAGCGCGCTGGCGGAGTTCTTCCGGCTGCTCGACCAGATCCGCGAGGCGCCGGTCCCGGCCGAGGACCTGCGCACCGCGAAGGACTACATGATCGGCTCGTTCGCGCTCGGCCTGGAGACGCCGCAGCAGGTGGCGGGTCAGGTGGCGGGCGCGCGGCTGCTCGGCCTGCCCGACGACTACGTCGCCACGTACCGCGAGCGCGTGGCCGCGGTCACGGCCGAGGACATCCAGCGCGTCATGCAGGAAGACCTGCACCCCGATCGCGCCGCGGTCGTGGTCGTCGGCGATGCGACGAAGCTGCGTGAGAAGCTCGAGGCCTTCGGGCCCATCCAGATCTACGACGTCCGCGGCGCGCCCCTGGCCGCGGAGGACCTCGGCATCCACGGCGCCTCCGTGCGCCTGGACGGCTCCTCGATCCAGTCGCAGACCCTCGTCTACCAGTTGCTCGTCCAGGGGAACCCGGTGTCCGAGGTCACGAACGCGGTCACGAGGGAGATGGTCGAGGGCAAGGATGCCGTCCGGATCCAGACGAGCGGCACGGGGATGGTCTCGACCCAGGGCGACCTGGCGTTCGAGGCCGCGAGCTTCGCACCCCTCTACGCCACCAGCGAGCAGGGCGCGGGCGGCCAGAGCGTGAAGATCGAACTGCGCGCCGTCGGTCCGAAGGTGACGGGCTCCCTCTCGTTGCCGGGTGGTCAGGTCCGACCCATCGAGGTCGACCTCGTGCCGGGTCTGCTCCTGCCCGGGATGGATGAGCCGGCGATCTGGGTCGCGGACCTCGCGCCCGGCAAGGAGTTCTCCTTCCCCATGATCACTGCGCAGACCGCCGGCGCCACCACCATACGCGTCGAGGTGGTGGGCGAGAGCACGGTCACCGTGCCCGCCGGCGAGTTCGAAGTCTACGAGCTCGAAGTCAGCGCCGGCGGCGCGACCTCGCGGGTGTACGCGCGCAAGGCCGCGCCGCACGTGATCGTGAAGCAGGAGCTGGGCGGCCAGCCGGTCGTCATCCAGTTGAAGGAGCTGAAGTAGCGCGGGTGCCCCGCATCTCGATCCTCATGCCGTGCCGCGATGCGGCGGCCTGCCTCACCGAGGCCGCCGCATCGCTGGACACGCAGACCTACCCCGATTTCGAGGTCGTGGCCGTCGATGACGGATCGGAGGACCACACCCACGACGCGTTGCTCGACTGGGCGCGGCGCGATCCACGCGTGCGCGTGCTCCGCTCGCCGCGCCGCGGCATCGTTGCCGCCCTCACTGCGGGCCTCGCCGCCGCGCACGGCGAACTCATCGCGCGCATGGACGCCGACGACGTCGCCGACCCGCAGCGGTTCGAAAAGCAGGTCGCACTGCTCGATGCCGAGCCCACCATCACGGCGTGCGGCACCGGCGTCCGCTACTTCCCGCGCGCCGCGGTCCGCGATGGCGCACGCCGCTACGAACGCTGGCTGAACGGGCTCACCACGCCGGACGCCATTGCGCGCGACATCTTCGTGGAATGCCCGATCCCCCACCCCACACTGCTCATCCGCCGCTCGGCACTCGTCGCCGTGGGCGGCTACCGCGAGATCGGCGCGCCCGAGGACTACGACCTGGTGCTCCGCCTCTGGGCCGCCGGCCACCGCATGGCCAAGGTCCCGGAGGTGCTGCTGCACTGGCGCGAGAGCCCCGGCCGCGCCTCCCGCACCGACCCACGGTACTCGGCCGCGGCGTTCCGGCGACTCAAGGTCGATGTACTCCGCCGGACCCTGCTCGCGCACCGCGACGGCGCCGTCGTCTGGGGCGCAGGGCCGACCGGGAAGGCGCTCGCCCGCGAACTGTCGGCACAGGGCGTCCGGCTCCGCGCCTTCGTCGACCTCGACCCGCGCAAGATCGGCCAGACCATCCACGGCGCACCCGTGATCCCGCCCGACGACATCGACCGCTACCGCGATGCGTTCGCGCTCGGCGCCGTCGCGCGGCCCGGCGCGCGCGCCGAGATCCGCGCCGCGCTGGCCGGCCGTGGATGGCGTGAGATGCAGGATTTTTGCGTGGCTGCGTGAGGGTCGCCGACGCCGCTCTGGTGTCCTGCCGCCCAATTGATTAAAATGAGCGCCCGGCGGCCGCCTGGCGCGTGCCGCCGCTTGCCTGACGACGGGCAGTCGATCTTGGACGGCGGATCATCGGGGTCCTTGTCGTACTGACGTGCGACCGTTGGAACCAGCCCGGACGGGCTCACCCGTCACTCTCCCCCGCGGTGCGGCCGATCCATTTCCAGACCGAGAGTAGCACAGCGTCGTATTGTCGCTGTATCGCGTTGATGCCATGTGCTCCGAGCAGGCGGTGGGCGGACAGGATTTCGCCCGCGGGCCGATTCGGTGGCCTGATCGTGGGTAGGAGAACGCCTTGGCCGTCCGAATCCTGGTGCTGGATCTCGAGGCGAACCCGTGCGTGGCCGAGAGCTGCGGGCGGTTGGCGGGCTCGTTACGCGGTCTGTTTCCAGGCGGGGACGTCGTGGTGGATCGGGTGCGGGAACTCCCGGCCGGCGGGGCCACGGCCGCGCCGGACATTGTGTTGTTGCGGCCGGGCGGTCCGGGGCGGATAGGCGACGCGGTCCGGTCGCTGCACCGGAACTGGGCGGAGGTGCCGATCCTGGGCGTGTTGTGCGACTCGGCGGAAGCGGATGCGGCGCGCCTCGTCGTGGGCCGTGGGCTGGACGACTTCCTCTCGTGTCCGTTCACGGCGCGCGAGTTGATGTGGAGGGTACAGCGCCTGCTCCAGCGCCGGCCGGCCGCCGGTGCATCGGAGTCGAGGTCTCCAGCGCCGATCGGCGTGAGCAGTGCGTTCGTGCGCATCATCGACCGGATCCCGGAGGTGGCGTGCTGCGATGCGACGGTCCTGATCTCGGGTGAGACCGGTACCGGCAAGGAGGTGGTGGCGCGCGCGATCCACTACCGGAGTCCGCGGCGCGACAAGCCCTTCATCCCCGTGAACTCCGCCGCGCTCCCCGACCACCTCCTCGAGAACGAGCTGTTCGGCCACGCGCGGGGCGCCTACACCGACGCGGCGTCCTCGGAGAAGGGACTCGTCGCGGAAGCCGAGGGCGGCAGTCTCCTGCTCGACGAGGTGAACGCGCTCAGCCGATCCGCGCAGGCCAAGCTCTTGCGCTTCCTCCAGGACGGCGAGTACAGGCCGCTCGGCTCTCCCCGGACCCGGACCGGCGACGTGCGGATCATTGCGGCGACCAATACGGACCTCCGGCAACAGGTCCGCGCCGGCTCGTTCCGCGAGGACCTCTTCTATCGCCTCAACATCATACCGCTGCGACTGCCGCCGTTGCGCGAGCGGATCGAAGACATCCCACTCCTGGCCCAGCACTTCCTCGATCGCTTCGCGAACGGCTACGCTCGGGGCCCACTCCGTCTCTCCACGGGCGCGGTTCAGAGGCTGCTGGCCTACGGCTGGCCGGGGAACGTCCGGGAACTCGAGGCGGTCATCCATCGCGCCGTCGTCCTCGCCTCGGCGTCCGAGCTCGGGCCGGAGGACCTCGATCTGCCCGCCGCGCCGGGCGACGCCCGCCCCGTGCAGGCCTCCTTCCGCGAGGCCAAGGCCCGGGCCATTGACAATTTCGAACGCAGCTACCTCGTCGAAGTCATGGCGGCCAACGACGGCAACATCACACGCGCCGCCCGCCGCGCCGGCAAGGAACGGCGCGCCTTCCAGCGACTCCTCCAGAAGCACGGCCTGAACCGCGAGGCGTTCCGCGGCTGATCCGCGCGCGCCGCGCGGC
>DASVCS010000120.1:0-56224 GCA_036381495.1 Longimicrobiales bacterium
CCCAACCCGGGCGTGAGCACCACCTCCACCTCCTCGCCCGGGAAGAACCCGGCCGCCGGCGCCGTCACCGTGCTCGTGCCGTTCCCCGCGTAGCTGGCCCCCAGGAACTGCCGGCCGCTCTGCATCCCGTGCACCACGAACGTCTCCGCCGACGCCCCGACCACCACCGCATCGAAGCTCGCCGCGATCTGCGCGTTCTGCGCGATCGAGCCCGCCGCATACGGATCCGGCGACAAGCCCGACCACGTCGCCGGGGACACGTTCACCAGGTAGCCCGTCGGATCCACGGCCGGACCCGCCGCGCGCACACGACAGATCCGCCGGCTCGGGATCGTGCCGCCGTACACCCCCCCGGGCAAGAGCGTCACCAGACTTGCCCCCAGCGACGCCGCCCGCTCCCCGAACGCCAACCGCCCGGCCAGCGCCTGCTCATCGAGCGACTGCGTCAGCTTCACCTCATCATCGTCCACGGCCAGGAACACCGCGGTCACGGTGAACGGGTCGGCGGCCGGGTCGGCCTGGAGCGGCACCTTGAAGGCGAAGGTCACCACCCCATCGAACTGCCCCGGCGCCGGGTTCGCCGGCAGCGTGCGGCTCGTCGGGTCGCCCGCGTTCTGCACCACGAAGCCGTAGGGGAAGACGTCGGTCACGCCGGCCGGGTCCGCCAGCGCCTGGATCGCATCCGCCTCCGCCTCCGTCAGCACCTGGAGCACATCGGGTTCCACGGATTCTATCGTGTTCGTGCCCGGATCCTTGGCCGCCGCGCCCGTGGGGATGAGCTGGGCCGCGAGGGCGGGGTCGGCCGCGTCGCCATTGAAGAGCTCGAGCACCGAGACCGCCGTCTGGTCGATCGTGCCGTCCGTGTCCACGGCGTAGAACGTCAGGTTCCGCCGCTCCGTGTTGTAGCCCGCGCCGCCGCCGTCCGGCGCGTTCCGCACCCGGTAGGTGGCGTAGAGATAGCGCACGCCGCCGCTCCCCCGCACCCCGTCCGTGAAGCTTCCGGTCGAGAGCGGCTCGAGCTGGATCGTGCCGTCCCTGTCGCCCGTGCTGTCGTCGGGTAGGGTGAAGTCCTGGGGCGCAAGGCCGCCGGGCGCAGCACGGCCGGCCGTGCCGCCGGCCGCGCGCTCCGCGCGCACCCGCTCGAGCGCCTCGACGGTGGGCGCGCCGAGCGCGCTCGAGGTCACCTCTGCCGTGCCCAGCCCCGAGATCGTGATCTCGACCAGGCCGAGCATGCGAGGCGGGGTGCGGCCGCCGGGCTCCTCGCCGCCGGCCCTGGGCGTGGTGGGCTCGTCCGCGCAGCCGGCGAGCGCGAGGGCGAGCGTCAGGAGCGCGGGCAACGCGAGCGCCGGCCGGGCGCCCGGCCGTACATCCGCCCGGCCGGCCCCGCTGGGCCGGCGAAGTCCACGAATACGCCGCATCGTTCCTCCGTCCCGAAGAAGAGAGTGGTGGTTCGCGGACGGAGATCATGTGGCCGTCCGTGGTCCAACCTCAATGATTCGCGCTGAGAACGATCGAGGTGTGGTCGCGACCCCGAAAACGCATGGCGCACCTTCCGCTGTCACAGAAGGATGTAAGTGCAGATCGGCGTCCGGGACGCGAGATCGGGGAGACGCGCCGTGGGCGACATTCAATAGTAAGCGGTTTCCACGGAAATTCAAAGAATCGGTCCGTCCCCGTGGGGCGCCGGGCCCGCTGACGCCGACGGCGAGCGCGACGCGGCCGCGCGAGATCGAGGCGCGGCGCGTGCCATAGTCGCCGTCTCGTCCCGCCTGTGGCGCGCTCACGGGGAGATCGGCACGCTCTGCTGGAGCGTGAGCGCGCGCCAGACGCCCAGCCGCTCGAGCACGGGCGGGGCGTACGGGGCACGCAGCGTGCCGGGCGCGGCGCGCGGGGTTCCGGGCGCCGCACCCGTCGGGGCCGGGCACGGCGCAGCGCGCCGGGTTCCGGCGCGGAGGGCGGTGTCGGCCGGGTGCACGCGGCCTACGCTCGCGGGGTTCGTCAGCTTCTCCATGGTGGCCCCTTCGAGATCCTTCGTCCGCCGGCGGTCGGGCGCATGCGCCGCCCGCGGGCGGCGCCCGGCTGCTCCCGGGTCACTGGTTCGACAGCACCGAGACGTCGTCGGGGGTGCCGGGGAAGACGTCATCCGCCGTCACCGCCAGGTCCAGCGCGCCATCCCCGTCCAGATCGCCCAGCGCAACGGACGCCGGGCCAGTGTCCACACCGTACGTGGCGGCGGGCGTGCCGACGAAGCTCCCGTCCCCCTGATTCGACAGCACCGAGACGCTATTGTCGCCCGCGTTCGTCACGACCAGGTCCAGGTCCCCGTCCCCGTCCACGTCGCCAAGCGCAACGGATCCCGGGCTATCGCCCACACTGTACGTGGTGGGCGGGCCGAAGCCCCCGTCGCCGTCGTTCAACAGCACTGAGACCGTGTCGGAAAACACGTTCGCCGTGACCAGGTCCAGGGCCCCATCCCCGTCCACGTCGCCCGACGCGACCGACCACGGAGTGGTCGCGCCCACGCTGTACTGATTGAGCGAGCCGAAGCTGCCATTGCCCTGGTTCAAAAGCACCGAGACGGTGGTGTCGACCCAGTTCGCCATGGCCATGTCCAGGTCGCCATCCCCGTTCAGATCGCCCAGCACCACGGATCTCGACCCGTCGCCCACGCCGTACGTCATACCGCCCACGAACGTGCCCGACCCGTCGCTCGCCGCCACGCGGTAGCGGGCGACGATGGGCGCGCTGGCGCCCACGCCCGTCGTCACCGTCACCTCCACCTCCTCGCCCGGGAAGAAGTCGCCGCCCGGACCGGCCGCAAACACGAGCGACATCCCCACGCCGCCGTAGTCAGTCAAACCCGGCCGCCCGCTCTGGAACCCGTGTACGGCGAAGGTGGACGGACCGGGCGAGACCACCCCCGGACAGCGCGCCACCGCCAGCCGTACCGTGCGCGGCAGCGTCTGGAACCCCGGCCGCAGCGGCGAGATCGGCAGCCAGGGCTCCGCGCCCGGCGTGGGGAAGAGCGTCGCGGTCGGGCTGCTCGCCGGCCCCGCCACCCGCACCTGGCAGAACACGCGCGGCGTCTCTCCTCCCCACAGCATCGCATCGCCCGCAGGCGGGAGCAGCGTGAGCACCTCCGCCTCGAGCGCGTCCGCCCGGGCATCGAACGCCAACCGCCCCGCCGGCGTCTGCTCCTCCACCGACTGCGTCAGCTTCACCTCATCATCATCCATGGCCAGGAAGAGCGCGCTCACCGTGAACGGGTCCTCGCCCGCCGTCGCCTGGAGCGGCACCTTGAAGGCGAAGGTCACGATCCCATCGAATTGCCCCGGCGCCGGGCTCGGCGGCAGCGTGCGGCTCGTCGGGTCACTCGGGTTGCGCACCACGAACCCGTAGGGGAAGACATCGTCCACGGTCACGCCCGCCGAGCCCGCCACCGCCTGGATCGCATCCGCCTCCGTCTCTGCCAGCGCCTGGAGGACATCAGGATTCGTAGGCGCAATCGCATCCGTGGTGGCGTCCTTGGCCACCGCCCCGGTGGGGATGAACTGGGCGGCGCGTGCCGAATCGGCTGGACTCCCATCGAAGCGGCTGAGCGAGGAGATGGCCGTCTGGTCGATCGTGCCGTCCGTGTCCACGGCGTAGAACGTCAGGTTCCGCCGCGACGTGTTGTAGCCCGTGCCGCCGCCGTCCGGCGCGTTCCGCACCCGGTAGGTGGCGTAGAGGTAGCGCACGCCCCCGCTCCCCCGCGCCCCGTCCGTGAAGCTGCCCGTCGAGAGCGGCTCGAGCTCGATCGTGCCATCCCCGCCGCCGGTGCCGGGGGCGGGCAGGGTGAAGTCCTGCGGCGCAAGGCCCCCGGGCGCCGCACGGCCCGCCGCGCCGCTGGCCTTCCGCTCCGCGCGCACCCGCTCGAGCGCCTCGACGGTGGGCGCACTGAGCGCGCTCGAAGTCACCTCGCCCGTGCCCAGCCCCGAGATCGTGATCTCGACCAGACCGAACATGCGGGGCGGCGCGCGCCCGCCATGCTCCTCGCCGCCTGACTTCGGCATGGTCGGCTCGTCCGCGCACGCGGCGAGCGCAAGGGTGAGCGTCAGGAGTACAGTCCGGGCGAGCACCGGCCGCGAACCGGGCCGCGCGAATCGCGCGGCGCGCCCCGCCGCTCGCGCCACGGGGCCGGTACCAGGCCGCGCGTCCGCCTGGCCGGCCCCCGCGGGCCGGCAAAGTCCACGAATGCACCGCATGGTTCCCCCCTCATCAGAGAAAGCGAGACTCGAGAATTGAACTCCTGCCGGCTTCGCCTCGCCCGTCGGCCCGCGCCGGCGGTACCCGGGGAAGCAAGCCCAGCCCTAGCCCTAGCCCTAGCCCTAGCCCTCAAACACGACCTCGCCCTCGATCACCGTGACGTCCACCCGAACCTCCGGGATCCGGACCGGATCGATCGTCAGGATGTCCTCCGAGAGCACGACGAGGTCCGCGCGCTTGCCGGGCTTCAACGTGCCCAGCTCGTCTTCGAGGAACCGCGCGTACGCGTCCCCCGCCGTGTAGGCGCGGAGCGCGTCCTCGACCGTGATCTTCTGCTCGGGCACCCAGCCCTCCGGCCGGCTGCCGTCCAGCGGCCGGCGGGTGACCGCCGCGTAGATGCCGAGCAGCGGATCGAGTGGCGCGACGGTCCAGTCGCTCCCGAAGGCCAGGCACGCGCCGGCATCCAGCAGGCTGCGGAACGCGTAGGCCGTCCGCGCGCGTTCCGCGCCGATGCGTCGCTCGGCCCAGCGCGCGTCGTCCATGGCGTGGTAGGGCTGCATCGAGGCGATCACGCCGAGCGCGCGGAACCGGCCGATCGCCTCGCGGCTCAGGTGCTGCGCGTGCTCGATGCGGAACCGCCGGTCGCGCGCGCCGTTTTCCGCCGCGACTTCGGCGAACGCATCCAGCAGCCAGTCGTTCGCGCGATCGCCGATCGCGTGCACGGCAATGCGCAGCCCGGCCGCGTCCGCTTCACCGATCCACGCGCGCAGCTCGGCCGGGTCCGTGACCGTGAGGCCCGCGGTCTCCGGCGCATCCGTGTACGGCTGGTGGAACCACGCAGTGCCCGAGCCGAGCGACCCATCGACGAAGCCCTTGACTCCGCCCCATCGCAGCCGGGCATCGCCGGTCCCCTCCGCCGCCACGAAGTCGCGCAGCCGCTGCCAGCTCCGGATCGGGACGAAGGCCTCGGCCCGCACCGCCAGCTCGCCCCGTTCCCGCGCACGCCGCAACGTTTCCAGGTGCGTCCAGCTCCCGGTGTCGGCGACCGTCCCCATGTCCGTCACCCGCGTCACGCCGCGGGCGAGCGCGTGCGCCTGCGCGCGGCGGAGCGCGTCGTCGCATTCGGCGGCATCCGGCTCGGGGATGATGCGGGCCACCCTCGCCATGGCCGCATCCTTCAGGATCCCGGTCGGCTCGCCGGTCTCCGGGTCGCGCACGATGGTGCCGCCCGGCGGGTCCGGCGTCTCCCGCGTGATGCCGGCCAACTCGAGCGCGAGGCCGTTCGCCAGCGCCATATGCGCATCGAGCCGGCTCACGAAGACCGGGTGGCCGGGCGTGACCGCGTCGATCCACTCGCGCCGCGGGAGCCGCCGAGGCGCATCCGGCGCACCGTCGCGGGCGCCAGCGGCAGCCATCGCGCCACCGCTCCAACGTTCATGGTCCCAGTTGCCGCCGGTGATCCAGCGGCCCGGGGGGAGGGTCCGCGCGAACTCCGCGATCCGGCGTGTGAACTCCGCGGGGGTCGCCGCATCGCGCAGATCCACGCCCGCGAGCTGGAACCCGCCACTCAGGAAGTGCGTGTGACTGTCCGCGAGGCCGGGGACCACGAGCCGCCCATCCAGCGGGATCTCACGCGTGTCCGGCCCCGCGAGCCCGCGCACCTCCGCATCGCTCCCCACGTGCAGCACCCGCCCGTCCCGCACGGCGATCGCGGTGGCGTTCGGTGCGCCGGACACACCGGTCCAGACCACGCCGCCGGTGAAGACGAGATCCGCGGACCCGGCGCCCGTCGCGCGGCGGCCCATCAGGCGTCGCTCCCCGGCATCGCCCGCATCATCGCCTCGTGGTGGCATCGCGCGAGTCGCGCGCGTTCCACGCGCTGCGGACCCACATCATCACTCGTGACTGCAACCGTGGCGGCCGCCGCGCCTCAAGCGCGCGCTTCCTCGAGCGCGACCGCGTAGTGAAGCGCACGCCACCCGATGCGCGTCCGACGCGTGGCCGGCTCGCGGTCCCACGTCCCGTCCGCGTGCTGCGTGACGGCCAGCATCCCGGCGCCCCGTCGGACCGCGGCATCCAGCGCCTCGCTGCCGCGGCCGGCACTCGCCGCCGCCAGCAGGATTTCGAGGATGTAGAACGCATCGAGATCCGGCCAACTCCCGTCGGCGCGCTGCGAGCGGACCAATCGGTCGAGGCCGCGGCTCAACAGCTCGTCCGTCTCCGGCGTCGGCGGCGCTGCGAGCAGCGCGGAGAGCGCCACCGGCACCACATCGGGCGGCACCAGTTCGGGCACATCCCGCGGATCCAGTCGCAACAGGCGGTCGAGCCCCTCCAGATGTAATACGACATCGGGGCCCGCGACCCGACATCGCAGCAGGCTCCGCAGCGCGACGCACGACGCGCCGAGCAGCGCCGCCGGTCCCGCCGGCAGCACCGCGCCGCACCCGAGCATCACCGCTCCATCGCGTCCCGGCGCGAAGAACCCGCCCAGGAAGTGGTTGCAGGCGCCGAGCGCGTGTCGCTCCGGCGTGCAGCCGTCCCCGAAGCGGCCGGGGCCGCCCTGCCGCCGGCGCAGCCAGTCCAGAGCGCTCTTCACGGCAGCGTCCGGCTCCGCGCCCGGGGCCGGCGCCTCCAGTTCGAGGAGCAGCTCCAGCGATTCCGCCGTCACCACCAGGTCCTCGTCCCAGCTCCCGCCCGGAAGTTGGCGCGAACGCAGCTCTTCCGCGTAATCCGCCGCCAACGCGGCATCGTCCGCGCGCGCCCGGCCCGCCTCCCGCCGCGCGAGCAACGGCTCCGCACCGGGGGCAGCAAGGAACCCCTCCTCGGTGCGCCGCAGCGCCCGCTTCAAGATCTCCGGTGTCATGAACGCATCAGTCGAGATATCCGTGGATCAGGGCTTCGAGGACATCACGCGCGGCCAGGATCTCCGATTCCGCCACCGACTCATCGGGAGAATGCGCATCTTCGATGCTGCCCGGACCGAAGCAGATCGCGGGGATCCCCGCCTCGTTGAACCACGCCGCATCGACCCAGGCGCTCATCCCCGCCCGCACCGGCGCACGGCCCGTCTCCCGCAACGCCGCATCCAGCGCCTGGAGCAGCGGCGACGTCTCGTCCACCTCCGTCCCTGGCCGCGCCAGCGCCACCGCCACCACCGCGTCCAACGCGGGGATCTCCGCACGCAACTCCTCGAGCAACGCCTCCACCTCCGCACGCGCCGACGCCGCCGTCTCACCCGGCAGCGTTCGCCGCTCGACCACCAGACGACACACATCCGGGTACACCGACGGCGCACTGCCACCCGCGATCGTCCCCGCGTGCACCGTCCCGTGCCCGAGCAGCGGATGCGCCGGCCGCGCCCGCAACGCCGCTTCCAGCTCATCCAGCCGCGCCAGAAACCGGCCCGCGTGACGGATCGCGTCCACACCGCGCTCCGGCCGCGAACCGTGCGCCGCGCGCCCGCGGAACTCGATGTCGAGCCACACGAACCCCTTGTGCGCCGGCATGACCGCAAGCGACGTCGGCTCGCAGACCACCGCGCCATCCGCTTCGAGCCCGGCATCGAGCACCGCGGCAAGCCCCCGGCTCGCGTGCTCCTCGTCCGCAACCAGCACCACCAACAACTCACCGCGAAACCGACAGGCACGGACCGCATCCCGCGCCGCAGCCAGCAGCGCGCCGACACCCGCCTTCATGTCGCACGCGCCGCGGCCGTACAGCCGCCCACCCCGCCGCTCCGCCGCGAACGGCGCCACCGACATCCCAGCCACCCCCACCGTGTCCAGATGCCCGTTCAGAACCAGGCGCCGCCCCATGCCACGCCGCACCCGCCCCACGACGCTCGGCCGCCCCGCTCCCGCCTCGATCGTCTCGACGGCGAAACCCCAACCCTCCAGCCACTCCGCGACCCGCGCCGCGATCTCCGACTCGCCCGCGCCCCCCGCCTCGAGCACGGGATTCACCGATGGAATCCCGACCAACGCCTCGGTCAACGCCACCGCATCGGCTCGATCCCACGTCATTGTGCACTCACGGCAGCAGGTGTGGCCCATGTGTCACATCGCCGCGACACCCCCGCGCTCCAGAGTGGACAAAATTCCCCGAGGTTGCGCATTTTTGTTCGGTTTTCGTCCGGCACGAATCGTGCTTCTTGCGATGCCGCCCGGTTCCCCGGACGGGTTCGCTCCGACCTCCAACGCGGGAGGAGTTATTCGCACCTTGAGAGTCAGTCTGCTCGCCGTGGCCGCTCTCGCCGTCGGCATCCTCGTCTCGAAACAGCGCCAGGACCGTCCGGATTCACTCCACACGGTCCCCGGCGATGCCACGCCATCGCCCGACCGCTCGCTCGAAGCCATCCGCGCCGCCGGCCTCTGACCGACACCCGACGCGGAGCCCGACTGCGGCGCGCGTGCCCGATACCGGGGCGCACGCGCCGCACATCGTTGGCGCGCCAATGCGGTGGTGTGGATCGCGCCCGTGCGATCAGGGCGAAGCGGCCGAGGAGTGGTCGTGGATGATCTGCCACCGCTGGCCGGTGTGGACGAGGACGAGCGAGAAGAAGCCGGTGGCGGCGACGCTGTCGGTCTCCGGTTCGGAGAGGATGTAGCGACCGACGGCGAGTGCGTGGTCGGGGCCGAGGGTCCGGACCTCGATGTCCTCGAAGTCGAGCCGCTGCGGCGGCCGGCCATCCTGCCATTAGCTCTCCTGATAGCGGCGGCGGATCTCGTCGGGTCCGCGGACGATGCCGGAGCCACCCACGAACGTGGTGGTGCGGGCGCTCTGGTAGTCGCGCAGGAAGCCATCGAGATCGCCGCGGTTCCAGGCCTCGGCGGATGCCTCGAGCATGGCGGTGATGTCGGCGGCGGCGGTGCCGGCCGGCGCCGGCTCGTCCGCCGCCGCGCAGGCTGTGAGGACGAGCAGGAGTGCGGGAACGACGCGTCGTCTATTCGAAGTACGCACGGTTCTTCTCGATGTAGTCGCTCCACTCGGGCGGCACATCGGTATCGGGGAAGATGGCCGTCACCGGACACTCGGGCTCGCACGCGCCGCAGTCGATGCACTCGTCGGGCTGGATGTAGTACTGGTCCTCTCCTTCGTAGATGCAATCCACCGGGCAGACCTCGACGCAGCTCGCGTCCTTTGTCCCGATGCACGGCTCCGTGATGACGTAAGGCATCCTGGGCAACCTCCCGCCGATTCCATTCGTGGCACATCGCAACAGGCGCGTCCTTCGCGCCCGGGAAAGTGTAACCGGCCCGCGCCGGTCCGCAAGGGGCTCGGCGATCGGCGGAGGTGTCGGCCGAAGGCGTCGCACCACCGACGGAGCCGGGGGGCGAGTGCCGCGCGGGCCGGGTCCGCTACGGGGAGGACGGGGCTCACGGGTTCCGCGGCGCCCACTGCACGTCCTCCCGGCCGGCCCGGTGGTTGACGAGCCGCGCGAACTCGAAGAGCAGGTCCGACAGACGATTCAGATAGACGAGGATCTCGGGCTCGACGGATTCCTGTGCGGCCAGCGCGACGATCCGCCGCTCTGCGCGGCGGCAGACCGTCCGCGCGACGTGCAACGCCGCCGCGCCCGTCGTTCCGCCGGGGAGAATGAAGGCGCGCAGCTCGGGCAGTTCGGCCGCGGCCTCGTCGATCCACCGTTCGAACTCGGTCGCCCGCCCCTCCGGCAGCGGCGGCAGCGATGGCCGTCGGCGCTCCGTCGCGGCGGTCGCCAGGTGCGCGCCGATCGCGAAGAGGTCCGGCTGGATCGAGGCGAGCCGCTCGCGCGTCTGCGGGTCCTGGACCTCCGCAATCGCCCACCCGATCACGGCATTGAGTTCGTCCAGATCGCCGTACGCCTCGACCCGCGGGTGCGACTTGTGGACCCGACCGCCGCCGAACAACCCGGTCTCGCCGCGATCTCCCCTGCGCGTGTAGATCTTCATGTCTTCATCCTGGGGCCGGGGCTGCGACTCGGGCCAGGGCCGGTTGGCCCCCGGTCCCGGCGCCGGCCATCGCCGCCAGCCGCCACTCCCGTTCCGTTTTCAGGGTTTGCGCAGCCCCGCCGCTAGCCCTCCACGGGCACGAACCTCAGCCAGTAGCGTGGCGCGACCGGGACGAACACGGCACCGTACGGCGGGTCCGTGCCTTCTTCAATGTAATACGAGACGCCCTGGTACTCCCCTACGCGCTCGAACCGTCGCGCGAGGCCGGCCTCGGGTTTACCTGCGGGGCGGTACGGCCGGCCGGCGACGTTCAGCGGCTCGGCTCTGCGATACCAGTCGAACGCGGTGAGGTCGTAGTAGATCTCGGCGGGTGGATCGGGGCGGCGCGGCTCCTCGTCGGCCTCGGCTTCGGCGCCCGCGGGAACGGCGATGTCGGCGACGAGTCCGACCGAGTCGACGGCAATGTCGGCGACGTCGGCTGTCGTACGCGCGCCCGCCGTCGTGCGGCCATCACAGCCGATGGGCCCGGCGAGCAGGCCGAGGATCAGGAGGCGGCCGGTCCAGGTGCGGGCACCGCGCAGGGACGGGAGCGTTCGTGAGACCATCACGCGTTCCGATTCGTGCAACGGACGTGCCCGGCCGAGCGGCGCGCCGCTGCGCCCACACGCATCACAGCGCCGCATCGACGTAGAGGTGGATCCGCCAGGCGGTCGAGCGCCGCAGCGCGCGCGCCAGGTCGAAGCGGAGGAGTCCGTCCAGCAGGCTGACGCCGATGCCGGCGGAGGCGAGTGCGTCGTGCGCGTCGATCTCCTGGCGCGCGCCGGCCCAGCCGATGTCGGAGAAGAGCGCGATGCGGGCCGCGGGGACGGCGGTCGCGACCTCGGCACGGCCGCGCCAGAATGCGGTCCCGCTGTCCGCTAACGGCTCGTATCCGCGCACGCTCGCGGGGCCGCCAATGAACCAGAGCGCCTGGACGGGCGGCCGGCCGAAGATCGTGCCGGCCGCGCCCTCGGTCGCCAACACGAACGGCCCGGGGAGCGGCGCGGCGCCGCGGAGCACGAGCGCGGCGCGCCCGAAGCGGAACGTGCCGGTCGCGGCTTCGAGCGACAGCTCCGCGCCCCCGCGGAACCCGTCCGGATCGAGACCACGATCCAAGCGCAGCGTGAGCTCCGTCCCGATCTGGTCGGCGCGGTCCGCCTCGAGGTTGGGGCGAAACGAGACGTCCTCGTCCAGTGCGCCGCGCAGACTGAAGTCCGTCCACGCCGCGGTCGGGGACTGGTGCTCGGCGTAGACTCGCCACGTGTACGTCGCCGGCCGCGACAGTGGCGGCCTGATCGCCACCTCGAGACCGGCCGCCCGGAAGTAGTCGCCCTGGTCGTGCGCCAGGAGCAACGCATCCAGCGAGTTGCCGAGCCCGAACGGATTCGATTCCGGCACGACCGGCGTCAGCCGCCGGTACGCCGCCACACGGAACCGCCGCTCGCCCGTCTCGCCTTCGAGGCCCAGCTCGGCATTGGGCTCGAGGTCCGCGGTCCCGAGCCGCGCGGTCAGGTCCGCGGCCAGACGCCCGCGACGCGTCTCGGCTCGCACGCCCAGCGACAACCCCTCGACCCGGTTGTAGCGCACCAGCCCCGGCCGCGAGAAGCCCCAGTACACGCGCGGCCGCTGCCACGTGGCCGGCGGCCCGGGGAGCTGCGCGAGGACAGCCGTGATCTCCTCGACATCCGTTCCCGTCAGCAGCACTTCGCCCTCCTCGAACGCGGAAGGCGGCAACAGCGGATGCGTCAGGAGCGCGGCCGTGTCGGCGGGGACGTGCACGCGGATGCGGCGGCACCGGCCGTCCTCGCAGTGGCAACCCTCGCCGTAGCAACGCCGCTCGAACGGATTACGGGCGAGCTCGACATCCGCGAGCGGCAGCCCCAGCGTGTCCCCCTCGACGCGGTACTCCGAGTACAGCCGTTCGTAACGGATCGGCACCCGCAGGAACGCGCCCGCCTGCGCATACCCCTCGAACGCGATCAGACGCGGCAGCCACCACCGCATCTCCCACAGCGCATACTCGATGGTCACATAACGGAAATCGGCGCGAATCGGCTTGAGCAGGCCTGGGATCTCGTCGACATCGTCGGCATCCTCCGGATCCGCATCCCGCTCGAGGTCGTAGGCTCGCGCCAGACGGAAGACCGCCTGCACCACCCCGTGCGTCTCCTCCTCGAGCCACAGCACTCCACTGACCAGCCGCGAGTCCGATCGGCGTGGCAGGACCCGCAGCCCGAAGAGCCGCACCGTCCGGCCATCGGGCAACCGGAGCGTGGTCGTGTCACCGGTGGCGAACCGGTAATCGACTTCACTTCCGGCCGCGAGCGGATGCCGGAAGTAGTCGAGGTCCTCGAGCCCGGCGAGCATCTGGTCGCCCGCCGGATCGTAGACCAGATGTCGAGCGTAGTCCTCGAGATCGTCCGGCGCCTGCGCGCGCGCCGATACGATCGGCATGACGTCGCGCGCGCCCAGCACCTCCACCTCCGAGGCGCGGTTCCGCCGATAGTGAATGCGCGCCGCCGCCTCCCGCCGAAACAACAGCCGCTCGCGATGCAGTGCACGAATCCCGGCCGACAACCGCTCGCGGACCAGTGCCCGATAGTCGCGGATCGAACTCTCGACGTGCTCGCGCCGCCACCGCGCACGCGCCACCAGCTCCCGCGCCACGGGATCCAGGTACGCACTCGCCAGCATCGCCGAATCCGGCACCGGGCGGATCGTGTCCTGTACCACGGCCGCCGGCGCTTCCAGGACTCGCGCATCGACCGTGACATCCACCTGGACCGCCAGGACGACAGCAAGAGCGGCAAACATCCGGGGCGACCTCCGGGGGTGAGAGGATCATCCCGTGTACGCCCGAGCGGAGGGGGATGTTTCATGGTGGAATACACGAAAGGCACCCCGCGGGCGCCGCGGCGCCGCCTATTGCCCCACGACCGCCGCGTCCGCCATCCCCGCCTCGGCCAGCACGATGAGCAGCGCCCGCTGGATCGCCTCCGGCGCGTCGCGCGGGATCCACCACTCGCCGGGCGAGTGGGACCCGCCGCCCACGCCGCCACGCGTGATCGTGACCGCGGGGATCCCGAGCGAGATCGGGATGTTCGAGTCCGTCGACGAACGCGCGAGGTCCGGCTCATCGCCGAAGTGGCGCGTGGCCGCCATCGCGCGCAACAGCAGCGGCGCATCCAACGGCGTCTCCCCGGACGGCCGGTCGCCCACGAGCTCGACGTCGACTTCGAGAGGCGGGCCACGGCGATTCACCGCGTTCTGCTCGGCGAGCGCCTGCTGCACGACGGCCCGGAAGATCGAGTCGATCTCGATCAGCCGCTCCTGGCTCTCCGAGCGCATGTCCACCTCCATCCACGCCTCGAACGGCACCGCGTTGATCGAGGTGCCACCGCCGATCCGCCCGACGTTGTAGCTCGTCCGCGCGCCCTCCGCCGTGTACGCGTCCGCGGCCCGGTCGAAGAGATGGATCGCGCGCCCCAACGCGTGCGCGGGGTTGCCCGTCCCGAACGCGCCCCACGAGTGGCCGCCCGGGCCCCGGAACGTGACCCGGTAGCGCCGCGAGCCCAGCGCCTGGTGCACGATGCGCGCGTCACTGCCACCGTCCACGGAGATGAACGCGTCGATCCCCGGGCCATCCTCACCGAACAGATGCTTCATCCCCCGCAGATCGCCGAGCCCCTCCTCACCCACCGTCCCGATGAAGAGCACGTCCGCATCGGTCGCGATCCCGGCCGCCTCGAACGCCCGCAACGCGTGGAGCACGACGACCAGGCCCCGCGTGTCATCGCCGACGCCGGGCGCGAAGAGCGTATCCCCACGCTGCCGCACCGTGACGTCCGTGCCCTCCGGGAAGACCGTGTCCAGATGGCCCGCGATCGCGACGACGCGGCCGCCCGTCCGGCCACGACGCAGCGCGATCACGTTGCCCGCCCCGTCGATCCACACGCTGTCCGCGCCGGCCTCGCGCAGCATCGCCGCGTACTTCTCCGCCCGCCGCGCCTCCTTGAACGGCGGCGCCGGGATCTCCGTCAGCGTGATCAGGTCCCGCAACGCAATGCTGTCGTTCGCCTCGAGATACGCGAACGCGCGCTGGACCGCCGGCTCCCGGGCGAGCTGCGCGATCTCCTCGCAGTACGGCCGCTCCGCCTCCGGACACGGCTGGGGCTGCTGGATCCCGGCGGTGAGCACGATCAGCGCAAGAACGTGCGGCAACATGGGCGTCCTTTCGATCCGTTCCATCCGATGTCACGTCCGTCCGCGCCCGCACCCGCATCTCCGAGCACGAGCACGAGCACGAGCACGAGCACGAGCACGAGCACGAGCACGAGCACGAGCACGAGCACGAGCACGAGCACGAGCACGAGCAAAGGTACACTCCTTGCCACCGCCGAACAACGCGCCGCCGGTGCGGTGGTGTCCTGACCGGCGATGCGAGAGGCGAGCACGGAGGTACGCCATGGCGGGACGGCTCGAAGGGAAGGTCGCGATCATCACCGGCGCGGCCACGGGCATCGGCGAGGCGATTGCGCACAGGTTCTGCAAGGAGGGCGCGCGCGTCGTCGTCAACGGGCTGCCGGGCGATCCGATCGATGACGTGGTCCACTCGATCCACGAGTGGGGTTCCGAGGCGATCGCGTGCGAGGGCGATGTCTCCGAGGAGGAACACGCGCGCGCGTGCGTCGCGATGGCGATCGACACCTACGGCAAGCTGGACGTGCTGGTCAACAACGCCGGCGTCTTCATTGTCACCGGCGAGACGCAGGACCTGCCGGTCGAGGACTTCGACCGGACCGTGCGCATGAACGTGCGCTCCGCGTTCCTGATGACGAAGTACGCGCTCCCGCACCTTCAGCGCACGCGCGGCAACGTCATCTCCGCCGGCTCCGAGTCGGGGATCCTCGGCCTGGCCGGGTACACGCCGTACGGCGGGACGAAGGGCTTCCTGCACGCGTTCATGAGGGGCGTCGCGGTCGAGCAGGCCAGATACGGCGTCCGCGCCAACTGCGTCTGCCCCGGCACGATCGACACCGCGTGGACGCACCCGCAGACGGGGCCATTGACCGAGGAAATGGAGGAAATGGCGCTCGCGGCCACGCCGCTCGGCCGCCGCGGCACGCCCGAGGAGGTCGCGAACGTCTACGCGTTCCTGGCCTCCGACGAGGCGAGCTACGTGACCGGCGCCCTCTGGACGGTCGACGGCGGGATCACCGTCTCGAAGGGCGCGGTCGGCGAGGAGGTCCCCGAAGAGCTACGCAAGCCGCCCGTGGGCCGGTTGCGCCTCGAGCACTCGTGGGAGGGGTTGCGGGGGAAGCAGCCGCATCGGGTCTGAACCGCGCGCGTCGAACAAGACCACCCGCCAGGTCCGTCATTCTGCCGAGCCCCGGCTCCTGGTGCCTCGCAGCCCTCCGCATTGGGGGCCCGACAGCCGCCCGTGACCGGCGGTCGGCGTTCAAATCTCAATTCGCCGTGGATCTTGACCGCTTGCGGCGAGGGTACGACCCGCCGCGGAGTTGGATCGGCCGTCACTCCTTGCTTCGCCGCACCGGCCGCGTACCTTCCCTGGGGGTATCCCGGCCGCACATCCACCGCCGCGAGGTGGGAAACCGCGACGATCCGGATGAAGGAGACCGAGGCCGCCCCACGGAGCCATAGACTCGCGCTGTCCACAGGTTAGATTGGTCGCAGCCTGCGCCATGGAATGAGCCGTCCGAGACATGAGATGAACGCTCCTGCCCAGACATCCGTTTTCGATCCGCCGCAATCCGCACACCCGGGCGGGCTCCTGCACAGCCGGAAACCACTGTACGACACGTTGCACGGTGCGGCCTACGTCGGGGACTCGCTTGATCTCATGAAGGCGCTGCCGGATGGATCGATCAACTTGGTCGTCACATCTCCTCCGTATGCCCTGCACTTCCAGAAGGAATACGGGAACGTCGATAAGGCGGATTACGTCGCGTGGTTCCTCCCGTTCGCACGTGAAATCAAGCGAGTCCTGGCGACGGACGGGAGCTTCGTTCTCAACATCGGTGGAAGCTACAATCCGGGAGAGCCGACGCGATCGCTGTACCACCTCAAGTTGCTCATCGCCCTCGTGGAGGAGGTCGGGTTCAATCTTGCCCAGGAGTGCTTCTGGTACAATCCCGCCAAGCTGCCGGCGCCTGCCGAGTGGGTCAACGTAAGGCGGATGCGCATCAAGGATTCCGTCGAGTATGTCTGGTGGCTCTCCCCAAGTGCACTACCCAAGGCCGATAACCGTGCGGTGCTGGTCCCCTACAGCAAGGACATGAAGCGGTTGATCGAGCGCGGGGTGCAGGAGACGACCCGCCCGAGCGGTCACGTCATCACGGAGAAATTCGGAAACAACTGCGGTGGATCCATCCCATCGAACTTGATCAACCGTGGGAACAACGACAGCAACTCGGCATTCATTAAGGCGTGCCGAGAGCGCGGCATTAGGGTGCACCCGGCGCGGTTCCCTTCGGCGTTACCCGAGTTCTTCATCCGGTTGCTCACGGATCCCAGGGATGTGGTGCTCGACCCCTTCGCCGGGAGCAATACCACGGGACGGGTCGCGGAAGATCTCGATCGGCTGTGGCTCGCGTTCGAACTCGACGCCCGCTATCTGCGTGCCTCCGCCCTCAGATTTGATATCGACTTGTTCGGGATGGAGGACGAATGAGCGCGCGTGAGTTCGTTGATGTTCTTGACGAACTGTACGGAAAGGATCCCTGGCCCAAGCCGCTGCACGCTCTCCATGGTACCCTTCTGCTCGATAGCGGGATGACCCTGCATGACGCCGCGAGGACCGTTGGCACGACGGCGCACCGCCTGCAGCAACTTCACTCCGCAGACGACAGGCTGACAGAGATACTGGGGCTCAATCCACGCGACATCGAAACGAGATATCGGAATCGTGCGCTCGCAACGCTCGGACAACTGCTTGTTGGCCGCGGCGCAGAGCTCGCCTTCGAGCGAATCTATCGAGATGAAATGCACACCCATGAGCTGCAGCTGCACGATCTTCGCGAGTCCCGCACCGACACCGATTACCGACTTTACAACGGCCAGGGGCGCCCGGTCTACCGAATAAACATCAAATTCCACGGCGCTCTCTTCCACCGTGCGCCGGAGTTGGTCGGCTTGGATCCGCACGATTGCTTCGCACTGGCCACCTACAAGATTAACAGCGCTCTTCGCAAACAACAAGAAGAGGGATTGCCGTATATTTTCGTCGTGGTAGGGGTGCGGACGCTCTCAGGGGAGACCGTCGGAGCGAAGATCCCGAGTCGATACGTGGACGCCCTCGCTTACCTCTATCAAGCTCCGCGTGCGCAGGGCAAGAGAAACTTCGAAGATCGCGTTGTGGATCGGCTCGTCTCCTCCGGTGCGGCGGCTTTTGTCGAAACTTATGAGAGAATCCGTGAGGCCGACTGGTACATCATCTCCGCACGGCGTGCGGACAGGCTGCTTCGAGAAAAACTCTACGAGCGCGTGTTTGCCCTCCGAATTCCACGCTTCGCCCAGCAATTCCGCTCCGCCGAGCTCGATATGCACTTCTCTCTCGCTGACGATTTGATCCCGCTCAGGCGTTTCCTCACGACCCTGCGCGAGGCGGGTCACGCCAAGGTGGTGACCCTCCTCGAGCGCGGCGAGTATTAGCGGAGCTGCCATATTCCTTCGGCGTTGCCCGCGCGCAATGGCGACGGCGCGTTGGCCGCCGAGCGGCTCCGACGGAGCTAAGCTGCCCGGTCGGACGCCGCCATTAACAACATCCCCGCCCACCCCCTCACGACGCGGCCCCCTCCCCGACCGGGACCCACTCGATGCGGTAGACATCGATCCGCGGCACATCCAGCTCGTTGATCTGCACGCCGTACGCACGGTCTCCCTGTACGGCCTTCAGATCGAAGTCGGGCGGGAACTCGAGCGAGCCCACGTACGCGCCCTCGGGCGTGAACCCATCCCACCGGGTCGTCACGCCGCCCTCTCCGGTGATCCCGAACCAGGCACGGCCGCGGTCATCCACGACGAAGTCCTCGAAGGCGGGCCAGCTCTCGGGCGGGTTCTCCTGCAGCGCCTGGCGGGCCCACCGCTCATCCAGTTCCTGGAGCGCCTGATCGAGATCCGCCGGCGTGACCTCGGCACGCTCGTACGCCGCCTTGAATCCACCGGCGAATTCGCCGCGCAGCGAGTACGTCCTCACTCCGACCGTGTCCGTCCAGCCGTAATAGATCCTGTCTCCGCCCACGCGGATGAAGCCACGCCGCCCGAACGGCTTCGTCGTGACGCTGAATCCATGGCCACCATCGGAGATGTGCACGAGGTTCTCCTTGTACGGAAAGGTCAGAATCGAATCGACAACCATCCCCGTCATGGACAGCGTGCGGACGGTGACGACTCGCCCGCGCTCCCGTACGTTCCGCGGGTCGTAAGCCGATGTGTACACGCCCACCAGCATCGGATCCGCGCCGCCGGCCGCCCGGATCCCCGTCAACTGCGGACCCGGCGGCTGGTATGGAACGGAGATCAACGTCAGCACCGAGTCGGTGCCGGGAGCGAACACCGTGATCCGCTCGAGTTCCGGATCGTACACCAGCAGTTCGTCCCCGCCCAGAATGTCGACATCGCCGATGACTCGAAACTCGCCCGGGCCACTGCCTTCGCGGCCGACGACGCGGACCGGCCCGCCGCTCGGGTCGACCACGGGGACTTCGTGCGCCGTCCAGTCATCGACGTAGCTGTTCCCGCGCGCATCCACGACCAGCCGTTGCACGAGCGTCAGCGCGACATCGGGCGAACTGCGCGCGATGCGCGACGTGCGGTGCAACGTGAGGGGAGGTCGCGGGACCAGCGGCACGCTGTCGAAGGCGATGTCGTACTCCCGGGACGAGCTCGCCGTTTCGATGCTCGGGTTGCCCGCCTCGGAGCACCCGAGCGCGATCGTGGAGAGGAGCACACAGCACCACACGAGCCCGGCCGGCCGAAACCGATGGGAACCGCATTGCACGCCTGTCGTTGACATGATGGTGTGGCCTCCGCATCGAGAGTGGAAAGGGGGGTGAGCCGCAGTTCTTACGACGGGCGCGAATGCCGCGTTTCGATCGCTCCCATCGGAAGATCGGGACTCTATCCCCCCACCCGCCACCACGCCGCCACTGCCGGCGGCGCCGCCGGCTCGATCCACTCGCCGGGCCGCGGCACGACGATGGCCGTGCCCTGTTCCGCAGCCGCGGCGAGCAGTCGCTCGACCGGCTCGTTCCAGGCGTGGAACGCGAGGTTGAACGTCCCCCAGTGGATGGGGAGGAGCAGCCGTCCGCGCACCAGTGCTTGCGCCCGGACCGCCTCTTCCGGCGTCATGTGGATCAGCGGCCAGGTCGGGCTGTACGCGCCGATCGCCATGCACGTGAGATCAAAGGGGCCGTAACGGCTCCCGATCTCGCGGAAGCTCTCGTCGAAGCCGGTGTCCCCGCTGTGATAGACGCGGTGCCGCGGGCCGGCCACGACCCACGACGCCCAGAGCGTGCGGTTCTGGCTGAACGGCGTGCGCCCCGAGAAGTGGCGCGCGGGCGTGGCGACGAGTTCGAGGTCATCGGCCGCGGCCGCGTGCGCGCCCGAGGCGGGCGGTGTCGCCGGCGGGCGCGGTCCGAGGGTGACGCAATCCCACCAGTCGAGTTCGGTGATCCGCGAGACCGGCACGCCCCAGCGTTCCAGGTGTGCGCCCACGCCGAGCGGCGCGATGAAGCGGACGTCCGTCGCGGCGAGGGCGCGGATCGTCCGCAGATCGAGGTGGTCGTAGTGGTCGTGCGAGAGGACGACGGCATCGAGCGGCGGGATTTCGTGCAGCGGTAGCGGCGGCGGGTGGAACCGCTTCGGCCCCGCGAACCGGACGGGCGAGGCGCGCTCGCTCCACACGGGGTCGAAGAGCAGGCGCCGGCCGTCGATCTCGAGCAGGATCGTGGCGTGTCCGAGCCACGTCGCACGCAGGCCGGATGCGGGCGGCTCCGCGTACTCCGCGCCCGTGCGCGCGCAGATCGGTGGCGCGACCTTCGGCACGCGGTGCTTTCGTCCCCTCACGTGCTGACGCAGCGTCCGCCACAGTGTCCCCGGGAGGAGCGTGTGCGTCTCGAGCGCGTTGTGGAAGACGCCATCGCGGCATTGGGGCGAGGCGCGCCGTCGGTCGGCGCGCCGGCCGGCCGGCAGGGTGCCGGGTGCGCCGCTCCGGACCATCAGCGCGCGCCGGGTCCCGCCGAGCGCGACGCGGCGAGGAGCACGGGCGCGTAGTCGCGCGCGAAGTCGGAGAACGCGCGCGCCGGTTTCCCGAGCACCTGCTCGACGTGAGCCGTGGGTTCGCCGCCGCGGCCGGTGGCGTAGACCTCCTGGATCCGCACCAGGTCCGCGGCGCGCCACTCCGGTGTGCCCGACTGGGCCAGCCGTTCACGCCACTCGTGCGGCGGCAGGTCGACGTAGCGGACCGGCTGGCCGAGCGCGCGCCCGAGCGCGGCCGCCATCTCGGTGTACGAGAGCGCCACCGGCCCGGTGAGCCGATACAGACGACCCTCGTGCCCCGGTGTGGTGAGCGTGACGGCCGCGACCTCCGCCACGTCCCGCGTGTCGACCGCCGGGAACCGGCCGCCGCCGGCCGCGCCGTAGAACGCGTGCTCGGTCACGATCGTCGTCGCCTGGTCGAGCAGGTTCTGCATGAAGTGGTGCGGACGTAGCACCACCGTGGGGATGCCGGACGCCCGGATCCGCGCCTCGACCGCCGCGTGCTGCCGCACGAGCAGGATGTCGGAACGGCTCGATGCACCCAGCGCCGAGACCTTGACGATGAGGCCGATGCCGGAGCCCGCGGCGGCCTCGACGGCGTTCGACTCGAGCTCCGCCTGGCGTGGGCTCAGCGACGAGAGCAGGAACAGCTTCTCCGCGCCCTCCATCGCAGCCCGGAGCGAGTGCGGCTCCGCCAGGTCGCCTCGCACGAAGTCGACGTCGAGCCCCAGGAACGCCGACGCCTTCTCCGGACTGCGCAGCAGCACGCGTACCGGCGCACCGCGCTCCGCCAGGAACCGGACGACATCCCGGCCGACCGTACCGGTTCCGCCAATGACGAGGATCATGCGTGTCCTCCGTTGATCTCGGCTCGCCGGAGCCGTTCATTGTCGTGGCCGATGCTCACCGAAGTTGCTCGACGGAGCGGATCCGCGCAACGGCGACGCGCTTGTGGGACATCCACACCACACCCTGATGCGAAAACGGCCACCCCGGTTCGACCGGGATGGCCGTTTCGCATCAGGAGACTTCCGAGTTCAGTCGATCCGTACGACGTTCTCGGCGGCGGGCCCCTTCTGACCCTGTACCACGTCGAACTCGACGCGGTCGCCTTCCGACAGGCTCTTGAAGCCCGTCCCCTGAATGGCACTGTGGTGGACGAAGCAGTCCTTCTCTCCGTTCTCCGGCGTCACGAAGCCGAAGCCCTTCGAGTCGTTGAACCACTTCACGGTTCCCGTGGTACGCATACCGTACTCCGTTCGTGTGGTGATTTTCGGGGTCCGGTAGTTCCGTACCGATCGATCACCTGTGACCTGCGGGTCGAATCGCTCCCGCAACGAGCGTGGCGGCGAAAAACAAAAGGGACCGGGACAGTAGCGTCCAGGTCCTCTCGTCTCTGGCATCCGGCCGACTCGGCCGGAACGACTTCCGCCGCGACGAAGCTAACGGCGCCGGAGTGGCAGGTCAAGGGGGAGGGATATCATGGCCCACCCACTCCCCCCGCCCCGGCTACCGTTCCGCGGCCGAGTCCATGCCTTCCGCGGCGCGCAACTCGGCGACGAGGTCCGTGCCCCGTTCGGTGATGCTCGCCGCGAGCGCCTGTAACCGCCTCAATCCGCTGACGTGCCACGCGTACGCCGGCCGGAGCTCGCCGCTGGCATCGTAGAACGCATCCGGGCCACGGCCGCTGTTCGGTAGGAGCAGCCGCTGCGTCGATTCGCGGAGCTGCTCGATCTGCGCGAGGCCGAGGTTGAACTCGTTGTAGAATTCGGAAAGCCGGTAGATCGTCGACACATCGAGGAGCTCGAGCGCGCCGCCCTGGAGCGTCGCCTCCCAGACGTGCGGCTGGATCCGGACCGGCTCGAGCCAGACCAACTGGTCGAGCGGCGGGCGAATGCCGGCCACCGTGAGCGAATCGTAATCCGCCAGCAGCCGCCCGAGGTTCTCGGCCGCCGTCCGGGTGTTGGCGGTCAAGCCCTCGATCTCGCGGATCAGCGCGAGCCGGACCTGGTGGCGCCGCTCCGCCCTCGCCCGCTCCTGCTCGTATTCCGCGAGCGCGGACGCGGCGTAGACGCCGATGAACACCACGAGCAACTCGAAGGCAAGCCGCACGGCGAACTCGCGCCAGCGGCCGCGTGGTTGGTGTGGAGCGGGACCCATGATCGGCTTCCCCGGCTTCGGGTGGGCGGCGCGTCGACGCCGCTGCCGAAAATACGGCTGCGCTCCGGGGATGATCAAGGTTGCGGGATCTCACCGGTCGCGCAGGTCGGCTCCCGTCTTTGCGTTTTGCCGAATCTCCGGGGGGAGCGTACCTTGTGCGGGTCGCAGCGGCCGTGATCTTCGTCCTAGAAGCAGGGTTCGGAACCGCTGAGGACAGTGACCCGCGTTACTGAAGCGCTCCGCCTCCTCGTTCTGCTCGCCGGCGCCCTCTGGAGCGGCGCCTGCGGTGCGTTCGCGGACGGAGCCGGGGAACCGGCGCAGTCGGTCTTCACCGATCCCCGTGCCGAACAGTGGGCGCTGGGCGAGGCGCCGCGCCTGCAAATCGGCGGCACGGACGAGAGGGACGGCTACGCCCTGGGCCACGTCGTCGGCGCCGTCCTGCTCCGCGACCGCCTCATCATTGCCGACCGGACGTTCTCCGAGGTCCGGTCCTACTCCCTCTCGGGCGAACTCCTCTCCCGCTCGGGGCGGAAAGGCCACGGTCCGGGCGAGTTCCGGGCGCTCAGTTCGTTGGCCTCCTACGATGACAGCACGGTCGTCGCCTGGGATGTCGCGCTCAGGAGACTGACCCTCCTCACCCCGAACGGAGAGGTCCGTGCGACCTTTTCCGCGAACCTCGCCGGCGCGCTCAGCCTCTCGCCCGACTTCGTCGGGGTGCTGGACGGAGGCCGGTTCGTGTTCCGGGACGAGCGGCCCGACATTTCGCTCAAGGGTGAGCCCGCGGGCGAGCGCCGCGATTCCATCGAGTACCTGATCCTGGAGCCAGACGGCTCCTGGGACGGGCTCATGTTGAAGGAGCCGGGCGAGGAAGTGTTCTTCTACCGGGATGGCAACGGGACGTGGGGCACGGCGCCGGTCATCTTCGGGCGCGCCACGCTGGAGGCCATTGCCGGCGCGAGCCTGGTCATCGGCACGAACGACACGCTGCGCCTCGAGCGGGTCTCGGGCGATGGCTCCATCCGCCACACGGCCACCCTGCCGTGGGTGCCGACGCCGGTGACGAGCGAATGCGTGGAGCTGGAGCGGCAGCGGCTCCTGGAAGAGGAATTCGACCGGAATCGGCTATTGCTCGCGCACCTGAGCCCCTCCGGTGACGCGCGCCTGTCCGCCTGGCTCCGGGAACAGAATCGGCTCCTTCCGAGTCGCCGCACGCTGCCGGCGTTTTCCGCGCTTCGCGCCGACGCGCTGGGCAACATCTGGGTCGCGGAGTACGCCGCGCCGGGATCGAAGGCCAGGACCTGGGCCGTCCTCGATTCGCTCTTCAGTCCCGTGGCGCGGATCGAGGTCCCCTCGCACATCGAGATCCTCGACCTGGACGCGAGCGATCTCGTCGGTCTAACGGAAGATGAACTCGGGCGCGAGACCGTCGCGCTCTACCCCATCATCCGGTGAGCCCGCGTACGCTCGGGCCACGCACCCTCACCCACCCACCCGCACACGCACACGCACGCCACCTCACAGCGCCCCCGCCCGCCCCGACCCCGCCTCCGCCGGTGGCGCCACCGGCCGCTCCGGCTCCGGCGTGAAGTCCTCGCCCGGGTTGATGAAACGGTCGGTCTCGATGCGGTGCTGCTTCTCGTAGAGCTCGCGGTAGCGCCCGCCGAGCGCGAGCAGCTCGGCGTGCGTGCCGCGCTCGACGATGCGGCCGCCCTCGAGGACCAGGATCTGGTCCGCGTTCTGGATGGTCGAGAGCCGGTGCGCGATGACGAAGGTGGTCCGGCCGCTGCGCAGTGTGCGCAGCCCGTCCTGGATCATGGCCTCGCTCTCGCTGTCCAGGCTCGACGTCGCCTCATCCAGGATCAGGATGCGCGGGTCGGCCAGGATCGCGCGCGCGATCGCGACGCGCTGGCGCTGGCCGCCCGAGAGCTTGACGCCGCGCTCGCCCACGACGGTGTCGTAGCCCTTTTCGAAACGCTCGACGAACTCGTCGCAGTGCGCAATGCGCGCGGCCTCCCTGACCTCGGCATCCGTCGCGCCGGGGCGCGCGAAGCGGATGTTCTCGGTGATCGTGCCGTCGAAGAGGAAGTTGTCCTGGAGCACGACGCCGAGCTTCGAGCGGTAGTCGCGCAGTTGCAGCGTCGCGAGGTCCTTGCCGTCGACCCGCACGCGGCCGGAGGTCGGGCGGTGGAACGCCATGACGAGCCCGATCGTGGTGCTCTTCCCCGAGCCGCTCGAGCCGACGAGCGCGGTGGTCGAGCCGGCGGGCGCGTGGAAGCTGATCCCGTTCAGCACGGGCTCGCCCGGCTCGTAGGCGAAGTGGACGTCCTCGAAGACGACGTCGCCGTGGACCTCCGGGAGCGTCTCCGACCGTCCGTCGTCCTCGTCTTCCGTGGCCATCTTGCGCAGCTCGCGGATCCGGTCGAGCCCGGCGAACGCCTCGGTGATCTGCGTGCCGATGGATGCGACCTGGATCAGCGGCGCGGCGACCATGCCGATGAAGAGGACGTAGCTGAAGAACTCGCCGGGCGTCATGGTGCCCGCGACGACCGCGCGCCCACCGCCGACGAGGACGATCACGCCGACCAGGCCCACGATGATCGTCGAGCCCGCGCCGACCGCCGACGTGCCGGTGATCGTGCTCGCGATGTTGCGCAGCAGGCGGTGCACGCCTCGCGCGAACACGCGACGTTCCCGCGGCTCCGCGGTGTAGACCTTCACGACGCGGATCCCGCCCAGCGACTGCGTCAGCCGGCCGGTCACCTCGCCTTCGAGCCGGTTCCGCTCGCGGAAGATCGGGCGCAGCTTGCGGAACGCGAATGCCATCATCCCGGCGAACGCGCCCAGGATCACGATGACGACCAGCGTCAGCGACCAGTTCCAGTAGAAGAGTATCGCCAGCGCGAACGCCGCCGTGACCAGACCGCCCGCGAGCTGGATGATCCCCGTGCCGACCAGGTTGCGGATCCCCTCGGCATCGCGCATCACCCGCGTGATCAGCATCCCGGTCTGCGTCGAGTCGAAGTAGCCGAGCGGCAGCCGCAGCACGCGCGCCTGCACATCCTTGCGCATCTCCGCGATCGCGCGCTGCCCGGCGATGCTGACCACCTGCGAAAGCGAAAACGATGTGGCGGCCTGGAGCACCGTCGCGCCGCCCACGGCCAGCCCGAGCGGCCAGAGCAACTCGAGCCGGCCGCCGTTGATCACTTCATCGATCAGGTACTTCGGCGCGAGCGGCAGCACCATCCCCGCCAGCCGGTTGACCAGCATCAGCACGAACCCGATCGAGAGATGCCTGCGATATCTCCACGCCAGCTCCCGCGCCTCGCGCCACACGCTCGAGAGGGGAGGACGCTTGCGTTCTTCTGCCATCGAGATGACTACCCGTCGAGAACGGTCGAGGAGTGATCCGCCGAGGACAGGGGAGCTACCCCGCGGGGGGATGGTGGGTCCGCGGCGCCGGCACCACCCGCGCGCCGCCCGTATACACGTTGAACCGCCCCTCGCGCAGGAAGCCGACGAGCGTCAGCCCCGCCGCCGCGGCCAGCTCGACGGCCAGGCTCGATGGCGCGGAGACGCCGGCCAGCACGGTCGCGCCCGCGCGCACCGCCTTCTGCACGAGCTCGAAGGACAGCCGGCCACTCACCAGGATCACGTGGTCCGCGAGCGGGAGCGCGCCTTCGAGAAGCATCGCGCCGACCAGCTTGTCCATCGCGTTGTGCCGGCCGACATCCTCGCGGATCGCGAGCAGTTCGCCGCCGACCGTGAAGAGCGCCGCGGCGTGCAGCCCACCGGTCCGCTCGAAGACGCGCTGGCCCTCGCGCAGCCGCGCCGGCAGCGCCAGCAGCGTCCCGGCCGCGACGGTCGCGGCACCGTGGACCACGCCGCCCATCTGCGCGCGCACCGCATCGATCGACGCCTTGCCGCACACGCCGCAGCTCGAGGTCGTGTAGAAGTTGCGACGCAGCACCGCGGGATCGAACGGCACGCCCCGCGCGAGTACGACGTTCAGGATGTTGTAACGCTGCGGGCCGTCCACCGCCGGGTCGACGCAATAGCGGATCGTCTCGATCTGCTCCCGGCCGCCCACCACCCCCTCGCCGTAGAGGAATCCGGCGGCGAGCTCGAAGTCCGCGCCGGGCGTGCGCATCGTGACCGCGACCTGGTGCGCCGCGCCCGCGGGGTCTTCCGCCCGGACGAGCCGGATCTCGAGCGGTTCCTCGACGGCCAGGGCGTCGCGACGCGACCGGCGCTCGAATGCGCCGTCGTCGCCCGCGACGACCTGCTCAAGGCGCCAGCGCGCCGTGTTCCGCCCGGGCATCTCGCGCCTCGGTGCCGGCCCTGGGCGCGGCGGCCGACGGCCGCACGCTGATCTCGACCGACTTGGATGCCGGCGTGTTGCTCTTCTCCGCGACACTGCCGATCGGCACGAGGACGTTCGCCTCCGGGAAGTAGGTGGCCGCGCAGCGCCGTGGGATCGGGTACGGCACGGCGATGAACCGTTCCGCCGTGCGCTCCCCGTCCTCGAAATGACTCGTCAGGTCGACGGGCCGGCCCGCCTCGATCCCCTGCTCCGCCATATCCTCGGGGTTCAGCAAGACGACCCGGCGTCCGCCGCGGATCCCGCGATAGCGGTCGTCCAGGCCGTAGACGGTGGTGTTGAACTGGTCGTGGCTGCGGATCGTCATCATCAGGAAGCGCCCGGGCCCGAGGTCGTGGCGCGGGAAGTCGTGCACGGTGAAGCGTGCCCGACCCGTCGGCGTGTCGAAGGCGCGCCGGTCGCGCACGGCGTTCGGCAGCGCGAAGCCGCCCGGCTCGCGGACGCGGCGGTTGTAGTCCTCGAAGCCCGGCACCACACGCTCGATGGCATCCCGGATCCGGTCGTAGTCCGCGACCATGCCCAGCCAGTCGACCTTGCTGCGCGCGCCGAGGGTCGCGGCGGCGAGCCGCGCGATGATCATCGGCTCGCTGAGCAGATGTGGCGATGCGGGTTCGCGGCGACCCATGGAGCGGTGGACCGTGCCGAACGAGTTCTCGACGCTGACGAACTGCGGCCCCGCGGCCTGGACGTCCCGCTCGGTCCGGCCGAGACAGGGGAGGATCAGCGCACGGCGGCCCGTGACGAGGTGCGAGCGGTTCAGCTTCGTCGAGACCTGCACGGTCAGCCGGCAGCGCCGCAGCGCCTCGGCCGTGTAGTCCGTGTCCGGCGCGGCCGAGAGGAAATTGCCGCCCAGCGCGAAGAAGACCCTCGCCCGGCCGGCGTGCATCGCCTCGATGGCCTTCACCGTGTCCAGCCCGTGGTGCCGCGGCGGCTCGAACCCGAACTCGCGCTCGAGCGCGTCCAGCAGCTCGGGTTTCGGCCGGTCCCAGATGCCGACCGTTCGATCCCCCTGCACGTTGCTGTGGCCGCGCACCGGACACGCGCCCGCGCCCGGCTTGCCGATGCTGCCCCGCATCAGCAGCAGATTCACGATCTCCTGGATGTTCGCGACCGCGTTCCGATGCTGCGTCAGCCCCATCGCCCACGTGACGATGATCCGGTCCGTGCTCCGCACGATCTCGGCGACCCGGTGGATCAGCTCCGCCGACACGCCGCTCGCCTCGACCAGTGCATGCCGATCCACCGACCGCAGCGCCGCCGCGAACGCCTCGAAACCCTCCGTGTGGTCGCGGATGAAGTCGTGGTCCAGCACGGTGCCGGGCAGGCGCGCCTCCTCATCGAGCAGCTCGCGCATGACGGCCTTGAGGAAGGCGACGTCGCCGTTCACGCGCACCGGAACGTGCAGATCCGCGAGCGGCGTCCCGCTGCCGAACGCCACGCCGAACGCCTTCAACGGGTTCTTCAGGTCCTGCGGCTGCTTGAACCGGTTCAGCCCCGTCTCCGGCAGCGGATTGACCGACACGATCGTGCAGCCGTTGCGCTTCGCGCGCTCGAGCACGCTCAGCATCCGCGGATGACAGGTCCCCGGGTTCTGGCCGATGACCAGGATCGCGCGCGCTTCGAGGAAGTCGTCCAGCGAGACCACGCCCTTCCCGATCCCGATCACCTCCGAGAGGCCGGTGCCGCTCGACTCGTGACACATGTTCGAGCAGTCCGGCAGGTTGTTCGTCCCGTAGTGCCGCGCGAAGAGCTGGTAGAGGAACGCCGCTTCGTTGCTCGCGCGCCCCGAGGTGTAGAACACCGCCTCATCGGGCGAGTCGAGCGCGTTCAGCTCGTCGGCGATGAGGCGGAACGCGTCGTCCCACGCGATCGGCTCGTAGTGCTCGGCGCCCTCGCGCAGCAGCATCGGGTGGGTCAGCCGGCCCTGCGCGTTCAGCCAGTGGTCCGACTGCCGCGAGAGCGCGGCCACGCTCCATTCGGCGAAGAACTCGGGTCCCACGCGCCGCGTGGTCGCCTCATCCGCGGCGGCCTTCGCGCCGTTCTCGCAGAACTCCGCGAACGAGCGTGCGCCCGCGGGCGGATCCGGCCACGCGCAGCCCGGACAATCGAAGCCGTCGGTCTGGTTCATCCGCCCGAGCACGCGGAGCGCGCCGGCGGCGCCCATCTCGCGGACCGAGACGCGCGCGGCTTCGAGCACCGCGGGGATACCGGCGGCGACCTCGCGGACGGGTCCGGTACGGGGCGGCCGGGGCTCGGCCGGCGTGCGCGCGAGGACGGGATCAGGGCTGGCGCCGGAGAGCGAACCGGCGTCTGCCGGTCGCGGATCGCGCCCGGTGGAGGCGCGGCGCGCGGCCCGGCGATCGGGGGCGTCTGACATGGCGGCACTCCTGCTGAAGGGTGCGGCGGTCCTGCGCGACCGCTTGGCCATGGGGCGCCGGGCCGCGCCCGGACAACATAACGGCCGGACCGGCGCCGGGACCAGTCCACGCACTCACATCATGCGCCGGCGATGTCGAACACCTTCACATATTCGACTTCGAACTCGTCCACCACCACCAGATAGAGCCGGTCTCCGCGGATGAACGGAGGCACGCGTTCGAGCCGGTCGGGTACGGCGACTTCGCCGAGCAGGCGACCCGCCGGGTCGAAGGCATCGAGCATGAAGCCGCCTTCGCCCCGGCGCTCGACCCACATGCGGCCGACGTCGTCGAAGGTGATCGTGCGGAGTCGCGCCATGGCCTCGGGTCGCTGCAGGCCGTCCGGTTCGCAGCGTTCGTCGGGGAACTGGTCCAGGAACTCCCGGAACGCCGCCTCCTCCCGCTGCCAGGCCGCATCGCTCACCGGCAGTCGCGGCAGGTCCCGCTCGATGATTCGGACGGTATCGCCCGTCGGCGCGGTGAAGGCGATCCGGTAATCCGCGGTCCATGCCTCGGCCCAGTGCACGCCCGGCGCGGGGACGCGCAGCATCTCGGGCGCCAGGTCGGCCGTGTACACGCTGATGCCGCGGCCCGCGCTGTGGCGACAGGTGACGGACAGCGATGGGCGCGCCGTCCCACCGCGCCGGTACGGCAGCGTGTCCGCCGGCCCCTCCAGGGTCTGGCGGATATAGACGAGTTCCGTCCCCGCACCCGTCACGCGCACCATCGGCATGTAAAGCTCGCCCGCCCCCGCCGGATAGAGCCGGATCCCGCTCCCCGTGAGCGCCATGTACGGCCGCTGCGCCAGCCACTCGCCGGTGCGCGAGAACAGCCCCAGGCGCCCGTTGCGGGGATCGAGCACCGCGAGCCGCTCACCCAGCCAGCCGATCGACTGCAACGCCCCGAACTCGCCCGGACCGCCCCCCTCCCGCCCGATCCGCCGCACCAGCGCTCCATCCGGACCGAAGACCCGGACCTCGTGCGCGATCGCATCGGCCACGTAGATCCGGCCGGCCGCATCCGCGATCACATTGCCGATGCGGCCGAACTCATCGGGCGCCGGGACCGCGCCGCCACCCACGCTGCCGAGCGTGAGCAATTCGGTGAGCGACCACTCCACCGGCCGGCCGGCGTTCCGGACCCGCACCACGCCCGCCGTCGTATCGACGCTCACGCGGAGCCCGCCACCGTCGGCCGCATGGGATGGGCGCTCGCCACAGGAGGCAGCCAGTGCGAGCAGCGCGACCGCCCACGCGCGGAGACCAGCCGCTCCGCGAATGTCCAACCGTCCGTCCACCGGTCCCCTCCTGTTCACGGGATCGTGCGCCCGGCCACGGCCGCCTGCGGCCGGCACGAGTGCGTCCGAGCGTTCGATGCCGCGAATCCCGCCGCCGTTGCTCGCCCGCCCTCGACCACGCGCCACGCCGGCACGCACGGCGGCGTCCCGCCGAACTCGCAACTTATATCAGGTTCGCGTGAACCGGCCAGCGTTACTGCACGGGAACGGGAGCGGCGGCTCCACGGTACTGCACGGGAACGGGAGCGGCGGCTGCGCCGCCTGGAGCGGGAACGTTTACGTTTACGGGGACGGGTGGGCGCCCACGTTTACCGTAAACGTAAACGTTCCCGCTCCCGCTCCCGTTCCCGGCCGTTCCCATCCCGCTCCCCCACCGTCGCGCCCTGGTGTTGACGGCCCCGGCGGCCCCACAGTATACTCACCGCCACGATCGAGACGTGCATCCCTCGTTGTATCATGAAGAAATCGGCGCTCCGCCTCGCGCTCACGCCGTGTCGGCCGACGCGCGTGATGACCGCCTTCCTCCTCGTCCTCGGTACCGCCCCCGCACTCACGGCGGGCAGGGCGCAACCGCCGCACCCGATCCCCGCGGGAGCCCGGATCTGTCGCGCAGTCGATGCCGCGCGCCGCACGCCGGAGCGCATCGTGCTCGAGCCGACGCGCCAGAGTCTGGGCTTCACCGGCACCGCCGAGCTCACCTTCGCGCCCTCGCCCTTCGGCGTCACCGTCTCGCCCGATGGCCACCACCGCTACGATGTCCGGATCCAGCTCAAAACCATCCGGCACGAAGCCGACGTCCCGCTCCTCATCGCGTGGGTCGCCACGCCCGACCTGAGCCGTAGGATGAAGCTCGGCGTGGTCGGCGCCGACCTCACGGTCAGCGGTCGCGTCGACTGGAACCAGTTCCTCGTCATCGTGACGGCCGAGACGTCCGCAGACGTCGACCGCTGGCACGGCCCGATCCTGCTCACCGGACGCTCGCCCAGCGGCCGGATGCACACCATGGCCGGGCACGGGATCTTCCAGTCGGGTTATGGCTTCTGCTGAGCGCCGCCCCGCCGGGCGGCGCGCGGTGCCGGCCGTCGCCGCGGCGATCGGCCTGGCCTGCGCGCTGGGAACCGCACGCCCCGCCCGCGCCCAGCATCACGCGGGCCACGAGATGCACGACATGAACGGCGCCACACGGAACGCCGCCGTCTGGCGGATGCCGCCGATGCCGCCGTCCATGCCCATGCTGCCGGGGCTCATGCGCCTCGAGCCGGCACTGACACCCTTCCTGCCGGGCGCCGGCATCGATCCCGCCACCCTCCCGGCGGCCCGCCCCCGCGAGGTCATCGCGCTCGGAGACGGAGACACGCTCCACCTCACCGCGGGCCTCGTGCGACGGACCATCAACGGCCGAACCTTCACCATGTACGGCTTCAACGGCCAGTACCCGGGGCCGCTGATCCGCGTGCCGAAGGACGCTACGATCGTCGTCGTCTTCGACAACCACATCGACCTGCCGAGTAGCATCCACTGGCACGGCGTGCGGGTCGAGAACCGCTACGACGGCGTGCCGGGGCTCACACAGGAGCCCGTCGCGCCGGGCGACTCGTTCGTCTACCACGTGCGCTTCCCCGACGCGGGCATCTACTGGTATCATCCGCACCACCGCGAGGACATCCAGCAGGATCTGGGACTCTACGGCAATCTCCTCGTCGACTCGCCGCGGCCGGACTACTACAGCCCGGTGAACCGCGAAGAGGTCCTCACGCTGGATGACCTGCTGATCGACGACACCGGGCTCTTCCCCTACGGCCGCGAACGCGCGACTCACACGCTCATGGGGCGCTTCGGCAACATCATGCTCGTCAACGGCGAGCCGCGCTACGAGCTGAGCGTGAAGAAAGGCGCGGTCGTGCGCTTCTTCCTGACGAACGTCTCGAATACGCGCACGTTCAACCTCTCGTTCGGCGGCGCACGCATGAAGGTGGTCGGCGCCGACATCAGCCGGTTCGAACGCGAACAATGGGTCGAAAGCGTCGTCATCGCGCCGGCGCAACGCTACATCGTCGAGGTCCTCTTCGACACGCCCGGCCGGCTCGCGCTCACGAACCGCGTGCAGGCCATCGACCATTTCCTGGCCACCTTCTACCCCGAGGTCGACACGCTCGGGATCGTCACCGTCGCCGATGCGCCCGCGGCCGAGGATCACACCGCCGCGTTCGAGACGCTGCGCGTCAACGACGACGTCGCCGCCGACATCGAGCGCTACCGCGCCGAGTTCGACCGACCCGTCGACCACGAGCTCGTGCTGACGACCCGCGTGGGAGAATTGCCCACGCTGATCGTGCAGATCATGAGCCTCGACACGCTCTACTTTCCGCCCGTCGAGTGGAACGACGCGATGCCCGACATGAATTACCTCGCGACGGGCGAGAACGTCGAGTGGATCCTGCGCGAGGCCGGCACCGGCCGCGAGAACATGGACATCCACTGGCGGTTCCGGCAGGGCGACGTCGTGAAGATCCGGCTGCACAACGACGCGGACTCGTTCCACCCGATGCAGCACCCGATCCACGTCCACGGACAACGGTTCCTGGTGCTCGAGCGCGACGGCGTGCCGAACGACAACCTGGTCTGGAAGGACACGGCGCTCCTGCCGGTCGGCTCGACCGTCGACCTCCTCGTCGAGATGTCGAATCCGGGCGAGTGGATGCTGCACTGCCACATCGCCGAGCATCTCGAGGCCGGGATGAAGATGGCGTTCACGGTGGAGGGCCAGACCTAGCCCGCCCGCCCCGGGGCGCCTGCACAACCTCCGAAGGAGCAAACCGATGCGGAAGACCCTGATCGTCGCCGCCCTCGCGGCGCTCACCGTCCTGGCCGGCGCGCCGGCGGAGCTGGCCGCGCAGTACCCGCAGGTCGTCCAGCGGGGCAGCTCGAACATCGAGGTGGTTTCGCACCTCCCGCTCGGGCCGCGCCTCAACGTGGCGGATCTCGAAATCGAGCAGGAACTGTCGCGTCCCTACGTCTACGTGTCCCGCATGGTCTACGGCGATGTGGGCGAGAAGGGGACCGACATCATCAGCATCGCGGACCCCGAGCACCCGAAGGTGATCTACCGCTGGCGCATCGAGAACCAGGACCTGCACCAGCGTACGGGCGGGATGGACGTCAAGTACTTCAAGATCGACGGACGCTACTACGTGGTCCAGTCACTCCAGTTCGGGCAGGGCGGCCCCGACACGGACCTGGGCGCCGTCGTGCTCGACGTGACGGGATTGCCGGACCCGTCCAAGGTGAAGGAGGTCGCCCGCATCCGTGCGCCGGACACGCCCGGCGGGTTCCACAACATCTTCATCTACAAGCACTCGGACGGGCGGGTCCTCCTCTTCACCACGGTCTCCGGCCCCTTCGCCAACATCTACGACCTCGGCCGCGTGGTCGACGGTGATGTCGAGAACGCGCTCGTCGGCCGCGTCCCGGTTCCGGAAGGCAGCGGCGGCGGCGCCGGCATCCGCGGCTACCACGACTTCTTCGTCGGATTCCACCCCGCCAGCGGCCAGGACCGCTTCTACGGCGGCGGCACCGGCGGGTACTACGTCTACGACATCACCGACATCCAGCAGCCGCAACTGCTCACCTCGATCACCGGCGTCTCCGGCGTCCAGTGGGGACACACCTTCACGCCGACGCCGGACGGCCGCTACGTCGTCGCCGAGACCGAGTACCAGTACGCGCCGCTCCGGATCTTCGACCTCAAGCCCGGACTCGACGGCGAGGTCGCCACGATCCGCGAGCCGGTCGGCGCCTGGACCGCCAACTGGAAGCACCTCGTGCACAACCACGAAATGCGCTGGCCGTTCGTCTTCGTCTCCGGCTACCTCGATGGCCTCCAGGTCTTCAACATGATGGACCCGACGAACCCGATCACGGTGGCCTACTACGACACCTACCTCGGCCCGCCCAATACGGACCGCTACCCGATGTTCAACGGCCTCTTCGGCGTGGACGTCCGCAACGCCGACGGCCTCATCGTGGCGAGCGACATGACCACCGGCTTCTGGGCGTTCCGCATGGAGGGCTTCCAGGGGTGGAACGGCCACGACTGGGGGATGCCGAACATTTCGAGCGTGCAGGACTACGACAACGGGCCGGAAGGCGTGCGGAAGCCCGTGACGATGCGGTGACGACGTGACTCGCCGGGGGCGGGCGCCGGACGAAGGCGGGCGCCCGCCCCCGACCCTGCGCACCACACCGGCACGCACGGAGGCATCCCGCCGAACTCGGAACTTCGATCCGGCGGCCGACAGCGACCAGGCCACATTCGAGAACCCGCATCGGTACTCGAAAGGGTGTGGTCCGCGTCTTCGTCAACGGGAATCAGTGCTGAAGGACGGCGAGCATACCGGCATCACGCCAGGGCAGGAAATCCGAGAGCCCGGGATGGACCGGCTAGGGCGGTGCCGATGTCGCCGTGGCGACGAACTAACTCGTGCAGAGACGGTCAGGACGACTCAGCGACCGCCGAACCGACCGCCGCCCGGACGACCGCCGAAACCGCTGCGTCCGCCGAAGCCGCCCCGGCCGCCGGCAACGCCGCCGCCCGCGGGCGCATCGAGACGCACCACGTTCTGCGCCTTCAGCCCCTTCGGCTCCTGGATCACATCGAACTCGACGCGCTCCCCTTCGTTCAACGTCTTGAAGCCGGTCCCCTCGATCGCGCTGTGGTGGACGAAGACGTCCGGCCCATCCTCCTGCTGGAGGAAGCCGTACCCCTTCTCCTGGGAGAACCACTTCACCGTGCCTGTCGTACGTGCCATGTGAGTACCCTCGGAATGGAATGTGTCCGTCCGCGGCCGTCCGCCGCGGGGAGTCCGGAGCGGCCGCCGATCAGCGACCCCTCCGGCGGGCGCGCGCCTGCCGACGCCTGGCGTCTGCGGCCTTGCGTCGCTTCGCGACGCTCGGCTTTTCGTAGAACCGCTTCTTCTTCATGTCCTTGAACCGGCCCGACCGGAGCATCTTGCGTCGGAACTGCTTCAGTCCCCAGTCGAGTCGATCCTTCTCATCGAGAATGACTTCAACCATATTGCTCCCAGGTTGTGAAACAAAAAACGGGACCTGGACAGCAGCCCAGATCCCGTTCTGTCTCTGGTCCCGGGGTCGGCTCCGGTGCCGACCCCTGACATCGCCCACAGCTAATCTAATACATTGCTTGCGCCGCGTCCAGTGTCTTCCGGGCGCGGGCGGCTGGCCGTTCCGGGCGCGCGGGCGGGGGCATCTCACCGAGCCGCCAGCGTTTCCGCGCGCACGGTCAGGTCGTCGATCCGGTCGCGGTCGATGTCGACGCCGATCCCGGGCCGATCGCGCGGGACGTCCACCATCCCATCGGCGCTCATGGTCCACTCGGGCGTCACGATGTCGCGCTCCCAGTAGCGCGCGCTCGGCGAGAGGTCGCCGGGGAGGGTGAAGTTGGGCAGTGAGGCGAGCGCGATGTTGTGCCCGCGGCCGATGCCGCTCTCGAGCATGCCGCCGCACCAGACGGGGACGGCGTTGTCGCGGCAGTAGTCGTGGATCGCGATCGAGGCGCGGAACCCGCCGACGCGGCCGGGCTTGATGTTGATGATGCGACCGCCGCCGAGCGCGACCATCTCCTCCGCGCGGTCGACGCTCGTGATCGATTCATCCAGGCAGATCGGCGTCTGGATCCGCTTCTGGAGCGCGGCGTGCCGGAAGATGTCATCGCGGCCGAGCGGCTGTTCGATCATCAGCAGGTCGAACGCATCCAACCCGGCGAGATGCTCGGCATCGGCCAGTGTGTAAGCCGAGTTCGCATCGGCCATCAGGGCGGGAGCCGGGCCCAGCGCCTCTCGAACGGCGGCCACGTACGCCAGGTCCGCGCCCGGCCGGATCTTGAGTTTGATCTTGCGGTACCCCGCTCTGTGCGCGGCCACCGCCCGCTCGACGAGCGCCGCTGGATCGGGCTGGATCCCGAGCGAGATGCCGACGGGCACCCGTTCGCGGGTGCCACCGAGCAGCCGCGCGAGCGGCCATCCGCGCAGCCGCGCGGCCAGCTCCCAGCACCCCATCTCGATCGCCGCCTTCGCCATCCAGTGGCCGCGCAGGTCGCGCTCGAGCAACGGCTGTACCGCCTCCGGCCCGGCGAGATCGCGGCCGAGGACCCGGGGCGCCAGCCACTCGCGGATCGCCAGCCAGGCGGTGTCGATGGTCTCGGGGCTGTAGTTCGGCCACTCGCCGGCCACGCACTCGGACCAGCCGACCACACCGTCCGCGTGGTGCAGTTCGAGCAGACAGATCCGCCGCTCCGACGCGACGCCGGACGAGATCCGGAACGGCTCCTTGAGCCGGAGCCGGATCTCACGCATGATGATCCTCTCGATGCGGAGCATCCGCGCTACGCCCCCTCCGAGACCGCGGCAGCGAGCACGTAGAAGCAGCGCGCGGCCTCGCGCCGGAACGCCACCACCCGGTAGCCGCGTTCGAGGTACCCCAGGAACGCGTGGCGCGTCGCGACGCGCCACTGCTGCGCCAGCGCGAGGTCGTCCTCGATCATGGCATCGATGTCGGGCGGCACTTCGATCCCGACGACCGGGGCGAGCAACCACTCCCGTGCCGGTGCACCGGCCGGCTCGACGGGGTTCACCACCGGCACGTCCGCTTGCCATTCCGCGGGCCCGGCCGCCGGCCGATCGGGCGTGGCTTCCGTCCGGACCGGCCACGACACCACGAGCCGGTCCGTGCCGAGGGCGTGGAGCGCGCTTCCGGTCGGACCGTACATGTCGGCGACGTATTCGACGACGCTCGCGCCCAGGCGCGTCAGGTTCAGGTGCGCGTTGCGGGCGACCAGTGGGTCGAACGTCCAGTAGATCCGCTCGACGCCCAGCGCTTCGAGGTACGACCGCTGGAACGCCTTCAGTCGCCGGCCGATCTCGCGGTTGCGCGCCTCCGGCAGCACGGCGAGCATGTGCGACCAGTGGACCAGCCGGCCGTTCTCGAGGCCGGTCATCCCGAACACGAACCCGAGGAGCCGCCCCGATCCGTCGAACGCACCCGCGCTCACGCCGCCGATCTGCCGACTGATCTTCAGCATACTCGCCGGCACGACATCGGCGAAGTCGCGCCCCCAGACCTCCTGCTGGATCCGAACGCACGCCCGATCGTCGCGATCCGACTCGAACATGCGGATCTCGACCGCATCCGGTGGACGACCCGGCGCGTTCACCAGCTTCCGCGCTCGCCGGCGGTCAGGATGACGCGGTTCAGCCGGAGCGCGGCATTGCGCCAGTTGTCGCGGACCGCGCCGTGCGCGGCCTCGCCATCGCCGGCGGCGATGCCGTCGATGATCCGGTCGTGCTCGGCGATCGACGTCGCGATCTGGTCGAGCAACACGCTGACGTAGAGGCGGATGTAACGCTCGGCCTGTGGTTTGACGGCCTCGTGCAGCGCCTGGAGCCGCGGTCCGCTGCCCGCCGCGACGTAGCTCCGGTGGAACTCGGTGTCGAGGTCGAACAGCCGGTCGCGATCGGGATGCACGTTGCGCGAGGCATCGAGGTATTCTCGATTGATGCGCCGGAGCCGCTCGGTCAGCCGCGCGCGCTCGCCCGCCTCGACTCCGGCGGCGCGGCGGGCGGCAAGACCCTCGATCTCGCCAAGAATGCTGAACAACTCGCGCGCATCCTCCTGGGTCAACGGCGAGACGAACGGTCGCGTCTGGCGACCCTGCTCGGCGGCGATGATGTAGCCCTCCTGCTGAAGGCGCTGGAGCGCGCTACGGACGGGTGTTCGGCTGACGCCCAGGCGCTCGGCGATCTCCGTCTCGATGACGCGCGTCCCCGGCGCGAGGCGGCCGTGCACGATCAACTCGCGGAGCCGGTGGTACGCGAGCGCTGTACGGTCGCGGTTCCCGGGCGCGGTACGCCCGGGCTTCTCTGTCGTCCTCGAATCCATTGATCGATCGGAACCCGGGATGGTGATCGCGCGACGCGGCCCGCCGTTCAGGGGCGATCTCGGCCGCCGTGGTGCCGGGCCACGAACGCGCCACACGGCATTCTGTGCCCGCCACGAATACTGTACCCGGAGCCCCGTTTCGGCAAGTCTCTTGCGAGGGCCGGGCGCCGCGGACCGATGCACCGGACGACCCGCAGGCGCCTCCCGGTGTAGCATGTCAGGATCGGTACGACGAGCTGAGGGGAGAGGGAAATTTTCGCGACATCCGCCGGGGTCGCCCGGACGCTTTCGGCACTCCGTCATCGCAACTTCCGCCTATTCTTCCTGGGACAAGGCGTCTCACGCATCGGCACCTGGATGCAGCAGGTGGCGATGAACTGGCTGGTGTACCGGTTGACCGGTTCTCCGGCGGCGCTGGGCCTGGTCGCCTTCGCGGGATACTTCCCGGCCTTCGTACTGGGACCGTTCGCGGGAGTGCTCGCGGATCGGCGCAGCCGCTACCGCGTCGTCCTCGCGACGCAGATGTCGGCGGCGACGCTCGCGGCTGCGCTCGCGGCACTCGTGCTGACGGGCGTCGTCGAGGTGTGGCACGTCGTCGTGTTGGCGGCACTGGTGGGCGTCGTGAACGGCTTCGACGTCCCGGCACGACAGGCGCTGCTCGTCGAACTCGTCGGCGGAACGGGCGACCTGCCGAACGCGATCGCGCTGAACTCGTCCATGTTCAACGCGGCACGGCTGGTGGGTCCGGCGATCGCCGGCATACTCATCGGGCTGGTCGGGGAGGGCCTGGTGTTCCTGATCGACGCGGCCAGCTATCTCGCCGTCATCGGAGGACTGCTCGCGATCCACGTCCCCGCGACGCCACGGCCGCGGGACCGGCCGCCCGTGCTCCGCACGCTCCGCGACGGATTCGGCTACGCCTACGGGTTCCCGCCGATCCGCGCGATCCTCGCGCTCCTCGCACTCGTCAGCCTGCTCGGCATGCCCTACGCGGTCCTGCTGCCCGTCTTCGCCAGCGACGTGCTCGGCGGCGGCGCACACACCCTCGGATTCCTCACCGCCGCGGCCGGCCTCGGCGCCCTCACCGCCGCCGTCTGGCTCGCCTCCCGCACCACCGTGCGAGGGCTGGGACGCGTCATCGTCGCCGCCGCCACACTGTTCGGCTTCGGCCTCGTCGTCTTCTCCCGATCCCGCGTCGAATGGCTCTCGCTCGTGTTGCTCGTCATTGCAGGATTCGGCGTCATGGCGACGACGGCCTCCATCAACACCGTGCTCCAGACCATCGTCGAGGAGGACAAACGAGGCCGCGTCATGAGCTTCTACACCATGGCGTTCATGGGGATGACCCCGTTCGGCGGCCTGCTCGCCGGCATCCTCGCCGACTGGATCGGCGCACCGAACACGGTACTGCTCGGCGGGCTCGCCGTCATGCTCGCAGCAGCGTGGTTCGCGCGACGGCTGCCGGTGCTACGCGCTCACATCCTCCCCATCTACGAACGCCTCGGCATCGTTTCCGAGGTCGCGACCGGCATCCAGACGGCGACGGAGTTGCGCCCGAGGTCGTAGGCGGCCGCGGCCGCCGTCACGCTCAGCGGGCGTAACGCCCGGTCAGCAACGCCTCCTCGAGCACGTGTCCCGTCATCGCGTCCTCGAGCCCTTCCCGGTCCGCACCCGGGGCCAGGGCGAGCGTCGTGTCCAGCGCGAAGAGACGGAACCGGTAGTGGTGGTCCGGGCCCGGCGGCGGACACGGGCCACGATAACCGATCGACCGGAATCCGTTGCGCCCCTGCGCCGCCGAGCCGAACCCCTCGAGTACCTCCGACGGCGGGATCGCCTCGGGAAGCGTCGAGACATCCGGTGGCACGTTCCAGAGCAGCCAGTGGACGAACTCGCCTCGCGGCGCATCCGGGTCATCGAACACCAGCGCCAACGTCCGCGCACTGTCCGGCACCCCCCGGATCACCAGCGGCGGAGAGACATCCTCGCCATCGCACGTGAACCGCTCGGGGATCCGCTCCCCATCCTCGAACTCGGGCGACGTCAGCCTCATCCGCGCATCTCCTTCCATTTCCGCGGTCTGCCGCCCCTCCGCCCCCTCCCGGCCGCACCCGCCGAGCGCAAGACCGATGCCGGCGATCACCGCCAGCACCGCCACACCCCGCGCTCCGCGCACGCGCGCGACGAGGCCGCCCCGCGACGGCACCCGCCCCGCCCGGCCTTCGGCACCGCCCGCGCCGCTCACGCGCTCCTCGCCAGTTCCGCGCCCGACCGCCGCGCACTCCGCAGTCGTACCGCGCGACCGCCCGTGATCAACCGGATCCCCCGCTGGTACGTGACGTAGGCCCACGCCCACTGGATCATGACAAGCAGCCGGTTCCGGAATCCGACCAGGTAGAGGATGTGGATGAAGACCCAGACGAGCCAGGCGATGAGGCCGCTCAGCCGGAGGCGGCCGATTTCGGCGACAGCGGCGGCGCGGCCGATGGTGGCGAGGTTCCCCTTATCGAAGTAGTGGAACGGTTTGCGGGGTTCGTGCCGGAGGTCGCGGCGGATCATCCGGGCGACGTGGCGGCCCATCTGCATGGCGGCGGGGGCGACGCCGGGGATCGGCTGGCCGTTCTGCTCGATGGCGGCGAGGTCGCCGGCGACGAAGACCTCGGGGTGGCCGGGGATCGAGCCGTCGGCGCGGACGCGGACGCGGCCGGCGCGGTCGAGGGGTGCGCCGAGGTCGCGGCCGATGGCGGAGGCGGCGACGCCGGCGGCCCAGAAGATGTTTCCGGCATCGAGGCGTTCATCGCCGATGCACACGGCATCGGGCTCGATGCGGGTGACGTGTGCGTCGGTGCGGACCTCGACGCCGAGTCGTTCGAGTTGGCGGCGCGCGGCAGTGGAGAGTTCGGGCGGGTAGGCGGGCAGGAGGCGGGGTCCGCCTTCGAGGAGCACGATGCGGGTGGTGGTGGTGTCGATCCAGCGGAAGTCGTTGGGCATCACCTGACGTGCGATCTCGGCCATGGCGCCGGCCAGTTCGACGCCGGTGGGTCCGCCGCCGACGATGGCGAAGGTGAGCAGGCGGCGGCGCGCCTGCGGATCCGCCTCGCGCTCGGCGGCCTCGAAGGCGAGCAGGAACCGGCGCCGGATTTCGAGTGCGTCGTCGACCGTCTTCAGCCCCGGCGCGTGCGGAGCCCAGTCGTCGTTTCCGAAGTAGGCGTGGGTCGCGCCGGTCGCGACGACGAGGTAGTCGTACGGGAGGCTGCCATCGCGCAGTTTGACGACGCGGCGCTCGACATCCACGGCCTCGACCTCGCCCATCCAGACCTCCGCGTTGCGCTGGCGCCGCAGGATCGAACGGATCGGCATGGCGATGTCCGCGGGCGAGAGCGACGCGGTGGCGACCTGATAGAGGAGCGGTTGGAAGAGGTGGAAATTGCTACGATCGACGAGGGTGATCCGGACCGGTGCGCGGCGCAGTGCGCGCGCGCAGGCCAGTCCGGCGAAGCCGCCGCCGATGATCACCACGTGGGGTGTGCGATCGGCCATTTTACGGATCCTGTTCGGGGGACGACCGGCGGCGGCCCCCGATCCGGCGGTGTGCGCCGGCCGCCTAGCCGCCGTCGGGGATCCGCAGCACCTGTCCGGCTAATACCCGCGAGGAGCGGAGACCGTTCGCCCGTTTGAGCGCGCCCACCGTGACGCCGAAGTGCCGGGCAATGGTCCAGAGGCTGTCGCCGCGGCGGACGAGATAGACGGATGCTCCGTCGCCGGCGAGGAGCGCGTTGATGCCCGCGGCTCCCTTCCCCTTCGCGTAACGCCGGTACGGGTCGGGGAAGACCGCCACGTGGTAGTGCGGCGGATGACGTTCGTGCGTGGCCTCGATCACGCCGTTCGCCTCGAGGAGGAGCAGCGCGCGCCGCATCCACTGGCGGCAGGCGGGGTCGTTGTCACGACGCAGGTCCACGGCCATCCCGGTGGGGTGGACGGAGCGGTCCGATGCGTTGCGCGGCTGGCGCGACTCCGGCCGGACCAGACTCGTGACCACGAGCTTCGCGCCGCACACCTTGCGGTACTGCGGCGCGAAGTGTTCGAGGAAGAGCTTGACCGCCGGGCGGGCGTAGGGAAACGAGACCTTTTCGAGCGTGTAGTCCTCGTTTCCCGGGATCCGCACCAGCAGCCCGGCCTCGACGAACCGCTTCACATCCGCCGGATCCTCGAGGTACGAGAAGTCGTGCGCGTGCGCCTGGCGGTTCTGGCGTGTCAGCGAGGCGGTCGAGCCGCGCAGACTCTGGGCGCGGGCCGCCGTGGCGCAGAGCAGGAGCAGCAGCCCGGCGATGGGAACGATCCTACGGTCCATCCGTTGCAGACGGTTCATCTGTGAGCGATTGCGGCATCCTCGATCGTGCGCGTCCTGCCGTTCGTGACCACGGCGACGGGGTCACCGACCTCGATGCGGCCTCCGCGTAGAATCTCGGCACGCAGACCGCCGCGGTGGAGCAGGCCCCGGATGAGCTCGCGCCCCGTCAGCTTCTCGAGGTGGCGGCACGGCTCGCAGAGGAGCAGGCCGCGAGCGACGGCGGAGCCGATCCGGAACTCCCGTCCGACCAGCGCGTTCAGCCGGATCCCGTGCGTCACCACGTTCCGGCGGCATTCTCCGGGTGCGAGCGCGACGGCGAACTCGCGCTCGAGCGCTTCGAGCGCTTCCTCCTCGATCAGTGTGACGGCGCAGGCGCGGCGGGGGTCACGCGAGAGGCGCCGGACGTGGTCGAAGTAGCGGTCTCCCTCGATCCCGCGGCCCGCCACGGCCCGGACTTCGCGCACCTCCACCATCGGCGCCCACCGCTCCGGCGCGATGTGGAGCGAGCGCACCCGCCCCTCACCGCGCCCCTGACCGCGCACTCCCAGCCCTAGCCCGGGCGGCGCGAAGCGCCGCCCCTACGCCGCCCCTCCCAGCGTCCGCCCGAGATACGCCTTGAGCCGGCGCCACGCATCCGCCGCGGGTCCCGTGTTGTGCTCGGGATCGCGGTCCACCCAGAGCCAGAAGCCGTGGTTCACGGCGTCGTAGACGTGGATGTCGTTCGGGATCCCGGCGTTGCGGAGGGCGGCGGCGAAGCGCTCGACGGCCTCGGGCGGGATCCCCTGGTCCTGGCCGGCGAAGGTGCCGTAGATCTCGTGGTTCAGCCGCGCCAGCTTCTCGGGGTCTTCCACCAGGCTGCCGTAGAAGATCGCGGTCCCCTCGTGGTGCTCGCCGCCAATGGCGTAGCTCAGCGCGATCCCGCCGCCGAAGCACCACCCGATCGTCGCGATCTTGCCGGTCACGTCCGGCCTGGCGCGGAGGAAGCGCGCGGCCGCGTCCAGATTCGCGATCGTCCGCTCGGGGTTCGAGTGCACCTCCTGCATGAGCGCCACGTTCTCGTCGCGGTTGCTCCCCGTCCGCCCCGAATAGAGGTCCGCGGCCAGTGCGACGTACCCCTCGTCCGCGAGCGCATCGGCCACCTGCCGGACACGGTCGTTCAACCCGTTCCACTCGTGGATCAGGATCACCGCCGGGAACGGCCCCTCGCCCTCCGGCACCACCAGGTACCCGCGCGTGGCCGTGTCGCCCTCGAAATAGTGCACCGCCTCTCCACGCGGCGGCGGCGCCTTGCCCAGGATCGCCGCCGGCAGCGAATCCGTGGGCGCCGTGGCCATAGCCGCCGGCGCCGCCTTCTCCGCGAGCTGCTCCTGCTGCCCTCCGCCGCACGATGCCGCGACCGCAACGACCGGCGCGACGGTCAGGACGATGGCACCACGTACGCGCTGACGCATCGGTTCCTCCTGGTGGCAGGTCTGATCATGGCAAGATTACCGGGCACGGGACCGGTGTGCAAGCGGCGATCGCGCCCACACCATCACCGGCCCACCGCTCCGCCGCCAGCGCCACCTACGGCGCGCGCTGCTCCTTCGGCAGGCGGCCCGCGAGATAGGCTTTGCCGCGCTCCATCAGCGCCGCGAAGCCCTCCGCATCGCCGGCGCGGACCACGGAGCGGATCCGCTCGAGCGCGTAGAGGAGCGCGGCCAGAGACTCGGTCCCGTAGTCGTTGAGTGCCTGGATCTCGAAGTAGAGGTGCGGATTCTCTTCCGCGACCTTGGCGGCGATGCCGAGTTGTGCATCGAACGTGGTGCTCGACAGCTTGGCCAGTCGCGGCGCGGCCTCGCCGCTCTCGGCGAGCGCGGTGAAGAACGCGATGTTGAGCGCGTGCGAGAGGCCGAGCACGTATGCAATGAGACGGTCGTGACTCTCGAGGTCCATGTCGACCTGGATCGCCATGGTCGAGGCGAAGAGTTCGCGCGCGCCGTCGACCGCACCGGCCGCGCCGAGGTCGATGAAGATGATGTGGCGCCCCGTGAGCAGCTCGGTGTCGGGACCGAACATCGGGTGCACCGACGTGACGCGGACACCGGCGTCGACCAGCGCCATCAGACCCGAGCGCAGCGGGCTCTTGAGCGAGCCGATGTCGAAGACCAACCCGTGCGGCTTCCGCTCGGCGAGCTCGTGGAGGATGCCATTCGAGACCGTGAGCGGCGCCGCGACGACGATGATGTCGTGCGCGAGATCCGTGTCGCGCCAGTCGGCGACGTGGACGTGTCCCTCGACCGGCCCCGCGGGATCGGCGACCTCGACATCGTAGCCCTGCGACGCGAGAAAGCGGACGATCCACTGCCCCATCTTGCCACGTCCGCCGATCACCAGCACGCGCTTCCCCGCGCCTCCACCGCGGGCGACGACCTTGTCCCGCTCCTGGACGGCAAGCGATGAACGGATGAGCAGGAGCATCAGCTCCTCGGCCGTGCGCGGCGAGATACCGAGCTCGGCGGCGGCTGCGCGCGCCCGCTCGATGACCTCGACCTCCTGCCGGTAGTCGCGCGTCGGGATCCCGCGCTCGCGCTTGATCCGTCCCAACTCCGAGGCCAGCGCCTGCCGCCGCGCGACCAGCGCAAGGATCTCGCGGTCCACCGCCGCGAGCTCGCCTCTCAACTGCTCCATCGACATGCCAGCGATCCTGGTTTCGTGGGCTAGGGCTAGGGCTGGGGCTGGGGCTGGGGAAGGTAGCCCGACGTCCGGAGGTGGTCACCACGGCCCGCAGTCGGCTCCGACCGACCCCAGCCCCAGCCCCAGCCCCAGCCCTAGCCCGGGCGCCGAAGGCGCCCACCGAAGGCGCCCTACGGCTCGGCCGCCACCGTCTCGTTCGGCCGGTCGATCAGCCAGTACGTGAACCACTGGCGGAGCCGCGCCAGACGGTCGACCAGCAGCCACGGCTCGCCGGTGCGCGAGAGGTCGTGGGTCGAGCGCGGGTAGCGGACGAACTCGACGGGCACGCCGTGCTTCTTCAACGCGACGAACCACTGCTCGGCATCGGTCATCGGCGTGCGGTGGTCCTCCTCGGACTGAACGATGAGTGTCGGCGTCGTCACGTTGCGTGCGTAACGGATCGGCGAAAGCTCGTCGTAGAGCTCGGGGTTGTCCCACGGCTTGCCGAAGAACTCGAACTCGGTCAGCCCGGGCACATCCGAGGTGCCGTACCACGACCACCAATCGCTGATCATGCGGTCGGTCTGCGCGGCCTCGAAGCGGTCCGTCTTCGTCGTGATCCATGCGGTCATGAAGCCGCCGTACGAGCCGCCGGTCACGCCCATGTGCAGCGAATCCACATCCGGCCGGCGCGCCACGATGTCGACCGCCTTCATGAGGTCCTCGTAGTCCTCATCACCCCAGCGCCCGCGCGTCGAGTAGGTGAAGTCCGCGCCGTAACCGCCGGAACCACGCGGATTCGTGAAGAGCACCCACATCCCGGCGCCGGCGATGTTCTGGAACTCGTCGAACCAGTTCTCGCCGTACCGCGAGTGCGGGCCGCCGTGGACGTAGAGGACGAGCGGGTACTTGTGTCCCGGCTCGTAGCCGTACGGCTTCATGAGCCACGCCTCGATCTCGCGGCCGCCCACCGAGGTGTAGGTGAAGCGCTCGGCATCCGACCACGCGATCTCCGCGTTCAGCGCGTCGTTGAACCCGGTCAGCCTGCGCTCGTTATCGCCGTCGATGTCCGCGACGAAGAGCTCCGTCGGATGGTCGAGCGATGAGGCGACGAACGCGACCTTTTCGAGATCCTCGTCGAAGCTCACGCCGTACATGCGCCGCCGCCCGCCGATCACCTCTTCGAGGTCGCCGTCCTCCGGGTCGAGGCGGAACACCGCATCGCGCCCGCCGATCGCGGCGGTGAGGATGATGTCGCCGTCGGGCGTCCACTCGTAGTCGTTCGGCTCGTACGGCCAGTCGCCGAGCAGCTCGCGCGGCGCGCCGCCATCGACATCGATCAGGTAGAGCTCCTCCTGCCCGGTCCGCACTCCGCCATTCGAGGTGAACAGGAGCTGCTCGCCGTCGGGCGACCACGCCAGCCCGCGCTCACTCCCCATGAGTTCGGCCACGCGCCGCGGCGCGCCGCCCTCGATCGAGATCACGAAGATGTCCGCGTCGTTGCGCGGCGCCTCGTCGCGCGCCGCATCGTAGGGGAGCCGCGCGATCGAGTCGCGCTCGGCCGCGACCACCGAATCGGGTCGCAGCTCGGGATCCGCCGTGAACGCGATCCAGCGCCCATCGGGCGAGACGGCGGCGTCGCGATGCGAGTACTCGGTGTCCGTGATCTGGATCTTCGACGTGTCGCCGTACGCCTGCATCCAGAGCTGGGCCGCGCGCCACTCGCGCGCCTCGCGCCGGTTCGGGATGAAACCCCGGCCGTTGCGCTTGTAGCCCAGCTCGACGATGTGACGGCCATCGAAGCGCTTCGCGTTCAGCGGATGCGTGATCGCGCCGTACGGCGGCCGCGCCATCGGCTGCATCCCCGCCCAGGGGTCGTCCTCTTTCTTCGCGGAATCCGCCGCGGCCTCGTCGCCATCGGCCGGTTCCGTCCAGACCGCGAAGCTGTGGTCGCGCGGCGTCGAGCCCGTCGGGTAGTCCTCGAGCTGGAACGCCTCGCCGCGCGGCCCGTCCATCCGCAGCGCCCACGTCGAGCCCTCCCCGCCCTCGCGGCGCGACGAGAAGAACAGGTACTTCCCGTCCGGCGACCACCGCGGATTCGAACTCTCCGTCCCCGGCGCGGTGACGCGGTACGGCTCGCCGCCCGCCGCCGGCACGAGCCAGACCTCGCGGTGGCGACGGTTCTCCTTCTCGACCACCGTGGTCACCGTGAACGCGACCAGCCGCCCGTCCGGCGACATCGCCGGGTCGCCGAGCGTGGTCACGCGATACCAGTCCGCGGGCGTAAACGCCCGCTTCTCCGCCTGCTGCCCTCGCGCGGCGGCCGGCGACAGGAGCACCGCGACGGCTGTGATGACGACCATCGGACGCATGGATCCGCTCCGGATAGAAGAGCATGTCGTGGTGGAATGACGGATACACGAATAACCGGAGGGCAGGCGCTGCGTCAACCGATGCGGAGGCGGATAGGAGGGTGGTGTGCCGCGCGCCGGCGCCCCGCGCACGCCTCGCGGGCCGTTCCAATGCCTGATCACGTCGGGTCGGATACCGCGCTATTGCCGTGGGCCGCAGCGTCGCATCAATTGCATGCGCGGCGGAAGACCCGTAGCGAATCGCGCACGGCGCGTGTAACGTACGACCGGTCGGATGCAAGACCGGCGCGGGGCCTTTCTGGCCCCGCAGCTCCATGAAGCACGTGCGGGGCAGGCGATCACTCACCTACCCCGCACGGATCCTCGTCCTCCGGGGAGCCCCTTGCGGGGCGCGAATCCGAAGGCTCACACCACGTACAGTGGCGACAACGTTACTCGATGTCAAGACCCGCCGGGTCCCGTCGCCTCCGGGCGTCGTGACCCGAATCCACGCGCTACGGGACGCAATCTCCGCGCCGCGCCTGTCCACGTACCTCCGCTACACCCACCGGAACGTGCGCCGAGCCCTGGACCTGTACGAATGGAACATCCGCGCCGGCTTGGCCTTGTTACCAATCCTTCAAGTCGACGAGGTCGCCTTGCGCAACGCGATCAATGGCGCATTGATCCGTGCTTTCGACGCTCGCTGGCCCTACTCGGATGGGTTTCTTCCGTGCTCTTCCGACCCGGGACCGGCGCACGTTCCTCGATGCGCGTCGAAAACTCGAACGCGAGCTTCAGATCCGTCGGGTATCGACCGGCGACTTCGTCGCGGCCCAATCCTACTGGTTCTGGGTATCCATGCTGACGAGACGCTACGACGAACGCGTTTGGAAGCGGCAGTTCGCACCTGCGTTCCCGTACGCTCCCGCGCGTGTGGACCGGGAAACCATCCATGTGCTGAGCGACAACCTGCGGCGGCTCCGAAACCGCATCGCGCACCACGAACCACTCATGCGGCACGCCCTCCCCCGGTGCGTACAAGCGCGCGATCTCGATCGTCCGCTGGATCAGCCCCGTGAAGGCGGTCTGGGCGATGGAGCGTTGGCCACCGACCCGGGCCCTTGTCTTGCCGCGGTAGCGCCGGGCACGACCGCCACGTGCGCGAACGGTCGCCCGACGCATAGAATACGATTGCGTGAACCGATCCGGTGGCGGACAGCCGCCACCATCGGACATACCGGAACGGAAGAACGACCTGGTCGCCGGCGTGTACGAATTGGATGCACCGGACGGCCGGACGACCGTCGCGGTGAAGCTCATCGACATGCTGGGCGAGGAGGTCCTCGTGACGGTGGAGGTCTGAGGTGGCCGGATCGATTGCCGACCTGCGGCGGGAGTACGCGCGCGCGGCGTTGAACGAGACGGAGTTGCATCCCGATCCGATCGAGCAGTTCCGGCTCTGGTTCGCGCAGGTGGTCGAGGCGGAGGCGCACGATCCCAGTGCCATGGTCCTGGCCACGGCCAATGCGGATGGCCGCCCGTCCGCGCGGGTGGTGCTGCTCAAGGGGGTGGACGCGGACGGCTTCGTCTTCTACACGGACTACCGCAGCCGGAAAGGGCGGGAGCTGGAGGAGAACCCGTTCGCGGCACTGGTCTTCTACTGGCCGGAGCTGGAGCGGCAGGTGCGGGTGACCGGCACGGTGAGCCGGGTCTCGCGCGCGGAGTCGGAGGCGTACTTCCGGTCGCGCCCGCGCGGCAGCCGGCTGGCGGCGTGGGCCTCGCACCAGAGTGCCCCGCTCAGCAGCCGGGCCGAGCTGGAGGCGCGGCTCGACGAGGTGACCGCCCGCGTCGGCGCCGGCATCGACGGCGAGGTCCCGCTCCCGCCGCACTGGGGCGGCTTTCGCGTCACACCCGATTCGATCGAATTCTGGCAGGGTCGCCCGAACCGGCTGCACGACCGGTTCCTGTACACGCTCGAGCCGCACGGCGCGTGGCGCATCGAGCGCCTCTCGCCGTGATGCGGACCAGGTTTCATCTTTTCGATTCGTCCCGACCCCGGAAACCGTCCTGCCGCAAGGCGTTCCGCGTCTGGAGCGGCGCGAGTTCCGGCGGACCGGCTTTTACTTTTTCGATTCGTCCCGACCGAACATGCCGCCGGCGCTGCGCCGGCCGCGCCCGCGACTGCGCGGACGGCCGCGCGCCCCGCCGCCCGTGAACCGGCCCGATCCGCTGCGCATGCGCTTGCCGTACCTGACCGCGGAGGTCCCGGCGATCCCCGGCGAGCTCAAGCGGTTCTACGAGGACTTCGTGGTCGAGGAGTTGCCGCTCTACGAGCCCGAGGGGACGGGCGACCACGTCTTCTTCGGGATCGAGAAGGCGGGTCTCTCGACGCAGCGGGCGGTGGCGGACATCGCCCGTGCACTCGGTGTCCGGCCGCGCGACATCGGCGTGGCGGGGCTCAAGGACGCGCACGCGGTGACGCGCCAGACGCTCAGCGTGGAGCACGTGGATCCCGCGCGCATCGCGTCGCTCGAGATCCCGCGCGTCCGGATCCTCTGGACGCGGCGGCACCCGCGGAAGCTGCGCACGGGGCACCTGCGCGCGAACCGGTTCACGATCCGCCTGCGCGGGACCGACCCGGGCCGCCTCGACGACGTACGAGAGGTCCTCGCCGTCCTCGCCAAGCGCGGCGTGCCGAACTATTTCGGCCCGCAGCGGTTCGGCTCGCGGGGAGACACCGGCGACGTCGGTAGAGCGCTGATCCGGGGCGATGCGGCGGAGGCCGCGCAACTCATCGCCGGGCGGCCGGGGCCGCACGACGCCGGTGCGGTGCGGGCCGCCCGCGAACTGTTCGCGGCCGGGCGCTACGCCGAGGCGGCGCGCGCGTGGCCGCGCGGCTACGCGCACTGCGCCCGCCTCTCTCGCGCCATGGCCCGCGGGCACGGGGATGCCGCGCGGGCGCTGCATACCCTCGACCGGCGCCTGCTCCGCCTCTACGTCCACGCCTTCCAGTCATCGCTCTTCAACGCCGTGCTCGCGCGGCGCATCCAGGAGATCGACCGCGTGCGGGACGGCGACCTGGCGGTCAAGCACGACACGGGCGGGATCTTCACGGTCGAGGACGCGGCCGCCGAACAGCCGCGCGCCGCGCGGTTCGAGATCTCGCCGACCGGCCCGCTCTTCGGGCCCCACATGCGCGAGCCCGCGGGCGCGCCGGCCGAGATCGAGCGCGCCGTACTCAACGCGGCCGGCATCCGCCCCGAGGATTTCCCGCGGACCGGCCCCTACCGGGCGCCCGGCTCGCGCCGGCCGCTCCGCCTCCCGCTCGCCGATGCCTCGGTCGAGCCCGGACGCGACGACGCCGGCCCCTTCCTCGCGTTCCGCTTCACCCTGCCGCCCGGCGCGTACGCCACCGCCGTGCTGCGCGAGGTCGGGAAGGAGGAATTGGAGGGTTAGAGCCCGGCGGAACGGACGGAACCGGGATGGGACCGCCGGGCGCGGGACCGGCGGCTCCGGCTTCGGGCGCGGGAACGTTGGCGGGAACCGCGGCGCTGGCGAAGGGGCGGAGCCCGCGGTGTTCACCCCGCTTGAACTCCCGATCCCGGACGGGTATCATTCGGAAATGGTTCAGCACACGGCATGAACCGAGGGGGATGTCTACCGTGAAGCCGAAGCGCCTCGCGCGCTCGTTGGGTATCCTGTTCGCCGGCCTCGCCGCCGCGTGTGGCGGCGCATCTCCTCCCGGCCAGGTCGGCGCACCCGCGCCCGATTACGCTGCCACGACCCTCGCCGGTGATTCCGTCGCACTCGCCGACTGGCGCGGCGATGCGGTGCTGCTCAACATCTGGGCGACGTGGTGCCCGCCGTGCCGCGAGGAGATTCCCGAACTCCAGGCGCTGCACGAGACCTACGCGCCCCGCGGGCTGCGCGTGGTCGGCGTCAGCGTGGATGCCGCGGGAGCGGACCGCACGGTCCGCGAGTTCGTGCACGAGTTCGGCGTCGACTATCAGATCCTGCGGGACCCCGCCGAGCGCGTGTCCGTTGCCTTCGCCACTCGCGGCGTGCCGACCACCGTACTCGTCGGTCCCGAAGGCACAGTGCTCTGGCGCCATCTCGGGCCCATCCGGGCGGACGACCCCGCACTGCGCGAAGCCATCGACCAGGCACTTTCCGTCTCGGGCGATTGAACCGGAGGCGAGCGTTCGGGGCGCATCGGCGCGGCGATGGGCGCTGCTCCGTCCGCTGCGCCGATGAAAACGGGGCGGACCCTGGACGGATCCGCCCCCCAACCCCGATCTATTCCAATCGACCCTGACGGGCCGCTAACCCGGACAGCCGCCAGCCCGGAGGACCGGAGTCGTGACTCCGGCCGGGATGGCGATGTAGGCGGTCGCGCCGCCGATCATCTCGGCGCTGGGGACCGTCCACGTGCCTGCCGTCGTCTTCCACATGATCTCCAACCCTTGCGCGCGGCGTCGCCGCGTCCGTCGATGTCACTGGATTTCGGCGGCCGGCGTACCGGGCTCGGATCCCGTCTGCCGCCCGGCGTGACGTACGGGCGGCCGTCACGGCGGGTTTCAGGGGGAGGCGCGCCTGCGCGCGGGCGGCGCTCCCGCACTCCCGATCAGGTGATCGACGGCTTCGGAGAACGATCGGACGCGGAGGAAGCCATCCGAGACCGGCTCGTCGAGGTCGAACTCCCACGGATCGGGCTGGTCGATGAGGATGGCGTTGGCGCCCGCGGAGAGCGCGGGGTTGACGTCGCTGCGGATGCTGTTGCCGATCATCCACGCGGCTGCGGGCTCGGTCACGTCGAAGCGCGCGAGTGTGGCCCGGAACTGTTCGGCCGTCTTGCGCCGACAGATCAGGACGCGCTCGGGCGGGAGCACGGTCAGGATGCCCGCCTCCCGGATGCAGGCGAGCTGGTAGTCCGGCGTCCCCGACTGGGTGTAGAGCACCGTCGGAACCGTGCGGGCGAGCCGGTCGAGCGCTTCGAGGGCATCGGGGAAGCAGGGTGGCGTGCCGACGACGTCGCGGCCCAGTGCGCCGAGCGCGTCGGCGGTCGCGGGGTCGGGCCGGATGCCCGCGTGGGCACACAGGCGGCGGTACGTCTCGCGGAACGCCGGTTCGAGCCGGAACGGGCCGAGTCCGTAGCGGCGGCGCATCACGGGGTCGACCTCATCGTGGTGGATACGGCGGGCGGTCGCCTCATCGAAGCCGGCCTCCGCGAGGAGGCGGAAGAAGGTGCGACGCGCCTGCTGAAAGCGCGGGGCGGTATCGACGAGCGTGTCGTCGAAATCGACCAGGACGAGCGCGACGCCGCCGGCCCGCGGCGCTTCCGGCAGTATCTTCGTCTTCATCTGCATGAATCCGTATCGGTTCTCCACCCACCCGCGCTCGGCCATGGCGCATGAAACGACCGCTCGCGCAGGCGTTTCGTTCATCGGCGGCGCCCCGGAGGGCGAGTGAGCGGCGGTGCGCTGCTCACGGCCGCAGCTCGTAATTGATGATGTGCCGGCCGATCGCCGGATCCCGGACGATCAGCGAGAGTGCGTCCTCATCGCCGGTGCGGACGGCGCGCACGAAGTCGTCGACGCTGCCGACCGGCTCCCGGTTCACGGAGAGGATCACCTGTCCCGGCCGGACGCCGGCGCGCGCGGCCGCGGAATAGGGTCGCACGGCCACGACGACGAGCCGTCCATCGCGCACGGCCACGGAGAACCCGACCTTGATCGGCCCCTCGAGCGGCGGCGGCGGCTCCGGCGTGATCCCGGAGCGGATCAGCCCCAACTCGACGGTGAGCTGGAGGCGCCGGCCGTAGCGGATCACATCGAGCCGCGTCGCGGTTCCCGGCTTCTGCTCCGCGAGGATCGCCTGGAGGTCGCTCACGGTGCCCACGTCCTGACCGGCGGCGCGGACGATCACATCGCCGAGCTGAAGGCCCGCCCGCTCCGCGGGGCTGCCTTGCTGGACGCTCACGACCTCGGCGCCCTGCGCGGCTTCGAGGTCGTACACCATAGCGTCGGCCGGGTCCACATTGCTCAACAGCACCCCCAGATACGCGCGGCGGACCTCGCCGTAGCGGATCAGGTCCGCGGCCACGCGTCGGGCCAGGTTGATCGGCACCGCGAAGCCGTAGCCGCTGTAGAAGCCGGTCGGGCTCGCGATCGCGGTGTTGATCCCCACCACCTCGCCGTCCAGGTTGACCAGCGGCCCTCCCGAGTTGCCGGGGTTGATGGCCGCGTCCGTCTGGATGAAGTGTTCGAGTGGCGCGGTGGGCGTGCTACCGTCCGCCACGGAATCGAGGATCCCGATGGTGCGGCCGACGGCGCTGACCACTCCCGCCGTGACACTGAACTGGAGCCCGAGCGGGCTGCCGAGCGCCAGCACCCACTCGCCCAGGACCAGGTCGTCCGAATTGCCGAGCCGTGCGACCGGCAGATTGCGGCCGTCGATCTTGACCACGGCCACGTCCGTACTCGGATCCCGTGCGACGACGCGCGCCTCGAAGCGCCGGCGGTCGTGCAGCATCACGGTCACGCGGTCCGCCTGCTGCACGACGTGGTCGGAGGTGAGCACGTAGCCATCCTCGGAGACGAGCACGCCGGATCCCGCTCCCATGCTCGGCGGCACCTCGGCGTGCTCGCCCGGGAGGCGCGGGACCTGGGGCAACAGTCCCCCCATTCCGGCGGGAGTCCGTGCCTCGACCTGGATGTACACCACGGCCGGGAGCGCGGCCTCGACGGCCGCGTGGAACGTTCGGCTCGACGGCGCCCGCGCGGCGGCCGGCCGGTCCTCCTCGGCCCGGCAGCCGGCGATGCACACGGCCAGGAGCAGCGGTACAGCGACACTCCGGGATATCATGCTGCGCCACAGGTGCAAGTTGCGTGCGGCATAGATCGCGACCGATGCCGCACCCCACGGCCGGCGGAATTGACGGCGGGCTTCCTGCACTGTAGCCTGAGTTCAGGAACTCGCGCGCGTGCTCGTGCGCGAGCGGGTGCGCGTGTGTGGGGTTCCACGGCGCCGGCATCCGCCGCAGGCGGATCGTGGGTTGACGAGGAACTCGCGCGCGAACCGGGTCGCTTCCTGGTCCAGCGTCCGCCGCGGGCGCGCGTTGGACTCGTTGGAAGGACGGCCGCCGGTGGATGGCGGCCTGCGTTGGCCAGTGGAATCGTGTGAATTATGGTTGCATTCCGGAGTGCACGCGCCGGCGACAGCGGCGAGGCGTTCCGCTTTCGCGTCTCCGATGCGGTCGAGGTGCCGCTCCGTGGCGTCCTTCTCCGGCTCCGGCTCCTCGACGGCGCGCCATCGATGGCAGATCTACGGCCGGGACGGATGCTGCGCCTGCGTGCGCCCGATGGCGAGGAGCGCTGGGTTCGGATCCAGAGCATCGCCGTGACCGGTGGGCGCGCCACGCAGGCGCGGCTGGACCGGACGCGCGAGCTGGACGTCGTGATCTCGAAGGCCGATGCACAGCGGGACGGCCGGCGGGTCGGCATTGGCTGGCTGGCCGTGGGCGCGGCGGCGGCGAGCGACGAGCGGGCGGCGTAGCCCCGGGGACGGGGCGGAAGCGGCCCGCGGATCCTGGCGCGCACCATCGGTTATAACAGGTCGTACCGCGCAAACCGAGACCGGCCCTTTCGCCCTGATCAGTCATGAAGCGCCGACGTCGCCTCCTGCTGTTCTTTCTGTTGTTCCTGCCTCTCGTGCTGGCCGGCGGGCTGGCCGCCGCGGTGCTCCTGCTCCCGACCGAGCGGATCGCCGCGCTGGCATCCGAGCGCGCGGAGGCGGTGCTCGAGCGCGAGGTCAACATCGGCCGGATCTCGATCGACCTGTTCCCCACCCCGGCCGTGGCGCTCGAAGGCGTCGTGGTCGGCGGCGCTACGCCGGACGCCCCGCCGTTCGCGACGGTCCGGCGCGTGGTGCTCCGGCCGCGCCTGCTCCCGCTCTTCGCCCGCAAAGTGGTGATCGACGCGGTGGTCCTGGATCATCCGCGCATGCTGATCAATGTCAGTTCGTCCGCCGCGCTGGACCGGCGTGTCTCCGAAGAGGTCGCGGCGCCGGCAGAAGCGGGCGGCAGCGCGGCGTTCCTCATCCGGCGCTTCGAGATCCAGGACGGCCGGATCGCGTACCGGGACCGCAAGACGGGCAACGTCGTGCGCCTGGA
>DASVCS010000121.1:0-25730 GCA_036381495.1 Longimicrobiales bacterium
AGTTGTGCTCGGGCGGCGGCGACGTCGTCATCCACTCCAGCGTCCGTGCGTCCCAGGGGTCGGCGACGGCGTCGCGCTCGCGTCGGAAACTCGCGACGGCGTTCACGACGAAGATCAGCACCGACGTCGCGATGAGGAACGCGCCGATCGTTTCGACCAGGTTCCAGAACCCGAGGCCGAGCGTGGCCGGGTAGGTCTGGATCCGCCGCGGCATGCCCTGCAACCCCAGGATGTGCATGGGGCCGAAGGTCAGGTTCGCGCCGACGACCATGATCCAGAACTGGATCTTGCCCCAGCGCTCGTTGAGCATCCGGCCGAAGACCTTCGGCCACCAGTAGTACAGGCCGCCGAAGAGCCCGAAGACCGAGCCGGCGAACAGCACGTAGTGGAAGTGCGCGACGATGTAGTACGTGTCGGTCTGCTGGTAGTCGGCCGGCACGATCGCGTGCGTGACGCCCGACAGCCCGCCGACCACGAACTGTCCGATGAACGCGACCGCGAACAACATGGGCGTGTCGAACTTGATGTCGCCCTTCCATATCGTCCCGAGCCAGTTGAAGATCTTCACGCCGGTCGGGATCGCGATGATCAGGGTGCTGACCGCGAAGAACGAGTCGGCGATGGGGCCCATCCCGGTGCCGAACATGTGGTGTGCCCAGACGCCCCACGAGATGAAGCCGATCAGGATCCCCGAGTAGACCATGAGCGGGTAGCCGAAGAGCGGCTTGCGCACGAACGCCGGGAGCACGTCCGAGATGATGCCGAACGCCGGCAGGATCAGGATGTAGACCTCGGGGTGCCCGAAGATCCAGAACAGATGCTGCCAGAGCACCGCCTCGCCGCCGGCCATGGTCACGTAGAAGTTCGTGCCGAAGAAGCGGTCGAAGCTCAGGAAGAAGAGCGCCACCGCCAGCACCGGCAGCGCGGTCACGAGCAGGAAGCTCGTGATGAACGCCATCCAGGTGAAGAGCGGCATGCGCATGAGCTTCATGCCCGGCGCACGCAGGTTGATGATCGTCGTGATGAAGTTGACGCCGCCCATGATCGAGCTGACGCCCAGGATCTGGAGGCCGATCACCCAGAAGTCGATGTTGAGGCCGGGCGAGAACGCCTCTTCGGTCAGCGGCACGTAGCCGAACCAGCCGCCGTTCGGCGCGGCGCCGAACAGGAAGCTGGCGTTCAGGAAGAGCGCGCCGAAGAGGTAGATCCAGTAGCTGAGCGCGTTCAGTCGGGGGAACGCCACGTCGCGCGCACCGATCTGGAGCGGCACGATGTAGTTGAAGAACGCCACCGCGAGCGGCATGCCGACCAGGAAGATCATGGTCGTGCCGTGCATGGTGAAGAGCTGGTTGTAGACGTCCGCGCTCAGGAAGTCGTTCTCGGGACGGGCGAGCTGGGTGCGGATGAGCAACGCCTCGAGACCGCCGACCAGCATGAAGAACAGCGCGGTCGTGCCGTACATGATGCCGATCCGCTTGTGGTCGACGGTCGTGAGCCAGCTCGCGAGTCCACCGCGCGGCTCGGCGGCCGTGCGGACCGTAGCTTCCGCTGTAGCCATCTAAAGTACTCCGCTCGATGTCGTTGTACGCTTGCGTCCGGCCTCTCGAGCCGCCTCGTGCCCGGTCATTCCAGACTCCCGAGGTAGGCGACGAGCGCAGTCAGGTCCTCCTCGGACAACTGCGGGAACGGCGGCATCTTCGAGCCCGGCTTGAGCGCCGGCGAGTTCCGGATCCACTTCTTCAGGTTCTCGGGCGTGTTGGGCAACAGTCCGGCGCCGATGGCCCAGCGCGCCCCGATGCGGGTCAGATTCGGGCCGAGGACCCCCGCGGCCGGCGTCCCCTCGATGGTGTGGCACGCGATGCAGCCGGCGCGCAGGAACACCTGGTAGCCCTGTGCTTCCAGCGACTGCGGCGCCGCCGCCTGTGCGGGCGCGACCCCCGCGGCCGCAGGCTGCGCGGCGCCCTCCGGAATCGCGCCGCGAGATGCGCGCATCGCGTCGAGCCACGCGTCGAACTCCTCCGGCGGACTCGCCACCACCCGCATGCGCATGAGCGCGTGCGACATCCCGCAGTACTCGGCACACTGCCCCGAGTACTCGCCCGGCTCCTCGACCGTGAACGAGAGCAAGTGGTACAGGTTCGGCTCGGGCGTGCCCTCCGCACGCGCCGGCACCGGGTAGTTGTAGCGCTTCCCGCCGAGCCGCGGCACCCACCAGTTGTGCAGCACGTCCACCGACCGGAGCCGAACTTCGACCGGCCGACCGACCGGCAGGTGCAACTCGTTCGCCGTCACCACACCCAGGTCGGGGTAGCGGAACTCCCACCACCACTGGTGGCCGACCGCCTCGACCACCAGCGCGCCCTCCGGCGCACGCTCGTACGACCTGAAGATCGTCCGCACGGTCGGCACCAGGATCAGGACCACGATCACTGCCGGGCCCAGCGTCCAGCCGATCTCCGCCAGGTTGTTCCCGTACGTCTTCCGCGCCTCCGCGCCGGGGCGGTCACGATACCGTACCAGCACGTAGATCAGGACCACGTACACGATGGCCAGGACCAGCATGGTCCACCAGAAGATCCCGGTGAACAGGTCGTTGATCTGCGCACCGAAATCCGTGACCGGTCGGAACGTGGTCTGCGGGTATTCACCCGTGCATCCCATCCAGAAGACGGCGAAACAGGCGATCGGAAGGATCGCCCGTACACGCCGGATCGTTGGCCGTAAAGAGGACATTCACCCCTCGCTGAATCCTAAACGGACAAGCCCAGGTCCCGTTCGCGCGGGCAGATTATCATGCGTGGTGCAATCGGTCAACCCGTGGCGGGCGCGATGCGGCGCGCGGACGCGGCCCAGAAGACGAGTGCCAGCCATACCGCGACCCCGGTGACGAGGTGGAGCACGCGGAACGCCGGCGGCAGGTGGAGCAGTACGAGCGCGGCGGCCACGCCGACCTGGGCGACGACGAGGCCGAGCGCGAGCGCCGCGCCGCGCCGCGCCACTGCGGGTGCGCCCCGACGGAACGCGGCAATGGTCGCGCCGAGCGTGTGGAAGAACAGCAGGAACGCCAGCAGGCGGTGCGTCCAGTGGATGTGGACGAGCCCGCCGCCGCCCGAGGCGGGGAACACGCTCCCGTTGCAGAGCGGGAATCCCTGGCACGCCCACGCGGCGGCGCTCGGCTCGGTCTGCGCCCCGACGAGCCCGGTGTTCGCGGTGAGCGCGCCGAACCCGACGACGACGAAGCCGAGCGCCGCGGCGGCCGTGGCAGCGCGCGCCGCCCGGCGGGCCGTGCCCGTCGCGGTGCCGGCCGTGGGAGCCGGGTGCGCGCGGACGGCCGCGATGACGAAGGCAGCGGCGAGCAGCAGCGCGTTGACGAAATGGAGCGACGTCACACCGGCCGGAAGGTCCAGCTTGACGGTGACGGCGCCGAGAACGACCTGAACCACCAGGAGTGCGACGGCCAGGAACACGGGCCGTTCGGGGCCGCCTCGCGGCGCGTACGAAGCGGTACGCGCAGGAACGGCCGCGTCCGGCGGCTGGGCGCCGTCGCGACCACGCCTCGCCGCGCCGGCGCTGCGCAGCGCGTAGACCGTGACGAGCGCGACCGGCACGATCAGACCCGCGGCCAGGAGCCGGTGGGTCCACTCGATCCAGGTGGGGAGATCCCAGGGCGGCAGGATCCGGCCGTTGCACAGCGGCCAGTCATCGCCGCAGCCCAGCCCGGAGCCGGTGATGCGGACGATTCCGCCGAAGATGATGAGCGCGTACGTGTACGCGGCGGCCACCGCGGCAAGCAGGCCGAGGCGGCGGCGTACCGGATCCGGCGCCGCCACGTGCGTCGCCGGGCTCCGATCCAGAGTCTGCACGGGCATTACAGCCGTCTTCTTTTCGGTTCCGCGCACTTCTGCCGGCGTCGTCCCGACACGCCGCGATCGCGCGATCGAGTCAATGCCCGGAAATATGGGCCAATCCAGCGCGTACCGCCAGGCGTGGCGGGCAGGATGCGACGCTTGCCGGAACGGGTTGCGGGATCCGACCCGCGCGTTGATCCGGCCCGTAACTTCCGTTATCGTGAGACGATGGTCGATTTCGAGGTCCTGGTCCTGGGCGGCGGCGTCGCGGGCGTGGCGGCTGCACTCGCGGCCGCCGGCCGCGGCCGGCGCACCGCGCTGGTCCGCGCAGCGCCCGGCGCGACGGCGCTCGCCTCGGGCGCGTGGCGCGGTCCGCTCCCCGATTCACTCGCCGCCGCACTCGCCGCGGCGGGCATACCACATGCACCCACGGCCGGCCCCCTGCCCCACCCCTCCGGCGCGCTCCACGCCTGCGACTACGCAGCGCCCGCACAGCACGCCGCGATCCTCGAAGACGACGTGCTGGTCTGCGGCATCGTGGGACTCGCCGGCTTCCACGCACCGGCGCTCGCCCGGCTCTGGGGCGCCGCCGCCGGCGCGATGCTCGAAGGCACCGCGCTCGAGCTCGCGGGCACCCCGGCGGCCGGGTGGTCGCCCGCCTCGCTCGCGGCCCTGCTCGACCGCCAACCGGGCCGGCTCGCCGAGCCGCTCGCCCGCGCCGTCCACGCCGCGGGCGCGCGCCGCGTGATCCTCCCCGCGGTGCTCGGCATCGAGCAGACCGGCGCCATCCTGGACGCCCTCGCCGATGCGGCCGGCGTCCCGGTCGGAGAGGCGCTGGGCACGCCGCCCTCGCTCCCCGGCTGGCGCCTGGACCGGGCACTCCTCGCCGCGCTGGACGCCGCCGGCGTCGAGGTGATCCCGGGGCGCGCGGTCGCAGGCGCGTCGACGGGCCGACGGCTCGACGCGGTGCACGTACGCCGAGCGGCATCGGGGGATGCGGCATCCGCGCTCGCGCCGCTGCGCGTGACGGCCCGAACCTTCGTGCTCGCCACGGGGAAGTTCCTCGCCGGCGGCATCACGACGGAGATCCCGCTCGAAGAGCCCGTACTCGGGTGCCCCGTCCACGTGGAGCGCATCGGCGGCGCGGAGCCGTCGTGGTCCACACCGTGGCGGCTGACCGGTGATCTCCCAGCCGAACCGATCCGCGCGCCCGGAACGCGCACGCCGCCGGGTGTGCCGCCCACGGCGAGCCCGCACGCCGCCGCGCCGATTCCCGCACCCGCCGCGCCGCTCGACCCGCTCGCCCTCACCCGCCGCGAGCGCACGGCCACTCACCCGCTCCTCTGCGCGGGGGTGCGCACCGACGCCGCGGGCCGGCCGGTCGATGGCACGGGCGACGTCGTCTACGAGAACGTCCGCGTCGCGGGCTCGATCCGCGCCGGCCACCAGGTCGCCACCCTCGGGCTCGGCGCCGCCGCGCTCGACGGCTGGCAGGCCGGAGAACGGGCCGCGACGTGAGGGGCCGCGCCTTCGCCTGGGCCAACCTGGCCTACCGTTTCCTGCTCCACCTGGCGCGCATGCCGCTCCGGCTCATCCGGCGCGGAAATGACGCCGACCGGTTCCTGAACGCCGTCGTCCCCGAGGGAACCGTGCCGCTCACCGCGGACGAACGCGCCGAGTTCCCGGATTTCATGACCTGCGTGCACTGCGGCCTCTGCGCACTCGCGTGCCCCGCCCTCCGCGACGCGCCCGCGGACGCATGGGCCGAGCCGTGGACGTTCGTCGTCGGGCCCTCCCGCTCGATCCACCAGCCGGACCTCCTCGGCGCGCCTCCGCCGTGCACCCGTTGCGGCGCCTGCGCGCTGGTCTGTCCCACGGGCGTGCCGATCCCGCGGCTCGCCGCGATGGCGGAGCGGCTGGCGAGGCCGCGCGCCCCGTGAGGCGGATGCGTACATGGGCATGGCCGGCCGCGGGCATGGGCGTACGCGCGGCAGTGCGACCTCATGGAGGAGATTGGCGAAGAAGTTGAGGATTTGCCCGAGCCCGCGCACGACACACGGCCACGACCCCGCGCACGCGCACCCGCACGCGCACGAGCCTTGACACGCCGCGCCGCCCCGCGCCACTTTCCGCTCGTTCCCGCATCATCGCTCGAGCTCGCGCCGGTACAAGCATGAACCAGCCCCCTCACGCGCTCCGCCGCGCCCGCCGCGATGCCGTCGTCGCCGGTGTCCTGGGCGGGATGGCACACTACTTCGGACTCAGCGCGACGCGGCTGCGAATCGCGTTCGTCGCCGTGGCGATCCTCTCCGCCGGGTTCCCGGGGATCCTGGTCTACCTGGCGCTGTGGTTCACGATCCCGGGAGAGTCCTGATGCGGCCGCCGGCCTCGGTTCCGCTTCGCGGGAGCCATGAATGTCGCGCGGAAACGGACGGGGCGCGGCGCTTTCCGCGTCGTGGACGCGTGCCGCCGCTCCGCGTCGCCGCGTCGCTCCGCGACCGCATTCCGTCGAAGCTCGTACCGCTCGTCCTCCTCGCCTGTACCTCGCCGCTCATGAGCCAGACGACGTCATCGGAACGGCCTCGCGCCCGTGAGGCGGGCGTGGTGGTCGGGATCCTGCCGACCGGTCCGCTGAACGCGATCACCGATGTGGCCGGCGTGCGCGTCGGCCAGGTCACGGTGACGGAAGGCGACAGCGTGCGCACGGGCGTCACGGCGATCCTGCCGCACGGCGGCAACGTGTTCCGCGAGCGGGTGCCCGCGGCGATCCACGTCGGCAACGGTTTCGGCAAGCTCCTGGGCGTAACGCAGGTGCGGGAGCTGGGCGAGCTCGAGACGCCGATCCTGCTGACGTGTACGCTCTGCGTCTGGAAGGCCGCCGATGCCATGGTCGAATGGCTGCTGCACCAGCCGGGGATGGACGACGTCCGCTCGATCAACCCCGTGGTCGGCGAGACGAACGACGGGTTCCTGAACGACATTCGTGTCCGGCCGATCCGGCCGGAACACGTGGTGCGCGCGCTGGAATCGGCCTCCGGCGGGCCGGTCGTCGAGGGCGCGGTCGGCGCCGGCGCGGGGACCGTCGCCTTCGGCTGGAAGGGCGGCATCGGCACCAGCTCGCGGCGGCTCCCCGAGCGGCTCGGCGGATACACCGTCGGCGTGCTGGTCCAGACGAACTTCGGCGGCGTGCTGACCATCAACGGCGCGCCGGTCGGGCGCGAGCTGGGGCGGTACGCGTTTGGGGCGGCGCTGGAGCGCCGCCAGACTGGGGCCGGGGCTGGGGCTGCGGCCGGGGGACGGACCGGGCGCGCGAAGGGAGACCCCGTCGCCACGGGAACCGGAGCCCTCGACCGGGATGCTTCCGGGTTCTCCGCGGACGGCAGCATCATGATCGTCGTGGCGACGGACGCGCCGTTGGACGCGCGCAAGCTCGACCGGCTCGCGGTCCGCGCGCTCGGCGGCCTCGCGCGGACCGGCGCGAGCATGACCAACGGCTCGGGCGACTACGTGATCGCGTTCTCGACCGCGGAATCGGTGCGACGCCCCGGGAGCCGTGAGCCGCGCGCGATCCGCGACCTGCCGAACGACCTCATGTCGCCGCTCTTCCAGGCCGCGGCCGAGGCGACGGAGGAGGCGATCTACAACTCGCTCTTCAAGGCGACGACCGTGAGCGGCCACCGCGGCACGGTCGAGGCGCTGCCGCTCGACCGCACACTCGACATCCTCGAGAAGTACGGCGTGCTGCATTGGGACCGGACGCTGCCGCCGGAGGGTGGGGAGCGGTAGGGGGCGGACACCGAACGCAGGCTCCGACCCGGTCGTAGTTTACGCCGGTTCGACGGGCGCACGGCGGTATTCGTCTCGGCAACCCACAGGAGCGGTCGCATCCAGACGAACGAGAGGAGGAGTATGCCGGACGGCGGCGGCGACGGCGAGTGCGGAGCTCTTCGCCGCACCGGGCGCCGCGCCGCAGCTCGGTCGCATCTACACGCGCGAGGAGGAGACGAGCGGCGGCGAGCTACGTGCTCGCGCCCGTCGCGCTGGCGGCGTGCTACCTGCCCGCGCAGCGCGCGACGCGGGTCGACCCGATGGTCGCGCTGCGGGCGGAGTAGGAGGCGTAGATCGAGCGCGATCGGGGCCCGGAGCCGGGTCCACCACCGAAACCGCCCGGCCGCCGTCGTCGTAATCACGAGCGGTCACCCACGTGTCCCGAACCCCGCCCACCATGGATACCATCCTGCGAGACGTCCGCTTCGGGCTGAAGCTCCTGCTGCGCGACCGGACGTTCAGTCTGACCGTCCTCCTCACGCTGGGCGTCTGCATCGGCGCGAACGTCGCCATCTACAGCGTGGTCGAGACCGTCGTGCTCAGTCCGCTGCCCTTCGAGCAGCCGGACCGGCTGGTCACGATTTACAACAGCTATCCCGGTGCCGGGGCGGAACGGGGCGACAACAGCGCACCGGACTTCTTCTTCCGCCGCGAGCGCGTGGCGGGGCTGGAAGAGGTGGCGCTCTTCCAGGGGTCCGCCAGTACGGTGGGTGAGGCGGGCCGCGTCGAACGCGTTCGCAGCCTGCGGGTGACACCGTCCTTCTTTCCGATGCTCGGGGTGCGCGCCGCTCGGGGGCGCACCTTTCTCGAGGAGGAGATGGATCCGGGCCGGGAGCCGACCGTCATCCTGACCCACGGGTACTGGCAGGAACGCTTCGCCGGCTCTCCCGATGTGGTGGGCCGGAGCCTGCGGATCGACGGCGTGCCGACGACCATCATCGGCGTGCTCCCCGAGGATTTCCGGATGCCTCAGCACCCCGACATCGGTTTCGTGCTCCCGCTCACGTTCACGCCCGAGCAGCGGACGCTCCACGACTGGCATTCCAATTCCTACGCGATGCTGGGCCGCCTCGCGGCTGGCGCGACGATCGAGCAGGTCGAGGCTCAGATCGCCGCGCTCAACGCCAGCCTGATCGAGGAAGTCCCCCTCCCCAACGTCGCCCAGCTCCTGGCCGACGTCGGGTTCCACACGGTCGTGGTCGATGCGCGGGACGATCTGGTCCGCGACGTCGAGCCCGTACTCTTCCTGCTGTGGGGTGGCGTGGGCTTCGTGCTGCTGATCGGGTGCGTCAACATCGCGAACCTGATGCTGGCTCGCTCGCAGGCGCGCATGCGCGAACTCGCCACGCGCATGGCGCTGGGCGCCCAGCGTGCGCGGCTGGCGCGCCAGATCCTGACGGAAGCGGTCGTGATGGGGCTGCTGGGCGGCGGCGTCGGGATCGGCCTGGCCGCGGTCGGCCTGCGGCTCCTCACCGTCGTGGGCGTCGACGAGCTGCCGCGCGGCGCCGAGATCGGGCTGAACCTGGCGGTCCTGCTCTACACCGTCGCGCTCGCGCTCGCCGCGGCGGTACTCTTCGGCGCGATCCCGATCGTGCACCTGTTCCGCAGCGATCTGAACCGTGTGTTCCGGGAGGAGGGCCGCGGCGCCACCGCGAGTCGGGCGGCGGTGCTGCTGCGCGGCGGGCTGGTCGCCGGGCAGGTGGCGTTGGCGTTCCTGCTGCTCGTGGGGGCGGGGCTCCTGCTGCGCAGTTTCCGCGCGGCGCTCGAAGTGGATCCGGGCTTCGAGCCCGAGGGCGTGCTCACGGCCTACATTGCCCTTCCCGACGCGCGCTATCCCGATGGCGACGCCCGGCGTGCCTTCGCCGACGAGCTGCTGCGTCGGGTCCGGGCGCTGCCGGGCGTCACCGCGGCCGGCATCACGGATCAGCTTCCGTTCGGGTCCACTCACAACAACAGCGCCATCCGGCCCGCAGATTACGAACCGCCGCCGGGGGAATCGATCCTCGCGCCGAAGAGCACGACGGCCGGCCCCGGCTATTTCGAGGCCATGGGCATCGACCTCGTGGAGGGCCGGACGTTCGACGAGCGGGACGGGCCGGGCGACACGCGAGCGATCATCATCGACGAGTGGCTCGCCCGACGCTACTGGCCCGACCGCAGTCCACTCGGCCAGCGCATGACCCAGGCCGTTCCGGGCGAAGCGGCCGACGACGAAGACCTGTACACGATCATCGGCGTGGTCGAGACGATTAAGCACGAGGACCTGACGGCCGCCGCGTCGGACCACGTCGGCGCGTACTACTTCTCGTACCGCCAGCGCTCGGTCGGCTCCATGGCCCTCGTCGTCCGGACCGAGGCGGAGCCCGCATCACTCACCGGAAGCATCCGGGCGGTGCTCGATCGGCTCGACCCCGAGCTCGCCCTCTTCGACGTGCAGGCGCTCGAGAGTCGGCTCGCGGAGTCACTGGCATCGCGGCGGACGCCCATGGTCCTGCTCCTCGTCTTCGCGGGCGTCGCCCTGTTCCTCGCCATCACCGGCATCTACGGCGTGCTCGCCTATTCCGTCGCTCAGCGCACCCGCGAGATCGGGATCCGCATGGCGCTCGGGATTCCGCCGACCGGCGCCATCCAGTTGGTGTTGAGGCAGGGTATGACGTTGACCGGCGCGGGGCTCGCCGCCGGCGCCGTCGCCGCGTTCTTCCTCGTGCGGCTGATCCAATCGCTGCTCTTCGGCGTCCGGCCCATGGACCCGGTGGTCCTGGTCGCGACCGCGGCGCTCCTCGCGGTCGCCGCGGCGGCGGCGTGCATGATCCCCGCGCGGCGCGCGAGCCGCGTCGACCCGGTGATCGCGCTGTCGCAGGGGTGAAGCGATGCGCGCGGGGCAGCGTCCGTCTCGCAGCCGCAATGGGACCCGGTCCGCCGTCGGGGCCGGCGCCGGCCGCCGCCGCGCCGGGGCTCACTCGCGGCCGAGCGGGACGACGACGACCCTCCGCACGCCCAACGCGTCGGCCGCGATGCCGGCGATGCGGCGTTCGCCGATGTGCGGGACGCGCATCACGGCGAGCGTGAGCGGGCCGACTCCTCTATAGCCCGAAGACCGCCGCGAGCGGTAGCCGGAACCCGGGCAGCACGTCGTCGCACGCGAGTGCATCCATCGGCTTCAGCGCCTCTACCGACCACCGGCCCGGCTCCGGCGGGCCTCGCAGCGGCCTACGGGGATCCGCGCCGCGCGGCTTCGACCCGCCCGGCTTCGGCCCGCCAGCCTTCGACCTGCCCGGCTCCCGCGTTCCCGGCTCCGACCTGCCCGGCACCGGCCCGCCCGGCTCCGGCGCGCTGGACTTCGGCCCAGTCGGTATCGGCCCACTCGGTTCCGGCCAACCCGGTTCGGGCCCGCCCGGTTCCTGCCCGCCTGGCTCCGGCCCGCCCAGCTCCCCACCGGCGGCCGCCGCCCCCGCCCCGCGCGCCGTGCCCGGCCGGTAGCTCGTCGCGCCGCGCGTCGCCGGGTCGACCACCCAGACCACGCGCACGCCCGCCTCGAGGTAGTCCGCGATCTTCTCCCGCATCGCCGCCTCCGTGTTCGACGGCGACACGATCTCGATCGCGAGGTCGGGCGGCCCCCAGAACGTCGTGGCGTAGGCGTGCTCCGGGACCCGCGTGTGCGAGTAGAAGGCGACATCGGGCCCGCGGACCGTGTCGGGATCGCGGGCGAGGAGCGTGCCGCCCTCGGCGACGACGACGCCGTAGTCGTTCGCCTCGACGAACTCGCTCAGCACCCGGGCGAGCCGGGCGACGAGCAGCCCGTGGTAGGTCGCGGGGCGCGGCGAGCGCACGAGTCGGCCCCGCACCAGCTCGGCGACGTACCGGCCCTCCTCCGGCAGCTTCGCGAACTCGGCGGCCGTGAGCGTGCGCTCGCCGCCGTCGCCTGCGGGGTCCCGGGTCGCGGTCCCCGTGTGGCTCATCTCGGACCTCCGGATGGTCGTGCCGCGCGTGCGGCCGAGTGAAGAAACTCGTGCGCGTGCGGGTGCGCGTGCGCGTGCGCGAACGGGCGGTTCATGGTCCAGGGTCCGCGGACGGTGCGGACGGAGGACTCGTGCTGCGCATGCCGGTCGTGGCACGCCTGCCGATCATGCTGCTCGTGTTGCTCGTGCTACTCTTGCCGCTCGTGCCGCCCGCGCCGCTCATGCCGCTCATGCCGCTCATGCCGCTCGTGCCGCTCATGCGGCTCATGCGGCTCATGCGGCTCATGCGGCACGAAGATGGGCGGCGCGCGCTCCGGAAGCGATAGCTGGATGGGCCGCCATCGAACGGGCGGTGCGCTGCTAGCGATTGGGCGACGTGGACGTCGAGATGGGCCGCACGACCGGGCCGCCCGGCGTCGTCTCGACCTCGAACTGGACGGTCGTCGTCCTCGACGGGCAGCAGAGCGGATCGGCCTCGGTGTAGCGCGTATACCGCGCGGTCAGATTTCGACTGCTCTGTACGGATACGTGGTGCAGGGCGCCGTCGGTGCGGCTGTTCATGGGCCGCGGCGAGAGCGTGCCGGCGAAGGCGCCGTTCACGAAGACGAACGCCTGGTACTCCCACCACCGGCACATGCCGTCGTAGCCGGCGGTGCCCGTGAGGACGACGACGCCTCCGTCGCCGTGCCGCGGCCCGACCAGGTCCCATCCCTGGCCCGCCACGGCCCGCTCCTCCGCGGATGTTGGCGCGCGGGCCTGTTCCCGGCAACGCGCATCCATGGCCCCGTCCTCGGGCTCGGGCGCGGCCGGAACAGACATGCCGGGCGTGTTCCAGGTGGCGGGCGCCGGTTCGTCCAGCCAGGCGCCCTGGGCCGATGCCGGCGTGGGCAGGCAGGCCAGCAAGCCGGTGATGCCGAGCGCGAGGGCCGGGAGCAGTAGCGGTTTCATGGGGACCTCCGTACCACGCGTACAATCTGCTGCCGAGAACGGAGCCGCAATGCCGCCGTCGAGCACGAGCCCTGCGCCGGCAGCGCTGGCATCCTCTACTTCCGCCACCGCGCCCGCCGCCTTGACCCCGAGATGCGGCGCCGCAAGATTCGGGGCATCAAGACGGTCGTCCATGGCGCGCGGCGTGGCGCACCCGGTCGCGGTCGGGGGGGCGCTGCCGTTCACGCGGAATCCCAACCGTGCCCGTCGTGAACACCGGGCGTTCCGACTTCCGCCTCGCCCCCTTCCTCCCGGGCATCGTGACGGCCGGCATCCCGCGCCTCGGGCACTCGGCCGGCGCGTGTGTGGCCACCACGATCGGTAAGGAAACGAGGAAATGACGCAAGCAGAAGTCGAAGCGTTTATTGAAGGGTTGGAGGATGTGCAGCGTGCGGAGGCCTTCGGTTACACGCTGTTCTTCGTCGGTGATGATCGTCGCCTACCGTTCGTGACCATCGCCGATTCGGACCAGGAGTTCGACAATGTGTCGAATCTCGATCGCGATGGAGTCTTCCGGATCAACATCGGCGTGAGCAAAGCGACGTTTACGACGCTGCTCGGTGATCCGGGGTCGGAGAATGTCGATCACCGCGTCCTCGACCGTTTTCTGCCGCATCCGCATTATTCGAAGCAGAATTGGGTCTGCATCCTCAATCCAGGCCGACAAAACACGGAGCCTGTGAAGGAGCTGATCGCTGAAGCGCACGCCATCGCGACGGCACGCATGAGGCGCCAAAAGGACAGGTAACGGCGGGAATGGTATGCACGGTCGTACCGCCCGCCGACGCAGGCGGGTAGGCCGACCGAGGTGATCCGTCGGCTGGACGCGCGCCGGCGAGCTACGGCATCACCGACGCAGCCACCCACACCGACGCAGCCACCCACGGCGAGGAACCGCAGACCGACACGCCGCCTACGAGCGCCGCCCAGCCCACGACCTGACCACGCCCGCGCCCGCGGGCCGCACCGCGGGATCGTGCCCAGGAAGGTGAATCGAGGCCGGCACGCCCCCCGGGCCGTTCGGCCCGAACGACCGAGCCGATGCCTCCCGCCCACACTTGCTCGTTTCCCGCCCGCACCCGCCCATTCGTCAAGACCTCTTGACACGCCGATGCCGGCCTGCTATTCTGGGACGGGATGTCAATAGTTATTTACATGCAAGCGAGCGGATTCATGGCGGACGGAACCGGAGACCGGGAGTCCATGCACTGGTGGGCCGATGCGACGCCGCGCGACTGGCGCAACCTGCGGCGGTTCGCGCTGGCGGTCGCTGCATGGGCCGTCGCGTTCGTCGGTGGCGCGTCCCTGCTCCGCGGGGGTGCGGTCGGAACCGGCGCGGTGGCCTGGCTGGTGGCTGCCCTGCCGGCCGTCCTGGGCGTGATGGCCGTCCTGGCGTACGCCCGCTACCTGCGCGAGACGGACGAGTTCCAGCGGATGGTCCACTTCAGGGCGCTGGGGCTCGGGTTCGGCGGTGGTTGGCTGGTGGCGGCGGGCTACCGGCTGTTCGAGCTGGTGGGTGCGCCGCGGGCGGACCGTGCGGTGCTGGTGGTGGTCGTGGCGGTCTGCTTCACGATCGGCCTGCTGCTGACGTACAGGCGGTACGCGTGAAGAACCGGCTGCGGGAGCTGCGCGCGGAGCGGGGCTGGACGCAGGCCGAGCTGGCCCGGGCGCTGGACGTGTCGCGCCAGAACGTGAACGCGATCGAGAACGGCAAGTACGACCCGAGCCTGTCGCTCGCGTTCAAGATCGCGGCACTCTTCGGCTCGAGCGTTGAAGAGATCTTCACCCCGGACGGGAGGGAGCAGTGATGACACGCCACCGAGAGGGCACCATCCGCGGGTCGGCGACGCTCCGTAGGTCGGCCGTGCTCCGCACGTCGGCGGCGCCCGGTGGATCGGCGACCCTCCGCGGGTCGGCGACGCTTCGTAGGTTTGCACCGCCTCGCAGTTCGCTGACGCTCGGCAGCTCGCCGACGCTCCGCGGGGTTGCAACGCTCCGCGGGACGGCCGCCCGCCGCAGGCCGTCGACCCGCCGCGGGCTCGCGGTGCTCGCCGGGTCGGCAACGCTCCGCGGGCTCGCGGTGCTCTTCGGTGTTGCGGCGTCGCTCGCCCTGCCTGCCGGCGCCGGTGCAGCGGCGCCGGTGCAGCAGAGCCCGTGGGTCGGCGCGTGGCAGGGCACGATCACGGCGGGCACGACCCGGCTGCGCATCGTCTTCCGCATCACGGAGTCGAGCGACCGCGGCGACGGCGGGCTGCGGGCCACGATGGACAGCCCGGACCAGGGCGTGACGGGCATCCCCGTCGCGACGGTGACGGTGAACGGCGACTCGATCCGGCTCGACATGCCCACGATCAGCGCCGGCGCCGTCTACGCGGGCCGGCGGTTGCAGGACCCGGAGCGGATCGAGGGCGAGTGGCGGCAGGGGGGCGTCGTCGTCCCCCTGGCGCTCGAGCGGACGGACGGTACGATCGAGGCCGAACGGCGGCCGCAGGACCCCGCACCGCCCTATCCGTACCGCGAGGAGCAGGTCGAGATCGAGGCGTCCGGGATCCGGCTCGCCGGAACGCTGACGCTCCCGCCGGCCGCGGGGCCGGTGGCGGCGGTGGTGCTGATCAGCGGCTCCGGAGCGCAGGACCGCGACGAAGCGATGGCCGGGCATCGCCCGTTCCTCGTCCTGGCCGACCGCCTGGCTCGGAGCGGTGTAGCGGTGCTGCGGATGGACGACCGCGGCGTGGGCGGCTCCACCGGCTCGACCTTCGGCACCACACTGCGCGAACGTGCCGCCGACGTGCTCGCCATGGTCCGCTTCCTCGCCGCGCGCCCCGAGGTCGATCCCGAACGCATCGGCTTGCTCGGCCACAGCGAAGGCGGCTGGGTCGCGCCGCTCGCCGCGACACAGGCGCCCGACGAGATCGCCTTTCTGGTGCTGCTGGCGGGCCCGGCGCAGAGCCCGCGAGACAACGTCCTCTCGGCGCAGCGCGCCGTGCTCGCCGGGCGCGGCGCGGACGAAGAAACCATCGCGGCGGTCCTGGCGCTCAACCGCGCGGCATTCGAGGTCCTCGACGAGACGCCCGACTCCGCCGCGGCCGCGGCGCGCCTGCGCGAACTGGAGGCCGAGCTGATGCGCGAACTCCCGGACGCGCAGGCACGAGCCCTCGAGGCGTACCTGGACGCGCAGCCGGAAGGGGCGCGCGCGCAAACCCGCCGCGTCGCGAACACCACCTGGTTCCGCGACCTGCTGGCCTACGACCCGGAGCCCGCCCTGCGACGCCTCACGCAGCCCGTCCTCGCGATCTACGGCGAGCACGACGTCCAGGTCCCGGCCGACGAGAACGCGCCCCTCCTCGCCCGGCTGCTCGATGCCGACACCCGCGACGACCGGACCGTCCGCGTCCTGCCCGGCCTCAACCACCTGCTCCAACCGAGCCGCACCGGCCTGCCGGAGGAGTACCCCGTCATCGAGACGACCATCGCGCCGACGGTACTGGATTTGGTGGCGGGGTGGGTTGGGGGGCGGTGAGGCCAGGAGGACACCCCGACACGACCCACTGGCGTCGTGCGTCGGGGTTGCCGGCACTCCGGCGTTGGGGCGGACCGGCGTTGGGGCGGACCAGGCCCCGTTGGGGCGGACCAGGCCCCGGTTCCCGAGAGGCGGACCAGGCCCCGGTTCCCGGAATCGGCCGGATCCCGCATGGTAGTGTCCCGGGATGACCAAGAGCCGGGCGCCCCGCCGCTCCCGAACCACTGGCGCGTCGGGCCGGGCTTGCCCGCGCCCCCACCGAGGCGGATAGTCATTTGTAGCAAGACCGGAAAACGGGGCTTGGTCCGCAACTGAACCGCCCCGGGTTTACCGGAGACTTGTTCAGTTGAGTGCCAACGCGGAGGATTCCGCCTCCTGTTGGCGGTAGTAGGCCTCCTCGTATTCGACTAGAGGGACGTATCCGATCGGCTCCAAGAGGCAGTAGTGGATGGGCCACCAGACCCAATCTTGTGTTGTAAAGAGACACACACTTTACGCAGTCTGGAGATATCCATTTTTGCGCACCCTGTGCGGGCCCGGATGGCGGCGGAAGTAGACGGCGACCGCGCGTCGATGGATGCGGATATCGGCCTGTTCGTTCTCCCTGCCTTCGTCGCCGGTGGTCGTGAGCAGGAGCGTGCCCTTGTGCAGATCGATGCCGGTGTGCAGCATGAGGACCTTCCCGGGCTGAAGGGCGGCTCCAATCTACGTCAGGTCCTTTTTGGAAGATCAACGCATCACGCGGCGCACCTTCGGGGCTTGCCCTGCGGGACAGGCGCTCTTATGGTCAATCCTGAGAAATCGGCGGTCGCGAGACCGCCGCATTTCGAGTGCGGTGCCTTACCCAAGCAACGGGCGTCCATCGTGAATACCGGAACCACAATACGCCAGCCGCCGCTCGGCGCAAAAAAGCCAGAGCTATGACGGGAGCTGAGAACGACTGGGCGTGGCGGGCCCTTTTTCGGCGCCGTGGGGCGCTGACGCACCTGGACCTTCCTGGAGCGGCAGGTAGCCTTCGGCATGTGTTCGAGCGGATCAACGCAGAGCATCTCCTTGAATATCTTTACATTTCCGAGGAGGTCGCGGACGCAGCAAGCGCAAAACGTCGAATGGAAGCGTACGACTTTGACGTCCTCGGGGTGAGTGACAAGCACGGCCGAGTGTATGGGTATATCCGACGCGACTGCCCTCCCAGCGGAAGTTGCTCTGACCATGCAATTCCCTTTCACGCATTCGACCTAATATCAGAATCGACGCCCATCGAGGAGGTGCTCGGGCATCTTCGCACCAAGCCCAGAGTATTTGTCTTGGGTGGTGGAGAGGTCTACGGGATCATCACGCGCGGTGATCTGCAAAAGCCACCTGTCCGAATTTTCGTGTTCGGGCTCATCACTATCCTCGACATGCAGCTCACTGCGACTGTGAGGACTTATTTTCCGCAGGACTCTTGGTGTCAACTCCTTGCCGTTCGCCGCGTCAACGCCGCCAGGAAGCTTTTGGAGCAGCGGGTTGCTCGGAATGAAGAGATTGACCTTACAGACTGCCTGCAGTTTTGCGACAAGCGTGATCTCGTACTACGTGAAGAGTCAGCTCGCAAAAATCTCGGCTTCCAATCAAAGGCGAGCGGGAGGCAGTTTCTGATCGCGGTCGAGGACCTGCGAAACCGCGTGGCACATGGTCAAGATCTTGTCACCGGAACAACTTGGGAGGAACTCATCCAATTGATTGAAAGAGTTGACCTTCAGCTTGCAAAAATGCCAGGCCGGTTGACCAGCAGAGGCGCGTGAACCGACTACATGCTCCATTACATATCGCCCCGGGTCGCTGGCTTACAGCTCATCGGCTTCGACCGGCACCGAGTATGGCCATCACGCGGCGGTCCCTCTCGTCGACGCAGCCCGGGTGATCGGGCGACCGGGATACAGGGTCACAGCGGCACGGACGTAAACGCTGCTCCACATCCCGGCCCGACCGTGCATCACCACCAATGACCCGAACGCCCCCATGCTCGGCACCATCGCCGTAACCGACCAGGGCTGGTACGAATTCCTCCTCCAGCGCCCGGAGCTCCAGGAGGTCGACTTCTGGAGGCCGTCGGCGCGGCGGCGCTTCGTCGCGCCCGAATTCTCGCCGTTCCTGTTCAAGCTCCGCGCGCCCCACAACGCGATCTGCGGGTTCGGCTACCTCGCGACCTGGTCGCCGCTGCCGATCTGGCTCGCCTGGGAGACGTTCGGCGAGGGGAACGGGTGCGCGACGTTGGCGGAGATGCGCGCGCGGCTGGAGTCGATCCGCGCGCGGATCCGCTACCGGCCCGGCCCGGACAGCGGCCTCATCGGCTGCACGCTGATCGTCCAGCCGGTGTTCTTTCCGCGCGACGCGTGGATCCCGCAGCCGGACGACTGGCGGGCGCGCACGCAGACGGACCGGAAATACGACCTGACGACGGGCGAGGGCCGGCGGGTGTGGGAGGCGTGCCTTGCCGTCGCGCGGGAACTCGCGGCGACGACGTCGCCCGGCAGCCGCTACGTCGTCGCCGACCCGCGCCCCCGCTACGGCGCGCCCGTGGTCGTCCGGCCGCGGCTGGGTCAGCGCACGTTCCGCATCGTCGTGACGGATGCGTACGAGCGCGCCTGCGCGGTGACGGGCGAGCACTCGCTGCCGGCGCTGGATGCGGCGCACATCCTGCCGTTCAGCGATGGCGGACCGTACGCGACGTCGAACGGGATCCTGCTACGCGCCGACCTGCACCGCCTCTTCGACAAGGGTTACGTCACGATCACGCCCGACCACCGCATCGAGGTGAGCGGGCGCCTGCGCGAGGAGTACCAGAACGGGCGGACGTATTATCCGCTGCAAGGGGAGCGGCTGCGCCTGCCGCACCGCGAGCGCGACCGACCTGACCCCGAGCTGCTGCGCTGGCACAACGAGAACGTGTTCGCGGCGTGACGGACTTCCGGCCGCGGGCGCCGACGATCGCCTTGCCCGCCGGATGGAAGCAGCGATCTTCGAGCGGTGTCGACACCGATCGAGGCATCGAGCGTGGCGTTGTCGAGTGGCTGTGATCGTCGCCCACGCAGAGGAACCGCGGGGCGGCTTCCCGGTCGCCTCGCCCGGTCAGGTTCGGATCCGCTCGGCGTCGTCGAGCGGGCGGGCTCAGCCCTGCATGTTGCCTGTGGACGAACGTTACCACCGGTGGCAACGTTTCTCGCATGGGCCAGGTCCGATGCGGGAACTATGTCTTCATCACCTGGACCGGGGACCACAGCCCACGGCACGTTCACGTCTACCGGGACGGCGTGCTGGTGCTCGAGTGGGACCTCGAGAATCGACAGCCGATGACAGGCAAGCCCACGAACTGGAACGCTCACGGGGGCCGTCGCAACGGCGGCGGTGCGCGCGGTGTGGTTCATCGAGCGGAACAGGGCGGCACCGCGGCTCGTGACCGCGTACGCCGTGGTACGTCCGGCCAGAACGCGCCACCGAACGAACGGTCGCGCGCCGGCTCACCCGAATGTCGAGCTACGCCCGTGATCGATTCTTGATCCGCGCCGCAGGGGTACACCCACTCGCTGACGCAAAGGAGGGGATGATGTCGTTTGTTCTGACTTATGATGCGGTGGCCGACGTCCCCGTTGGGGCGCTCGAGGAATGGCTCGAGGCCGCGCCGAAAATGCCGGTGGCACGACTGAGACTGCTCGACTTCGTGTTCGACGACGCGGGTGAGATCATCAACGGCCACGGTGTGTACCTCTTTTCATGCCCGATGGAGCGTGCGCCTACATCGGGAAGGTCGAGAAGCCGATGTTCCTCGAGCGAATTCCGTGGCATTTCGCCACGGACGAATACTCCTGGGGGAATCAGATGCTCCGGGGAATGGGGGAGAAGCTGGGGGAGCCCCGCTTGGAGCAGTGCGCGCGAGAGGCCCGGGATTTTTCCTTGCTGCTCATCCGCGTGGAACAATCGGGCGAGGTGATCCGGGCCTTGGAGCGCCTTCTCATTGCGCGCCTGGATCCGGCGTTCAACCGTCGTAAGCCACGAATACGCCAGGTCATGGACCATTTATCCGTGCGGGAGGCGGTGGAGGCATTGGTCTGAACCGCTGTGGGACGGATCGAGCACGTATGGCACTTCGTAATTGGCCGCGACGGCGAATCGGTTCGGCGGGAGCCGCGGCGAGGGAGTAGGGCTGATCAGGTGGCGTGATGCCGATGAGGCGGGCCGGGCCGCAGGTCGCTGCCGGCGTCGACGTCGCGCTGGTTCCGGTATCGAGCGCGACATCGAACGGGATCCTACCGCGCGCGGCGCTGCATCGCCTCGCCGACGATCGCCGCGTCACGACCACGCCCAACGGTCGCATCGAGGCAAGCGAGCGGCGGCGGGTTGTCGCCGAACGGCGCACGAGATACGTTCATCTTCACGGACTGCTTCGCCGGAGGGGGCACATGCCGGAGCAAGAAGAACGCACCGTCGGTCCCGAGCGCGTGATCTCGCGTCACCCCGAGGTCCACAGCGGCGCACTGGTATTCGCCGGGACGAGGGTACCGGTGGACACGCTGATCGAGTATCTGAAGCGGGGGCGCTCGATCGACGACTTCCTGGACGGCTTCCCGAGCGTCGAGCGCTGGCAGGTGGAGGCCTTTCTCGAGCTGTCGCCCGAGGCTGTGGACGGCCTGAGGAAGAATGACCCGCGTGCTGCTTGATGAGGACGTGGACGTACGCTTCCGTTTGAAGCTCGGTCCCCGCGTGGAAGTGGAAACGGTCGTATTCCGCGGATGGAAGGGCATGAAGAACGGCGAGTTGCTCCGGGCAGCGGCCGAGCATTTCGATGTGTTCGTGACCTTGGACGGCAACCTCCCCTACCAGCAGAACCTCGGAGAACACGACCTCGCGGTGGTCGTGCTCCGGCCGCGCAGCCAGGCGCTCGAACATCTGGAAGAACTGGTCCCCGGCCTGGAGCGGGTCCTCCCAACGTTGTCGTCCGGCGACGTCGTCGAAATTCGACCGCCGGATTGAAGATCCGCAGTCCGCGGGCTCGCGCGATCGCGCGGGTGGATCCGGAACGCCTCTCGATGCGCGCGTATCGCTCGACACGTGGCTACCGTCGCATCCACTGGCCGGTGGTGGGCGCATCGGCTGCGGTCGTAGGGGTCCTCGTCTATTCGGACATCCCGGGAACCGTCGCATTCCGCGCGAGCATCGGCCTCGTCGTTGCCGCGGTCACCCTCGCCGGTGTCCATATGCTGGGCGACTGGATCAACGTGCTGTACCTGCGCGCCAACCATCGCCCGATGTTCGCCGGCCGGGACCGAATCGACGTAGAGGTGGAGGTTCAGGAGAGCGCGCTGGTCTTCCGCCAAGGCGGCACGAGCATCCAGTTCGATTGGGGCCGGCTGTCTCGCGCGGAGCGGGTCGCCGGTGGCGGCGCGATCTGGGGATTACAGGGAATCGTCGGCTACGTGCCCGATCGCGCCTTTGGAAGCGCTGCGGAAATCGATGGGCTGCGCGCGAGCTTCGTGGAGGCGGTCAACAGTCGAACAGGGCTCGCGGGTTGAAGAAGCCCGGCGAGTACCGGTGGCAGGTATACGGGGGTCGGGCCTCAGCGACCGGCTGTGGCCGGCATTCTCCCCGTTGGACGGCCGAACGCTCCTCTCGATCAGGAAAGGTGCCGAATGCGTGATGGTGTGCCGACTCGATGGGCGTGGCTGTGTGCTTGCGCGGCTGTGCTCTGCTTCGGCTGTGGAGCTGGAGCGCAGGAAGGGAGCGAATCGGAAGGCGTGGCGGATCGGAGCAGTTCGGCGCCGGTCGTGCCGGAGTCCGGACCCGGCGGGATCGAGGCCGGGACGAAGAAAGCGCCTGCCACCGCGGCGCCGGCAAGGGATTCGCTCATCGTTCCAGGGCAGCGCGTCGGGCCGGTGTCCGCGGGAATCTCGGAGGCGGATCTCATCCGGTGGTTCGGCGCCGACCAGGTGCGCCGCCATGAGGTCTACGTAGGAGAGGGCATGACCGAGCCGGGGACCCTGCTCTTCCCGGGCACGGATGCGGAGATCGAGATCCTCTGGCATACATCGGACCGGCGCTGTCCCGCGCATGTGATCGTGCGGAATCCGGACTCACCGTGGGCGACGCGCGGCGGCATCCGCCTGGGAGTCCGTCTGGCGGCCGTCGAGAAGGAGAACGGCGCGCCGTTCACGTTCTGGGGATTCGACTGGGATTATCAGGGCTATGTCGTCGATTGGGGTGGAGGAAAACTTCAAGGGCTATCGGTCCGCTTCGCCTACCCCGATGACATGGAAGGACGGATGGACGGGGAAGCGCTCCAGGGGTTGGGTGGCCAGGTAGAGTTGTCGTCGAGCAATGAAGTCGTTCGAGAGCTCCAGCCGGTCGTCGATGAGATGGGAATGGGGTGGGAGCGGGATGCGCCTGATACCCAGGCGTGCATCCAAGCTGCCGGGAAGGGGTCGGCATCGAGTCGGTGAGATCACCGGCACCGCCTCATTCGCGATCTCCTGGCTATGACTCCCTTTCCGCAGGCTCGTCGTCCAGAGCGGCTGTCGCGTCGCTTTGGAGTCGCAGGCGCCCGCGGACCGAGCGCGGCCAGCGGCCGTGCGGCGCCGAACCCGCAGGCGTGCCTGCTCTAATGGTTGAGACGCTGCGGCGCAAAACTCCGCTTCGCGGATACCGTATCGACTCGTCGTGAGGGAGAAGAGGAGGAGCGCACGCCCCGGGAAGTCGAATACGGCAAGCCAGCGACGCAGGAAATCGACGCCCAGGACGCCGTCGATCCGCTTCGCGGCGACATCGACCACGTATTCGGGTGGATCCGGATGGACACGCAGCGGCACGCATATCGATCGACCGCTCGGTAGCCGGATCGGGACCTCGATCCCGCGATTCCGTCGGAGCGCTCGCTCGGCGCTGCGGCGCAATCGGCCGTCGCGCCAGTTCTCACGCACGTAGTCGATGCAGAGATAGGAGCCAGCACCGGCACTCGCCACGAGAAAGGCCGGCCGGGCGTGCGGCGCGTGTCCGTCGATGAGGGCTCTGGTCAGCGGCAAGGCGCTCTCCGGCTGCGGTATGAAAGGAATGCGCTCCAGCGGAGCCGGAAGGCTGGCTCGCAGTTCGGGCCGCTGCGAGCAGCCGACCGCCGGCCCGGCCGGGTCCAGCCCGAGAATGCAGTCGTGCAACAGCTCCGCGCCGATTCGCCCGGCGAAAATGGAGGTGGAATCGGGCGCGGGCTCACCGAAGAACGTGGCGGCCTCGTGTGGTCGGCCGCGGCCGAACGCCTGGAACGCCCGGAGTTGGCAGACACCGAAGGCGTCGTTCCTTCGAAGAACCGGGAGGTTGCGCCGGAGCACGTAGGTGGCATCGAGCGCCAGATCGAGTCGGAGACTCGTGTCGATGGCGCACAGCGCCTGCTCGCCTTCGATTTCGGCGTAGACGCCGAGGGTGGCGTCGCGCCAGATGTGACAATCGAAGAGCTCGCCAGCAAGGAACCCGAGCCGGAGCAGCGTCATCGTGGCCTCAGAATCGGTCGTGAACGCGTACGAACGATCCTCAAGATGCGTCGAGTCGGACACCGAGACACGGGTCGGCCGCCGCCGCGTGCGTGAAAGGTTGCGAGCGCTTCACGATACGCTGTTCGTATGGGCGCTCCTCGGCTGTCCGCGCGGTCGGATCTCGGGCATTCCAGTCTATGTCTGTACCGACGACCGCAGTTTCGTGCCACTCTGGTTCGCCAAGGTCGAACGGGCGCTCCGCTGCATTGAAGAGCACGACCCGCGGCGGCTCGCCGGTCTACGGCGCGATGTACGCCGCATCATCGTGACCGCGGCCGACGGCAATCACTACCTCCACCGCTGGCGGGCGATCGTACTGAAATGGCCCGTCATCTTCCGCCGCGATGCCGAGTCGAACGCCCTCACGCTCGTGCATGAAGCGACGCACGCGCGCATTGACCGACGGGGAATCCCCTACACACGGGAGCTTCGGCACCGGATCGAGGCGGCATGCGTGGGCCAGGAAGTGGCGTTCGCGCGTCGCCTGCCGAACGGTGCGCGCCGCGTGGAAGAGATCAGGAAGGTGCTCGAGTCGCCATGGTGGAGAGACGAGCAACTGCTCGAGCGTCGGCTCCAGGCCCTCCGTGACAGGGGGGTCCCGTCCTGGTTCGTTCGGTTGATCGGTGCGGCGGTCACCCGGCGCTGACGGCGGGCTGGGGTACCGGGGCGCGAGACGGGACAGGAGAGCCGACGTGAACGGGGGTGAAGAGAGCCGCGAAGGACCGGACGCCCGAGTCGCCGGCTCTTCGCGATCTTCCCTTATCAGAACGTAATCTCCACCATACCCGTGATGGTCCGCGTGTTCGGGTAGGAGAACAGGTCGTAGCGCTGGAGGATGCCGCCGACCTCGGGGTCGAAGCCGGAGTAGTCGGTCAGCGTCAGCAGGTTGCGGCCGATGATGCCGATCGCGGCCCGATCGGCGCCGAGGCCGCCGAGCCCGATCCGCGAGAGGAGCGCTTCCGACAGGTTGTAGCGGACGGACAGCTCGCGGAGCTTGACGAACGTGCCGTCTTCGAGGAACGGTTCGCTGACGTCGCCGTCGTTGTAGAGCGCCTCGTAGTACTCTACCGGCTTCTTCCGCTCATCGGGCTTGCCGGACTGATCGAGGTCTCCGTGGCGGCGGGGGTGGTACAGGAGCTGGCGCGTGTAGTTGTAGACCTGCCCGCCGAGCTGCGCATGCACGACCGTGTGTACGTCGAAGCCGTGCCACGAGAGGTTGTTGAGCCAGCCGAGGCTGACGTCCGGTCGGCTGCTGCCGATCTTCCCGAAGACGGGCCGCCCCGTCGAGTCGGTGACCTCGATCGGCACGCCCCACGCGTAGTTGATGCCGTCGATCGTGATGGTGGTGCCCCAGAGGTCCTTGCGCAGGCCGTCGCGCCAACTGTTGCCGGCGCCGACCGGGACGAGGTACCCATCGTCGTTGATCTGGAAGGCGTCCAGCGAGCCGGCGTGAATGGCGGGCAGGTCCTCGGGACTGCGAGCGAAGCGCCCGCCCCAGATGTCGCTGATGCTGTTGCCCTCGCAGTAGACGACGTTGCGCGTGAAGTAGCAGGGCACGTCCAGCTCGTCGATGCGGCTGCGCGAGCGGTCGGCGACGAGCGTCGATGACCAGCGCAGTCCGGGCCGATCGATCAGGCGCGCTCCGAGCGTCGCCTCCCACGTCTGTCCGCTCATGGTGCCCGCGTTGCGCACGATCGCGTCGCTCGACCCGCCGAGGGCCAGAGCGACGAGGTCTTCCGTGGTCTGGTCGACGTAGCTCAACTGGAGCGAGACGCGGTCGAAGGCGACGACGTCGATGCCGACCTCCTGCTCTGTGGCCCTGGGCGGATGCAGGTCCCGACTGCCGAGTGCGTCGCGCGGGACCGGGTCCGGCGAAGGGGCGGACAACGCCCCGAAGCTGGCCTGGAGATCGGTGCGGTCGCCAGCCGTCCCGCGTGCGTAGCGTAGCTTCAACTCGGTGATCCCCGGCACGTGGAACCACGGCTCCTCGGAGACGCGGTACGCGACGGCGCCGCGGTAGTACGTCTGCCAG
>DASVCS010000122.1:0-4614 GCA_036381495.1 Longimicrobiales bacterium
GCGGAGAACGACGGCGGCGCGGGCGGCGGCTTCGAGCCCGCGCCGTACGGCCGGACATGGCTCGAACAGCCGCACCACCGTGGCTCGTGGTACTACTCGTGTGAGATCGACCTGGGCTACTGCGGTGCGCTGCGCGCCGCCCGAACGGTGCTCGCGGACGACCCGCTCTTCGGGCGCTTCTGCTTCGGCGGCGACTGGCGCGAGGCCAACGGCGGCGTAGAGGTCGTGCCGAAGGACGGCGTGCGGAGGCGGTTCCACGCACGGCTCGATACCGGCAAGCTCGATATGATCCTGGAGCGCGACCGGTTCGCGGCCGCGCGGCCGATCACGCTCGCGGAGGACCTGTCCGAGGTGCGGTTCCACGTCGAGAGCGACAACCCCGAGGCGCACACCGCGCGGCTGCGGGTGGCCGGGCCGGCGGGGCGGTATGCGGTGCGGGGTGGGGATGGGGCGGCCATTGCCGTGATCGAGGTCGAGGACGGGCGAGAGGCGATCGTCGCGCTCCCGATGGGTCCCGGTACGACGCCGCGATCGTTCGGCATCGTCCGGCAGGCGGAGCGGCGCGCGGGCTGACCGGGCCCGCCGGCGCAGCCGACGCAGTTCCCGCTATACCGCAGAAACCCGTGGCGGACCGCCGTTCCGTTCGCCAGCCCCCGGCCGGACGCGGCTCACGTTCGGGCGCCCGTTCCCGGGCACGCGATCTCGGCCTGGATCCGCTTCGGCCGTGTGCGTTCTCTTGTCCACCCGCTGGATCCGGAGGCGTAGATGAGAGCGGTCCTCGCGGCGTCCACCCTCATCGCCGTGCTCGCCGGTTGCGGCCCGTCCGACTCGAGCGCCGCGGATGCCGTCATCGGCGACAGCGCGGGCGTGGCGGCCGTGGCGTTCGGTCCGGTCGAGACGGTCATCGGAGTACTCGATCAGCCGGCCTCCGAGGTGTTCGGCGCGATCCGCGACATCGCGGTCGATGCGAACGGCAACATCTACATCCTCGACGACCACGCGGCGAACGTCCGGGTCTTCGATCCGAAGGGCGACCTCCTCGCCGTGGCCGGACGAGAGGGGGAGGGACCCGGTGAGTTCCGCACGGGCGGAATCCGGAGCGCCGGGATCGATGCAGGCGGGCGGTTGCACATCCTGGATGTGGACAATCTGCGGATCAGTACCTTCGAACTCACCGACACGGCGCTGGTGTTCCGCGAGAGCGCGGAATTGGAGTTTCCACCCATGGACCTCTGTGTCATCGGAGATCGACGTTTCGTTCTCGTCAACCCCGCGCAGGTGACCAGCGGGGCTCTGATCCGCGAGGTGGATGGGCAGGGACACGTGCTCAACGCGTTCGGGGAACGGGAGAAGCCCCAAGGCGAGCTCCGCGGCATCCTGGGCGAGCGCGACGACTTTCTCAACTACGGGCGCCTCGCCTGCGATGCGACCACCGGGACGGTGGTCCTGCTCAACGACATGTTTCCCCTCGTCAGGGCGTTCTCCGCGGACGGCGAGCCACTCTGGCGGCAGCCGATCCCGGATTACCATCAGCAGCGCTTCGAGGTGGTCCGGGGAGGCCGCATGGACGGCGCTATCAAGTACGGGATCCCGGATCCGGCATCGGGCACGTCCCATGGCGCCATGGCTGTCTCCACGGATGGTGCCGGCCACGTGTTCGCCAGCCTGATGGAGTTCCGGGACGAGCCCGTCGTGGAGAAGCGCTACGAAGTGCGGGTCCTCGATGTCCGCACCGGCGAGCAGGTCGCGAGAAAATGGACGGAAGGGGTCGTCGCAAAGGTCCGGGCGGGTTGGATCTACACGTACGAACCGGAACCGTTTCCCCGGGTGGTCATCTATGCGGCACGACCGGAGTAGGAGCAACATCGAGTGGCCCGGAGTTCCCCTGGCGGAAGGCGCGCGGCCGCCGCGGTCGTGCTGGCGGCACTGGCGGTCGCCGGCCGCGGCGCCGCGGACCGCGGCGGGGCGGGCGCCGGTGTGGTCCGCCGCGACGGCGCGGGCATCGAGATCGTGGCCAGCCGGCCGTCGCGGCGCCGGTCGCTCTCGAATGTCCGCCGCGACCTCACCCGTCCGTCCACCCTGTCCGGGCTGAGACCGGTGCCGAGGCGCTGTGCGCGTGCGACGACGTCGTGCTGGCCCGCCGCGATCCTGGCGACCCGCTCGTCGTCGATGGAGGGTGTTGCGCAGGAAGGTGTCATGCGCACCCGCTCATGACCGGCAACTCCCCAGTGAACGTGACCCGGCGGGAGGAATTCCGGATTCACCGGCCGCAGCGCGGTCGAGATCCCAGATTCGAGCCCCCGACCCGGTTGCTTGGGGAATCGGCCGCGCCCGCCACGCCCGATTCCCCGAACTGAGCCGTGCCTGGCCGTCGGTGGGGATTTGACGGGCGCCGCCGGAGCCCGCTCGCGCGCCGCTTCGCGCGACCGCCGCGCGCCCCGACCCCTCGCACGCTCGCTTCGCGCATTCACCTCGTGTATTCGCCCCTCGCACCCGCGCTGTGAGCCGCGCACACTAGCGCGGTCGTCGTGTCACTGCGGAATCGTACGCGCCGGCGAGCCGAGCGCGGCGAGCAGGCGCGCGGCTGCGAACCCGCGGGTGAACCGCGCTCCAGTCGCGCGCCCCCGCCGCACCCCTGCCCCGCCGGCGCGCCGCCTACCGCGGCGTCCGCACCGACACCCCCGCGCGCTCGACCGTCGCCGTCATGGTGGCCACCCCGCCGGTCGCCTTCGACCAGTAGTCGATCCAGGTCTCGCGGATCCCGTTCATCCGCTCGATCAGCTCGGGGCTCGGTTCCTGGCCGTTCAGCACGATGCCGACGAACCCGGTGTTGAACTGCCTCTGCGACTCCTCGAACGGTGGCCAGCGCTGGCCGTTCGCGGCGATGAAGTCCTCGATGGTGATCGTCACCTTGTCGCCAGTGTAGACCGGGCGGCCCTGCGCGTCGGTGCCGGCGCGCGAGAGGTTGGTGAGGACGAAGAAGTCGGGCACCTCGGATGGCGGGAGCAGGCCCATGAGGTAGAGGTCGAGGTGCGAGTAGCCGGAGGCCGGCACGTAGAAGTTGTCGGCGAGGAGCGTGTAGGTGCCATCGCCGTTCTCCTGCCAGACCGCGCCGCCCATGGTCGAGGCCTCGACGGGCCGGCGGTAGGGGAACGCGGCCGGCGCCTGGAGTCCGAGCCGCCAGTGCGTCGGGCCGAGGCGAATGGTGTCGTTGCCGACGATCGCGCTGGCGAAGGCCGCCCAGCGGTGGCCGAGTTCGTGGGACATCTGGGTCATGGCGAAGTCGTAGGGGCCGGCGCCCGGCTTCCGCGACGTCGGGTCGCCCGGGGGCGCGAGCATGTCCTCATCGGGCGGCTCGCGCATGGCCTGGTTCGCGCTGATCGGCACGGGCTGGATGTACGTCGCCTGGAGCCGGCCGTCGCTGCAGTAGCGGGCGGGAGAGCGGCCGCCGGCGCGGCCGTAGCCGCGCACGGTACTGCCGATCGCGCCGGTGCTGGGTGTTCCGCCCTCCTGGTTGTCGATGCGGAAGTCGGAGAAGTAGACGAGGAAGTCGAACTGGTCGCCGAGCGCGCGGATCACGGTGCAGGCCATGCCCTCGGTATCGGGGCGGCCGACGTGGTGGAAGACCTCGTAGCGGACGCCGGCGGCGCCCTGTTCGGCGCTCGCGGCCGAGAGGTCGACCTCGGGGTCGCGCAGCGGCGGCAGCGCCGCGACGGCCGGGGCGAGGCGGTCGAAGATCGGACGCGCACGTGAGAGCGACGTGACGTCGACGAAGGCCGCGACCGAATCCGCGCCCTCGAAGACGTCGCCGCGGCCGAGCATGGTGATGGTGCGCCCGTCGACGCGGACGCCCGGCAGGGCGCCGCGGCCGGACGCCTCGTACGATCCGTCGTCCGTGCCCTCGATCATCCAGACGACGTCGGCGTCGGCGGTGTCGTGCGGCGCGAACGGCGCGTCCAGGTCGAAGAGGATGCGGTAGGCGGTGCCGGCGACGCGCGGATCGCGCTCGGGCGGGACGGGGCTCCGCGTCTCGAAGGTGACCTCGACGCCGATGCCGTCCACGACCGACGCGCGCACGGCGCGCACGTCCCGCGCGCCGGGGACGAACGGGTCCTCCGCGTCGGCCATCGTGAAGAGCGGCACCCGCGCGCCGCTGCCCGGCAGCGGATAGACGCCGACGATCGCGTCCTGCGCCGCCAGTTCGTCGTACGACAGCTCGATCGTGCCGTCGCGGTGCAGGACCGCCTGGAATCGGTTCACCGTGGGCGTCCAGGTGAAGTCGAAGACGCCGCCGTACGGCTCGGTGAGCGTCCAGGTCACGACGACGCGGTCCTCGAGTTGCTTCACGTAGCGCGGCCCGGACATGCGCGGCTTGAGGAAGGCGCTGATCACCGGCACCGTGTTGATGATGTCGTCGCCGGACTCTCTCAGCTCCGCGAACCGGCCGATGCTGAACGCGCGTTCACCCGCGCCGAAGCTGATGGTGCCGTGCTGGTTCACGAAGAACGCGTCCCAGTCGCGGCCGGACATCGGGAAGGTGAAGTCGCGCAGCGTGACCTGCGACTCCTCGAGGCGCTCGCCGAAGTCGTCGTCCCATTCGAGCGGCAGCACCTC